>NZ_KV757737.1 GCF_001712795.1 Nostoc sp. KVJ20
AGGCTGATGTAAATTCTTCAGGCAAACGCAAGCCAGGTAGACCGCGTAAAGCTGGCTAATTCGCTTTTTAATTCTCGTCCGATCACCGAAGAATAAATATCTGAAGGTTCAAAAGTTTAAATGAGGCAATTGCTTGCCTCATTTATTAATAAGAGAAAGGCTTCGCCATAGCAAAAGTGAAAAAATAATATTGTGAGTGATGCAATGGTACAGCAACTTTTCACTCAAGGTTCTTTATTCGATTTGCAAACAGTAATCGATTATGGGCAGTCAGTTATTAATGTTGCCCAAGAGCTTGCAAAAGTTTTAATAGATAATCGCCCTCTCTCTACGAAAACTGTTTCTTCCCAGATGAATCGCTACTTTCTAGGCACTGCCGCGTCTGGTGCATGGCAATGGAAAGATGCTTACGAAGCTGTGGAAGTGGCGCAAATCTTATATCTGCGTCATCTGGGAATTAAGATTTTATCACAACAACCTCAAGTGGTTGTGCAACAATTAGAAGAATTAACAGCCCTCTGCCCGACGCATACTCGCCGTAGTGAAGAATCAGTACAGCTTCAGCAATTCTCCACCCCTCTGCCGCTTGCTTATCTGGTAGCAAAATCAGGATTTATACAAGCTACTGATTTGGTGCTGGAGCCAAGTGCCGGAACTGGTTTGTTAGCACAAATGGCTAAACTGCACTGTGCAAGTCTGATGCTCAACGAGCTTGCACCCGATAGAAGTAAGATTCTGCGTCGGCTGTTCCCTGGCACACCATTATTCTCAGTAAACGCGGAACAGATTAACGACTATCTGGTTGGCAAGACTCAGCCCTCAGTTGTTTTGATGAATCCACCTTTCTGTGCATCTCCCAAAATCAACAGTCGCAATCCCGACGCAACTAAGAGCCACATCAACTCGGCATTGCAAAGACTGGCTGACGGTGGACGACTGGTAACAATCACAGCCAACTGGTTTTCTCCCAATAATCCCACTTGGCGCGAGACTTTTGTTAGGTGGCACTCAGAAGCGCGAGTTTTAATGTCAGTCGGGGTTAACGGCAAGGTGTACTCAAAACATGGGACAACTATCGACACTCGGATTACAGTGATCGACAAAGTTCCGGCTGATAATCCCGGCAACATCCCCTGTATTCCCGAAACCTTGGACTTGCCCGAACTGCTGGCGTTGATTGAGCAGTTGCCACAGCGATCTTCGTGGGAACGCTCAGAAAAAGTCAAAGCTGCTGCGAAGGCAATTGTTATTCAATTGCCAAAGCGTATTACAGTTGCACAACCAGAAACAGTTTCCTTTCTTCCAGACGACTTAGTAGTGCTGGAATATGAGGTTATCGAGTGGACGGCTAGTGAGGGTTTGAAAGATACTCTATACGAAACCTATCGTCCACAGCGAATCCGAATCAAGGATGCTTTACCTCATCCCTCGCTACTCTGTGAGAGTGCAGCCCTAGCGCTTGTCTCGCCACCACCACCCACTTACAAACCGCATCTCCCGCGAAACATTGTCTCACAAGGATTGTTATCTGAAGCACAACTTGAAAGCGTTATTTACGCAGGTCAGGCGCACGGTGAATTTCTTTCTGGGTCTTATATTGTCGATGATTCATGGGATAATGTGACTGTAGCGGCAACTGGCGAAGAAAATGCCGTAAAATTTCGTCGTGGCTGGTTCTTAGGCGATGGGACAGGCGCCGGGAAAGGAAGACAATGTGCAGGAATCATCCTCGACAACTGGTGTCAGGAACGAAGAAAAGCCATTTGGGTATCAAAGAGTTCTGCTCTTATTGAGGACGCACGTAGAGATTGGTGTGCGCTCGGAGGTAGTGAAAAAGATATCATTGACCTGAGCAACATCAAACTTGGCGACCCCATCCCTTTCACCCAAGGTATTCTGTTCTGCACCTACTCAACTCTACGTTCTCAAAAGAACGGTAAAAGTCGGCTCAAGCAAATTGTTGAATGGGCAGGCAAGGACTTTGAGGGAGCGATCGCATTTGATGAGTGTCACGCGATGGGTAACGCAATGGCTCAAGAGGGTAAACTCGGTATGGTTGCGGCATCCCAGCAAGGCATTGTTGGGCTGCGGTTGCAAAATGCTTTACCTGGGGCAAGAGTTGTCTATGTCTCCGCGACTGGAGCGACGAAGGTTTCTAACCTATCTTATGCAAATCGTCTGGGGCTTTGGCAGACTGGAGATTTCCCGTTTACCTCCCGTGAGGATTTTGTGGAATCCATTGAGGGCGGTGGTATTGCCGCGATGGAAGTCGTAGCAAGGGATCTCAAGGCTTTGGGACTGTATCTGGCGCGGAGCCTTTCATTCGAGGGAGTTGAGTATCAAACTCTCGAAATTGAGTTAACGCCGAGGCAGGAACGAAGCTATAACAGCTATTCCGATGCTTTTCAGGTTATTCATAATAATTTAGAGAAAGCGTTAGAAGCTTGCAATATAACTGGCGCAAAAACGTACAATCGTGCTGCTAAGATGTCTGCTAAGTCGCAGTTTGAAAGCCATAAACAGAGATTCTTCAATCATCTGCTGACCGGGATGAAATGCCCCACCCTGATCAAAGCGATTGAGCAGGATCTAGCCCAAGGTCTTGCAATTGTCATTCAAATAGTTTCGACTAATGAAGAACTTTTGAAACGACGACTTGATGAAGTTCCGGCTGACGAATGGAAGGATCTCAATCTTGACTTGACCCCACGAGAATATGTGATGGACTACTTGATGAGTGCTTTCCCTGTTCATCTGCATTCCATTCATTCTGGCGTTGATGGAGAAGAAAGATCCGAGCCGGTCTTTGACGCTGATGGCTCTCCAGTTATCTCCCAAGAAGCTGTAGCCTTGAGAGATGCCTTAGTCGATAAGTTAGCAAGCCTTGATCCAATCCCTGGTGCATTAGAACAATTGCTGTGGCATTTTGGTCACAAGCAAATTGCCGAAGTAACTGGTCGCAGCAAGCGAGTTCTGAAAGATGATTCGGGGCGTTTGTTCGTTGATTCGCGTGGTAGTGGGGCGAATATTGCTGAAACTGCTGCGTTTATGCAGGGAGACAAACAAATCCTCATCTTCAGTGACGCTGGTGCAACAGGCAGAAGTTATCATGCTGATCTAAATGCTGCGAATCGTCGGCGGCGATCGCATTATTTGTTGGAAGCCGGCTGGAGAGCAGACAATGCAATTCAAGGGCTTGGACGATCGCACAGAACCAACCAAGCATCTGCGCCCGTGTTCAGACCAGTCACGACGAACGTTATAGGTGAACGCCGATTCATCAGCACTATTGCTCGACGGCTGGATAGCTTGGGCGCACTCACAAGGGGGCAAAGGCAAACCGGAGGCAATGGGATATTTGAGGCTAAGGATAATCTGGAATCGAACTATGCAGAACACGCCCTGTATGAATTATTCAGACAAATATACCAAGGTCGATTTTATGAAGTGCCACTAGGGACTTTTGAGCAAATGACTGGACTGTGCTTAACCTCTCATGAAGGCGGGATGAAAATCGATCTCCCACCCCTGCGTCAATTCCTCAATCGACTTCTGGCTTTACGCATTGATATGCAAAATATCATTTTCGAGCGTTTTGAGTTGTTGCTAAGTCAGCAGATTGAAGCAGCGATCGCTGCTGGTGTCTATGAAATGGGGGTGGAGACTTTACGGGCTGAACGCTTTACTGTTGAGAGCCAGGAAGCTGTATATACTCATGCTCAAACTGGTAGCGTCACCAATTACTTGAAAGTGGAACGCATTCAGAAAAACAACATCAAAACGGCTATTGAGATGTTGGAGTTTGCCACTCAATATCAAGGACGGCTCATGATCAACTCCAAGTCAGGCAATGCTGCTGTGTCAATTCCGACACATAGTATCTATGACGCTGATGGTGGTGTTGTACCAAGAGTGTTACTCGTCCGTCCCCAAAAAGAAACCCGTATACCAGTCAAGGATTTAGAATCTTCCACTTGGAAAGCGGTTTGTGTCGATGCGTTCGTCGCAGGGTGGTCTACTGAAGTAGACGCATTGCCCAAGTTCACTACCGATTATCTGCACTTAGTCACCGGTATTTTGTTGCCCATTTGGAAAATCTTGCCGCAGCACAATAGCCGAGTCTTCCGCTTGCAAACCAGCGATGGACAAAAGATTCTCGGTCGGGTAGTAAATGCTCAGGATATCCAGTCGGTGGCTGAACAACTCGGACTCAAGAACAAGCTATTAAGCCCACAGGAGTTAGTCTCTTTAGTGCTAAACGAAGGCTATTCCCAGCAGTTACCGGGTGGCGTAACTTTACGGCGTTCTTATATTGCCGCAGAACCTCGTATAGAGTTGGTTAATGCTATCTCACTGGCAGAGCGGCTTTTAGCTGCTGGATGTTTCACCGAGATCATCAACTGGAAAAAGCGGGTATTCATTCCGGTTTCAGACAAAGCCCCAGCTATTCTAGCGGCTGTGATTGAAATCTTGGGATAATTCCCAACTTCAAAGGCCCAGGTATTTAATCTGGGTCTTTTTTACCCTTAAAAAAAATAATAAGCTCTTTTTTTTATTTAATCGCGATAACGCGAGTTTGCTATAACGCTAGTTTCGGATAACGCGACATTGTTATAATACAAACTCGTTATCAAAACTGAAAAATTGTTGTACGGTAAGGATCTTACTTCTCTAGTAGCACTATTAGCCTACTTGCTAAATCGCGATAACGCGAGTTTGCTATAACGCTAGTTTCGGATAACGCGACATTACTATAATGCGAAGTCGCTATAAAAATTTGCTGGTTATTGAGGACACTTACATGAGCCATGAAGTAACAGCACGAAAAACTAAAGTGATTGCAGTGGGCAATCAAAAGGGAGGAGTTGCAAAAACTAGTAACCTGATTCATATTGCAACTGCTTTAGGTGAAATGGGAAGGCGATGCCTAATATTCGATTTAGATATGAACCAGGGAGCTACCCGGCATTTAGGAATTCCTAGCGAAAGCTTCCTTGGTACTTTTGAAGTTTTGACTGGGGAAGAAGAACCAACAGATGTAATCATTACCCCTGATGATGGAGTAGAGTTACCTAAAAATATTCATTTGATTGCAGCTCGTCGAAATCTAGAAAAGATAGATCAAGCACTCGCAGCTAGAGATAAGTTTTTGGTTACTCAAGATGTTTTGATTAATCCTTTACGCAAGCTTGCTGGAATGTATGATTACATCTTTCTTGATACAGCGCCTAATGCAACTACACCAACAATTGCAGCCTATAAGTCGGCTGACTGGTTTATTCTTTCAGCCACTCCTGACCCATTTGCGATCGCAGGACTTAATGATGCTTTAACTGATATTCAAGGCGCTCAACGTTACGGCAACCCGAATTTACGTTTGTTAGGAGTAATTCTTTGTTGTGTAGATAGCAGAACTATATTAGCTAGTTCTCTAACTGAATATGTCGAGAAACTTTTTTCTGATGGTAGTAAGTCTTTAAAATTTGATACACTCATCAGCCGTTCTACGGTTGTACCTCAGTCCCAAAAGTTAGGGAAGACAATTTTCCAAACTGCACCAAACCACAAAGTCACAAACCAATATCGTAAGCTGGCTAAGGAAATAGAAGCTCGTATTGCTGAGTTTGAAGAACCAGTTACAACATCTACTATAAAATCTGCTGTTTCAACAAAGCGAGGCAAAAAGTAGTTACCAATGGCTAAACGTGTTTCAGGAAATGAAAAACCCTACCGCCCAGTAGACGAAGCATTGGTACGGTCTGTTCTCAGGGGTTCAGATTCAGAGGAAACAACTTCAGTTTCAGATAATACTGCTACTGCATCTGTGAGAGATTCAACTTTATCGGAGCCAATAACTCCTGACCCTCAACAATCTCCACCTATACAACCTGCACCAGTAATCGAAAAATTAAGCCGAGAGAAGCGGGTACTTTTGACTAAATCTGAGGAAAGAGAAATTGAACGATTCGTCTCTCGCCTTGCCGAGGAACTAGAAACTCCTCTCAAACTTAGTCATGTATTAAGGTCTTGTATGACAATTCTTCGACACGCGCAGAAAGAGATTATTGCACAAGCTAGTCACTCAGAAAAGCTAGAGCGTCCACCAAATGGTGATCCAGTAGCTCTGGCTGAGTTTGAGTACAAGCTTGCACAAATCATCTCAGATGCTCTTTCTAAAACACCACCACTCGATTGATACTCACCGTTAACTAATCATCGCGATAACGCGATATACAGAGAAACTAACATAGTCTTTGCAGCATCGATGTCAGCGTGTTCGTGATATCCGCATTTTGTACAAATGAACTTCTCAGCATCACGATTTGACTTATCGATATGTCCACAATTTCTGCATTCTTAACTAGCGGTCGGAGGATGTCAATATGTTTCTCCTGTGCGCGATCACCAGGGGTAGACATCACCTTTGGTGGTTACTAGTGAATGATGTTCAACCCAGCACGGAAGTTTTACAATATGGAACCCTTGTTACTTCGATAGTTTCAGGCTTAAGGAAAATCAGAATAGTGCCATACTTAATCATCGCGATAACGCGATATAGAGTGAAAGCTAGATCACTTACTATTCCCAGTATTACGCCCAAAAAGGTTAACCTCTCGTTACTTAATCATCGCGATAACGCGATATAGGATAAAAGCCGGATCACTCGCTATTTTCAGTATTACGCTCAAAAGGGTTTACCTATTGTTACTCAATCATCGCGATAACGCGATATAGGATAAAAGCCGGATCACTTACTATTCCCAGTATTATGCTCAAAAGGGTTAACCTCTCGTTACTTAATCANCGCGATAACGCGATATAGGATGAAAGCTAGCTAGTATTGTAAAGGAAATTACTTTTAATTGATATTTTAAAGGCAGAATGGAATCTACTAAGCGACCACCCAAGCCAACAAAAACTGATTAAGCACATCCCTGCGGCTTTTGATTCGTTATATGGGAAGATTTTAAAAATTGCTCATGGGGTATATATAGCCCCCATATATACCCCAACAATAGCTCACGACTTTGGTGACATTTTGACACCTATATAGGGTATATATAGGTGCTAAATGGGGTACATTTGACTGGTTAACATTTTGTACCCCATTTAGCCCCCAAGGGGTTATGATAAGCTCTTGAGATTAGGCAAAAAAGGGGAAGTTATTTTATTCTTCTTTCTCTTGCTCTTGCAGATCACTTCAACAGATAATTTTCACAAATCAAAGCGTATTACCTTGGAGCAGATGTCAAACATTCACACGGCGCAAAAAATTTTTCCTGCGGGTTTCGATAACGGTTACGGAAGTCTCAAACTTTTAGTCGAAGGATTTGAAGTAATTCGTGTGCCGAGTTATATTTCCACATCTGAGATGGAAGATGTTCCAGGACGTGTAGTTTTTAACGGTACTGCTTACACCGTTGGAGAGTCTGCTTACCGTACAGGAAATTATTTTGACCGCAACACAGACAATAATGAAAATAAAGTCAATAATGCGTTGTTGACTTTGTTGGGTGCATTGGCACATCTCCCACACCGTAGGGCTTGGCACTTAAAATTAGTCGTTAGCTTACATGATGTTGGTCTGGCTGAAGAATTGCAAAAAGTACTCAATGGAGAATATCAGCCAATACTTGCTGGCAAGCAATCAGACGTGAAAGTAGAAGTGCTTAAAGTTGTACTAGAGGGGATGGGTGCATTGTTTGGGCATCCACTACCCAAAAAGCTAACTATTTTAGACTTTGGCAATGGTACGACCCTGTATTCTCGTTACAACCGGGGTCAGCGAGAAGTTCACACTGCTTACCCTATCGGTGTAGAAGTTCTCATCGATGATATTTCCCAAAAAATGAAACATTTGAATGGCGGAAAAATCGGGGATGCCTCCAAAATCCGATTTTGTCTGGAGATGGGGCATACCCGATACAGCCGTGACATCGATATCAAAGATATATACAGCGCTTGTTTGAAAGATTGGTATGAAAAATACTTGAAGAAAGTGGTGAATCTGACACTTGATGCCAAGCACCAGGGGGATGAAATCTGGGCGATTGGTGGAGGCTGCCTCTTACCAGGATTTAAGAAGCTGTTGGAGAAAAACGGCTTCAAAATCCTGGGCAATCCGGTAGAAGCCAATGTCTCTGGGCTTTTAGAAATGGCAAAAACCATTTCTGCCAAGAACCCAACTACTACATCTATTAAGTGATCGCAATGGCAGACAAACTTGACTTAACCCCAGAAAAAGTTCGGATCAAAGATAGCTACCGTGAGCGGATATTTGCCGAATCACAGCAACTAGGCAAGAGTTACCTGGAGACGCTTTACTTTATTATTGATTGCTATTTTGCTTTCAGAAAGGGTGCATTTCCCACACAACAAGTAGCTTTCACGCCGACTAATACAGAAGATAACAAAGCCTCATCTTGGAGTTCAACTCCCTTTACAGAGGAGGAAGAAGAAGATTCTTCAGGGGAAACATTCAGCCTTGATTTTGATTTGTAACCGTCAAAGGAAGTTGTTAATTACACACGAGGTTATTCCAATGTGACGCGAAAAGAATTTTTCCACTTGAGTCGTCACTGAGCCGAAGATTTGTCTGTAGCATAGGATCTACTGTATTTTTAGCCCCTGACAATCGCAGAGCTTACATTATTACATTAGAACTTTTTGCAATTCTTATCATTAGCTCTACTTTTTCTAACTGATTCCACAGACTTTCCACAGCTAATTCTACTGTTTTCCACAGTTGTTTGACAAGATAATCGGCTTCTATTCATCCACTGGGGATTTTGTTATGACTGTAGCCATCAGTCTGTCTTACGGAGTTATTGTTAAGTTGCGTAAAGAAAATCTATCTCTAACCCTAGCTTTCACGTAATTATTTATTTTTTCTATATTTATGTTTAATATTTTGCAACATTGACAAACCGAGCCAGTCAGCACACAATAAATCGACTAGCCTTTGCCGTCTATTCCATCTTGAACATCGACTGTATAAAACTATTCAGTTGCTAGCACAGGTGGTTTGACAACTAAAGAATGGGGTGAAACAGGACAACTACTGCATCACCAAGAAGGGGAAAGGGAAATACACTAATGTTCTTTTCCCCAAAAGCTATGAAGCCCCTATTTTTAAATATGGAGAATAAAAAAAGAAGATTTTTAAGGCATGTAGTGCGATCACTTAGCAGTGCGGAGCCGGAGCCGCTCCGCCTCCGATCCATATTTAAAACAAGAGCTTTTAAGTCACTGGTTCCCTTTCCCCTTTCCCCTTTCCCCCTTTCCCTTTCTTTACCTCTGGCTTATTGTCCCTATTGATTTGCTTTTTCGGAAGCTTTGCTCCCATGAACTCAACCCAAAACATCTTGACTAATCTTCCTGAAACACTACATCAGTCTTTAAATAGCTATCTAGAACAGCATCCTGATTGGGATGAACATCGCCTTATTACCGCAGCTATCTCACTGTTTCTGTTGCAAAATGCTGATGGAGATCGCCGTGTTTCCCAGGTTTATTTAGAAGCTCTGTTTCGCCGTGGCTAATTTACAACATACCTGAATCTGCTACTCTCTAAAAGTCATACTAAACA
>NZ_KV757738.1 GCF_001712795.1 Nostoc sp. KVJ20
GGGGGCAGGGGGCAGGGGGCAGAGGGAGAATTCGTAACTCCTAACTCCTCACTCATTACTCATTACTCATTACTCATTACTCATTACTTAAGTTTGCCTGAGCGCGTCAACTCCCGCCCTTTACCGCCGGTGGAAATAGTTGATATGCGGCAAGAATTGCAGCAGGGAAATCGTTCTATATTTAGTAGATCGCTGCAAACAGCTTTGCAAGAGTTGCAAGAAAAAAAACAACAGGGAATTTTATTTATCCATCGCCGGGGACACAGTACTTTTGTCTCTTGCCGCAGTTGTGGATATGTGTTGGAATGTCCGCACTGTGATGTTTCGCTGGCGTATCACCACACCGAAGAAAAAGCGCCGGAATTATTGCGTTGCCATTATTGTAACTATGCGCGATCGCATCCTAAATTCTGCCCTGATTGTAGTTCCCCTTACCTGAAATTTTTCGGTAGCGGTACTCAGCGAGTCACCCAGGAACTAGCGCGACAATTCCCAGAGTTGCGCTTGATTCGTTTTGATAGCGATACCACCCGCAACAAAGGCTCACACCGGACTCTACTTACCAAGTTTGCCAACGGCGAAGCGGATTTATTAGTTGGTACGCAAATGCTTACCAAAGGTTTGGATTTACCACAGGTGACACTTGTGGGTGTTGTCGCCGCCGATGGATTGCTAAATTTATCAGATTATCGCGCCAGTGAACGGGCATTTCAAACCTTGACTCAAGTCGCTGGACGTGCTGGTAGAGGCGAAGATCCCGGTAGGGTGATTGTGCAGACTTATACTACAGAACATCAGGTAATTGCAGCAGTGCGATCGCACGATTATCAATCTTTCTCTGAAGCTGAGTTAGAACAACGCCAAGCACTCAATTATCCACCTTATGGGCGGTTAATTTTGTTGCGGTTAAGTAGTCTCGACCCGATTCAAGTGCAAAATACGGCGCAAATTATTGCCACAGCTTTGAGTACAGAAGAAGAATTCGAGATATTAGGCCCAGCACCAGCGAGTATTTTACGGGTAGCTAATCGTTATCGCTGGCAAATATTGATTAAATTTGACCCCGATGCCTTACCAAAGTTACCCGATTGGGAAGAAGTGCGATCGCTTTGTCCTTCGTCTGTTAGCTTAACTATTGATGTAGACCCCATAAATATTATGTGATCATCAACAAGTTTAATAACAGGAACACAATTTTTATTTAGATAAGTTTTTCATCTTGTTCGCTTTCTGGAACTGGGGAACGACGCTTGCGAAAAATTCCTGTCATGCTGATGCCTGTAAATAGCATAGCAATCAGCCCTAAACCAACAAGAAAAACATAAATAGATTTGCCAAAACTCCCGAAATAGCTACCTTGATGAATTGTCATTAATAATTCAATTTGTTCTTCTGGTAATCCCAGCCAGCTTTCGCCCACTCGGTAAGCAATACCCGTAACAGCACTAGCTAACAAGGGTAGAAAAATAATAGGTGCAACAATACTGTGAATGGTTCGGACAGTTAGTTTAGATTCTGCTTTATTTGAGCGAGATTGCTTGGATTTACGAATCATACCAAATCCGGTAATCACCAATCCCACTAGTCCCAGCCCTACCAAGGATACATAAACTGGTTCTAGTGGTTTACCCAAAAAAGTACCCTGGTGAATTGCGAGGAAAATCTCGCCAATGTCTCTAGGCATCCCAAACCAACTTCTTCCCAGACGATAAGCAATACCAGTTAACGCACTCAGCAGTAGAGGAATGAATAAAATTGGTGCAATGTTACGATGGAGTTTACGAAATTCACGAGACTGATTGATCTTAACCATTAGAACCTCTTGAATGAATACAACGTTGCTGAGGTTAGAGGTTTAACAATACTTATCCATCTAAAATAAATGTGTTACTTAACCTCAAACTAACTTTGAGCATAAGACAGCAAAAGTAAAGAACTTGGAAAGATGTACCACCAAGTTAAAAATCCTCATATACTTCATTCATGCCTGATTTTAAGTTTGAATTGATTACCTACATAATGTTTAGAAACAATTAATAAGAAATACTGTAATAGTGATTATGCGATGAAGTTTTTATTAGTTGAAGATGACGAACGGATTGCTGCATCTCTTACAGAAGCCTTAACTGACAATAATTACGCGATTGATGTAGCTGGTGACGGCGAGGAAGGATGGGACTTCATAACAGCATTTGACTATGATCTAATCCTTCTGGATGTGATGCTACCGAAATTGAATGGTATAGAATTGTGTCAAAGATTACGTCAGCGTGGTTATGGACTGCCAGTGCTGATGTTGACTGCGAGAGATAGCAGTACTGATAAAGTACTAGGTTTGGATGCAGGTGCAGATGATTACGTCATCAAACCTTTTGATTTAAAAGAATTACTAGCGCGTATTCGGGCTTTGCTGCGACGTGGAAGTTCTCCCCTATTAAATTTATTGGAGTGGGGTGGACTGCTGCTTGACCCAGCCACTTGTACTGTTACTTACAAAGATCAATTATTGTCGATGACACCTAAAGAATATCAATTACTAGAACTATTTCTCCGTAATAATGGGCACGTTCTTAGTCGTCATCAAATTCTTGACCACCTGTGGTCATCTATTGACCAACCTGGACAAGATACAGTCAAGGTACATATTCGAGGAATACGTCAAAAACTCAAAGCCGCAGGAGCCAAAAATGATTTTATCGAAACTGTTTACGGGCTTGGGTATCGGCTTAAACAAAACTTATAGGAACAAAAGTAGGTTTGCAGATAGAAAATTTATCGTACCTTGGCGGCGGGTAGATATTTTAACTAACCCCCAGTTTCGTGCTACCGGTTGGCGACTACTTTTATCTTATTTAATGGCGATGATAGTAGTTATGGGACTGTCATCGGTAGTAGTGTATCATTTTTTTGCTTATAGTCTCAGTCAGCAATTAGATAGGCAGTTGTTGACGTTGGCGGATGCAGCCGCTCATAATTTATCGGCTATTCAGGTGGATAAAACAGCTGTAAATCGCAAGATGCCGCGAATTTTAGATAATGATGGAGATTTAGATATTCCTTGGCAAGATTTACGTTTATATCGTCAGAGTGTGGAATGGTTTGATGCGGGGAAGCAATTATTAGGAAAAGCAGGAAAGCAATTTCCCGAAATACCATTTCTTACTAATTTTCAGTCGTGGCAGCAAAATGGCATCAGGACATTAACTATTCCGGTTTATTCTTCGGGAAAAAATCAACAACTTTTAGGTTATGTGCGTGTAAGTGCATCAACAGTGGAAGTACAAAAAGAACTGGAAAGACTGTTGATGGGTTTAGGTATTGGTGGTGTTTTGGGGATGGTTTTAATTAGTGGTACAGGTTGGTGGTTAACGAGTAAAGCCTTGCAACCGATTGAGCAGAGTTTCCAGCAATTACAACAGTTTACGGCGGATGCATCTCATGAATTACGCAGTCCTTTAACAGCGATTACAACAACTGTGGATGTGCTGCAAAGTCACCCAGAACGTATCCATCCCAGTGATGTTAAAAAAATCGTCATTATAGAGGGAGCGACACAGCAGATGACGCACTTGGTGGAGGATTTACTGTTGTTAGCCAGAAGCGATTCTACGCCTGTAAGTTTGCCCAAAACCGCAATTCCCATACCTGTAGATGAAATTTTATTTGATTTAATTGATACCTTACAACCGGAGGCAGAATCTAAAGAAGTTACTTTAGAGGCTAACTTGATTGATGCGGTGTGGGTAAAGGGGGATGCACATCAGTTACAACGACTATTTGGGAATTTATTAGAAAATGCCCTGCAATATACCTCTAATGGTGGTTTAGTCAGGGTAGAAATCGTTAAAAGGGATGATTTTGTAGTGATTGAAGTAACGGATACTGGTATTGGTATCGCACCTGAAAATCTGCCTTTGGTATTTAACCGCTTTTGGCGAGCCGAAAAAGCCCGTTCTCGTCGCCAAGGTGGTTCTGGTTTAGGTTTAGCTATTGTCCAAGCTATTACTCTTGCTCATGGTGGTGAGATTTCTGTGACGAGTAAAGTCGGTGTGGGTAGCTGTTTTCGGGTGAAGTTACCGATAGTTGAGTAATAACCGTAATTTCTTTACTAGTTCCTTACTTTCTTTATTTTACTCTGTGAGTTGTTGAGAGGTAAATCGATCTTCCTTAATAACTCGGTATATCTAACCCTGTTATTAGTTATGGCGATCGCAAGCATCGCCTAAATAAATATCTACCTCTACACACCTAATTCTACTTCTGCATATATTAGGAGAATTATATTATGGATTTTACCAAGAAAGTACCATTTTTTAATCTCAAAACTGTTGCTGTATTTGGAGCAACGTCCCTCAGTATTCTAGGTTTAAATGGTTGCATTCCACAAACTCCAGTTGCGATCGTTGAAACATCTGTGCCTGTTGTTCCATCTGCTACCCAAGTTAATACTAAGCCTGAGTCTACCACAGTCAAAAATCTCATCTCTGCTTACAATGGCGAATCTAACGCCCATGTAATGTATCTAGCTTTTGCACAAAAAGCTGATGGCGAAGGTTACAAGGAAGTTGGTAGTCTCTTCCGCGCCGCCGCACGAGCAGAAGCAATTCACCGCGATAATCATGCTAAGGTGATTCAGGCAATGGGCGGCACACCTAAAAATAATATTGCTACACCTCTAGTCAATTCTACTGCTGAAAATTTGACACAGGCTATTAAAGGTGAGTCTTACGAACGCGATACTATGTATCCCGACTTTATTAAAGAGGCGAAACAGGTTGGTAATAAAGCTGCTGTCCAAACTTTTAACTACGCTTTAGAAGCAGAAACGGGACACGCCAAACTCTACACCACAGCTAAGAATAACCTCGCTTCTTGGAAACAGGCTAATCGCCCTTTGTATATCTGCCCTGTCTCTGGTTACACAACACTTGAGGCAAATAGTAAAAATTGTTTAAAACCTTTTGAGAAATCAATTTAATTAGGTTTATGGAAAATTTACGCAGAGTCGCAGAGGAAAAATGGCTCATAAAATTGAACTCGAATCTATCACAGGGCTGTCTGCATCAGCCGTAGGCGATCGCCTGAAGCAAGAAGGGTATAATGAGCTACCATCTACCCAACAGCGTACTATCTGGGGAATTGCTCTGGAAATCTTCAAAGAGCCTATTTTCCTACTTTTGCTGGGTTGTGGTGTCATTTACTTGTTTCTGGGTGATGTTCAGGAAGCGTTAATCCTATTAGGCTTTGTTTTCTTCATTGTTGGCATCAACTTATACCAAGAGCAGAAAACTGAAAAATCACTGGAAGCACTACGCGATCTCTCCAGTCCTCGTGCATTAGTTATCCGTGATGGAGAACGTCAACGGATTGCGGGACGGGAGGTGGTGCGTGAAGATGTGATTGTTTTATCAGAGGGCGATAGAGTTCCTGCGGATGCTGTGGTGCTGTGGTCTACTCATTTGAGCGTCGATGAATCTCTGTTAACTGGTGAATCTTTGCCTGTACGCAAGCAATCAGTTAAGGACAGCAAAGATTTAGAAAACACTACGCAAACTGCAACCCAGCATCGTCCTGGTGGTGACGATTTTCCTTTTGTCTATTCGGGAACGCTGATAGTGCAAGGTCAAGGTATTGCCCAAGTGTATGCCATTGGTATGCAGACAGAAATGGGCAAGATTGGTAAAGCTTTGCAGACTGTGGAACCAGAAGAGACGGTTCTGGAAAGGGAAACTCGCCGCATTGTGAGTAAGTTGACCTTTGTAGCGATCGCTATCTGCGTTGCTGTAGTCGTAATTTATGGCGCATCTACAGGCAATTGGCTACAAGGGATTCTCGCAGGATTAGCGCTGGCGATGGCAATTTTGCCTAATGAAATTCCTGTGGTATTGGCGATTTTCTTGGCGTTGGGTGCTTGGCGATTTTCTCTAGCTAGGGTGTTGACTCGTCGTGTCCCTGTGGTGGAAACACTGGGTTCTACTACCGTTCTTTGTGTCGATAAAACTGGGACACTGACTTTTAACCGGATGTCAGTTCAGCAATTATTCGTATCTCCCAATTTTTATGATGTCGCTTTGCATGAACGGGAAGCACTCCCAGAAACTTACCATGAGTTAATCGAATTTGGGATTTTAGCCAGTCGCAAAGACCCCTTCGATCCGATGGAAAAAGCCCTCAAACAAGTGGGTGATGACTATTTAGCCAGAACTGAACATTTACATCAAGATTGGGAGATATTGCGCGAGTATCCTCTGTCTGGTGAATTGTTGGCGATGTCTTGTGTTTGGCGATCGCCAGAGAAAAGACTGGTAATTGCTACCAAAGGTGCGCCAGAAGCGATCGCTGATTTGTGTCATTTTAATGCCCAACAAATGGGAGACTTAGAGCAGCAGATCAATACAATGGCTGCTGCTGGTTTGCGGGTTTTGGGAATAGCGAAAGCGATCGGGCGACATCAAACGGACAATAAACCAAACTCTCTTCCTGAAAAACAACATGACTTTGTATTTGCATTTTTGGGACTGGTAGGCATGGCTGATCCCGTTCGCCCGACTGTAGCGCCAGCCATTACTGAGTGTTATACTGCCGGGATTCGGGTCGTGATGATTACAGGTGATTATCCAGCAACAGCCCAAAATATTGCCCGTCAAATCGGATTGACACCTGCTACAGAAGTGATTACGGGAACAGAATTAGAAAAGATGCCAGAAGGCGAGTTGCTTTCTCGGATTCAAACTGTGAATATCTTTGCACGGGTTGTCCCAGAACAAAAATTACTGATTGTTAATGCCCTGAAACGCTCAGGTGAAATCGTGGCGATGACTGGAGACGGGGTAAATGATGCTCCAGCCTTGAAAGCGGCACATATTGGCATTGCAATGGGCGAACGGGGTACAGATGTGGCGCGGGAATCTGCGGACTTGGTATTGCTAGATGATGATTTTTCTTCCATTGTCCAGTCCGTCAGGCTGGGGAGACGAGTATTTGACAATCTGAAAAAAGGTATGGCTTATACCTTAGCCGTTCATATTCCCATTGCTGGAATGTCGTTGATTCCGGTAATCTTTCACTGGCCTTTAGTGTTATTACCTATCCACATTGCCTTCCTACACCTAATTATTGACCCCGCTTGTACGGTGGTGTTTGAGGCAGAGCCAGAAGAAAGTAATGTGATGAAGCGTCCACCCCGCAACCCAAAGGAACCATTATTTAGCCGTCGCACTTTAAGATTAGCACTGCTGCAAGGATTGAGTGTATTAGTAGTGCTAGTGGCTGTATTTGCTGTGTCTTATTACTCTGGACATGGAGAATTTGATGCCCGCGCTCTCGCTTTTACCACCCTAATTGTATCGAATTTGAGCATGATTCTGAGCAATCGTTCTTGGTCGCGTACCATTCCAGAGATGTTACGCACTCCGAATAAAGCACTGTGGTGGGTGTTGGGTGGTGCAGTAGTTTTTATGGGACTAGTACTTTATATTCCTGCATTGCGGCATCTATTCCGTTTTTCTTTTCTGCATTTTGATGATTTAGTAGTCAGTCTCACCTCTGGGGTGTTCAGTATTTTGTGGTTTGAAGGACTGAAAATTTGGCGGCGAAAAAAAGATAATACACGAGGGGCATTTAACTAATTTGTGATGCAGGAGAGAACAATTTTAGACGTTGCTTCCTTTGGGGGATGAATTGGTAGCTGTAACCGTTACGGCTA
This sequence comes from Nostoc sp. KVJ20, assembly GCF_001712795.1. Classification (GTDB taxonomy): domain Bacteria; phylum Cyanobacteriota; class Cyanobacteriia; order Cyanobacteriales; family Nostocaceae; genus Nostoc. The sequence continues at coordinate 7,706 of NZ_KV757738.1, forward strand.
AATTAGACTTTCTCAAACCCTCAAATTCCTACACAGATGTAACACAACCTACTGTAAAATTCAGCACCCAGAATTCAGATACTTGTATATCCACTTCTTAGTGCCATTCGGGCATGGGCAAAATTACACTTCTGCGATCGCTCAATTATCTAACTACATCGGTAAGGTGAGAGTGAACGCCGTTTGACCAGAAGATGTTAAATCAAGGGTGAGATCGCCACCATGTGCGCGAGCAATTTCACGGGCTAGGCTGAGTCCTAATCCGATTCCTTCTACCTTACGGTTACGTGAGGGATCGCCGCGATAAAAACGGTCAAAAATGCGATCGCGATCGCTCAGTGGAATATCTTGGGATGCATTGGCAATAGTAACATGGAGAGTTGTGGGAGTTTGATGAGTGCGAATCTTGATCCAGCCGTTGGCAAGATTGTATTTGATGGCATTACTGAACAGGTTTTGCAAAACTTGAATTAAAAGATCGCGATCGCCTTTTACCCGCAACCCATCAGTAAAGTCTGTTTGCACAGTCAACTGAGGAGCTAGCATTTCCACATCTTCTAGCATCTCCATCAGCAACTCAGACATATCCACCTCAACCAGATATAAGCTCATTTTTCCCGCATCTGCCAGAGATAGTAGCAAGAGTTTCCGCATAATTCCACTCAGGCGGCGCACCTCATCTAACAGATTACTTAAGCGCTGTTGCACTTCACTACCAGGATCAACCTGTTGCATTGTTCGTTCTAGTTCGCCTTGCAAAATAGTTAGTGGAGTTTTCAGTTCATGAGCAGCGTCGCCACTAAAGCGAGAAGCTTGGGTAAAACTGCGTTCCAAGCGTTCTAACATTTGATTAAACACCTGAATCAGTTCGATAAATTCAACATCAGTTGTGCCAATGGGAATTCTTTGATCTAGCCCTTTGACAGTCACCTGTTGAATGACGCCCGTTAATTGATGGATGGGACGTAAAGCGCTACCAGAAACTAACCATGCTCCCACCGCAACCAGCAGAAGCGCTCCCGGAATTGAAACCAGGAAGATATTGCGAATGGTAGCCATTTCTTGATCGACGGCTTCCAGACTCACAGCAATGGCAATCTGAACATTGGGAAATTTAGTTGCCCCAATCCGCCAAGCTGTTGTTGCCGTCTGCTCAGTGACGAATTGAGGAGGACGTGGACGAATCAGGCGTGGCGGCTCGAAGGATGGATTTGTAATGGGGGGAAAAGGTGGTGGTTCTCTAGGAGGAGGTGGTGGTAGAGGTATTGACTGAAGACGTTGAACCAGCAGAGGATTCACCTTGAGATCGGCAGGTAGAGAATTAGATTCGTAAAGTATCTTGCCGTTTGCGTCAAGCACTAGCAGAGCGATGGGAGTTTTTATATTTGTTCCACCGCCAAAGGCATAAGGTAACGAGTCTGCGTAAAGTTGCCATCGTTCGCGATCGGGTGAACGAGTTGCCCGCATCAAATGATTTAATAGTTCTGCATCTAGGCGGCTAATCTTGGCATTGTAAATCTGAAACCAGGAAACTGCACCAAATCCGACTAATGTGCTACCAGCTAAAGCCGCAGACAACAAAGCAATGCGAAGTCGAAAGGAAGGAAGTTTCATGAGGAAGAATCTGGCTTGCGAAATCGGTATCCAACCCCTCGAATGCTTTCAATCCAGACTACTTCATTAATGGGGTCAATCTTTTTACGAATTCGCTGGATACAAACATCCACGACATTGGTGTTGGGGTTAAAGTCGTAGCCCCAAACGTGTTCCAAGATTTGGGTACGAGTAAAAACCCGTCCGGGAGAGCGCATGAGATATTCTAGAAGATTAAACTCGCGGCTGGTGAGTTCTATCGCCTGGCGATCGCAAGTGACTTCTCTGGTGATGCGATCGAGTTTGATGGGACCAACGCAAAGCAGATTTTGGCGTTCGCTTCCACTCCGGCGCACAACAGCATGAATTCTAGCCGCTAATTCTTCCACAAAAAACGGTTTAGCAATGTAATCATCGGCTCCTAAATTCAGCCCTTCCAAACGATCGTCTAGTTCATTCCGAGCCGTCAACAAAATCACCGGAGTATTCCGACCTTGCCGCCGCAATAGTTTTAAAATTGATAGTCCATCCTTTCCCGGCATCATAATGTCGAGTACGATCGCATCATATTCGTTATCTAATGCCCGCAGATATCCTTCATCACCATTATCGCAGTAGTCTACGACAAATCCCTGCTCCTTTAGTCCAGCCCGGACAAAGTTAGCAATTTTCGCTTCATCTTCCACAAATAGAACATTCACAAGCATTTATTAATTCATATATTCTTCCATTCTAAATTCATTATTTTTTTGTTCAAATTACAAAACTGTAATTTAGAAAATAGGGAAGCTGTAATTTTGAGGTGGCTCAATTAGAAATATGAACACCCTACCTTTTGAAGGTTGATTTTTATGAATATTCGTCGAATCTTAGCCCTAGCAACAATTCCTTTTGTGATTGGTACATTTGGTTTCATTGCACCCAATCAGGCAAATGCCGCTAATCCCTCTCATCGGAACGTACAGATTTCACAACAGCCCAACAGACCACAAATATCTGATAAAAAACCAAAAGTTAGACATTCCAAACCCCGTCCCAATCAGAAAAAACGTTCTCCTCAACATCCCCAACCGCATAATCAGGGCGCAGTTCAAAACCGGGTAGGACAAAATAATCGTTAATTGAAGCACCCTTAAACTTTGCCTTGCCCTCAGCCGTGATATTGCCAGAGGATTCCTTCCTCAAATTACAAAACTGTAATTCAAAAAGAGGGCAGGCTGTAATTTTGAGAAGACTTAATTAAAAATATAAACCTTTGGAGATTTAATGATGAATATTCGTCGAGTATTAGTGGTGACAGCGATTCCTGTTTTGGTTGGCACATTTGGTTTTATTTCACTCAATCAAGCAAATGCTGCTAATCAATCCCATAAAATTGCACAGGCGCAACTACCACCCAACCAACCATCGGACAAACAGCCGCGTCCACCCAGACCTGATTTTGCAGCCGCAGCAGCCAAGTTAGGAGTTACAGAAGCACAATTAAAAGCTGCGTTAGGAGTTCCTGCCAATCCTCCAAATCCAGGCGATCGCAATCAACGTCCACCCAGACCTGATTTTGCAGCCGCAGCAGCCAAGTTAGGAGTTACAGAAGCACAGTTAAAAGCTGCGTTAGGAGTTCCTGCCAATCCTCCAAATCCAGGCGATCGCAATCAACGCCCACCCAAACCCGATTTTGCAGCCGCAGCCGCGAAACTTGGTGTCACTGAACAACAATTAATCGATGCACTAGGCGTTCCACCTCATCCTCCTGGCGATCGCGGAGCCTCTCATCACGAAAATCGTCCTAATCAACCAGAATAGCTGAACATTATGTAGACATTTGTAGAGACGCGATGAATCGCGTCTTTTTTGATTCATTTGGCTGTCTTGCCAAAAATCGCAACACCTAATGAGAAAATAAGATATTCCAACAAAGCGATCGCAATTTGATTTTTACCAAGCCCATTAATCAGACCTGATTTTTTGAGTTCAAAGAGAAAAAAAGCCTTATTGGGTACAAAGTAGAAGGTTAGTGCTTTAAAATACTCCCGAAAGCCAGTCTTTATTGAATAAGTTTTGTGTAGAATTTGTTGGTGAGGTTACTTACCTGATTTTCAATTGCAACAATCCAGGTTTAATTTATGAATCAGTCTTTTTCTCAAAGCCAAGCAAGACGAAATCGTAAACAAAGACTGTGGCAGCAAAAGTGGAGTTTAAAGACAAAAGCAATAGTTTGGGCACTAAGCATCAGTGTCCTTCCTGTGGTTGCAATTGGAACAGTTACTTACTACTACGGCATTAATTTAATTACCAAACAAATTCCGCAAGTAAGACTTGAGAGTGCAAAAAGTTCAACCGAAACAGAACTTGCTCTACAGAGACAATTATCACTCCTGTTAACTGGTATGGGAGTAACAGCAATTTTGGCAGGTGCGATCGCTGTTTTGGTGACGAATCGAGTTATAAGTCGAGTCAGCAAGGCAGCAACAATCTCTAACAATATCAAAACGAAGCTACGTCCAGACAGTGACTTTACTGAAGTTTTCATCGCTAACCAAGATGAACTAGTGATGTTAGAGAGAAACATCACCTTATTTACAGACTTGCTTTCGGTTTTAGTACAAGAGAAAGAAGCCGAAGCTGATTACTCCCAGCTATTGATACAAATTACCCGCTGGATTCGAGAATCATTTAATGAAGAAGATGTTCTCAAAACTACCTCAGAAGAAATTCGCAGAGCTTTAAGCATTGATCGCGTCACCATTTTTTGCTTCAACTCCAACTGTAATGGAACCTTTATCACTGAATCCGTAGCACCTGGCTTACCGAAAATCTTAGGGGTTACAGTCTCTAATCCAGGACTAGAGGTAGGGTATGTAGAAAAATACCAGAATGGTAGCATCCGTGCTATTGATAACATCCATAAAGCCGATCTCAGTGATAGTGATATTGAATTGCTGGAACAATTTGCAGTTAAATCCCATTTAGTAGCACCCATTCTTAAAGGCAAACAGCTATTTGGTTTATTGATTGCACATCAGTGTTCTAGACTTCGCTTTTGGCAGCAGTCTGAAATTGATTTGTTCGCTCAGATAGCCATGCAAGTAGGATTTGCCCTTGACTACACCAAGCTTCTAAAACAGGTAGATACCAAGGCAGATAAAGCTCAGTTATTCATAGAAATTACCCGCAGCATTCGCCAATCCCTCAACGAAGAGGATGTCCTCAAAACTACTGTGGAAGAGGTTCGTAAAGTATTGAGTACTGATCGAGTGCTGGTTTATAGCCTTAACACTGATTTGTCTGGAATTATCATTGCCGAATCAGTGGTTCCAGGTTATCCCAAAGTTTTGCGGTCTGAAATCCAAGACCAATGTTTTGGTCAGGGTTATGTAGAAAAGTATCAATCTGGTCGCGTTGTCGCCACAAACAATATTTATGAGTCCGGTTTGGCTGATTGTCATATTAGCCTACTCGAATCCTTCGCCGTCAAAGCAAATTTGGTCGCCCCTATTCTCAAAGATGAACAGCTATTTGGCTTGTTAATTGCCCATCAATGCTCCAGACCCCGTGATTGGCAACAGCCTGAGATTGATTTATTTGCCCAGATAGCAATGCAAGTAGGATTTGCTCTTGACCACGCCAGGTTGATGCAACGAATTGAGGCTGAAGGTGTGCAAAGTCGGTTGCTGGCAGATACTATCGGCAGCATTCGCCAATCGCTCAATGAAGAGGATGTCCTCAAAATCACCGTAGATGAGGTTCGCAAGGTACTGAGTACTGACCGAGTGATGATTTATAGCTTTAATGCTAATTGGTCTGGAACTGTGATTGCCGAATCAGTTGTTCTCACCTACCCAAAAGTTTTGCGAGCTGAAATCCAAGACCCATGTTTTGGTCAAGGCTATGTAGAAGAGTATCAGTCTGGTCGTGTTCTTGCAATCAACAACATTTATGAAGCCGGTTTAGCTGATTGTCACATTAGCTTACTCGAATCCTTTGCTGTCAAAGCAAATTTAGTAGCCCCCATTCTTAAAGATGAGCAGCTATTTGGCTTATTAATTGCACATCAGTGTTCCAGACCTCGTGATTGGCAACAATCCGAGATTGATTTATTTGGTCAAATAGCCATGCAAGTGGGATTTGCTCTGAATCATGCCAGACTCCTGCAAAGAATCGAAGCCGAAAGGATGCGAAGTCAGTTGCTAGTGGATATTATCCGCAAGATTCGCCAATCACTTAACGAAGAGGATATCATCAAAACCACTGTGGAAGAGGTTCGCAAAGCACTAAGTACTGACCGAGTGCTGGTTTATAGTTTTTACGCTAATTGGTTCGGAATTATCATTGCCGAATCAGTGGTTTCAGGTTATCCCAAAGTTTTGCGGTCTAAAATCCACGATCCCTGTTTTACTCAAGGCTATGTAGAAAAGTACCAGTCTGGTCGCGTGGTCGCAATCAACAACATTTATGAGTCTGATTTGGCTGATTGTCACATTAACTTACTCGAATCCTTTGCTGTCAAAGCAAATTTAGTAGCACCCATTATCAAAGATGAGCAGCTATTTGGCTTATTAATTGCACATCAGTGTTCTGAACCCCGTGATTGGCAACAGCCTGAGATTGATTTATTTGCCCAGATAGCGATGCAAGTAGGATTTACTCTCGATCATGCTAGGCTCCTACAAGCGTATCAAGCTGCCGAAGCTAACTCTGATGAATAGAATAGCTATTGCAACCCGCAGATCCCCGACTTCGTAAAAGTCGGGGATATTTTTCTCACGAATGAGCAAGTATAGCAGGAGGCAGGAGGCAGGAGGCAGAAGGCAGGAGGCAGGAGGTAAAAGTATTACTATTCCTAGCCTTGCGGTTTTCAAAATGTCCTAGCCTATGTGGCTACGGCTATAATAACAAACTACAATACTTGTCGGGTTTTGGGGAAAAGGTTAAAGGGGAAAGAAAAAACCTTTAACCTTTACCCTTTAACCTTTTCCCAAACCCAATTCCGAGTTCAAAATGCTTTACCCAAGCAGTATTGTAACAAACTATGTATTTTCACGTTAAACTTAGTGTCACTTTTGATAAAGAAGCTGCCAGAGCGATCGCTAGCGGTAAAATTCGATGTTCCTGAATTTGAATCCTGGCGTGGAGTGTTTCTGCTGTATCATCGGGCAATACTGGTACTGCGGCTTGCATCAATATTGGGCCACTGTCCATTTCTAAACAAGCTATGTGCGCTGTACAGCCAGTGATTTTTACCCCAGATGCCAAGGCTTGTTCTACAGCATGGATTCCCTTGAAACTAGGTAACAAACTAGGATGGATATTAATAATTTTGTCAGGAAAGGCATCCATGAAAACTGACGTTAATAATCGCATCCAACCAGCCAAAATCACCCATTCCACATCGTAGCGCCGCAATGTCTGCACAATTTGATCATCAAATTCTTCTCGGCTTTGATAGTTGCGGTGATTTAATAAAACAGCTTCTACACCTCTATTAGCTGCTCTTACGGCTGCTTTCGCCGAGGGGTTATTGTAAATTAAAACTTGAATTTGGGCATTTAGCTGCCCATCTTGGATAGCTTGAGCAACTACATCAAAATTGCTGCCATTCCCAGAAGCCATAATTCCCAATTTTAAAGGGGCGACTTGTTGGCATACATCGCTAATGCTAGGAGAAACCAAGCTAAGGGTAGAATCAGGGCGGAGGGTCATAACAGCTAAGAAGGAAAATTATAGATGCCAAAAAAATATACTAAATCGTGGTTGGATAATGATACAGTAGCCGCCTAGATTTTTATGACATAAATAGGTAGAATTTGATTCTTTGATCAAGCTAGAGAGACGCGATAAATCGCCGTCTCTACAGGAAATTTATCTGTAAATTAGTTCTTGACAGACTACTAGTAACGCACGGCGTAAATAAGCCACCCATCTTAAACGTCTGAAACCCTTGCAAATAAAATTTAATTACGAATTACGAATTCCGCCTTGCGGTACTAGTCCGGTTGATAAAGATGATATTCTAAAGCTTGGTATAAGAGGATGTTTGAAAAGTCATGATTGATGTATCAAATATTTTTTACCCCTCCCTAACCCTCCCCTTAGAAAGGGGAGGGAACTAGATTTTCCGGTTTCCCCCCTTTCTAAGGGGGGATTAAGGGGGGTAAGAATGCAATTAAAATCACAGCCAACGACTTTTCAAACAACCTCTAAGGGAAACAACACAGAGATTAAAGCCGCATCGAATTTGATCGCAGCATAGGTGAGTTAAATGGCAAAGGTAGCGTTGCTGATTGGGGTCAGTGAGTATGAACCAGGGCTGAACCCTTTGCCCAGTGCAGTTAGAGATGTGGAAGCAGTGTACGATGTACTGCTGCATCCAGAGATGGGCGGATTTGCTGCGTCAGATATTACCCTGCTAAACAATCCTGAGCGACAAGTTGTAGAAATTGCGATCGAAACGCTATTCTCTGGACGGCACAAAGATGATTTGCTGCTGCTGTACTTTTCAGGACACGGCATCAAAGACGATCGCGGTAGGCTGTATCTGGCGACTCGCAACACCAGTAAAACGCAGCAAGGCGAATTGATTCGCTCAACGTCGGTGTCTGCCAATTTTATTCACGATCGCATGAGCGAAAGCCGTTCCCGGCGGCAGGTGGTAATCCTAGATAGCTGCTTTAGTGGCGCGTTTGCTGAGGGGATGTCTGCTAAAGATGACGGCATGATTGACATCCGGGAGCAGTTAGGCGGTGAAGGACGAGCAGTGTTGACTTCTTCTACTTCGACTCAATATTCCTTTGAGCAAGAGGGGCAAGATTTATCGATTTACACTCGTTTTTTGATTGAAGGTATCAAGTCAGGTGAAGCCGATCGCGATCAAGATGAGTTTATCTCTATCGATGAACTCCATGAATACGCCAGCCAGAAGGTGCGAGAACTCCAACCTGCGATGAAGCCGGAAATCTATGCAATTCGAGAAGGCTTTAAAATTCGACTGGCAAAGGTGGCTCCTGGTGATCCCAGACAGCGATACCGTAAAGAGGTAGCGAGATTTATTCATCGAGGCGAAATTTCTCTTGTTGGTCGTCGGACATTGGATTATCAGAGGACTCGCTTGGGATTGGAGACAACTGAAGCGAAGGCGATCGAAGATGAGGTATTAGAACCGTATCGCAACGAGTTCCGCGAAAAACTCCAGCAGTATCAGCAGGTATTCACTGAACTACTGGAGCGAGATGAGAGAATTACCGATAGCGATCGCCACGATCTGCAAAATCTCCAACAAATTTTGGGGCTGCGGAATGAGGACACGATGCCGATTGAGGCACTAGTGACTGCACGATTTAAGACGCATCAGCAAAACTTGCAAATATATCAGCAAGCCTTTACAACGGCATTGCGACAGGAGTATCCTCTGAGTGCAGCAAGCCGCGATCGCTTACGGCAAACCCAGCAGCAATTAGAACTTGCCGATAGAGATATTGCGGCGATCGAATCTCAGATTACGGCTGAGGTAGAGGCATATCACCAGAAACTCCAGGACTACCAACGGCTGTTTTTTACTGCCACGCAGCAGGAATATCCTCTCAGCGAGGCAACCCGGAATAATTTACGTCAACAGCAGCAGCGCTTGGGATTGACAGATGTAGATGTTGCACCAATTGAAGCGCAAATCACAACACAGATTGAAAGCTATTATCAAAAACTCCAGCAGTACGAACAGGCGTTTGTGAAGGCGACGCAGCGCCAGCATTATCCTGATGATGTGACACGGAAGCAGTTGCAGGAAACTTGGCAGACGTTGGGGTTGAGTGAAGGAGATGTGAGTGCGATCGAGAGGCGGATTAATGCGGAGATTGAAACCCATCAAGCAAACTTGCGGCAATATGAGCAGGAATTTACAGAGGCTATTGGGCAAGAATATCCGCTTAGTGCTTTCAAACGCTCTCAACTAACCCAACATCATCAAGCGTTGAATCTGACTGCTGAGAATGTGACTGCAATTGAAAATCCAATTGTTGCTGCGATCAAAGAACATCGGCAAAAGCTTCAGCAGTATGAAGAGGTGTTTAGAGAATCGATACAGTTTGAATATCCTCTGAGTGATGCTACTCGTGAGGAGTTACGACGATTTCAGCAAGTTTTAGAACTAAATGATGCGGAAACAGCTGCGATCGAAGCAATTATTATTCAATCATCTTCAGAAGCAGAATCCCGGAAACAGCAAGAGAGAATCAGACAGGAGGAGGCAGAGAAACAACGGCAACAACAAGAAATAGTACGACTAAAGCAGCAGGAGGCAGAAAAACAAAGGCAGCCAGAGGAAGCAGAATATCACCAAAAATTACAGCAGCAATATATTCAGCAGCCAAGCCCTACTAAATTCACTAAATCGGCTCAAGAGCAAACCACTCAACCGACTCAAGAGCGAATTACCCGACAAAAGTTTTTGAAGTGGGCTGGTTTGGGAGGTGTAGGTTTGGTGACAGCAGTGGTGGGTCGTGAAGTTTTTAAATATATTCCCGTTAAGCTTGAAACCTTTAAGTTTGAAACGGTAACAGTAGATGAAAAGGGACAGGTAATTAAACGAGATCCTACCAAGCAAGCTAAGTTCTTTAAGGAGGACTTAGGTAATGGCATAACTCTGGAGATGGTTAAGATTCTTGCTGGTTCATTTAAGATGGGTTCGCCACCTGGTGAAACTGGTCGTAGCCAAAGTGAAGAACCACAACACGCTGTAAATGTACCTGCTTTCTTTATAGGCAAGTTTCAAGTGACTCAGGAACAGTACCAGCAAATAATGGGCAGCAATCCCTCCTCCTTCAAGGGGGCAAAACGTCCTGTAGAGAAAGTATCCTGGAATGATGCAGTGGAATTTTGCAAAAAGCTGAGTCAAAAGACTGGGCGCGAATATCGCCTACCAAGTGAAGCAGAGTGGGAATATGCCTGTCGTGCTGGCACAAATACACCGTTTCACTTTGGCGAGACGATTACAACTGAGTTAGCCAACTACGATGGAACTTCTACTTACGCTTCTGCACCAAAAGGGAAATATCGTCAAAAAACAACAGAAGTAGGAAGTTTTCCACCCAACGCCTTTGGATTATGCGATATGCACGGGAATGTCTGGGAGTGGTGCCAAGATACTTGGCATAACAGCTATAAAGGAGCGCCTACTGATGGAAGTGCATGGATAGAAGATAATGATAATGAAAATCAATTGCTGCGGGGCGGTTCCTGGAACTACTCTCCTGGGTACTGCCGTTCCGCGTTTCGCTACGGCAGCACGCACGACGACCACGACGTCAATATTGGTTTTCGTGTTGTGTGCGCTGCCGGGAGGATTCTTTAGTAGCCCTTTATACTTTAGCCCTCTACCCTTCTTTCTTTTACCCTTTTAAAGTGTAGCGAAGCGGAACAATCTAATTTTTTTTTGAAAAAACAGAGTGGATCAAATTAGGATTAGGTTTAAGTAAAGATTCCAACTTGAGATAATTATGAATCAAGGGCTTACCCAAGCGATACCTCAGAAATTCAGCTATTCAACAGCATCAAGCAGAAAGAAAATTTCCTCTTTTTGTTCGGTGCTTTACTAGCTAAATTAATCAACGCTTTGGTAATTCAGTTAAATCAACTATGGCATTGCTCAGTTCTAATAATGAACAATCACAGACCCTTGCATCTATCCGTGATACCCTAATACCTAAACTCTTTTCAGGTTAAATCCGTGTCAAAGAAACGGAGAAATTATTAGAGACAGTGACATGACCAGAGTTTATTTAGACACAAGTATTTATAACCGCCCCTTCGATGACCAAACACAGCCAAAAGTATTTCTAGAAACACAAGCTGTCATCTTAACTTTACAAATGGTCGAAGCAAAATTAATAGAATTAGTTAGTTCTTCAGTTCTAGAATATGAAAATAGTCGTAACCCTTTTCCTGTAAACCAACAGTCAATGGAGCAATACTTACAAATAGCTACATTGAGAGTATTACTAGATGAAAACATTAGAGTGAGAGCAAAACAACTGGAACAACAAGGGATTAAAGCCATTGATGCTCTCCATGTTGCTTGTGCCGAAGCTTCTCAAAGTGATTATTTTATCACTTGTGATAAGAGATTAATCAATCGCTGTCAAAGTTTAACATTCAAAGCAATCAACCCCACTGATTTTATTTTGGAGATGGAAGATGACAATTAAAGTTATTAACGAACAGCAAAATTTACAAGAAGTAATGCAGGTACTCTTTACACATTTAGAGCCATCCAAGGTAATGAAATTTTGGGCAGCTTGTAAATTAGGCGAAGGTGATTATTTACAACTAAAAGAAAAACTATTTGCTCAAGATAACGTTGATAGTTTGTATGAAAAAATCCAAGCCTATGAAAACATAGAATGAAACTATAGTAATCCGATTTGATTCCTGAAATTATCTGCGTAGGTAGGGAACAGGGAATAGGGAACAGGGAATAGGGAACAGAAAAGAAGGGTATAGATGTGTACTGAATCTTGTTCAAAAATCAAATAGGAGTCCTATAGAAGAAGAATTCAGAAGTCAGAAGCGAAGCCGGAGATGCTGTACTTACGGTCATAATTAAGCCAAGTGGAGATAATTATGAACCAAGAGCAAACCCCAAGCGTAGGCGTAGCCCGTCGTAGACATCGCTAATCCTGAGAGAAATCAAGCTCAGGGTAAAATCAGGGCGGAGGGTTATAACAGCTAAGAGGGAAAATTATAGATGCCAAAAAAATATACTAAATCGTGGTTGGATAATGATACAGCTGCCGCCTGGATTTTTCTTACACCAGCACTAATTTTACTGGGTGTTTTTATCATTTGGCCGATCGCTTATTTGTTCTACCTCAGTTTTACCGCTGGTAGTTTCACCTTAAAAGGTACTTATTGGATAGGCTTAAAAAACTATTGGCGCTTGCTACTCAACCCCGACTTCTGGCAAGTTCTGGGTAACACCTTTTATTTTACTGTTGCCACCATCATTCCCACTTTAGTTATCTCTTTGGGATTGGCTGTGCTATTAAACCGCTCTATTCCCTTGCGGGGAATCTTGCGGAGTGCCTATTTTCTGCCTTCAATTATCTCACTTGTGGCAGCTGGTTTGGGATTTCGCTGGCTATTTCAAACATCAGGGCCAGTTAACGGACTTTTAGAGTTTTTTGGCATTCCAGCCATACCCTGGCTAGGAGACACATTTTGGGCAATGCCGGTACTTATTTTAATGAGCATTTGGAAACAACTCGGTTTCAATATGGTGGTTTTTTTAGCAGGGTTGCAAGCAATTCCTCCCAGTCGTTATGAAGCAGCAGATTTGGATGGAGCAAATGCTTGGCAACAATTTTGGTATATTACTCTGCCTGGATTGCGCCCTACTTTGATATTTGCAATCATTACTACCGCGATTTTTACATTGCGGAGTTTTGAGCAAGTTTATGTGATGACTGGCGGTGGCCCACTGAATTCAACTAATTTGCTGGTTTACTACATTTACCAAGAGGCTTTTGGCCAGTTTGATTTTGGTTATGCCGCCGCCGCCGCGACGGTGTTACTAGCAGGGACGCTAGTACTAGTGTATTTACAACTACAAACTTGGGGAGAAGAATAGGGGACTTTATGGGTAGAGTATTCACTAATTCTGAATTCTGACTCCTGACTCCTGAATTCTGAATTCTGACTCCTGTTTTACTTTTTATATAGGCTGCGATATTCCCAAGGGTTTACAAATTTAGCATCACTCCAAACGCCAAGCCGTTGTTCCTTTGCTTTAGCTTCGGCTTGTTGAACTAAGTCTTTGCTAGGACACTTGTTTAAATAGGGACGATACACTTTTGCCAATCCTTCTTGCAACAATACCTGCTGCACAAAAGTGCCATTTTGTAAACGAACTTCGGCAACTTTGCGTCCATAGCGATCGCTATCGGTGATATTCAAAGTCACGCGATCGCCTCCTTGTTGCACCAGTTGTTGTACTCTTTCTTGGGCTTTCACACCCCAAGTAAATTGATTGCGATCGCTAATGCGTTTACTCTGCTTTTCTTTGTTGGTATGAGCTATCTCTGGCGCATCTACACAAGCAAAGCGCACTGTAACATTTTTACCATTGGGATCTTTCACTACTAAAGTATCACCATCACTGACTCGCTCAACTGGTTCTCCAGAAGTACCGATAAAGCGATCGCAGCCTATCAAACCTAAAATTAGGATAGTTGCACAAAGCCAAAATCGCACTGATTTAGTTAATTTCTCCATCCAAATTTACCAAATTATCTCTGTGGAATCGGACATTATACACTAACACTGTATGCTTTGCATTAGTGTAGAAGTATGTTACTTAAACTCTGCGATCGCAATATTTGTGAAACTGAATTTATTCAAAAACTTTGACTCTCGACCCCGGCTGATAATTGCTGTTGGACTCGCTGTATTAGTTTCAGTAATCCTTCCGGCTTGGCTGCACTTACCCATTCGCATTCTCTGTGCTTGGAACTCCGGCATTGACTTTTTCTTAGCCGTGACTTGGTGGAAAATGATCAAAGCTAACCCAGAAAAAATTCGCCGTTATGCTGAGAGTGAATATGAAGGACATTTGGCTATATTCATGCTGGTGATTGCTGCGGCTTGTGCTAGTGTTTTAGCCATTGGGTTTTTACTAACTGATAAAAAAGAGTTATCAACTATTCTACTTACCCTACATGTCATACTTTCAATTATGACCATTGTCGGTTCTTGGCTATTAGTGCATACGATGTTTGCAGTGCAATATGCACATAGCTATTACAAATATATTAATCGTAATAATAGTAAAGAAATCACCGGAGGTTTAGATTTTCCTCATAACGACTATCCAGACTATTGGGAATTTTTATATTATTCTTTTGTAATTGGCATGACTAGCCAAGTTTCCGATGTGCAGACGACATCACGCGATATGAGGCGCTTGACTTTGTTACATGGCGTATTATCCTTCTTTTTCAATACCACCATTTTAGCTATGAGTATTAATATCATTGCATCGCTGATTTAAATAATAGACAAGAGACGCGATGAATTGCAGACAAGAGACGCGATGAATCACAGACAAGAGACGCGATGAATCGCCGTCTCTACAAAAGACTGATTATTGTAGAGACGGCGATTTATCGCGTCTTTGTACTTTACAGTACAGTATCGCGTCTTTGTACCTTACAGTACACTGTGTTAGGAGTGTCAATAAATTAACTCGCGTCTTCCCAATCACTGAGTAACTCATGCTGTTGTGCTGTTTCCTTACATTTGCGGAATGGTATTTTAGGAGTACCAATATTCATGCCAGGAAAAGACTGTTTTTTCGTCTTAGTGGGTCTATTTTCTTTTGTTGTTGAACTGATCTGTTGGGTTTCCATTGGTAAATAAATTTCTGATTAAAACCTGAGAACCAATGTATAACATCAATTTCCAAACGGCAAATTTCTGGAGAGGGATAAAAAATACATATTTTGCTCGTAAAAGTATATTTTGTCAACTTCAATCATCCACGGCGGCTATGAAAATATTGCCTTCTTTTTTTGACTGGGCAATAATGACCCAGAACTAAAGTTTTCTTCCAATTGAGCCTCCTGCCTTTCTTTGTAAAAGAGGGTTTTCAAAACACCACATCTTTACGCAATTTGAGATTTTGAATGCGAGTATCTTCGGCGGGTGGCACATCCCTCTGAGTAAATGGAATCTGCTTAAAGTTAGCAGCAAGATATTCTGCTAATACATCTTGCTCAGAACCATCAGCAGCAAAGGTAGCTAAACCTGTGTGTTTGCTCTTATCGGCATCTTTTGATGTCAAATCAACCCGTTCTCTTTTGGGAAAAGGATAGCCATCACCACCACCTGCTAGGAAGTTGAGGGTAACAGTGCGGAAAATCCGATTAGAGTCACCCACTAACTCGGCATTTTTAACTACTACATCAATAATTTTGCCTTTTCTATCTTTGATTGCCAGGGATTTGACACGCTTCCCGGCTGGCAAGTTTGGGTCAAAGCTAAAGGCTAATCCCGCTACTTGGGGAAAACTGCCAGGAGTAGCACCGGGTGCTATGGCCGCTACGCTGTGTTCAATCACCGCTAGTAGTTCTGTTGCATTCAGAGTAACTAAAGTCAAACCATTGTTGAACCGTAAAGCATTGATGATATCAAGTTGGGAAATTTCTTTTTCTTTCTTACCTGCTACAGGATTTGCTTGGGGTGGCAGTTTGATAACATCCTGTGAGCGAGTCGAACCTGGGGGAAAGGTATATATACCGATATTGTCACGGATACCACCGCCATTTTTGATGGAAATGACAGTTTTAGGATCATATCGTTTGGCGATCGCTAAATTAGCTTCGGCTGTCAAATTCCCGAAATTGGTTTCTTGGGTGCGAACATCACCCCGCCAGCCGTTGAGGAAAACGTTGGTTTTCCCAAAAATCAGACTATCTTGGGCAATAATTACTTTTTTGAGTGCTTCTGTAATGGCGACAATTTTGGCATCGGGTTTCCCGCCTACAGCTGCTACACCTGGAGAATCAGTCGGATAAGCACCGCTGATTTTGGAGTCAATACTTTTAGGAATAATCACTCCATTGGCATCAAAGTTAACTACTAAACGACCAACATAGCGATAGTTTCCATCGGTATTAACTACGGCTATGGGATTACCATCTGCTGCTTTTTTGAGGATTGGATAAGTTCCAGCAGATTTATCACCGACTCGAAGACGGTCTGTTTTGTCAGCTAGTAAGGTGTTGGAACCACCAGCAACAATAATATCTACTCCCTTGAGTAATTCTGCTAACTTTTGCTCAATAGCAATTTGCTGCATGTGTGCCAACAGAATGACTTTATTAATCTCTGGGTTTTTTGTCAGCAGTGTATCAACAGAAGTTTGAATTTCAGCAGCTAAGGCGGCGATGTCTGCGGCATCACGGTCATTAAATTCTTTAGGTAAGACAGTCACACCACCGGGAGAAGAAATAGACCGCAGTGTGGGAGTTGTCGCCCCAACTACACCAATTTTTTCACCATTGACGGTAATGATGGTGCTACGGGCAATTTTATTAGGGATTTTACTTGCCTCTTGTCCATCGGCAGTAACTAATTTTACTAGGTCTTTATCAGTGCTGAAGTCTAGATTTGTACTGAGATAGGGAAATTTTGTACCTGGGTAATCTTCTTGAGGGCGGATTAAATCGGCAACAACACCCGTACCTAAGTCAAATTCGTGATTACCAAAGGCGATCGCACCAAACCCAAGAGCATTTAAAATTAAAATATCTCCTCGTCCTTGTCCACCAAACACTGTGTCACTGGCAAATAAGAAGGGACTGGGAATATAAGCATCTCCAGATGAAAGGATTAAAGTATTGGGATAATCAGGCTTGCTGTCACCATTAGCATCTTGATTTTTGAGTGCATTCAACACCGCAGAAAAGTTTGGCACATCCTTCAGGGCTGGGACACCTGCTTCTTGGTCAGAAGTATGTAAAAGTTGCAGTGTGAACCCTGACTTATATGGTGTTTTAACTTGCGCCACACCAACAGTAGTTCCTAGAAATAAAAAAATGCTAGATGTAATTAGCCAACTCAACTGGCTAGCACTTAAATCTCGGCACATAAACCGATTATTTGGTTTTTTTACTTGTTTTGACATGAGGTTATTTTTGTAACTTAGCAAAATCCTTGGTCGCCATTGCTAAATGCGATCGCAACATACTTATAAATTTTCCATCCCCGTAAGGGGAAGTTGATGAAAAAGATTTTTCTCCAGAACAACTGAAGGAAATTGCAGAAAATTGTTTCCATCCCCGTGAGGGGAAGTTGATGAAAAAGGAAAGGTATCCGGCTTGAAAGCCGAACACGATACCAGTAGTTTAATGGGTAGGGCAGGGATATTTCTATCCCTTTCCCCCCGACAAACCGGACAAGCAAGTTAACCAAGCATCCGGCTTTAGCAAATCCTAAAGCTACC
>NZ_KV757739.1 GCF_001712795.1 Nostoc sp. KVJ20
TACTTATTTTGAGGTGGCGCTTACCTAAAAAAGTCTTAGCCTTGCTTCTATTTTTTGAACCTTTAACTTTCCTCGAAACTCGACGACATGAAGTGCGAACTCCACCCATTAAGGCTTATCTCTCAAATGTCACTCATCCCTGAATATTTCTATTCATTTCGAGTGAACGAATCGCACTCCCCCGCATGAATGACGGGGGCTTTACGCTTCACAAGTCGTAAAGCATTCATAAGTCGGAAGTCGGAGGTGGTAATACGGTTCGGTTAACAAAGTATCTGTTGAGGCAAACAGTTCTTGTAGCAGGGGGAGAAGAGAAGCAGGGGAAGATAAATTTTAATAACTTTCCCCCCTGCTTATGCGAACCGTATTGGACACATAAGAACTCATCTTTAGTATAAATACGCAGCTAAAACTTTATTAAATGTGCTAATTTGAGCTTACTCTATGTAATACACAGCATATAAACGTCAAATTTTTTGTTAATGTTAAGTAAAACCTGTAACTAACAGCATTTAACTTACTGTAATACCGCAACAAAGGAGTTTCAAATCTTGAAAGACTATATCTGTGAGATTTTTGCCCAAAATGTTGGTTTATCTATTGCAGAAATTTTTGAAAATGACTTGACGCTATCGGCGATTATTGCTCGTTCCGATCGCCTACATAACAGCATCGATCTGATGGAGGTTTTCGCCAAAACTGCGAATATGCTGAAAAAGCAGTATGGAGTCCAAATACGTTTGCCAGCTTTCTCTCTTGATACACCTATTTCAGATGTATTAGAAGCATTTTTAAATGAAGCTGATACAGTTAATACTTTGAGCTAAAAATGATAAATTTTAAATCTAAAGACTTTTTGGATAATAGAGTCTAGAGAATAAAGTGTAGTGGTAAAAATTTTCATTTTTAGTTTTACAACCAGCTTTTTAACTCACGTTTGCCCTACAGCCCTTCGGGCATCCTACGGCGGGCATTACCGTACTCCTTCTTGTAACGAAGACGCTAACGCGAACGGAGAACAAGCTACGCGTCAGCGTCTCGAAGAGAAAGGTAGATAGGTTTTGTTTATGTAGCCGCGACTTCCAGTCACCAAGGCTTTTCAAACAACCTCTAAAACTTAAAAATTAAATTCAAATATCTTCACTATGGTAAATACAATTTCTCGTTCTGATCTTGTCAGTAACTTATATGCAATTGTTGCCGAGCAACGAAGCTCTTTAGTTGATTTAATATGGGAACAACACTATTTCCATGAAAAGCGCCGATGGAGTGCAGTGGAAATGATTGGTGCAATTAACCTGGAGGCTGTGAATAAATTTGACAAAGCTAATCTCTGGAATGCTGGACGTGCAGAATTGACTACCAAGCCAGGAGCCGATCGCTTGGCTAGATTGGCTGATGCTGAGTGTCGTCGTTGGCAAGATCGCAATCCAGTTTTAGCAAGCATTATGCAAGCTTGTAGTACTTGGAGTCGTTACTGGAATGAGGAAGAAAGCTTTCACGAAACCACACTTAATCGCTTATCGACTCTACTCAGTCTAGAACCTGTCAGTGACGAGACTCTCATTGAGTTTCGGAAGATTTTTCCCGACGATGACATGCTCAGAACACTAGTATTATTAGCGATTTCAGAGATTACAGCCACGGTTAACTACTCTTGGTGTGCTAATGTTGCTCAAGACCCTGGATTGAAAAAGCTATTTAAGCAAATTGCTGCTGATGAATCGCAGCATATGACATACTTCATAAGTTTTGCCAAAGCTTTAGTTGATAGTAAAGAGTACTCACCCAAAGGCGCATTTGCTGTTGCACACTTGTTTGTGCGAGAAGGGGGCGAACTTTATGGTAGTAACCGTCAACATCTTGAGCAGCGGGATTCTCACGTCAACTGGTGGGATTCCATCAAGTATGAGATGGTTCTGCCAGACAATATTGAGCGCAAACAAAGTCTGATATTTTCTGCTCTCAGACAAATTACAGGAATTCACGTAAACTCTGCGGCTGAAGTTGAACAGAAGTGGCTGGATCTGGTGGGATGTTAATTGGACTGGGGCACGATATTCAACTGATTGCAGAACTAACAACAGTTGAAGCTTTGAAAGTTCCAGGCATTTTCTTTACAAACACTGAGTGCCTTTACTTCAGCCAAAGTAAAAACCCTCTCCAAAGTATGGCAGGTACTTTTTCAGCTAAAGAAGCCTTGTTTAAGGCTTTGGCAATGGCCCCTAATTTCTACTGGACAGATGTAGAAGTGCGACATAATTCCCGTTACGCGCCTTACTTTGAATTTTACGGCTCACTGGCAGAGCATTTTCAGCTTCAAGGTTGGACTGTTCACCTTTCCATATCTCACAGTGGGGATTATGTGTCTACTGTTGTGGCTATCTCTCCCCAGGCATGATTGCAGAGACTTGGTAGTAGAAAGGTGCAAATAAACAGCAGTGTGTAACAAAAAGTAAAGTTAACTAAAACTCTCTTCCCCCTTGCTCCCTGCTCCCCTGCCTCTTTTGACCTTCTGCCACGCCACTTGCTCGGAGGAAACCTCTGCAACGTAGTGGCTCCTCTGCCTTCTACTTTGCCTTGATAATAAATATTCACGCCAACCCATTTATGAACTTTGAAGCTGTTAACCTAAAACTTCAGGTACGCCCAAATGACCTTGACAGTTTGGGTCACGTCAATAATGCCACTGTTCTCGAATACCTAGAAGCAGGGCGATGGTCATGGCTTGAGCATCACAACTTATTTCACGGACAGAGGATTATTCCTGTAGTTGCTCGTATTGAAGTCAACTATAGCCATGAAATATTACCTGGAGAGGTCAAGATTATTACGAAACTTAAAGACACGGAGGAAAATTACTATTATCAAGTAATTTTTCACCAATTTATTGAGATTTTCAAAAACGGAACTGCAAAGGTTGCTGCCGATGCTCTTGTGAAAGTAGCATTCATTGATTCAATTGAACGATCGCTTAGAACTCTCCAGGATTTTCTCGATGAAAATAAGCAACAAGATAGTTGAGGTCAAAACAATGCAAGACTTACAACCCAGAACTAAGCTGTCGATGACCGCGATCGCAATGATTCAGGCTCTCAAGAATACTGACTCACACTTGGGCTTGTTCTTAAGACAGGATCGCGCTGCTGAGTCTAAGTTTCTCGCCTATTGTGAGATGTACCAGAAGATTGCAGCCTATATGGAGTACTTTCGGGCTACGGGTGTGGCAGCTGGCTCAAGGATTCTGTTTCCTTTTGAAACAACCGAAGGTGTGATTATTGCATTCTTTGCTTTAGTTGGACTGGGAGCAATTCCACTGTCAGTCAAACCCTACAGCATGGGTGTTGTTAAAGAGAGCTACCTAGAATTTTTGACGAAGGTTACAACCCAATATCAAGCTGAATTTGTGTTGGAAGCACCTAGTATTAGAAGTTTAGAATTGAGCCTCCAGCGTCTACAGTTACCAGACACAGATATTCAGCCCCAAGAATCAGCAAATTTTGCAACAATTACAGATACTGATATTGCTTTTGTGCAGTTTTCTTCTGGCTCGACTTCTTTCCCCAAAGGAATTCCAGTCACTCATGGGAAAATTGTGACACAAATGCAGGCGATCGCTAACTATGCTCAAAATAGACCCAGTGATGCAACTGCAAGTTGGCTGCCACTTTATCACGATATGGGATTAGTCGGTGGTTTGCTCACAACGCTATACGTGAGGCATAACTTGCACCTAAGTACCCCAATACATTTTTTGATGAATCCTGTGGAGTGGTTGAGCGAACTGTCAGAAAAAAAGATTGCGATCGCAGTTATTCCAGATTTTGCCATTAGCTACTGTCTCCGTCGCTTGGCAATTACCGATCCAGAAGAAATTGCCAACTTAAACTTGACCCAGCTACGAATGGTTTTCAATGGCAGTGAGCCAATTAATATAGATAAACTACATCAGTTCTTGGAAGTGCTTGCACCCTATGGATTGCAACCTACAGCAATTAAGCCTTGCTACGGCATGGCGGAGGCAGTCCTGATGATTTCTTGCTGTAAGTTAGAAGATGTTCCCCGGATTATGACTTTGGCAAATGGCTGCAAAGCTATTTCCGTAGGTCAAGCGTTGAGTACATTTGATATCCGTTTAAGAACTGAAGATGGTCTTTTATGCCATGAGGGTGAAATTGGTGAAGTTGAACTCAGAGGCGGGACTTTGGTCGATAATTATTTTGAAAGCGAACGCCCTTTTTACAATTGTGATGGTTTTTTCCCTACTGGTGATTTGGGTGTAATTAGCGAGGGTGAGTTGTTCGTCACAGGTCGGCTGAACGATCGCTTCAAAATTAATGGTCAAAGTTATTTTGCGAGTGATTTTGAACATGCCATAGAGTCGCTACCGTTTGTACAACCGAGCAAAGTTGCGACAATTCAGGCTGATGACCGCATTATCGTCTTGATAGAAACCAAACAGGCCAGTGTTCTTCAGCAATTAATTGACCATCAGCGCCAAGTCAGCGAGATTGTTCTCAACCAGCTGGGTATTAAAATCCCTGTGGACAATATACTCTTCATTTGCCCAGGACAACTAGAAAAAACTAGCAGTGGCAAGTTACGGCGAATAGCAATCACTCAAGCCTACATCACAGGGAAAATTATGCTTGCTAAAAACGCTAGAAATGGGTGTTAATTTCAAACATTCTCTTAGAGAAGTCGGGAATGTAAGTCTTTCAATTTTCACCAATTAGATAGAACTACTATATGTAGGTAAATTGATTGTAAACATACTCCCTTCCCCTAACTTCGATTGCACACTTACACTACCACCCATACCTTCTACAAGTGTCTTGACAATCGATAAACCTAAACCAGAACCCCCAGTAGTCTGAGAGCGAGATTCATCTACACGGTAAAATCTCTCAAATATCCGTACTTGCTGTTGCAAGGGGATGCCATAACCTTTGTCACAAACTTGAATAATTGCTTTATCTTGAAGCTGATTTAACTTAAGAATTATAGGTGTATCAGCTTCAGAATACTTAACAGCATTATCAATTAAATTTAATAAAACTTGTTTCAGACGGCTATAGTCTGCCTTGATCTCAATTGGATAGATTTCTGACTCGATTGTAATTGTGCGATCGCTATATTTTTTTGCCATCATTACAACTTCTTCAACCAATTCATTCAGCACATAAGATTTCATTTGAAAATATAAGTAACCGCTATCTGCTCGCGCTAAATCAAGTAAATCTTGTAGTAGACGAATAGTGCGTTCAGCTTCCGATGCCGCAGTTTCTAAAGCTTCTTGTTGAGTTTGAGTTAAGTTATTTTGCCTTCGCAATACACTTTGCAAATAACCATGTACAATTGTTAAAGGTGTGCGTAATTCATGAGAAACATTACTCACAAATTCTCGCTCTTGCTCCCAAGATTGCGAAAGGCGTGATAACAGCATGGTTAAGGTTTGAGCTAATTCTTTAACTTCACTGGGTGCATTATCAAGATATAGCTGTGCTTTTCCTAAATCCTCAGCGGAAATCACAGAAGCCATTTGATTTAGCTGGCGCAGAGGTTGTAAAGAACTTTTAATATAAAATGCGATCGCAACAGTTAAAACAATAATTGCCAAACCACTAGTAATACCTAAACTCTGCACCATTACCACAAACATTTTCTGTTCGCGGGTAATATCCTTGACTACAAATAACTCACCCAGTAACTTACCCTGCACTTGCACAGAACTACCACATAGAACAAAGTAGCTTTGGTTTACTTTGTAAACTTGCGGTTTAATCGGCATCTTAGTCAGAGAAATTAACTCAGCTACCGTAGTATCAGATAATAAATCCAAAGTAGCAGATTTTACTAAAATTTTATTATCAGGACTTTTTAGCCATAACAATGTGTTGGTATTTGCCAAATTATTAATAGCCTTTTGCAACCCAGTTTCAGGTTGCATCATTTCACTATAAATTTGTACATCTTGCGGCAAGCGCTTGGCGATTTGTTCTATATTGTATTTATGACCATCAACTAAAATTTGCTGCATTTTCCAACTAGTCCATGTAGCAAGACTACCTAATACCAAAGCTGAAAATGATGCAATACCAACCGTGAGGCGTGATTGTAAGGAAAATGGGTCTATATTTATCCAAACTGTTATGATTTGCTTCACTGTTTTGGTTGCGCTGAAGGTGTTTAATAAGGCTTGATCAATCAAATAATACTGCTGAATATAAAGTTACTGTTAACCGCTACATCTTTATTTATAGCTGATTTTAAATTACCTCTGTTGTAGACCTACACTGAAAACTGCAACCATTCCAAAAAGATTGCTCAATATTTTTATCGCTCTTTCAACTATACTAATCTTTCTCTAGGAATCCGCTTTGATTTCTGAACTAATTTGCGTAGGCAGGCAATAGGGAATAGGCAATCTTGCTACAATCAAGAAGGCTTCTTAGTTGTACTGAGTTTTTTCAGAAATCAAATATGAGTCCTATCTAATAATAATTTAAATGCATTTACTAGTAATTAAATTAATTTTCGCTGAGAATTAACTTAAAATTCTTAATCCTATTTATTTTATTTTTCTAGCTTGATTCAACGCAGGTACTAAAAGTTAATTGTAAAAAATGTGGGTTTTCGAGACACGATAAATCGCCTTCAAGACAAGTGTTTTGGTCTTATCTGAACTGTATTGGTACTAAAAGTAAATCTTGCTATTTAACCTTCTCTATTTCTGGTTCTTGATGCTGTGCTTCATATTCACCAAATTGCTGGATTAATTTGGCAACTAAACCTGTCCAGCCAGTTTGATGACTAGCACCAATTCCGGCTCCGTTATCACCATGAAAATATTCATAGAATAAAATCAAGTTTTGCCAGTGTGGATCGTTTTGAAACTTTTGCATTCCACCATAAACAGGACGTTTACCAGAGTCATTTTGCAAGAAAATTCTGATTAACCTTTGAGATAATTCTGATGCAACTTCCCAAAGTGTCATCATTTGACCAGAACCAGTAGGACATTCCACTTTGAAATCGTCTCCGAGATAATAATGAAACTTTTGCAAAGATTCAATTAGGATGAAATTCACCGGAAACCAAACGGGGCCGCGCCAGTTTGAATTACCACCAAATAAACCACTGCTAGATTCAGCCGGTTCATAATCCACCCGAAATTGCGAACCGTTAACATCAAAAATATAAGGATTTTCAGCATGAAATCGAGAAAGTGCCCGAATGCCGTAAGGGCCAAAAAACTCGCTTTCATCCAGCATTTTTTGCAGAATACTTCTGAGCTTATCTCTAGAAACGATCGCCAGCAATCTCCTCGCACCCAATCCTTTTGTTTCCATACAAGCCACATTTTGCCGCAAGTCAGGACGGTTTTGGATAAACCATTCTAATCGCTTTTTAAAACCAGGAAGCAGTTTTAAAGTTTCTGGTTCAATAGTTTCAATGGCAAATAGAGGAATTAATCCTACCATTGACCTGACTTTTAAGGTAATCTGCCGTTCAGGTAAATGCAGCACATCGTAGTAAAATTCATCAGAATCATGCCACAAACTGGCTTCCATTTCGCCGATTTTATTCATGGCATCGGCAATGTAAAGAAAATGCTCAAAAAACTTGGTAGCAATGTCTTCGTAAACAGGATTAGTCTTGGCTAATTCGAGAGCGATCGCTAACATATTTAAACAATACATTCCCATCCAACTCGTACCATCAGATTGGTCAATATGTCCACCTGTAGGTAAAGCTGCGCTACGGTCAAATACACCAATGTTATCTAAACCGAGAAATCCCCCTTGAAAGACGTTGTTACCCGCAGTATCTTTGCGATTTACCCACCAGGTGAAATTGAGCATCAGCTTTTGAAATACCCGTTCTAAAAACTGTCTATCTGCTCGTCCATAAATCTTTTTTTCAATCTTATAAATACGCCAAGTTGCCCAAGCGTGAACAGGTGGATTAACATCACCAAAAGCCCATTCGTATGCAGGAATTTGCCCGTTAGGATGCATATACCATTCTCGTGTTAAAACATCCAACTGATACTTAGCAAAATCAGGGTCAATCATTGCCAAAGGAATGGTATGAAATGCCAAATTCCAAGCTGCAAACCAAGGATATTCCCACTTATCGGGCATAGAAAGAATATCTTTATTGTAGAGATGAAACCATTCTCGGTTTCTGCCTTGTTGGCGTTCTGGAGGTGGCGCTGGTGTATTGCGATCGCCTTTGAGCCAATCCTCTATAACATAGTGATAATATTGTTTACTCCACAGCATTCCAGCAAATGCTTGTCGTTGCACATTTCGCATATCTTCACTGAGGGGAAATGGTGTAACGCGCTGATAAAATTTATCTGCTTCCTGTTGTCGTTCCCAAAAGATTGTATCGAATTCTTTGCCAAATGGCTCAACTACATTTGCTACATCACTCAATCGCAATTGAATAATTTTATTTTCACCAGCACCAACTGTTAACAAATAATCAACAGATGCTTTTGTACCAAATCTATTTGGATTTACTGCCTCTTTTTTACCCAGAACGATATAGTCATTAATACCATCTTTTACATAGGCAGAGGAATTAGGATAACCAAATAATCGCTGATAATTTGTCTCGTTTTCTGTAAAGATAATTTCATTTGCTTCCTGACAATACAGCCATCTTTTACCTAAAGTTGAGTGAAACACCTCAACCACATGAAAGCCATTACCTGATTCGACTTCTTTTAAAGTAGGTTTGCTGGTATCACCATTCCAGCACCAAGTATTACGAAACCAGAGAGTAGGTAACAGGTGTAGGGTTTTTGCTTCTGGGCCCCGGTTGATTACTTTTATTTGGATGAGAATATCTTCAGCAGAATTTTTGGCATATTCGATAAAGACATCAAAGTAACGATTTTCATCAAATATACCTGTATCTAGTAATTCAAATTCTGGCTCATGACGATTTCTGCGTTGATTTTCTGCAACTAATTGGGAGTAGGGAAAGGCTTTATGGGGATATTTGTAAAGCGCTTTCATGTAAGAATGGGTAGGAGTATTGTCTAGATAAAAGTAATATTCTTTAACATCTTCCCCATGATTTCCTTCGCTACCGGTTAGACCAAAAATTCTTTCTTTAAGAATAGAATCTTCGCCATTCCAAAGTGCGATCGCAAAACAAAGCCGTTGATGATTATCAGAAATGCCAGCAATCCCATCTTCACCCCAACGATAGGCGCGAGAACGCGCCTGATCGTGGGTGAAATAGTCCCAGGCTGTACCGTTGGGACTGTAATCTTCGCGCACCGTTCCCCATTGGCGATCGCTTAAATATGGCCCCCATCTCCGCCAATGAGCTTTGTGACTCAAGGCTTCTGCTAATCTGATTTCTTCTTGGGTTAAATTTGTCATAATATCACCCTGCCTGCATATCTGCACTTTAGTAAATTAATCTTTAAGTCCTAATACCGTTTCTTGGTGAAGCTGCATATAATTCACCCCCTCTAACTCCCCCTTGCAAAGGTGGAGAACCGGATATTTCCCCCCTTTGCAAGGGGGGATTAAGGGGGGTAATTTGACTTGTGTGTACACCGTAGCCCAATGCATCGGGGGGACTACAGAAGGGTATTATGATGTGCATCTTCATACAGAATTGGTATAATGTTATTCCCCGCATCAACTCTCTGTTGCAAACCAAGCACGTAAAACCTCTGCTACTGTCCACGCTTGGGCAATGCATCCCCGTGGAGTCATCGGCGGATCACCATCAAAAATTTCGCTGAGACTACTAACACCGTGTGCTTTTAGATGATTAGCCATTGGTTCCAAAAATTGACGAGCCTGTTCGGGATTTTTGTAGACGCGCAGGTGTGCTAAGACGAACGGCCCCAACAACCAACCCCAAACTGTCCCTTGGTGGTAGGCTCCATCACGTTGATACTGATTACCACCGTATTTACCCTGGTATTGGGGATGATCGGGGGCTAGCGATCGCAACCCATGAGAAGTCAGCAGCGATCGCCCGCAAGCTTCCACCACACCCTTTTGCTGGGCAGGTGTGAGCGGACTTTCTGGTAATGACACAGCAAAGATTTGGTTAGGACGCAACAACGCATCATCACCATCAGGACTGTCTAGAACGTCATAGCAATAACCTGTCTCTTCATTCCAGAAGCGAGAAAATCTATACTTTGCCCGGTCTGCCATTGCCTCATACTCTTGGTGTGGTTTACCAAGCTGACGGGCAAACTTTGCCATTGTCCGTAAAGCATTATACCAGAGGGCATTAACTTCAATCGGTTTGCCAATTCGGGGCGTAACTACCCAATCGTCAACTTTGGCATCCATCCAGGTCAGTTGTACGCCTGCAACGCCTGCATAAAGTAAGCCATCGGCGGCATCGAGATGAATGTTGTAGCGTGTACCGCGACAGTGCCAATCAATGATGTCTGCAAGTATGGGAAAGAGTTCACCAAGCAAAGTATCATCGTCTGTAGCGCTGTAGTAGGCGCGGACTGCTTCAAAGTACCAGAGAGTGGCATCGACTGTATTATATTCTGGTTGCTCACCCGCATCGGGAAAGCGATTAGGTAACATTCCCTGGTCTACGTATCTGGCAAAGGTGCGAAGAATTGAGCGTGCTACCTCTGGACGACCAGTGGAAATTGTCAAACCAGGTAGACTAATCATCGTGTCGCGTCCCCAGTCGCTAAACCAGTGATAACCAGCGATGATGGTTTTGCCGTAGGGGTCTTCTGGCAATGAGCGATCGACAATAAACTGGTCAGCAGCTAGTACTAATTGGTTGATCCAGCTAGGTGATTCCTTAGTTTTTAGAGGTCGATTAGTTTTCCAAAATCCTATTAATTTCTGCTCTTGAGCGCGACGTAACTTGAGTGCAGCTTCACCATTGAGATTTGGTTCTTTTTCTGTGCTGGCTATAAAGGCGATCGCTTCTCCAGAATTCAGTGTAACTTCAAAGGTGGCGGCGTGGAGGTGGTCTTCTTTATCTCTCAATCCCCGATAGCGTTCAACTGCTAAGTCAAAGCCATGATACCAATTGTGGACAACAGATACACTAGGGCGTGAAGCGTTGCGTAGCTTGCCGCCGTAGGCATCGCCTTTAGGCGAATCACTCAGCAGATACAGTGGTACAGCACCCGGATAAGCAGTTACACAAATCCCCTGTTCCACCTCCTCAACAGACATCTGCCAATCATTGCTTTGAGTATCGCTGTGATAATCGCGGTAGTTGACCATTGCTTTGAGGGTTAACTTCAGCGGTTGGGTGGCACGACGGAGAGTATATTGGATATAGGTTGTGTTAGCGCCTTGTTGCATCCACACGCGTTTTTCTAACAAGGCATCGGCAACAGCAAAACGCCATACAGGAATTGTACCTTCCAGAGAAAAACGTTCAATATTTTGATAACCCTGGGGACTGACAATACCATCAGCCCAACGATTGGTGTCTAGAGAATAAGAGCGAGTATCGTACAGGACAGTTTCATCTAGTTTTGCCACCATTAAGGTACGACCCAGAGGTGGTTTCAATGCTGCTACCAGTAGTCCATGATAGCGGCGGGTCAATAAACCAGCTATAGTCCCAGAGGCGTAACCACCAATACCGTTAGTAACTAACCACTCCCGCGATTCTGCAATGTCAAGATTGCCGCAGATTTCCCGCCCAAATTCTATACACATAAGTCACGTCACTGTGCTCCGAATTCACAATTCAAAATTAACAATCCCGATTAAAAGTTGCTCCTAGAGCATCCTAACTCCTAACTTTTGTTAAAGGATGTTTGAAAAGTGGTTGGCTGTAATTTTAGGCACTTGTTGATCCCCCCAACCCCCCTTAAAAAGCTACAGTGTACACACAAGTCGAATTACCCCCCTTAATCCCCCCGATGCATTGGGGGGAAACTAGAAATACAGTTCCCTTCCCTTTGCAAGGGGAGGGTTAGGGAGGGGTAAAACTTACGCTTAAACTCAGATGAGTGAACTGTTTCAGACTTGTGTGTACACCGTAGCCTTAAAAAGGGGGGAAAGTCTCTAAAAGTCCCCTCTTTTTAAGGGGGATTTAGGGGGATCTAAAACGTTTTGCTACCGACTAGAGGACTTTTCAAACCCAATCCCCAATCCCCAGCCCCTTTTACACATACTTTTAGATTGGAGATTGATCTTCAGTTGCTTGAGATTCATTCACTAGAGGATTGAGGATGACTTCATTCGCAACACTATCAGGCTTACGGGCACGAATTGCTGGACGCGATCGCCTATAACCGGCTCTTTCAGCTTTTTGGTGTTCATAATCAATCAATCTGCCATAATATTCGTGCTTGCTTAAATTCATCGACAAGAAAATATGCTGGCGGATATTACCAAAACCTTTGCGACTAAAAAACTTTAATGCTGAAGTGTTGGTTGGGTCAGTGTCTACCAGCATAAACCGCGCCCCATCTTCAATCATCCGGGCGACGACTTTATCAACTAGCTTGTCTGCAACTCCCCGACGCTGATATTTCGGACTAACTCCTAGCCATAAAATATATCCATAAGTCCAGGATGCTTTGGTGATGATGGTTCCTAAAATGAATCCTGCTAATTCTCCATCTGTTTCAGCCACAAGACAGTATTCGGGATCGGTGTTGTAAAGTCCAATCACCTCCCATTCGTCCCAGGTGCGGTATAAATAAGGATATAAATCGCTGGTAAATAAACCTTCTCCCAAGTGGTAAACGGGAGCAATGTCATCAATTCCTAATTCGCGTACATAAATTGCTTCAGTTTCGTCAAAGCTTGACATAAATTTATATTAATTTTTAATTTCTTTATACCTCTATTGGATTTTACAAACATCCTCTAATGTATGGGGTTGAGTGAGACTTCTGGAATGCTGTCAAAATTTGGTAATGAGTCTTTCACTGCTTCTTCAATAGCTTGTGTGCGTAGTTTACCGTCGTAGGCATCGCACCGTTTGGCAAACTGACAATAATCACAGGTTTTGCTACCCTCCGCCACTTGGGGAAACTGCTGGTTATTTTGGTAATCTTCCAACAAATTAGTTAACTGGCTTAACAGTTGATTAAGTCTTTTTGCTGTTCGTGTGTGTTGAGCAGTATTGTAATTAAATTTAATATTTTGCGGCTTGCCCTCAGATTGGACAAACCAGTAAGTCATGGAAATATTTTCTGGCAAATAGTCGCTAGTTTCAGCCAATACATACAGATAAAGCCGTGTTTGCCAGTTGGATTCTAACTGGCGTTTGTTGGGTGGTTTAGGATAAGTTTTCCAGTCGAGAATTTGTGCTTGTTGGTTATCTGCAATCAATAAATCATAGATAACCGACAGCAAATAGTCCTGAACTTGCAGAGTTCGGTAGTGTTCACTTTCACGGAAAGTTTGATTATCAGATCCAGGCGTTAAGATTTCTGGGGCTGCATCGGCAAAACCTAGCATCCAGCTTTGCAGTTGAGCATCCGCTTGCAGAAAACTATCAATTGGCAAACCCATTTCTCGCTGTTGCATTAGCAAGTGAAAGCGACTACCCAAAGTTAGCCGTTCTTCTTGTTCTGGATTTGAGGGCGAATTGAGTTTTTCTAGGTAAGTGTGTTGAAATTTACGCGGACAAGTTTCTAGTAAGTTGAGTTGTCCTTGAGACAGTCGCAGTAGTTGAGTGGGAGTTGACAGCATTCTTCTATTTTAGAAGCGATCGCAAACGATGCCCATTTGCCAGGAAAAGCAATCAAGTAGCCCCAACGAAAAAATTAATCTCAGCGTAGTCGAACATGGAGAGCAAAAATAAAAGGTAAAAGAATGAATTTTGCCTTTTTCCTCATCCTTTTACCTTTTTTATGTACCTGATGCTTATTTCATGTTAGCCCTTGCGTCCTTCACTGCGGCAATAAAAAATAATCCTGTGAGTGGAATACTCAATACCAGGATAATTGCCGTAGCTGTGACACCAAAATCTGGTTGTCCGTAACTGAGTTCAAAAATCGAACCGACAGCTGCGATCGCACTTACACAAGAACCACCCAGAAATAAACCGCTTTTTGGAGTTAAATACACTGCTAGCGCCCCTATACTATTGGTTTCACCGCTTGATACGAGAAGCCATTCTTAGATAGCTCCTGGGCTAAAGTCAAGGAGTTTTCTACACGGTCTACAAATACCACACCGTTAAGGTGATCCATCTCGTGCTGAATGCAGCGTCCCAAAAGGTCATTCGCCTTTAATGTCCGGGGACGACCGTATTCGTCTTTATAGGCAATTTCCACGAGTTCGGGGCGCTTCACGTCTAGATATACGTTAGGGATACTCAAGCATCCTTCTTGGGCAACAGAGATGTCGCGGCTGACTTGTTTAATGGTGGGGTTAATCAACACCAAAGGCTGATTAGCTGCGTTCTCTGGTTCCAAGTCGATGACAATTAGTTGTTTGTGAATTCCCACTTGGGGCGCAGCCAAACCAATGCCATCCTTGCTGTACATAGTTTGCAGCATTTCGCGCACTATTTGGCGAAGTTCATCATCAACTTTAGAAATCCGCTTTGCAGCTTGACGCAGCACGCGATCGCCTAAATAATGAAGCTCCAAAGGTGGATTTTTTAACTTTTTTTTCTCTACAGCAATTTCAGAGGGCATGAGTCTCAGATGGCTAGATGGTGAAAATTCCTACTATTTTAATTCTACCAAGCTGGGGAATGGGGAATGGGGAATGGGGAATTGGGAATAGGGAATTGGGAACTATGAATTACGAATTACGAATTACGAATTATTGATCGGGGTAATCTGTGCTTAAATCTCTCACGAAACTTGACTATCTACTCAAAGAAACTTTCCTTGGTTTAATGCGGGGAGGTTGGATGAATTGGGCGGCTGTAAGTACTGTGACGGTGTTACTCTTTTTATTTGGCTTGAGTTTGCAAACCTCTTGGCAAGTCGAAAAACTCCTCTATCAGTTTGGTAGCCAGCTAGAAGTATCAGTTTATCTCGAACCGGATACGCAAATGGAAAGTATTGAGCCACTGATCGCAAAAATGTCAGAGGTGGCGGCGATACAAACCATTACGAAAGAGGAAGCTTGGACTAAGTTAGTTAAGGAAATGAGAATTTCTGATATTGAGGGTGCTACCCAACAGCTAGGTGAGAATCCTCTGGTTGATGAGATGAAGGTGAAAGCGCGTAATTCTGAAGTTGTGCCAAATTTAGCAACGCAGTTGGCTAAGTTACCAGGAGTTGAGACAGTGCAGTATGTCGATGAAGCAGTCAAACGCATAGCCCAATTGCACCAAGGTTTGAACTGGATTACCTTAACGATTACAATTATTCTGACTTTAACAGCGATCGCAGTCACTACCACCACAATTAGGCTGATTGTCACGGCGCGACGCCAAGAAATTGAAATTATGCAACTAGTGGGAGCAACTTCTGCTTGGATTTACCTACCATTTATTTTACAAGGAATTGCTTTTGGTTTAGTTGGTGGTGCGATCGCTTGGAGCTTCATTTCTATAATTCAGCAATTTCTCGGTAAGTTGCTAGTCAATCAACCTGAGTTTATCCAAGTCATCACCAACAGAGTGCAACTCACTCCAGCAGAAATTTTATTATTGCCCCTGATTCTTTTAAGTTTCGGTGCAGCTGTAGGATTAATGGGGAGCTTATTTGCTGTCCGACGTTTTGCTAAAGGATAGTCATTGGTCATTGGTCATTTGTCCTTTGTCCTTTGAACTCGGAATTTTCAAAGTTTTAAAACAATAACAAATGACAAAATCACTATGAAATCGCAATGGGAATGTTTTTTGCAGAATCTCGGTGTTTGGGAAGGTTCATTTAGCAATTTTTCTCCCCAAGGGACACTTCTGAATGATACTCCTAGCCGTCTTTCCCTAGAAGGGTTGAACAATAACCAAACCGTGCGCTTAACTCTGTGCCGTTCGGGACGAGATGATTTAGTTAAAGAATATAGTTCTCTGGGGCGGAGTCTGCTGTTTTTTGAAAATGGTTCATTTTCTGAAGGTTTAATTCAATTAGGCCCATTTTCCGAATTTGGCGCAGAAGTTGCTTTAGTTCATGAAAATCGCCGCTTGCGTCTGGTGCAACTGTTTGATAATACTGGTCAGCTAAAGGAATTAATCTTAATTCGAGAACATCTAGCTGGAACCCCAGCAGCAGAACGTCCACCCTTACAGATAAATGATTTGTTGGGAGAATGGCAAGGTCAAGCAGTGACAATATATCCAGATTGGCGATCGCCTGATACTTACTCTACAACCTTAAAATTACAACTAGATGATACTGGGCGATTAATTCAAAGCACTTCTTTTGCAGAACGTACAATTACCTCAACTGCTACCATCAAAGGCCCCATTGTTCTCTTTGATCAAGACCTAGAGAAGCAGGTGCAAGTATTACTGTTACCAGATGGCGCTTCTGCAACTTCACCTCTCCAGGTGCAGTTACGTCAACCTTTCTTTCTGGAAGTGGGTTGGTTAATTCAGCCAAACCTGCGCCAGCGGATGATTCGCAGCTACAACGAGAAAGGCGAATGGGTTAGTCTGACATTAGTTACTGAAGAAAGGGTGTAATCTTGAAGAAGAATGCAGAATTCAGAATTCAGGAGTCAGAATTCAGAATTCAGAATTCAGAATTCTGTTCGATAAAACTTTATTTATGCGTATTCAAATAGCTGTAGTTGCGATCGCAGTAATGTTAGTGGGTGGGGAAAATTCACAGGCCCTTGCAGACTTGCAATCTGCTACTGAAGATGGCGCTGGTAGTATTCTTTTACCAGAACCTACCTTACAGATAGGGGAAGGGTATGTCAAATATGGTGATTATATAGGCTCAACTCCAGTAGATGCCCAGTCTGTCGAGTTTTCTCAGAGAATTATCAAAGACATCCAGATTCGTTTTATTAATAATAAAGATCAGTTACTCGATGACAAAGGTCAGCCGATCAAAGGACGTACCCGAAAGGATTTTATCATTAGTCTGCTGAAACTCAAACCTGGTCAAGTATTCCGTGAAGATTTACTAGCAGCAGACTTGCAACGATTGAGGAGATTAGAGTCATTTAATGAAGTCAATGTTTATCGAGAAGAAGATTCTTCCAGCGTTAATATTATTTATGAAATCAAAGAGCGTAATTTCCCTTCTCTAATTTTAGGAGGCGGTAATAACGACGATGTTGGGCTATACGGTCGGGTGGGTTATAAAGATGCAAATGTTAGCGGTATTAACGATAAATTAGATGCGACTGTGCAAATCAGCGGTAAAGATGTCCAGTTTAATGGTCAGTTCACTAGTCTTTATCGTCCTCAAGAACCAAACCGCTTAGGCTACAGCATCAGAGGTTTTCGGAATCGAAATACATCGGGAACCTTCAACGACGATATCAGATTATCTAACGGTGACAAAGTTCGCGAGGGAAGATTTGGCGGTTCCGTGGGAGTTTTACAATCTTTTGATGAGTGGGATACAGCAATAAGCTTTAATTACACCAGAATTAGCCTACGCGATCAAGAATATAACGTTGTCCAGACCGATAGATTAGGGAGTCCTTTATCTGTGAGCGGTACTGGCATTGATGACCTATTTACATTATCCTTTGCTGTATCCAGAGATCAACGCGATCGCCGAGACAATCCTACTCAAGGATCAATTCTCACCCTCAGCACAGAACAAGCGATTCCCATTGGATTGGGTAATATTTCCAGCAATCGCTTACAGGGAGATTATATTCATTATTTACCAGTCAGTTGGATCGGTAATGGTAGACAAACCGACCATCCAGAAATGTTGGCGATTAATTTACAAATTGGCACGACTATTGGAAACTTTCCACCAGCTGATGCCTTTAATATTGGTGGGCCGGATTCTGTCAGGGGTTACGGTTATGGAAAAATTGCCAGTGGTCGGAGTTATGGCTTAGTCTCAGTAGAATATCGGTTCCCAATTTTTCATTCAATCGGCGGAGTTCTCTTTACTGACCTCGCTTCCGATTTCGGGTCTAGCGAAACCGTGCTAGGAGAACCAGGAGTGTTGCGAGATAAACCTGGAAGTGGCTTTGGTTACGGCTTAGGATTGCGTGTCAAGTCATCCTTTGGGCTGATTCGAGGCGACTTTGGAATTAGCGACCAAGGAGAATTGAGATTTGAAGTGACTACAGGTCAGCGATTTTAATCTTCTTTCTGCTTAGGTTCCTGGATATCAAATGCGCGAAAGGGTAGGTGTAGAAATTCTACAGCCTCAAAAAAGTGTTTCTATCTCAATACCAGCAAGCATTTCACCCCACTTGTTGCCCAATTGCCATCCGCGCAATCTCTGAAATGCTTACAAAACTTGAGTTTCAGCCCTCAATCTTTCTCGATACTCTTCCCAAAGGAATTCTCTAATGCTATTATTGCTCTAGATTCGCGCAACCGCACCTTGAAAACTAAATACAGCTTGGCTTTCGGGTTGCCGCTATTGCATGCAATTCATCAAAATCCCTATTAGGGATTCAAGCCAGAAGATAGGGATTACTGGGCAAAAATAAGATTGCATGCAATTCATCAAAATCCCTATTAGGGATTCTGTTGTAACTTGCGGTAAAATTGACTTATCGTCTATTGCATGCAATTCATCAAAATCCCTATTAGGGATTGAAACTCTATGACAATATAGAGTTAACAAATCATTTCATTATTGCAATTCATCAAAATCCCTATTAGGGATTGAAACAATGTAAGCTAGATGAAAGTACAGCAACAGTAGAATTGCAATTCATCAAAATCCCTATTAGGGATTGAAACCACATAAATAGGCAACATCAACATCATTGATTGAATTGCAATTCATCAAAATCCCTATTAGGGATTGAAACCAAGAGAGGCATTCAAACTGTCAATCAATACTAATTATTGCAATTCATCAAAATCCCTATTAGGGATTGAAACTATGAGAACTCCATCTTTCTTTAAATGATCTACTAGATTGCAATTCATCAAAATCCCTATTAGGGATTGAAACAACATCTTACGAATGCCCAAAAAAAATGACCGATTATTGCAATTCATCAAAATCCCTATTAGGGATTGAAACGTAAACCTGTATTCAAATAGGCGTTAGTAAAGGTCATTGCAATTCATCAAAATCCCTATTAACTCAAGTTGCTAGTTACATACCAAGAAAGATGACATAGGGGTATAAAAACAATAAAATCCCTCCAGACAGAAAATTAGGAGGGAAATATGTTAAATGAAATAGTTACTATCTATTCTGT
>NZ_KV757740.1 GCF_001712795.1 Nostoc sp. KVJ20
TGTTGGTCAAAAATTAAAACTTCACTACGTTCTATTGGAGCTAGAAGTTATCCAGACTTAGCAAAAGCAATTGAAACTGCTTTTACTCAAGTCTCGTTAACTGATATTTATAATTGGTTTACCCATTCTTGTTACTGTACTTCACCAGACTGAGAAATGCTATAATACTTTCTTTTATACCTGAATATTGCATGATTATTTCTGGCTATTGGCTGGGGTTAGTTCCTAGGAAGGTGACAAACACTAAACTTTCAGTGATACCTTCTGGTGTTTCAGCTAATTCAATTTTGCCGTTTTTATAAATTCCTTGAATTGTTTTTAACATATAGCTGAATAGTACTTTATGATAAATGCGATCGCCTAACCAATGATTTTAGAAGTTGTTTGAAACCTATCAAGATGAACCGATTTGATATTTTCACGATTTGATTTTAAGTATTCTATCTTTTCAGTCATAGACTGCCCAACACCAATCAATATCCCGTGACGATCTTCACCCAGTAGCCACTCAAACTTCTTCGAGACTATGTAATATTCAAACCGGTACATTTCTCCTATTAGGTCGGCAATTACCGCGATCTCACCCTCATAGAGCCAAAAATTACCATGCTGTTTAGTTCTTTTCCAGTCTTCAGCCACAAACCACACTGTTTCTTCTAAAGGTACAAGTTCTTTCAAAATGTCAGGTGCATATTCGAGATGAATTGAGCAAGACGGTTCTTTGAATGAACTCCACCAGTAGGAATAATTTAGTCCTTTTTTACCCAAGGTTGTGAATCGCTCAAGAGTTGACACCAATATCTCTTCGTATTCATGAAGGCTAACTAACCTGAAATCATCGGAAGAAAGGTTTAGCGTTTTTATGGCTTCTTCAATATCTACTCTGAAATCTAAGCGTTGAGCCATAAAATTTACATCGCTCTAATACCAATTCTCTACAAATGATGACGATTATTTCCCTTGGCGTTCTTAGCGACTCGCTTTTATTTATTAATCTCGGTATTTTACACCTTTGACTTAACTGCTGGCTGTGATGTTTGTAAAGACTGAGGCAAACTCCAGTCGGGGCGCAAGCTGGCGGCGTTGCGTAAATAAATATGATGAATTGAGGCGGAGGCTGGCAGATAGGCGTGGATTAAGAACCGAATGCAGCGCTGTAAGCTGCCTTCGACATGCATTTGCTGCACATCCAACATGGCCACATTATCCCAACCAGGACGCGCTCTGGCGATCGCAGCTGGGAAAATAGCATCCAAGTCGCGTGTCACTGAGAAAGTAACACTAATAATATCCCTGGGCTGGAATTGATTCCGGTTTTCTAGTTCATCTAGTAGTTCTGTAACTACCTCTTGAATTACCTCAACAGTATTTTCTGAAGCGGTTGTTGCTCCGCGAATAGCCCGCATTTGCCAGTCCACGCCAAAATCCTCCTGAAAACATAAAAGTTAGGAGTTAGGAGTTAGGAGTTAGGAGTTAGGAGTTAAAACTCTCAACTTCTCACTCATAACTCCTAACTCATATTAGGGTCGATATAACCACAACGGTAAACCACTAGTAGACATTTCAAATTCGAGCCAATCAATACCAGCCCCAATTCCTGATGAAAACTGACGACTCCCTGGTAGAAGACGACTCAATAAGGGTTTACGTTCTTCTAGGGTATAGCAGAGAGTTTTTTCCGGATCAAGTCCGACTAGTTCTGCTGTCCAGCGGCGGGCATCTTCTTCTGTGCCCAGGCGGTCTACAACACCCAACTCTAGGGCTTGCTGTCCAGTAAAAATCCGGCCATCGGCGAAACTTTTCACAGCTTCTACTGTTAAAGAACGGCCATCTGCTACCGTTTGGACAAACTGCTGATAACTTGTGTCAATCAACTCTTGCAGGATATTTTCTTCTGGTTGAGTCAATTCCCGGTCAAAAGACAATATGTCTTTGTAAGGGCCAGACTTAATTACCTTGAAGGAAACACCAATTTTTTCTAACAAGCGTTCCAAGTTATTCCCACGCAGAATCACGCCAATACTACCCGTAATCGTACCTGGGTTGGCGACGATGTATTCGGCTCCCACGCCGATGTAGACTCCTCCAGATGCCGAAATATTGCCAAAGCTAGCGACGATTTTGATTTTTTCGCGCAAACGCTTCAGGGCGCTGTAGATTTCTTGGGAATCTCCGACTGTACCGCCAGGACTATCGATCCGGAGCAATAATGCCGGAAACTTTTTTTCTTCTACAGTTTTCAGGGCTTCTAGGACGCGTTTGCGAGTAGCACCGGCGATCGCACCAGTAATTTCAATCCGCGCAATTTGTTTTCTAAACTTGGGCTTAAACGGCCAAATCATGAGCTGTCAACATACCTCGTAATAAATTCAATATAAGATGCCCAACGGTCAGACGCCCTGTTTTTCTCTGTTAAGAAACATGAGCCGGGATTGTGTTCATCATAATTTTAAGGAAATTTTTATATTTTTCAGTGAGTTTTATTTTGATATTCTCGATGAATGCTAATCAAGTCCTTAAAGATTGTAGCTAACACAAAATACTAAACTCTAGTTTAGCGTCCAACGTGATGAATTAGTACAGACTATTTTAGCTTTTTTACGGAATTCAAAATTTCAAACCCCTTCGGATTATAACTTTTTAACTTTTTGAATATTTTTGAATATTATTTTACTACAGTCAAACACCCATACTAGTTGTTAGTAATTAATAACTAATAACTAATGATTAATAAATATTTCATCAATAAATTTGGTACTCAATTTAATTCATAAAGTTTTACTCAGCAACACTAATCTCTATTTAGGTTAAGACCAGTAGTACTTTCACTGTCGGGAATATCACTTTTTCTTATCTTCTACAGCCCATGAGCGCTTTACAAAGCTATTTTCACTATTTATGAATCTATTCGTAGTATTTGATACCGATAACAAACGTACATATCAAACAGTGCTCCGACGAAAGCACAGGTCAAACTAATTACAACTAATCCGCGGAGGGGAGTTCCACTGCCAAAGGTGGCGAGAAAATGGATAATCTCAGTAGCGATCGCCTCAGTTAACTCTTGTAAGCCAGGGAAGTGACCCATGAGGAATAGAAAGAGCAACCCACCGCCAACGAGGAACATGGGAGCGACAAAACTAAAAATGATCGTCAGTAGTAGAGAGCGGAGAAAGTTAGTGAAAATAGTCATTTAAGACAAACTCCGTGAGTAGAGATGACAAGAGCTAGATAGCGGTTTGTCAATTTCTACAATACGTGCGATCGCTCCTAAGCAGACAATCTGTCAAGAATCTTAAGTTTTCATTAAAAGAAGCGGCTACCAGTTACAGCACATGCTGGGGATATAAAAAATGACTGAAATCTGAAAAAACCTTGCAAAACCAAGATTTTAGCCAAGGTTAGCACCTATTTATTCCTTTGTAGCACGTTTAGTAACAGCTTTATTTTCTGAGAACATCTTTAATTTAAGTTAATGTTTAGCCTGATCCGGAGAGTGGTGAAGAAGCAGGGGAGCAGGGAGCAAGGGAAAAGAGTTTTCTCCTCAGCAAGAGCAGCACCCTGCCCCTCTGCCTCTTTTCAATGCCCAATGCCCCATTCCCCATTCCCCATTCCCCATTCCCAATTCCCCATTCCCCATTCCCCATGACTTCCGCTATTCTTAAGGCAGTTACCGAGTTAGCTACAGAACATTGAACCAGACTACATCCAAATCCAGTTTAGGGGAATGGAGTCAGCGGCTGCTGGCGGCGATTTTTCTGGGTGGGCAAGTACTAGTTCACCTATTGAAGGGCAAAATCCATCGGCGCAACACCTTAGAACAAATGGCAGCAGTTGGGCCAGATTCCCTATTTATTGCCCTGTTGACGGCTATTTTCGTTGGCGCGGTGTTTACCATTCAGGTGGCACGGGAATTTATCAACTTTGGTGCCGGAAACATTATCGGCGGAGTGCTTTCTATAGCGTTGACACGAGAACTCGCTCCTGTGTTGACAGCAGTGGTTTTGGCGGGACGAGTCGGTTCTGCCTTTGCAGCAGAAATTGGTACTATGCGAGTCTCAGAACAAATCGATGCCATGTTGATGTTAAAAACAGATCCAATCGATTACCTGGTTATCCCCCGCGTTCTTGCTTGCTGTTTAATGCTACCAATTTTAACCCTCCTGTCTTTGGTAACAGGGATGTTCGGAGGATTAATAATTGCGACAAATATCTACAACCTGTCTGATACGGTATTTTTAGACTCAGCCCGTAGCTTTCTTGGAATCTGGGATATTTTTAGCGCCATGATTAAGGCGTGTTGCTTTGGTATTTTAATCGCCGTAATTGGTTGCAGCTGGGGATTGACGACAACAGGAGGAGCCAAAGGTGTAGGACAGTCAACTACAACCGCTGTTGTAACTGCCTTACTAATTATATTTGTTAGCAACTTTTTTCTTTCTTGGTTAATGTTTCAGGGGACTGGCAGTGCATTCTTAGGCTTATAAAACTAATCAGTTAGGAGTTAGGAGTTAGGAGTTATTAGTTAAAACTCCTCACTCCCCACACTTCCCACACCTCCCACACCTCCCACACTATGAGTGAGAAATCCGGGCTAACTCCTGCCTCCTGCCTCCTAAAATAGGATAGATGCCTCCTACTAAATAAAGCAGGATTTAAGACTGTGACCAGTTCATTTGCTCCTAGCTCCACATCAACCGTGCAACTCAAGCCTAGTTACAATATACCGATAGTCTTGGTGATTGCCGCTATTCCACTACTGTTGGTACAACCGTTGGTAGGCTTAGTTTTCACACTGTTTGGTTTGTTTCTCATGTTTCAGGCGTTAACGCTGCGGTTGCAATTTACCGCCACCGACTTAGATATTTATAGAGGCGAAAAATTAATTCGGCGCTTTCCCTACCAAGAATGGCAAAACTGGCGGATCTTCTGGAATGGAGTCCCCATTCTGTTTTACTTTAAAGAAATTAAAAGTATTCACTTTTTGCCGATTTTATTTGATCCCAACACCCTGAAAAGTTGCTTAGAACAACGTTGTCCGCGTATTTAGTGCTGAGTACCATCTGTGCTGAGTCGTTTTGATCTAAACTCATAACTCAGCACTCATAACTCAGGACTTTTATGGCAGGTCAATTGTAATATTTCTGAAAGCTATTTATTCGCGTCATAGGAATTACACTATTGTTTATGAACCCAGAGGCATCTCAAACCCCAGAACCAATTGATGAGCGGTTGGCAGAAAAACAAGAAGAGAACAACGCAGTTGAAAATCCAGAAAATCCATCTGTTGAGTCAGTGGTAGAAATAGCAGCCAGTAGCTCATCAGAGGACTACACAACTTCTGAGCCACTCATTTCCAATGCAGAAGTGGTAAATTCTACAGAGCTGACAGAAAATTCAAATGGCGAGTTTGTAGCGCAGTTAGAAGCGGAAAATGTCGCACTGGGGTCTGAAATAGGATCAGGAAATCAATCATTATATGCCGAAGCAGAGCAGCGAGTGGCAGAGTTGCAGAACGCTGAAGTTGCTCTCAAGGAAGAAATAGCCAAGCTGCAAGCTTCTTACGAAAGCCTAAAGGCACAGGTGAGTGAAACTCAAACCTCACTGGGACGACTTGTACAAGAGTCGCTGTTGCAGTTAGAACAACGCAAACAAACCCTGCAAATTTCTGTAGAACAACTAGAACGCCGTCAAGAACGTATCCGCAACGAGATGCGAACCACTTTTGCTGGTACATCCCAAGACTTGGCAATTCGGGTGCAGGGTTTTAAAGACTATCTCACGGGTAGCTTACAGGATTTGGCCTCTGCTGCCGAGCAGTTGCAACTGACGCCAAGTGTGGTAGAACGAGAAAAACCACCTGTAAAAGAGGCTAAACCAGTTGAATCTCAACCTGGAATACCCCAATTTGCCCAACAGCAGTTTCAAGATACTACAAAGCAAATTCGCCGCTTAATTGACCAATATCGCAATAAACCGGATTATTACGGCCCACCGTGGCAACTACGCCGTACCTTTGAACCAATCCACGCTGAACGAGTTTCTAACTGGTTTTTTACCCAAGGGGGACGGGGTGGTTTACGGACAATGGGTAGCCGTTTGCAGAATATCCTAATTGCTTCATCTGCGATTTCGATATTACACAAGCTGTATGGCGATCGCGTCCGTACTTTAGTCTTAGCTAATACACCAGAGCGATTAGGTGAATGGCGGCGCGGCTTACAAGACTGTCTGGGAATCGGTCGCCCTGATTTCGGCCCAGACCGGGGTGTGGTATTATTCGAGGCATCTGATGCTCTGGCTCAGAAAGCAGACCGATTGACGAAAGCCAATCAACTACCCTTAATTATCATTGATGATTCAGAGGAGCAAATCAGTTTGTCTCTGCTGCAATTTCCTTTGTGGTTAGCCTTTGCTCCTGACCCCAAAACAGTGAGAAACTATGATGATGACTTTTAATTTGTCATTTATCATTGGTCATTTGTCATTAGGCAAAACAGTTTTCCGTTAGTGGTAGCGGAGTGTTGAGCTAGTTCCTAATTTTGAGTAAAAAGTTATACCAATTTAAAAAAAGAATGCGGCAAATACACCATTTGTAGAGACGCGATTCATCGCGTCTTGACCCAAGGATATATTGCAATCATTAATTGAATTGGTATTAGACTCAGCACTCTGCACTCCTAAGAATCATTGGTCAAGAGGTATTACTCTTGACTTTCTTAAATTTTGAATTTTGAATTTTGAATTTTATTATGGCTATTTGGTTAACTCTATGCGGGGCAATTGTAGTCATAGCTTACCTGCTGGGTTCTTTTCCCACTGGCTACATTGCTGTGAAGCAGTTAAAAG
This sequence comes from Nostoc sp. KVJ20, assembly GCF_001712795.1. Taxonomy (GTDB): domain Bacteria; phylum Cyanobacteriota; class Cyanobacteriia; order Cyanobacteriales; family Nostocaceae; genus Nostoc. The sequence goes on from NZ_KV757740.1 coordinate 6,850, forward strand.
GTATTGATATTCGGGAATTTGGTTCAGGTTCCACTGGCGCAACTAATGTACTAAGAACCTTGGGAAAAGGGCCAGGAGCATTCGTTTTAGTACTTGATTCTTTGAAGGGAGTATTAGCGATCGCTCTAGTTTACTGGTTGTTCAATTTTGCCTCTAGTCAAAATTATATCCCCCCAACGGTAGATGTAAATCTGTGGCAACCGTGGATAGTAACTCTAGTTGGGTTAGCTGCCATCCTGGGGCATAGTAAATCAATTTTTTTGGGCTTTACTGGTGGTAAATCTGTTGCTATTAGCTTAGGGATTTTATTAGCAATGAGTTGGCAGGTAGGTCTAGCAACAGCGGGTGTGTTTGCCGTCGTTGTAGCAATATCGCGGATTGTCTCTTTGAGTTCAATTGCAGGTGCGATCGCAGTTTCCATTTTCATGGCACTTTTGCATCAACCCTTACCCTATATTCTGTTTGGAATTGCCGGCGGACTATATGTGATTTTGCGCCATCGCACTAATATTGAACGGCTGCTTGCTGGTACTGAGCCGAAAATTGGGCAAAATGCAACGACAGAACCAGAACAAACTGTATGATTGTCCAACCGCAAATAGATATGTTTTTTACCCCTGTGCTTTGTCCAGGGGTTTAGTTCACGAATTAACTTTGCCTTTAATTAAACGGTGGAAAAGGCGGCAAGGCCACAAAAAAGCTCCACAAATACTTACTGAGGCGATGGCGGCCAGAACTCGCCAACTCGAACTAGACCCAGTGTTAGACTCTGAAGGATGAGCTTGTGTGCTTTTAGCTAGTTCTGGCATTGAATGAGATAGCTGACTGGCTGTACTCACCCCTTCAATCGCTGCTCCAATGAGATAAGCTACTAGGGCAATTACTAGCCAGTGATTCATAATATTCCACTGTTTGAACTTTGAGCGTATGCTTGGCAGTGAGCAATCACTTGGTTTCTCGTACTAATGATTGCCGCCTTGCCCTAAAGATAATCGACCTTCAGCCGTATCGCGAATTAGGGGCAGTTTAGATTTTATATAAGTATTGAGGGTGCTATCTGCTTGAGCATCAAGCACTTGTTTAGCTTTTAACTGATGGAGGAGCAATTGTACTAAAGCAGCATCGTCAAATTGGAGCAGAGTGCTAACCTGGGTAGACTCTATTACAGCCCAAAGCTGTTGCATCATTTTTGCAGTTACCATGAGTCTGTAACCTCTTAAGCTTTTCTTTATATTTACACAAGTTTGAGATTTGTGGTTAGTTTTTATCTGAAGATTTATAAAGATAGAAGCTGGAATGGCGTTTTTTAATTGATTGAACTAGGCACTGGGGATTAGGGATTGGGAAGATTTGAATGGGGATTCAGATCCCAACCAAATCTTAATACTTCTCTACGAGACGCTTTAAAATAATTTCTTCCCCAATCCCGGAGCGCAAGACTTCGGCGCTGCAAGTCGGAGAATTCTGAGCATGACCTGTTGAAATACAACAATCACTACTTCCTGGAAGAAGCCCTAATGCAGACATAGTTAGGCATTAGCGCTTTTTGTAGAGGGGAAACTTTAGTGGCTGCATTGAGTAATTTTGCCAGAAGTTTATAAGAAGAATTCAGAACTCAGGAGCGGAGCCGGAGACGTTTCCGTTAGCTCCGGTCAGAAAACAGGTATGAATTCTGTACGAGTGGGTGACGAATATTGGTTAAAAGCGAGTCGAATAGTGGGCGAAAAAATTAAAATATTCTCGCCTTAAAACTCTATCTCTTTATGGGTAGAGTATTCTGTATTCTGTATTCTGACTCCTGTTTTATTGTGAACCTCTTATACAAGAAGTTTCTTGACCAGAAGAATCAGGAAAAACTGCTAAAGTATGATACCCAGGGCTATCTGTTCCATATATCACTCGAAAAGTATACAACTTGTTTTTACCTTGCCCTTCGGTAATAACTGTTAAAAGTGTATTGCTAGTATTTGGAAGTCCTGGAATGTTGAGTTTCTTAATTCGTCTGAGTTGAATTACATTCGCTGCGGAGTTTTTACAATCTCCAGCACTAGTATTAGGTTTTGGGCCAAATTGCATACATACCGGCCCATCAAAATCCATAGTTACCTGTGATGGATCGTTTAACCAAACTTTTTTAATCACTTCTCCAGCTGTAATAAAGCTCAAGTTTGTTCCTTGCTGATACGAAACATCAATCGTCGGTATTACTCCCCCTAAGCCTTGTGCTTGGCAGGAAAATATGGAACGCAGAACGGCGTTATTAGCCACAGCGCGACCTACCACTAAGAACATAGCAACCGAGAAAGTGAAGGAAGCTATCGGTAGGAAATAAGAAGAACGTTCTGGGGTATTTCCTGACAATTTAGTATTCTTTTTCATGGTTGCAAATATCCAAAATTGGTATCAATTCTACCTGCTAAAACTGAGTTGGTTGATTAACGTATATTTCAACATTTGTGCCAGCGGGTAAAAACCAAATATTAGTTTGTTGTGACATTTGGGCGATCGCTTGTTGATTACGTTGGGCAATTTGGGGTACTACAGAGTTCAAACCACCTTCCACAATCCCGGCTGGAAGGTCGCGTCTGTTCTTAGTGACAGTAGTAAGAGTTGTGCTACTACTGGTGTTGCCGTCAACGGTAGTTTGTGAAGTAAGTGGTTGGAGTTCAGTATCACTACGATTTATTAACTCTGCGGCTTTGCCAATACCTCCCAACACGAATAACCCTATATCCATTGAGGCTATAGACGAACTTTGACCAGGAAATTTATTTGCAATTAAAGGTTTACCTTGGGAACCGCGAAGAATAATTGTATTGTTGGGTAAGCTTCGTTCTGTAACGTTGCCATCATTTTGCGAGATAACTTTGACTACGTTCATCTGCAAAAGACCTTGTTCGGAGAGGGAACGAATTTCAGCGAGTAATTCGGTGTTTGCAGGTAGAGCGATCGCACCATCTGTAGATTTTAATGGTTCTTTCAATCGGATCACAAAGACATTTTTATCTTCACCTCCCTCACCACCACCGCCTGATCTAGTAGTTTCCCCAAATATTGCTGTCGCCAACACACCTTTGGCACTACTCCCGATTGGTACAGACTTCTGTCCCTGCGGTTGCGCTTGACTGACTACAGGAGTTTCTGGTTGTGGGGTTTGCTCAGGATTGGGGTTTGGTGTCTGTTCTGTCTGTTCCTGGGGCTGCGTATTGTTTACAGGTTCAGGAGCCGCTGCTATATTACTGGGTTGATCGGTGGCATTTACTTGACCGTAGCTACCTAACTTTGCTAGTCTTGTCCACTCTTCAAGTGGGCTTGGTGGAGGTGGTGGAGTTATATTGACTACCGGTTGAGTGGTTGGCCTCACAACTGGTAGTTGGGCTGATCGCGAAGGTTGATAAGCAGGTACTCTAACGATGCGTTCAACTGGTGCTGGCTGAGGCACGTAAGCTGTTGGTGGGGGTGTTGGAATCACTGTCTGTCTACCTCTGGAAGAAACTGACGGTTCTTGTAAGGCTACTTTAGGTGTAGTTTTGGCAATTCTCAGCTGTTGTTGAGCAGCTTTTACCATCTGTGCTTGTTCAGTCAGGGCTAATTTCGTTTTGAGAGTATCTACTTCAGCTGCTAGCTGCTGAGATATAGATTCATCAGTGGGCTGCTCACGCACTGGTGGAGAAACAATATTTTTTGGCTTTTGACTACTGCTACCCATCAGTTGGGATAAAAACACACCACCCACCAAAACGATCGCTAAGGTAGCAGCCCCTACCAAGCCTAACTTTGCAAAGGGATTAGATGAGAGTGCTTGCTTAGTTAGAACTTCTTGTGGAAGAGATAGCGACTCTGGCGGCGTTGCAGAGTCTTCTGAACCTTGGGTATCGGTAGAAGAAGATTCTTCTTCAAAGCCGACCAACCTTGACATCCGTGATTCCCAATCTAAAGATTCTACTTCTGGTTGGCGATCGTCGGTGGTGAGAGTAAATCCATTTTGGGGAGGCGTTTCGGCAGGAATTGAGTATCGAGTCATGGTAGAGCTTGGTTGGGATTTCCAGAACAATTTTTATCTTGGATTTCACAGACATTATAAATTTCTAGTCTGGCTTCACCAAGGCGATAAGCTGCGAAGTACGACGGTAGGGCTGCATTTGGTAGTGAAGTTGCTGGTTCATCTATGGCTCTAACTAAAATTTGTTTATTAAAGGAAACTGATTTTCCCAACTTATCATAACTGCTAAAAGTTAATTGATTGGCAAGCATCTCCACTTTCCATGTCCCATCACCTATTTTTGTTGGTTGGGAAATTTTTTGGATTACTAATACATTCTCTGCTCCTCTGTTAATATTTTCAAATTGGCTATCTGGATTTAAATTAGTAAGTTCTGATTTAAGTTTTTGTTTAAAATCATCAGCTACAAGTTGGGAAGTAATTTCCCAGACTTGAGTTGGCGGCTGTTGCTGTGACCAGGTGAGCATTAAGCTCATAGTTTCACCCACAAAACGGCGAATAGCCTCTGGTTGTCGTTCTAAATTTGGTTGGGGGTCTACGGTTATAGTGCGACCATCAACAAGTTGCACTAAACTTCGAGGTGTGAGTTGCTGACTTAACTGTTGTAACATAGACCAGTGAAATATTAGTAACACCAAGGTGAATAGATGTAAACCAAGTGTTACTACTGCCAACAGTGGTAAGGGACTATTTTTCTTATTCTCTGGTTTAAGTAATTGCATTAATACTTGATTATATAAATTGAACTATCTTCAAATTAAGTAGAAATCGATTATCTGATAAAACTACCAGATGTTTGCCCAGTTCCGCATTGTTTGGATTTATCTTCGTTGAGGTTGTTGTAGTCGTCTAGCAAACATAAGTTACGAATTTCATAAATTTCTAATTTATCAGCACGTACACTATATATTGCTTTTTGCAAGTCTGTACCATTGTTGGCTTGGGGATTACCAAAATAATCTGCTGCACGTACAAGTAAATCTTTGTTAAAAGGAGTTATGAGTTTTTCACCACCAACTCGGTTTCTTTGAATTAAGTCGGCTACCATACCTACTCGCCATTTACCTGGTGCGATTTCTTTTGGTGGATAAAGTCTCTTAATTACTAATTGTGATGTCATTGCTTGGCTGGGATTTTCAGAGAAAACTTCTGGTGGTGTCATTTCTGCAACTGTGCTTAAGAAACTTTTGCGAAAATCTTCTGAGAAGGCAAAACTAGCTACCCAACTGCTAGTACTAATCTTTTGACTACCACCTTGAGGTGTACTAATCAGAATTCCTAAATCTGATTTGGGGTTTGCGACTTCTTCAATAGTTTGTGGTGGTAAGGTTCCAGACCAGCTAAACATTGATATCATCGTTTTGCTGATGAATCGGCGAATTGTTTCTGGTTCTCTTGCTAAATCATCAATATTAGCTACTGGTTGACCGTCGATTAATTGTACAAAGTTGGGAGGTTTTCTTAAACTGAGTTGGCGAATATTTAGCCCTTGTAATATAAATAAAAATAAAACTAATATATGTAAACTAAAGGTTGCGATCGCAAAAATTGTCAAAACACTTCCCGTTTTTTGTCTTTTTTCTAGTAAACGCACCATTTCATCATCTCCTCCTGCGAAAAACTTCAGCTATTATATATGATGATTTCCATATAGTCAGCAGTCAGGAAACGAGCCAAATTGAAGAAGAATTTAGAATTCAGAAGTCAGAATTCCGGAGTCAGAATCAAGACGCTATAATCCTTTTTTTGAGCGATGAATAACTCACTACAAAAATTATACCTAGCTACTTATATTCTCTCCTTTACTAAAGAAGCCGTGTTGCTGATAGCACTGAAGACAGCAAAACCGCCAGCAGCAGCCACAATTAAAGATAAAATTGGTGCTAAAATTCCCAGAAAAATAATGAACCACATCAAATCTGGATCAACATTAGCATTTTGACCTGGCCCATTGACAATAACTGCGGCAGTCAGCACAGCAATAATATTGAATGAAATCTTGGCGATTCCAATAGATAAAAATCCAGTCAGCCATGCAAAAATTGGTTTACCAGCGACAGGGAGCAAAGAACCACCTACGGCCAGTGGGCCTAATGCTGCTATCAGCAACATAGTAGCTTCTATCAAATTCTGAAAGGCATATTGTAAGGAAACTAAAAAGTTTTTGATGCTCGTTTGGACTGTAGAACCTAACAAAGAGTTAAATGAGGTTTCTGATACAATTCCAGTGCCATATCTGATGTTATCTACCTTAGTTTGGAGTCTAACTATCCAGTTTTTATTTCCATAAGTATCTCTATATTTCTGCCAGAGAATGTTGACTTTTTCGGCAGCCTTGACAAAGCATTGACTTTGTTGTTCGCCAGTTAGTGATTGACAAGGACGAAGCAAAGAACCAGCTACTTCTTCAGCAATACTCATATTCAGTGCTTGCTGGTACATTTGCTCTGCATCTGCTGTTACCAATACTTGCTGATTTACAGTGTTTAAAAAATTCCGCACTCCCAGCGTCAGATTAGAAAGTATACTTCCATTGCCTGAATTACTTAAGAGTACCACCACAATAAAAGGCCAAATTAAAGCTGATATGGGACGACTATATTCGTAGGATATTAAGTCTCTGAGGAATTGTATCATAAAAAATAACAGGGTTCCTACTGCGAAAAAAATACCCAGATTTGTCAGCGCTCCATACAAATTATTACTGGTGTTATTTTGTAATAAATCCAGCCATTGTTTATCCCAACCTTCGGCAACACTTTGGGAAGTTGCAGTACCATTATCGAGAATCTGGTCAATGCCTACTTGGGCAAAAATTAGTTGAATAGCAAGTTGCATTTTGAGTTAATGGGCTGTTTTTTAGATTTCCTGTTGAAGGATTTTAAGCAATCTATGGAAAAATGAGAGTTTTTTATCCTCAAATTCTACTTGTTAACTTTTCTGCCAAACAAATCTAGTTGAGAAGTTGCTCGTAAAAGTCGTGCGGCTTCTGTAGATGTTTCTACTCTCCGGGCGCGATTTGCCTCTTCTGTCTGTTGAGAAATGTTTGCTAAATTTAAATTAGAATATTGCAAAGACTGATTAGTTTGTAATGACTGAGCGAATGTTTCAGCGACAATTTTCGATTGTTCTTGTTGGATTTTAATGGTTTCTTGGTTAGTGGTTAGCAATGCTAATACCCCCTGACCTAACAAGTTGTCAGCAAGACTTATTACTTGTTTAACTGTTCTGTCAATCTGAGTACTTTCCAGTTGATTCTTAAAGCGATCAATCTGGTTGTCAACATCATTTGAACCAGCAATATCTTGCAGGCTTCTCTCTGTATTTTCTAACTTAGTTTTTGTCCGAATTTGTCCATTTTCACCGAGAACACCTACCGCTACTCCACGGGTAATGACACGATTTAGTTCATTACTAACTAAATTTCCCCGCACTGCTGCATTATTCTCAAAGCGGTTTGATCTAGAGTCTGAATTAGAAGAGTATAGAATCAAATTATCACGAACATTTTTTCCCGCAGCGACAGGGTTGGGTATGTTCAATTCTCCTTTAGAATTACTCAGAGCATTTTGACTCTGGACTTCTACAGGCTTTAAATTTTCGCTCAGATTATATTGAAGATAGTTTTGCAAATCTGTGGAATATGATTGAAAATCAGTCCAAACCTGACCTAATCCACCCGTCTGAATTTGTGCCATTCCTGGTAGTATTGCCAGGGATAGTAAGGTGAAAGTAAAAATGGTAGTTTTTTTCATACATTTGTGCCTGAAAAAGGTAGACGACATGATGTAGGGAGTCACAGAATTTTAGATTTTGGATTTTGGATTGTTTCTTTAGTCCAAGCAAGACTGCTATGCCTCCTATAAAATCTAAATTCCTCAGCCTGTTTCTTGCAGTCAATCTAAAATCTAAAATTTAAAATCCAAAATTGTTGGACTCACTGTTAACTACTTACACAACCAGATTAACTACTACGTAGATTTGCGACTAACTGACGTGCAAACGCAGAAATTGCTTCATATTTATCACTGTGAAGTTGCATCATTTGGCTACGTGCAGTTTGTTCATAGGGGTTATTCGCAACTGCTGCTAATTGTTCATAACCTGGATAGTAACGACAGAATGTATAACTACCGTTATCATCTAGTAGCCATTGGCTATAAACCCCTTCTTTGCGGGGAAAAAAGCTTTCTGAAGCATTACGAGAAATAACTTGGCGGGGATATTTCAAGATGTCTGCAAAACTATCCACTGCAACTGGTTGAATGCGTCCAATCAATCGTGTTGTCAGGTTTTGCAAAATTTTAGATGCAGCTTTAGATCGAGCAATGGTGTCAGGGTCTTGTCCTGATAAGATCACTCTGATCCCAGCTTTAGCACCGTTCGCACAAATTCTGCCAACTAAATCAGAAATTTGCTCGAATTCAAACAAAATTGGTGCTTCGTCGATAAAGAATATGGAGGCTGGACTACCTAATGCGCGTCGGAGTGCGGCTGAATAGGCACTTAAGGATAGTACGGCTGCATCTTCACTATCTGATAGGTTTCTGAGAGCAAAAACTAAAAGTTGGGCATCGGTAGGAAAGCTGGATGGTGCAGAAATAGCTTGTCCTACGCGGCTAGAAAGCCAAAAGCGTAAGCGCAACTGAATTTGACTGAGGGCGTCTTCTACTCTGCCAGTTAAAGAACTTAGTTGTAAGTGTTCTGGTGAGCAGAAAGAGAGAAAATCTTTTAAAGTGGGGGTTTTCTGCCAAGCAAGAGTACCAAATCCTGCCGCCATCGCCTGTCGATATCGCTCTTTGATGCCCTCATCTCTAAAGAAGGCTTCTAAAGCGAGGTTGAGTAGCGATCGCACGGTTTGCGATAAAATTTGACTTTCAGTCGATGATCCTAAAACCATTGTCATTAAGGCTGATTCTAGGAAGGCGGTATAATCGTTGAAGCGATCGCGCTGTTGTTCTAGTTCTAGCGATCGCAAATCTGGCTGTTCAAATAAGTTATTCGATTGTTTGGAGATATCAAAATAGGCTCCATTCCCCTCCATAAACTCTGTATAGTCAGTGAATGTAGATGTCCCATCAGGTTTAGGGAAATCTAACGCCACAACCGGAATCCCATGCGCTAAAGCCTGAGTTAAAATCCCGGATACCAACACCGATTTACCAGCACGAGTTGTAGCAAACAAAGCTAAATTTTTGTGTTGATTAAATAAATCTAAATGTACGGGTGTGCCGCCTTCTTCAGCAATCAACTCAAAGCCTTGTCTATCACCCCGTTTAGTTAAAACTAGAGGCATTAATCCGGGAACTTCACTGGTTAAATATAGCTGGCGACGGTTAAAGGGGGTTGCTAATAAACCTTCCCAAACTATGGGTAGAGTTTGCAGCCAGATTTTCCAAGCATATTCAGTTTCTCTAATTACCCTAGCTGGACGCTGAAAACAGTTTTCAATATATCTTGTCGCCTCATCTAATTTCTCTACAGTGGGACGATGTACTAAAATGGCAACACTCGTATAAATCGGGACTGCACCTTCATATAACTGTTCTTGCGCTGCTACCGATTTCTTCAACTTTAATTGAGCGTTGACATCAATAGTTTTACTTTTTTCTTGAGCCAAAATTGTCGTCATATTTGACTGCTTCAGCACTCGTTGCAGGGTAGTTTTCACCACTGCGGGATTTGCGGCAGTCAACTCACAAAAGATTTCGGTATCTACTACTGTTTCTCTAGCTAACAGTTCCCATAAATAGCGCAGTTGGGCAGATTTATTCGGCCAACCTCCGGGTTTTTCTAGAAATGACAGTGCGCCAATATAGCGATTGTTAACATTAACCCAGCGGCGATCGGCACAAGGTACACTAGATTCCATCAGCAAAGTTGTGCCGTGAATATTTTCTAGAAGCAATTTAGTACTAGCTAAATCGGAATTAACTTGCTCATGCAATCCTTGTTCATCTAAAGTCATTAACTGGGGAATATCTATTGGCTGCGTATCATTAAACCTTTTCCAGATATCCCCCCAGAGTTCATTGGCAGTCAAAGGCTTGACATCCAATCCCATTTTGTTAGATAAGATTTGTTCCCAGCGGAGAAAACCCTGATTGTAAGCATTTGTGATCAGAGTTTCAATGCGTTGGTTTTCTACTTCTGAGAGATCACCTTTGAATTTTAACCACCATGATTCAGCTTTGACTAACAGCTTTTCTATCCAATCGTCTGCATGTTGCGAGTTGGATTCAATGGTGTAAGTGACATAAATTCGTAAAAATTTGGGCTTACGAATACCAGAAGTAGTCAGTTCTTTGACTCTGGCTCTCTCTGCCATCAACAAATATTTGATATCTCGTGATGGCGAATTTCTGATTAGAGTTGCTAATTCTTTTTGACGCTCTTTGTCTGAACTAAAAGAACCCAGGTGTAGGGTCATCCTTTCACCAGTAGGGATGTCTTTTAAGCCAGCTTCAATGTTATTGAAAAGCGTATCGATTTGTTCAGGTCTTAAGGTGGTATGAATTCCCTTACAATCAAAACCAAAAACAAAGCAGAACCGATCTTTTTGAGTGCCTTTTGTCAAAAGGTAAGCGCCAATATCGCGTCCATTCATTGCGACACGCAGCATTGTCGCCAAGTGTAAGGCATCTTCAAATGGTGTTAATCTACTTTCACTTCCGGCGACGCCGACGCTTTGTTTTCCGATTTTTTGCTTCATGGTTAACTTCCAGTAAGCTCTGATAACGAGCAAAGCCTCTTGTCCAAGCGGGAACACCAATAAATTTACTTAAAAAACTCCAACTCCTACCACCAGTTAAAATCCACCAAGTTCCTATTCCCCAACCAGTCATTAGTATTGTCCACAACCATTTTTGAAATTCTTCTTGGAAAAGTCCTCCAAAAATTCCATTGATCATAAAATAAGAGGCTAAGGCAATTACCGTCCAAGGAAGAATTTGATCGGCAGGAATTGGCCCTAATGAAGGTTGGCTTCCTAGAACCTGGTTGACTGGACGAAATTCTTGTTCCCGCTCTTGAGACATTTGAAATATCTGAATTATTTACTGCACTTGTGGGCCAATTACAAAGCGTGTGAGTACATCAGCAATGGTAACAGCAACAACGACTAATAGTGGAGTTCTGGCAATACTTTGCCAATCTTCATCTTTACGCACTGCGTTAATCACACCAACCAGAGAAATTGCAATATAGAGTAAGTAAATCGCCCGCAACACATTAAATATCAAACTGATTGCTGTCTCGCTACCACCACCATTTGTTGCTGCACCACCTAAGTTTCTTTTGAAAAACTTTTCAGCTTCCCCAAAAAACTGGGCTTGTGCAGGGGTTGCGAAACAGTCTAACCAAAACAAACTCAAGATGATGGCTGCTGCTAAAATCTGTAATGATATCAGCGATCGCCTTGATAAATTCACCTGCTGCCCAATTTGCTGGGTAATGACTGCAATTAAACTACCAACTAGTAAACAAAAGAGCAGGATAGGACTTTTTAGGCTGATAACGCTCACAAGTACAGCACAAGCAATCAAAAAAGGTACAGATTCAACCAGAATAATCAGGCCGGATTCCAGTCCCCGTATTAACTTATGAGATCCTTTGACCGCATTACCAGTTAAAGCTTTGAAAAAGTTTCTCTCATGAGAACTTTGTCTAGACATTTGCTAATTTTCCTATGGTGTACTATGAGTGTTAGGTGTCTAAAATTTTACAGCTAATCACAATCTAACATGGTTGAACATTCATTTTTAATGAAATTATGAAGTTCGCGGTAAAGTTCTATATTATATACACATAATTATTAAGTTAAGTTAATAATATATTAATTTTTATTTAAAAAATAAGTGTGCCTGGTTTAAGAAACTAGGTTTCAAGCTTTAAACCAGAACTGCTTCAGTCCTCCTAAACTGTTTCTATTTCAGCGCTTTTGCTCAACTAGAGGTTGGGTAAATTACTAGAAATGTAAGACAATGCTTGGGAGCATAGTTACAAGTTCTATAGAAAATATTTTATTCCTCCAAGCAACCGTTTTGTTAGGTGTTATCGTTACCTAGCGCACTACAAAATATTACATCAGTTGCTACATTTTTGGGGAAATTCGCAATGCGGATGGCTACAATGTCCCATCTGTAAAGGTCTTTGGGAATACTTCTGGAAATGATCTTAGGGCTACCATTCATATACGCATTAGTCAGTATACCGTTTACAGCACGAAAGAGACCACGCTTTATCCTTTTACCTAAATATTCCAAATGTTTACAAATTGCTTCTACTAGCCCTTTCAAGATAACTCGTAAAATCCCTTCTTTTCTCTCTGCGTTCTCTGTGTCTCTGCGGTTTAAAAGTAGTTTATGTAACCCCATAAATGTAGAAAACACAGAGTTGAGTTCACGGTAGACCTCAGAATTTCGGTGATAAGAGGTTAAAAAAGAGATTTAAGTAGTCGGATAAAAATATTTACAGTCATTGCGAACGCTCCATTCGCAATGACATTGTGTAATTAATTCTATCTACTTAATTCAACCAGCATTTTTACCCACCTTGACAGAAAATACCAAATACGGGGTATAGATTCTGGTGTTATAACCAGGTTTTTCAGCTATTTTTTGCAACGTATCGATGAGTTCGGTTCATACTTATGCAACTAATAAAATGCTGAAACAATATATTTTGGTTGAAATATACGCTGATGAATTTGTAAACTGCATAAACTCTATTAAAAACCTATTAAAATCTCTAAAAAAATTTTAATAAGCAAAACCATATATTAACGATAGTTGCAGATTTTACTCTGAAAAGAGGAATAAAAAACTCCACAAAAACTACTTTTCAGACACATCTAAACTCCATAAATATTAGATTTTTTTTAATCATTCCATAATTTAATCATGACTAAAGCTTTACTTTAACAGTATACTGTTGATTTCGTTGGCAAAATTTAACGGCTATTAGCCATAGCACTCCTAAAAAATCTATTGAACCCTTACTTTCTTTACTTCGCACTTAGCGGTAGTTAGTGGCAAACTGCTGCATATCTACATTTAAGAAAGTGGTTTTTGTGATTTTGATTAAATTGCCATTCCAAATAAGCTAAGTGGGTAAAATTAAACATGGCTTTTTAAAAGGAAGTAAAAGGCTGAGATTGGTAATTTAGGGATGATGCATAGTACCTATTAACCACTCTCTCAGACTAAAGCCACTGAATGTTTATTTATACAAACTTACCTTGGGAATGTAGAGTTTTAACTAGCAAATAATCATGTCATAGAGTGGATTGGCAATAGTTGAATTGCCCTCTACACTTTATGGTTTTGCCTTTAATTTGCTCTATATTCTTCAGTGCTTAGTGCAAACTATTGATTTGCTAATAGCTTTTTTATGCCAATTTATTGTGCTTAAAGAGGGTTGTTTAGAATCCCTAGTTTGGCACTTGATTTTGATTTGATAGGGTGTTGAATCGGAACTGAACTTGAAGGAGCTTGACATGGATTTTTATCGCGATCGCCAATCGAAAAATTTGACAAGTTCAATTTCTGTACTTGCTATCACAATTAGTTTAGTAGTAGGTCAATCTGCTACTCATAAATCTGTAGCTCAGAATGCTACATCTCCTGCTGTTGCACCAGCAATCTCCGTAAATGGTGCGGGTGCAAGCACTGTAAATACTTTGTTTGTAGGTACGGGAACTGCCTATCCTTTTTCCCCTAAAGGCTCATGGTTTAACGTTTTCGGTGTTGGAAATCCTCCATCCCTCAATAACAATGTGCCCCCAGCCCTAGCCGGATTCCCAAATGGAACTTATGGCCCACTCAATACAGGCTCCACATTCAGATATGCTCCGGTTGGTAGTGGCGCAGGTTTAACAGCTTTTTTCACTCAAACTCCACCACCAGTACCAGCTGGTACACCAGCTCTTAACAATCTTACTATCTTACGCCCAGTCTCTTTTGCAGCTAGTGACGACCCCGTAGCAGGAACAGAAAGAGTTAGTGGCGGCCCTAACAATGCAGGTGGAACTACCGCAGACGCTGCTAAATACGTCCAAGTGCCTGTAGTAGGTGTTGGAATTACCTTAGCTTTCAACCGTACCGGTCTTACTGTACCAGCAACTGGACTTAGGCTTTCACGACCTACTTACTGTGCTATTTTGAATGGCACCCTTACAAATTGGAACGATATCAGAATTAGAAATGATAACGGCGGCGCAATAATTGCAGCCAACTTACCCCTCAGATTTGTACGTCGTAGTGACAATAGTGGTAGTACTTTTGTTTTAAGCACTCATCTCAATACTGCATGTAAAACTACTGGGACTCCAGGGCTTCCAGCAGCTGCTGTATGGAGTAGAGGAGTGGGTAGCATAAGTGTTGCAGGCACTGTACCTCCAACACCACCAGCCAATACAGTTGTTTGGCCAGCTACTTTCCTATCTGCATCAGGAGGTGGAGGTGTAGCCACTGCAATCACATCCAATACTGGTGCAATTGGTTATGTAGATAGCGCTACACGTTTAGCTAGAAGTCTGCCTGCCGCAGTCTTACGTAACAGAGCAGGTAATTATACTGCTGTTTCATCAACTTCAATTTCAGCTGCTTTTGTAGGTGCAGCTGATACAGATTCAAGTCCTCGGCGGATTAGACTTCAAGTTGTTGATCCAACGGGTACAACTGCTTATCCAATTGTTTCAGCACCTTACCTGCTATTTTATGACAGATACGCAGATGTTAGGATAGCAAATGCTATTAAAGCCCATATCAACTGGGCTTTAGGAGTACCACCTATTCCTGCTAGTGGAACAGATGTGACAATCAACCCAAACTCTATAGCTACAGCTCGTGGATATGCTCCTCTTCCCGATGCTATTAAAACTCTGTCTCGAAATGTTGTCAATACTTACGTGGATGGTGTTTTTCAACCTTAATACGATGTTTGGAGTTAACCGCTCTTGCCTCCTTTAGATTTATAAATCTCTTGGTAAGGATATGAAGGTTATACCCCAGGATTATATTTCCAATCTTGGGGTTTTCTTGAGGCACTGATTTAGGATTGCCAGAGCATTTACTCAGAATTCATAATTTAGAATCAATAAGTTTGAGAGTCAGACTTACAACTAATTATCTAATTATTTTGTACTAAATTTATAGATTTAGTACAGGTCTGAACCAATTTATTGATCTGCTAGATATAGAATATTTGCGCTATTTTTGATACTTCTTTGCACTACTAGTTCTTCATGAAAATAATTATCTAAAAACTAGGGAAATAGTAATTTGTTTGGAAAAATACACAAAAACACTAATATACAACTCTGATTTCATCAAACCAAAAAATATTTTAAATAATCGAATTAACCTAAATTTTAACTAATCCTAATGTTATTTGTTTAAAAATTTTACACAATACTTCATTGCTAACAACAAACATAAGAAAAAATCATGGCTGATATATTATTCAACCTCTCTAGCCTAGATGGCAGCAATGGCTTTGCCATTAACGGTATTAACGCCAATGACTCATCAGGGACATCAGTCAGCAATGCCGGAGACGTTAATAATGACGGCATCGACGACCTCATAATTGGCGCACCAGGTGGAGGACAGAGCTACGTAGTGTTTGGCTGCACTAACGTCTTTAGTGCCAGCTTCGACCTTTCTAATCTAGATGGCAGCAACGGCTTTATCATCAACGGCAGTGTCCCTGACTCCGCAGGTATTTCAGTCAGCAATGCTGGAGACATCAACGGCGACAACATCGACGACCTCATAATTGGCGCACCGGGTGCTTTATTGGGTGCAGGGCAGAGCTACGTAGTTTTTGGTGGCAACAGTTTGAATGCCAGCCTCGACCTCTCTAGCCTAGATGGCAGTAACGGCTTTGCCATTAACGGCATTAATGGTGCTAACTCAGATGGCATCTCAGACTCCTCAGGCCAGTCAGTCAGCAGTGCTGGGGACATCAACAATGATGGCATCGACGACTTAATAATTGGTGCATCCAGTGCTGCTTCGGGTGCAGGACAGAGCTACGTAGTGTTTGGCAGCACTAGCCCCTTTAGTGCCAGCTTCGACCTTTCTAGCTTAGATGGCAGCAACGGCTTTAGCATCAACGGCAGTGGCACTGACTCCTCAGGGACATCGGTCAGCAGTGCTGGGGATATTAACGGCGACAACATCGACGACCTAATTATTGGCGCATCAGGTACAGGAAAGAGCTACGTAGTTTTTGGTAGCACTAGCGCCTTTAGTGCCAGCTTCAACCTTTCTAGTCTAGATGGCAGCAACGGCTTTAGCATCAACGGCAACGCTAGTGATTTCTCAGGTGCATCAGTTAGCAATGCTGGAGACGTTAATAATGATGACATCGACGACCTAATCATTGGTGCATACAATGCTGCTTCTGGCGCTGGAGAAAGCTACGTAGTGTTTGGCAGCACTAGTGCCTTTAATGCCAACTTCGACCTTTCTAGCCTAGATGGCAGTAACGGCTTTGCCATCAAGGGTATTAATGGCAATGATGTCTCAGGCTACTCAGTTAGTGCTGCTGGGGATGTCAACGATGACGATATCGCTGACCTGATTATTGGTGCACCTTTTGCCTTATCGGGTGCGGGGCAGAGCTATGTGGTCTTTGGCAGTAGTGATGCCTTTGGTGCCAACCTTGACCTTTCCAACCTTGACGAGAGCCAGGGCTTTGCTATCAACGGTATTAATGGTACTGACTCTTCAGGTATTTCAGTCAGCGCTGCTGGAGATATCAACGACGATGGTGCAGACGATTTGCTTGTTGGTGCATCTGGTGCTTCCTTGGGGGCAGGCCAAAGTTATGTTATCTTTGGTACTCCACAACCAGAGCCACAATCTGAACCAGAACCACAGCCACAAGTTATATTCAACCTCTCTAGTCTAGATGGCAGCAACGGCTTTGCCATTAACGGCATTAATGCCAATGACTCATCAGGGACATCAGTCAGCAATGCCGGAGACGTTAACAATGACGGCATCGACGACCTAATTATCGGCGCACCTTTTGTCGGTTCCGGTGCAGGACAGAGCTACGTCGTATTTGGCAGCACTAACGCTTTCAATACCAACCTCGACCTCTCATCTCTAGACGGTAGCAATGGCTTTGCCATCAACGGTAGTGCGACTAACTCATTAGGCACGTCAGTCAGCAATGCTGGAGACATCAACGGCGACAACATCGACGACCTCATAATTGGCGCACCGGGTGCTTTATTGGGTGCAGGGCAGAGCTACGTAGTTTTTGGTGGCAACAGTTTGAATGCCAGCCTCGACCTCTCTAGCCTAGATGGCAGTAACGGCTTTGCCATTAACGGCATTAATGGTGCTAACTCAGATGGCATCTCAGACTCCTCAGGCAAGTCAGTCAGCAGTGCTGGGGACATCAACAATGATGGCATCGACGACTTAATAATTGGTGCATCCAGTGCTGCTTCGGGTGCAGGACAGAGCTACGTAGTGTTTGGCAGCACTAGCCCCTTTAGTGCTAGCTTCGACCTTTCTAGCTTAGATGGCAGCAACGGCTTTGCCATTAACGGCAGTGGCACTGACTCCTCAGGGACATCGGTCAGCAGTGCTGGGGATATTAACGGCGACAACATCGACGACCTAATTATTGGCGCATCAGGTACAGGAAAGAGCTACGTAGTTTTTGGTAGCACTAGCGCCTTTAGTGCCAGCTTCGACCTTTCTAGTCTAGATGGCAGCAACGGCTTTAGCATCAACGGCAACGTTAGTGATTTCTCAGGTGCATCAGTTAGCAATGCTGGAGACGTTAATAATGATGACATCGACGACCTAATCATTGGTGCATACAATGCTGCTTCTGGCGCTGGAGAAAGCTACGTAGTGTTTGGCAGCACTAGTGCCTTTAATGCCAACTTCGACCTTTCTAGCCTAGATGGAAGTAACGGCTTTGCCATCAAGGGTATTAATGGCAATGATGTCTCAGGCTACTCAGTTAGTGCTGCTGGGGATGTCAACGATGACGATATCGCTGACCTGATTATTGGTGCACCTTTTGCCTTATCGGGTGCGGGGCAGAGCTATGTGGTCTTTGGCAGTAGTGATGCCTTTGGTGCCAACCTTGACCTTTCCAACCTTGACGAGAGCCAGGGCTTTGCTATCAACGGTATTGATGGTACTGACTCTTCAGGTATTTCAGTCAGCGCTGCTGGAGATATCAACGACGATGGTGCAGACGATTTGCTTGTTGGTGCATCTGGTGCTTCCTTGGGGGCAGGCCAAAGTTATGTTATCTTTGGTACTCCACAACCAGAGCCACAATCAGAACCAGAGCCACAATCAGAACCAGAACCACAACCAGAACCAGAACCACAACCAGAACCACAACCAGAACCAGAACCAGAACCAGAACCAGAACCAAAACCAGAACCAGAGCCAGAGCCAGAGCCACAACTACAACTGGCAAACAGTGGTAATGATGTCTTTAATATCAAAGGTGACAATGATACGGTAACACTCAAAGTCGCGATCGCAGGCAGCAATTCTAACCTGGTGAATGAATTCGGTGTGTATACTGTTGATGATGCTACAGGTAAAATTGACGGTATTGCTCCGGGTGAAGCAGGTTATGCCCGCAAAGCTTTAGAAGAAGGACAGGTAATTCTCTCAGCTATTGCCGACCCACCCAATGGGTTCAGCAACAGTCCTCTAAATGGTTTATTAGAGTTCCCATCTGATACTAACCTGAGATTTTATTTAGTCAAAAACAGTACAACGGAAAATGTGCTCAGTAATATCACTCCAATCACTGATGTACTATTTTCTGATCCCTCGAATCAAAAGATTACTAGTTTAGATAACAATGCGTTCTCTTTAGCTTGGAAGGATGGTTCTGGTAATAGCACTAATGATTTTCAGAATCTGGTAGTAACAATTCAGCCTACAAATGACCCGTTACCTTTGGGTACAAGTTTACAAGGTCAGCCACAAAGAGAATTGATTGACTTACGAGATGTTGAACAAGAAGTGGCAGCTACTTTTGTGGTTAACCGAGAAGCTGAATTCAACAATTTTGTTGGATTCTATAAAGTAGCCGATGAAAATGGTGGTATTGACACCAACGGCGATGGTCAGGCAGATATTCTCGTTGGACAAGCTGGTTATGCTCAAGCCGCAGTCCGTCAGCGCGTTGTAGGAATTGATTTATCGGTGAACGACCAAGGTACGGCAACTTCTACTGGCACTTTTGAGCCTGGTTCTATCTTTGCACCATTTATTATCATCAATGGCAGACCTGATGCGATTTTAGATACCAATTCTAACAATGATCCAGCAGTTTACTTCTCATTTTTGGGTGCTAATGCTGACAAAGTAGATCATATTCGTCTGTTAGGAAATAATACCTTTGGCTTTGAGGATTTAGCAGGTGGGGGTGACAAAGATTTTAATGATGTTATTGTCCGAGCTAATTTGAGTATTATCTAAGTAAAAATTCTCACTGGAGTCGGAGTTTTTCCGGCTCCGCTCCTAAAGTCCAATTGATACCCACCCTACCTTAGAATATGATGCGATCGCAGTCAGAATTTATCCTTGAATCATTCCATTACTTAGTAAAGATTTTTACTAGCTAACGGATTTATCTAAAAATCGCAATTTCATACAACCACAATCTTCTTAGCTACCAGATATGTATCGGTCAAAATAGTTGAAAAAGTTCAACTGTTAACTATGTTATGATTAGATACGTTGAGAAATATTTTCGGTCATGTGACTGAACAATATAGACGCCTCTCCGAATCTAAATCTCTACGCCCTTTGATTCTGGAGGTGTTTTATGTCAGTTTATATTACTAATCTACCTAAGAAGACCTAACGAGCTTGAAAATGACGACCTAGAACGGGTCTTTTTAATTTATTTAACGAAGCGCCTTTTCTACGAAATACTATTATGCAAAGGCGCAGCATCTCCTAGACAAGAGGAAGAAGCAATTATTAAGTACGAGTTTACAGAGGATTGGTATAAGACCTTTATAAACCAGAGTCTTTAACATTCCAGAAATTGGAATCTTGGTTAGCTGAACTGTATTGGAATACGTCGTTTTACACTAATACATCTAACTGTCAAAAAAATGTGCTAAGAAGAACTGACAGTAAAGTGTGTCACAAACCTAGAAAACATACGGATACTACTTGAACTTATGCCAACGGATATAATTACCCGTCCTGAGTCGCTCACGGAAGATTGCTTCTTTACTTATGCCCTTGGGACTGATTTGCACGATACTAATTCCACAGCCAAATATTTACGCCGAATCAGGAAAGAAGATAAACCCTATATCGACATAGCTGTTTCTCCTAGGCCAGGCTATCGGTTTGAGGTGTGCCTTATCCCTGTTGAAGGGTTTGCTCAAGAAACAATATTGACAAAAGATGGGTTCGCCAAAGCTTTAGCGATTATTTGTGCTGTATCTAACAAAGCTAGGAAGCGATTCCCTTCAGGAAATGGACAAGAAATTGTCCGGTGTCAATTTAGCAACTTAGCTGATGCAGTCGCAGTAGCGAACAGATTGTCTGCATTACCCTCTGATATGTATGAAACTCTCGTCAAGTTACCAAATGCTTTGTAATCGCGTCCGCTTGAACATTTATGATTAGGACTGATGCGGAGACATTTTAATGGTAGGTAACTAAACAGACTTGAAGACTTGAGATTAAAAACTCAATGGTTTATACAAGACTTTTAACCTGAATGTGCGATTTTGATGTTTTTGCACGGTAAACTGTAATTCAAAGTGAGTTTTTTTATGCCTACAAGTCCTTTGCGTGAAGAGCCTCGTAACCAACGAGCGCCTGTAATTCGTACAAGTAATGAATTTATTCTTTTGGAATGGTTAAAGTCAACTGGTCGTCTCATCGAGCGTGAACATCAAGAATCTGAGTATCTAACTGAAGTAGAAGAAATTTCAGAAATGATAGACCTTGACGATATTCCTTATGATCATGACGATGATGATACTGAAATGGATTTAGAAGCCTAGCAGATTAGCCCAATTTTAGAGCTAGGGCGGTTATAAACCGCGGCTACACAAACATAGACGCTTTGCGGCTTCCCGCAGGGTAGTCCGCCTCCGCGGACTAAGGAAAAAATTAAGGGTTTGTAACCCGCGTAGGCGGGTAAAACCCTGTCTCGACGAGATTTTTAACCGCCGATTTCACTTGAGTAATAAATAAAATAATTGTCCATTGCCAACTGTAACACCAGCGCGATCGCCTGCTATTTTCCCAGTACCTAAAAAATAATCTACTCTACCTGCACCTTTAATTGCACCTCCAGCGTCTTGGTCAAGAACATAGCGGCTAATAATCTGCTCCTCCATTTTTCCGGTAGGATTAACAAGGGGAATAGAAGCGCGAATCAACGCTAAAGCACCAGGGGGCATGAGAGATTTATCTGTAGCAATAGAACGCTCTGCTGTTAATGGTACATTGATAGAACCTTGGGCTGGCTCTCCGTGATTTTCTTGAAAAAAAACAAAACTGCGATCGCGCGGAATATAAATATTTAATTCTTGGGGATGCTTTTGGAAATAGTCGAGAATAGTTGGCATAGTTACACCTTCTAGCGGTAATTTGCCATCATTGATTAATTCTCGGCCAATGCTTTTGTAGTTATAAGCAATATTACCCGCATAGCCGATTGTCGTCTGACTACCATCGGGAAGCTGAAGTCTAGCCGAACCTTGAATTTGAGCTAAATATGGTTCAAGGCGATCGCGAAACCAAAACAACTCTAATCCTCGCAATTTCCCTTTTGCACCTTGTAAACCATCTGCTCCTTCTAAGTCTTCGCGTGTCGGATGAGGCCTAGGCCAGGATTTTAAATCAGGAGGTAAGCGATAAACAGGATAGCGATATTCTGCTGTGGGGACGCGACTGGCTGCGTAAAGTGGCTCATAATAGGCGGTGAATAAAACGGAACCTTTGGTGTTGCTACCCACTGACTGGTAAAGAACAAATTCCCGCTCGATGGCTTGATGTAATTCTGTTGCAGAATTAGTTTTTAATAGGATTTCGCGGAATCTTTGCAAGCTTTTTAAGACGCGATCGCGCGTAATTCCAGCCACCTGATAGTTTTGATAAGCAGCCGCCGCATTAGCTGTTTGCAGATATTGGAGACTGCGTGCGATCGCACTCAATAGTGCCTTTTTCTCTGGTATTTCTCCATAGAGTACTTCATCAAAACAAGAGCTATCACCTTGACAACAAGTAACTGGTAGTCTCTGAATCAATGGTGATTTTTGCTTTTCTGGAAATGTATCTTGATTTTCAGCACTCAAGGAAACTGGTATATCCCACTTTTTCACCCTACATTCTGGCGGACTGAGTTCCGAATATGCCAAAGATTGCATCCGCACCAGCAAAATCGACAAAAACACAGGTAAGCTGATGGCAATAATTTTGTTAAATTTTCCTAACCCAGCAAGTGTCTTTTTCATCAAAATTCAAAATCTTTGATATTATCCCACTTTTATCAAATTGAAAAATCAAAAATTATTTTTACAAAATTTTTCCCAGTACCCAATCCCCAGTCCCCAGTCCCCACTCTCTATTCATTCATATTACGGTAAGTAGCAACTGCGGAAGGCGATATCCGGTTCAAATAGCGGAAGATCCAATATTTGAAAATGGTATCTAAAATCACTGGAAATGTAGCAATGAATAAGAAGATAAAATCTCTATTTGCTGGTAATCCCCAATGGCGTGATACACCTTCTAGAAGCACTTCCCAGCCATGAGGAGAGTGGAATCCTACAAATATATCGGTAAACAAAATGATGATAAATGCCTTAGCACTATCACTAAGTCCATAGACAATATGATCAAAGAAATCTTTGATCACAGCAATAGAAGACTTGCTGACAAGCAAAAGCCAGATAAAAGCAACCACCGAGAAAACATCTGCAAAAACATTTTTGATAGCATTAGAGCTTTCGCGACGAAATTCTTCAGAAATCTCTCTAGCCTTATTTTTCATTTCAGTTTCTATCTGTTCAGGCAACAGTGGAGGGGCTTTGATAATCAGATTTTCAAACTTGAGCCTTTCTTCAAATCTTTGTAATTCGACCAGGGCTTCCTCTTCCATTTCGGAATTAAGGAATATCTGCATTTGCTCACTGCTTCTAAATCGGTCAATAATTGGGCCTACTACGAAAGCTTTTGCTATCTGATGTGTCAAAAGTGGTATGATAATTAATAGTAAAATAAACCTGATAGATATTATTGTTCTTCTTTGAGTCTGACGAAAAGTCTGAATTACATCTTGTTCAGAGTTAGGGTCTAATTCAACTTGCAGACGACTGATAGTACTTAAAATAGAGCGCGGTAAAACACCCATTGTATCAGCTTTCAGCTTTGATTTAGGCTTTTTATCCGAGTCTCGATTTGGTATTTTGGGTGGTAACGTTGGAGTATTGACGAGCAGCGAATTATCGTCAGATATTACAGAGTTAACTGGTGGATTTGGAGGACGAACTACTAAAGCTTTAGAAGTTGTTTGATCGGAAATATTTGTGTATTTGGATGTAATTTGATCGATGAAGTTGAGCTTTTCCAAAACCAAAGAAGGACTTAGATGCTGTATATCTGCTTTCTGAGCAGCTTTTTGATTCTCTTCATTTAGAAACCAACGGCTTGCTCTAAACTCAGTCAACCGCATCCTGACAATTTTTAATAGCTTCTTGAGGTCTGACTCAAAATAATCCATCACGCTATTACTGTACATGGCTGAGTCAATGTCTATTTTATTACCATTGAAATGCTTATCTTCTATTTCCTTAATCTTTAATGCTGCATCGTAAGCTTCATGTAAAGAACGTTCAGGAGTCTGTAAGTACCATCGATAAGTAGCAAGTAAGAAAGAATAGATTTTTTGACTAAAAACAGAGTTTTTCATTGCAGACAATCATCCAGCATTATTTGGTGATTCTTAACCTTAAGTTAACGCACGAGGTATACTAGCAAATCTAAAAGGAGAAAGTTTGTGGTTTCTCATTCGGTTTGGATTGTTGGCACTAGCCGTAGTGGTAAGACGGCTCGTTTGGTAGAGCAATTTTGTAATTGGGTAGAACCTGAGAATAAATACGCTGAATCATTTTATACTAAAAAAACAGGACGTAAAAAAAGTAGTCATGTACCCGAATTTTTATATCTTAAACAAACAGAGCCAGGAGTTTTAGTCTTAGCTGCCAATGATGACAATCGTCGAGAGTTAGGAGACATAATTGTTACATCTACCTTGGGGAAATATCCGGTTCGTGCCAAGACGCCACTAGGTTTTTTTCAGGATGAAGTTATTTTATTTTGGCCGTTGCTAATTAACTCATTGAACCTGAAGGCACAGTTTCCGGTACGATTGCGGCCAGAAACGGAACAAGAATTAGCAACCAAACTCTGGCGTCCCCAATTAGACGAAGAAATTTTACGGATTGCGGGAGTGAATGAGTCTCGCCTGGTGCGTCGCATCCTAGATTTATTGCAATTAGCAGCTTATAGTGGTACTCCTTGCGAAGATATTGCCCAGATTTTGGCAAAGGGTCTGGGGGAAAATACTACAACTTTAGAGCCGGAATTTTTGGCATCTTTGCTGCTAGATTGGCGTAACTGGTGTTTAGAAAGGGGGTTACTAACTTATGGCATTATTACCGAACTCTATAGTCAATATTTATTAAGCGATCGCCATTACCAACAGCACCTAACTAAACGCTATCAGGCGGTACTGGCAGATGATGTCGATGACTATCCTAGCGTAGCGCGTCTTTTGTTTGAGTTGCTCTTAGATCAAGGCGCAATCGGGGCCTTTAGTTATAATCCCGATGGTGCAGTGCGATTGGGATTGGGAGCAGATCCCAGCTATCTAGAAGGTTTAGCAGAGCGTTGTCGGGTAGAAATCTTGACTGGGCCGCCTCCAGAGTCTCTTGGTGAGCAACTCACTGAACAGATGGTGCAATTAGTCACAGAACCGATGATACTGTTGAGTTTACCTGAGATTGTGCATTCAATTCAAACCACCTCCCGCGCCCAATTATTGCGGCAAACAGCAGAGGTAATTGCTAATGCCATTCAATCAAAGCAAGTGCAACCAGAAGAAGTGGCGATTATTGCACCAGGTTTAGATGCGATCGCTCGTTATACTCTAGTAGAAATCCTCATCAAGCAAAATATCCCAGTAGAATCGCTGAATGACCAACGTCCCTTAATTAGTTCACCCGTCATTCGCGCCTTACTCACCATGTTGGCACTAGTTTATCCCGGCTTGGGACGACTTGTAGATCGGGATGCCGTCGCAGAAATGCTGGTTGTCTTGAGTAGGAAACAACAACTACCAGAAAACTCTACAGACGCGATGAATCGCGTCTCTACAACAGACGCGATTCATCGCGTCTCTACCAATATTGATCCGGTACGCGCTGGTTTAATTGCAGATTACTGCTTTGTACCCCATCCTGATCGCCACAACTTGTTACCAGTGTCAGCCTTCGAGCGTTGGGATCGAATCGGCTATGCAGCAACCACAGCCTATAATGACATATTACAGTGGTTAGAACAGCAGCGATCGCAACAAGAACTGCGGTTAATTCCCAGTCCTATTTCTCTGTTAGATAGAGCAATTCAGCGCTTTTTGTGGAATGGCAGCAATCTTCCTTACGAACAACTAGCAGCAGTGCGAGAATTATTAGAAACCGCTCAACATTACTGGGAAATTGACACCAGGTTACGACAAATTGCCCCAGTTGAGACAACGCCTCACACAACTATTATTGAATTTATTCAACTACTGCGACGTGGTACGATTACCGCCAACCCTTACCCCGTGCGTCCCATTGGTGGAGCCAGAAAAGCCGTCACCTTAGCAACTATATTTCAATATCGATCTAGTAGGCGATCGCACCGTTGGCATTTTTGGCTAGATGCTGGTTCACCCCTGTGGGCGAAAGGTGGTGCAGCAACTTTGTTCGGTGCGCCGTTTTTTCTGCGAGATAGATTAGGCGAACCTTGGACAGCAGAAGACGAGAAATTGGCAGAAGAACAACGACTGCGAAGAATTTTGACAGATTTACTCTCTCGTGTATCGGAGAGAGTTTATTTGTGTCACAGCGATTTAGCCGTGAATGGACAAGAACAATTAGGGCCGCTGTTACCCTTAGTGAATGCTTGTGTGACGGTTATTTCTGAGGCTAATGTTAATTGAGTTTATTTATATACCCTACTGTAACTGATAGCAAGGGACTTCCAAATAAAAAAATATACAACTATTTATTGTGGGGTGGGCGTCTCGCCATTGGTGTCAACTTAACG
>NZ_KV757741.1 GCF_001712795.1 Nostoc sp. KVJ20
TAATTGAAGCTTTGGCAATGTGCCAACGGGTGTTAGGAGTTAATCATCCCACTACAGCGACAATTCGAGAAAATCTAGCAATCTTGCAACGCCAGTCTACTCCCCGTGCTATCTGGTTGCGTCGGTTAGGTCAGTTTGTGCAAATCTTGTTAGCAATATCAATTTTACCGTTTTATCTACTGTGGCGATTGGCTAAAAAACTAATTCGTAATTAAAAGAGCGAGTTCAGGCGATAGGGTTTGCAATCTAGTAGTTTAGAGCGATACTTTTGTTTCATCAACCAAGGTGGGATCGTTATTTCTAAGCTTTGATTACCAGATAGTCTCGACAGAATACTGTGCAATTTTTTGGTCGATGGTTACAATTGGCAAATTCTCTACTTGACTTTGGGCAATCAGAATCCGGTCAAACGGATCTCGGTGGATATTTGGCAAATTGGCAACCTGTAGAGTGTGTGTCATCTGAATGTCTAAACTCTCAAAGCGGTTCAGTGCTAGTCGGTTTGGAATATATTCTTCTACAGGTTCAGGTAAAGTTAGCTTACCCGATTTAGTCTTGATGACAATCTCCCAAACACTTGCCACGCTCAGAAATAAAATATTACCTGAATCAGCAATTATACTGCGACTGGTGGAAGATAACTGAGGGTCATCTGTTACCCACCAAAGAAATGCATGGGTATCGAGTAAAGCTCTCATCGCTAAACTAGATTAGAACTGTCAAAATCATTTAGGATATCTTCTGGTAAAGGCTCGTCAAAATCTGGTGCAATGATAACTTTACCTTTATCCAATCCAGGAATTCGAGGTGAGGCTGTATCTGTGAGAGCGACTAGGCGTGCAACTGGAATACCTTTCTGTGCAATCACCACCTCTTCACCAAGTAATACCTGACTCAGCAATTCAGAAAACTTGGCAGTTACTTCAGAAACATTAACGGTGATACTCATTTGCCTAAGTAATTGTTAATTCCTAATATTTCTTAGGATAACACTGGCTATAAGTGCATTTTTTAATCTTGTGGCGATGACCCGATTATTCGCGTAGATGCATACTCCTGCAAAGCATCTAGTAGAGAAGCAGCTTGTTGTCAGACATCGCTATTCTCTCATCAACCAAGGTGCGATCGTTAAACGTGGAGAAGCAATAGAAGTTAATGATGAATGGTGGCAGCAAAAACGCACAAACTTGATAAACCACCTGCATCAAGATAAATAATTACAAAGCAGATAGTAATTACACCCAAAGCCAGTTTAGATATTGATGATTATTTTGCTTACATTGCCCAAGAAAACCCCAACATGGGTCTTTTATTTTTTGACTCTGTAAGAGAAGCTTTTACACAGTTAGCAAGAATGCCTGAAATGGGTAGCCGTTATCCTCTGAAGAATCTTCGTTTACAAGGTTTACGTAAATGGGCTGTTAAAGAATTTAAAAAATATCTAATTTTTTACTTTGAGCAAGATGAAAGCATTCAATTTGTGCGGATTCTCTATGCAAGGAAAGATATAGAAAAGATTTTAGAACAGGAATGATGATGTTTATTTTACTCAACACACAGCAAAAATCATTGACGCGCTAAGTATATACGCAATACAATTATAGTAATAGAACCTAACGATAGAGTTAATTAAAATAATTTGCCCAGAGAATAATAGACAAGCAATATTAAAGATAATTTGGACAAAAGAAATGAACGCCAAAATTATTGCTTTCTTGGGAATTACGGCAGCCTTTGCAAACTTAGGAAGCCAAGTCTACGCACAGTCACCAGCATCAAACTCAAATCCAAGAGAATACAGACTAACTGGTGATTCACTAGTTGGAATTAATCAAAGAACAGCCCAAGATGACTTTGGAAAATTTTTTGAGCAAACTAATCCAGCAAGCATCTCTAGCAATAATAGAAGAGGCAATAAAGCTCCAGTCAAAATCCGCTTTAACGAATCATTATCACAGCCAGACACTTCTATTTTCTTAACACCTGCTCAGTCTGAGAGTGATAATGATGGATTGCAAGTACAGTTGGATCTGGGGAGAGAATAACCAAGTATAAAAGTTGACGCTTTAATGTAAAGTGTATTGTCGCCAAGCGCCGCACTGTCAACAATCGAAGGTGCGTTAGCTTACGGCATAACATTGGTGTAAACTTAAGCTCAAATGCTTATCCCACAGGGGTTTTACCCCACCCCTCAATCCCCTGGTTTTACCCCACCCTAACCCTCTTTCAAGGGTAGGGGTTTAAAAATCAGGCAGTAGAGA
>NZ_KV757742.1 GCF_001712795.1 Nostoc sp. KVJ20
GTTACTACGATATGCTTTAGTCATTTGCTCACAAGGTGCTGATGCTTATAATTTCAGCTTAAGCCTTGTGAGCTTTCTTACAATTGCCCCCCACTTTTAAAACATCCTCTTAAACCCGCTTATTCAGACGCGACGCTCGAATACTCGCTACCGCTGCGCTATCGCAGACTCGCTAACGCTACGCTATCCGCCAGTCATACAGAAAACATTGCTGAATTCTGACTCACTTCGACTACGCTCAGTGACCTCCTGACTCCTGAATTCTGTTCGATAAATTAGGTAAAAATTTTATTTATAACCACGTAAATTGCGATACATCAATTTCCATAGAAACATAGAGCGATGCCTAGGTTGGGCTGCGCTTACGCTCCTTAGTGGAGCAACATCCAAAAGTAATTGAACTGTAAAAGTACTACCTTGACCCAACTCGCTTTGTACATTTAATTTACCTTGATGTGCTTGAACAATAGCTTGAACAATAGCTAATCCCAATCCAGAACCACCAGTGCTACGGGAGCGATCGCTACTCACCCGATAAAAGCGATCAAAAATTCGATTCAGTTCGTGTTTTGGGATACCAATGCCTGTATCTTGAACTTTAATTACAGCATTATAGTCGTTGCAATCTAAAAAAACTGTTACCTCTCCTCCTCTGGATGTGTATTGAATTGCATTGACAATTAAATTAGACAACAAGCGATAAAGCTGGTCAGCATTACCTATAATATTCAGAGCTTGATGCACTTGTATGAAAGATGTTAGCTTTACCTCTGCGGCATTTGCCATCGCTTCAAACTCCTCAACTAAATCGCTAACAATATCATTTAGGCAACAAACTTCACATTGTAACTTTTGGGCTTGTTTATCTAAACGTGCCAACATCAATAAATCAACAACTAAAGTAGTTATCCGTTGATTCTGACGCTGTATAGTTTGCAAAATATCCCTTGTATCTTCTTCGTCTATTCGTGACATTAAAAGTGCTGATTCCACCGTTGCACCTGTTGCAGCTAAAGGCGTTCGTAATTCATGTGCTACGTCTGCTGTAAACTGTTGAATTTGTCGATAGGATTGATAAATTGGCTGCATAGCTAATCCTGATAACCACCAACTAGCACCAGCAATCATAACCATTGCAATTAACAGCCCTAATACCGAAACTAATTTCACACTATCCAAGTAATGATTAAACTCTTGCAGACTTCGCCCCACCTGCATATATCCCCAGTCTTGATAATTTTTGGTATGCAGTGCTAGAGTAATTTGATGGTAATCTTTGCCTTTGCTGTCTTTAAGAAATTGCCAAGTTTTTTGATTAAAAACGTCAGGTAATCCCTTTGGATAATAACCAGCATTAGCAATCAATTTTCCAGAAATATCAAAAAAACGTATATAGTAGCTAGTCTTAGTAACGATACCAAGAAGATGACGTTTAGAATGCGGCTGTTGTTGAATACAATTAGTAGCTCCAGTTGCACAGTTATCTAGATTTGGGAATAACTTATGTGCCAAAGGTTCCAAACGTCCAGGTGACTGTAGTTTTAGTTCGATACTATCGTGCAATGTTCCCGCTACAGACTCGATTTCACTGTCTAAAGCCATCACATGGGCATGGAACACAGATCGATAAAAACCGAAGGCACATAGGCTTAAAATTAAACCCATAACGATGGCATAATACAGAGCCAACCGAATACGGGTGAGTCGAAACAGCTTATTCTGATTCATTGTTGAGATTAAGACGATATCCCATACCATGCAAAGTTTCAATTGAGTTAGCACAGTGGCTATTGGTGAGTTTGCGACGTAACAAACGTATTTGCGCCGCCACTACGTTGCTAGTTGATTCAGCATTAACTTCCCAAATTTGATTGCGAATTTGTTCAGTAGTAACAATCTGGTTGGGGTGTTTCATAAAATATTCCAATAGTTGGAATTCTTTATTAGTTAAAGGAATCTTTTGTTGTTCACCTGTAGTATTTTGTCTGACAACTGTACTGTTACCATAATCAAGAGTCAAGTTATCAACAGTCAATTGTTGAGGTTGAAAATGTGGAGAGCGACGCTGCAAAGCCCGCAATCGTGCCAGTAGTTCTACCATACCGAATGGCTTTACCAAGTAGTCGTCAGCACCTGCATCTAGTCCGGCTACTTTATCTTCCATTCTATCTCTAGCAGTTAGTATCAGGATAGGAAGAGGATTTACTTTGTAACGCAGTCTTTTGCACAACTCTAAACCAGTAATTCCTGGAAGCATCCAATCAAGAATTGCGACTGTATATTGTGCCGAGCTATTTTCTAAGTAAGCCCATGCTTCATTACCATCCATTACCCAATCAACTAAGTACTTTTGTTGATTTAAGGTGCGCTTGATAGCAGCCCCTAAATCTGGCTCATCTTCGACTAGCAGCACCCTCATATCAAATTGAATAGTTAAAGGTTCGTTGTAAATTTGTGATGTAATCATAGTTTGCAATAGGGATATCCCTATAAATAGGTTGACAGAAGTTTATGAAATTAGAATGAAATTCTTAAAAATTAGGATTAAGCTATACAAGACTTAATAGCAGACTATAGTATTATCAGATACATGAAAAGATAAAAAGGACTCAGTAGACAACTTGCCAAAATAGGTTGTACTCGTGGAATTTGCTATTTAAGCTTCTTGGTCAAGCATGAAAAGTTCTGGAGCGCAGTGGAAAGTTGACAACGTAAATTCAGTACTTTCTGTTCGTTGTGCTTACCTCAACGGAACACTCGCTATTTGATGTTTTCACCAAAGAGGTATGCTCCCATAATTATGATTTCTGAATCTGAATTTTTCTTCAAATTATATAAGAATGAGAAGTAAATTAGATGACAAAAACACATTATAAATACTGAGCTTGGAAAATTATTAAAAACAAAATAGAAAATTTCATCTTGATTTCATATTTATCATTCAAGATAAAAAATAGGTTGATTCCATAATGGATATCAAGATTTTTGTGGACATGACTTAAAAGCTTGCTCAGGTAGTTCTCGCTAAGACCGAATTTATATTTGCTTTTGGACAAAATTGAAACATTTTTAAGTTGTGATGAGCTATACAAGCAATATTCACTACAATTCAGAACGTCAATAAAAGAATGTAGTAGTGATATTGCAAATACAAATCTGCTCCAATGAGCAAGTTCATTCAGCCCTGATAATTCCTACTAGGTTTTAAATTTTTTGGATGGTAAATATGAATCAGCTTGCAAAATCTTCATCATTCGAGAACGTTTCTAACTGTCAATGGAACAATCATAGTAAATGGAAAAAGATTACTGCCTCTGATGTTACCGAGGCAATAGGAAATGTACCGATTGTAAAACTCAAGAATATTTCTCCTGTATGTGTTGTCTCAGAATGTTTCTTGAAGTTAGAGAGCTGCAATCCTGGAGGTTCTATTAAGGAGAAAAATGCAGTCTACCTCGTTACTCGTGCTGAAGAAGAAGGGCTTCTTGTGCCTGGTGGTACGATTATCGAGTCAAGTTCAGGAAATTTCGGCGTTGGTCTGGCTATGGTAGGAGCAGTGCGAGGGTATCGAGTCATTATTGTTGTCGATGCAAAAACTGCTCCACCGTTTAGACGAATGTTGAAAGCATACGGTGCAGAACTTGTAGATGTACCGTTACATGAGGCAGATGAATCAGGCTCGATGCAGAAGGCAAGAATGAAACGAGCGCGTGAGCTTGCTGCGACCATTCCTCATGCTTGGTATCCGTGTCAACACTTGAATCCTTTGAATGCTGAGGCACACTCATACTACACTGCGCGTGAGATTGAAGCTCACTTTTCCTCCAAGCTTGATGCCGTGGTCGTCGGTGTTAGCACAGCAGGACAAATAATGGGAATAGCTCGTTATCTTCTACCGCGATTTCCAGGACTACGCATTGTTGGCGTTGATGTTGAGGGTTCAGTCATTATGGGAACGCCAGCAAAACCATACAAGATGACAGGTATCGGATTATCGTTCTTTCCACCTAATCTGGAGCTTTCGCTGCTGAATCGTGCTTATGTGATACCAGAGGCGATCGCTTACTCAGTGTGCCATGCACTTGCACGTCGTGAGGGATTGCTTCTTGGTGCTTCCACAGGGGCAATTGTAGCTGGTGGTTTACATCTGGCACGCTCTCTTGGTGAGGGTGCGCGGATTTTGATGATCAATCCAGACCGAGGAGATAGATATCTTGAGACAGTCTACGATGACCATTGGCTTGACCGTTATGGATTTACCCTTAAAGAAGGAGAGCATCTTGATAATGCGATCGCCTCACTAACTCCTGTGTATTTTTAATAACTCATCATAATCATATAATACTGAAAATTTTCATGAATACCTCACCCCAGCAAGAACAGGAAGGTAATAAAACAGCTTCTGGGCGATCGCTATTGATGTTACTTGCCCAGTTCATACCTCTTTCCTTAACTGATGTGGCAATGACTCTCGGCGATCCGCTTCAGACCTCTGCACTTAGTCGCCTAGCCTTTCCCCAAGAGACATTAGCCGGAGTTGGGGTAGTCAAAGGAGTTGCCGTATTTCTAGAAAGCCCCATCATCATGATTCTTCATGCCTCAACCGCACTGGGAGGCCAAGCCAAATCTCGGCGTGCACTTTGGCAGTTTACGGTAATTGCGGGACTAGCTCTTAGTGTTATCTTTCTTTTACTCACTTGGGAACCTTTGTATAACTGGTTACTGCTTGATGTATTTGGCGTTAGCTCATCAATTGCCGCACGAGGAAGAACTGCTTTTATATTAATGTTCCTTTGGCCTTTCGTAATTGCTTGGCGGCGATTCTTTCAAGGGTTGCTGATCCGCGCTCACAAGAGCATAGCTGTAGGTTGGGCAAGTGTAGCGCGATTGACTTGGGTAATTGTGACGCTGGCAGTGGGAGTAAGCTTGAGGTTAGATGGAGGATTGCTAGCAGGTATTACCATGATGGGAGCAATACTCATAGAGGCAGTGCTGGTCACATGGTTTTGTTTGCGTCTTGGTGCTATTTCTATTCTTAACCAACAAGTACATTCTGAGACTAAAAAACTGCCTCAAACCTTTCAAGAAGTCACCTTTTACTATCTTCCCTTAGCTTCAACAATGCTTATTGTTTGGGGTGCAAGGGCAATACTCCTGAGTCTCATTGCGCGCTCATTCGATGGCAGCCTCGCACTTGCTGTATGGCCCGCTGCTTGGGGACTACTTCTTTCGATCGCTAACGGTACACGTATGATTCAACAAGTGGTAATTTCTACTTATGAAGAAACTTCTAGGCGAACACTTGTTGCTTTTGTGGCTCTTGTCGGTTTTGGTTTTACTGTAATACCAATTTTTCTTGGGTTTACAGACAAAGGATTATTACTACTTGGTCAGTTTTTGGGAAATAATTCATCTCTTGTGGAAGCAGCTCGTCCGGTAGTACAAATACTGTCATTTCTACCCCTGCTCTTAGCACTGCAAAATACGTTTCAAGGGCTACTTATTCACAAAGGCAAGAACTGGCTGATCAACTTGGCAACAGTAGTTGCTGCAACTTTTACTTTAGTAGTATGTGGCAGTCTGATTTTTACCAGACATAGCGGAGCTAATTCAGCAGCGTATGGAATGCTTGCGGGCGTTATTAGTGAAATAATCGTGCTTGTTTTTGCGCTTCAAAAGAAATAAATTGGCTCAATTTTGACTAGCGACTATGGCACTATTAACAGTGAACAAAAAGCATGTTTAATCGCTAGCAATAAATAGAGTTATCGCCATCTCGGATAGCTGTTTTTTAGCTCATCGAAATCACCTTACCTTAAGGAATAGAAACCGATCGCAATAATCGCTCAACAACAGTTCTTGAATTGCGTCCTCCTCTAGCAATAAGGCGATGGCAAAGAACGTGAGGGACGAGAAATTTCACATCATCAGGAATCGCATAATCACGCCCTGATAGAAAAGCTAGGGCTTGAGCAGCTCGTTGCAATGCTAATGTGCCACGTGGACTGACGCCAAGGGCAATTTCCTCATCTTGGCGTGTTACCCGCACCAATTCGAGAATGTACTGCTGCAAGGAAGTTGCTACTTTTACTTGAGAACAGAGGTAACGCAATTCCTGTACTTCTGCCAAGGTAATACAAGGCTGCAAATCAGCAACCTTGACACCATTTTGAAGATTTTGCAGCATCAGGAGTTCTTCTGCTTCAGAAGGATAGCCCAAACTCAGCGACAACATAAACCGATCCATTTGCGCTTCCGGCAGGGGAAAAGTACCTTGATACTCGATAGGGTTTTGAGTGGCGATGACAAAGAAGGGTTGGGGAACTGGACGAGAGACACCATCGACTGTTACCTGGTGTTCTTCCATAACTTCCAGCAACGCTGACTGAGTGCGGGGCGTAGCACGATTGATTTCGTCAGCTAGTAACACATTGGTAAAGACTGGCCCAGTCAGAAAAGTAAATTCACCGCTTTTAGGATTCCAGATGTTGGTGCCTGTGATATCTGTTGGCAGTAAATCGGGAGTGCATTGTAGCCGTTGAAACTTGCCATCCAGTGAACGAGCTAGAGATTTAGCGAGGAGGGTTTTACCAACACCAGGGACATCTTCTAGGAGGGCATGACCACCACCTAATAAGGCGACTAGCACTAAGCGTATTGCCTCAGCTTTGCCAACGATGGTAAGAGCTAGATTTTGTGTTAAAGCGTCGATTTTTTCTCTCATGCGTTGTGGGGAATGGGGAGTGGGGAGTGGGGAGTGGGGAGTGGGGATTGGGGAGTGGGGACTGGGTAGTAGATACTAAGTGCTGAGGACTAGGTAAGAATTTTCCAATTCCCCATGCCCAATGCCCCATGCCCTATCTATTGTTCCCACTAAGCACCCAAAACTTCTCTCGCAACAACGCAGTCAAGTTGAATTTGTGTTTTCAGGGCTTCTAGAGAAGGAAATTTTTGTTCAGGGCGTAAAAATTTAACTAGCTGCACAGCCAGTTTTTTGCCATACAAATCACCAGACCAATCTAATAAATGTACTTCCGCAGATGAATAAGTACCGTTTACAGTTGGGCGATTACCGATATTCATGACACCCAAGCCCTCACTAGGAGAAACATCTGATGTTTCAGTGAGAGTAAAAACGCGGACAGCGTAAACTCCTTGGCGGGGCAAAAATTTTTCTTTTGGTAGTTGGAGGTTAGCGGTGGGAAAGCCAATTGTTCTGCCTAATTGTTGACCTTGAACGACATGACCAATGAGGGTGTAAGGGCGTCCTAGTAGTAAATTTGCGTTTTCGATATCTCCCTGCTCAAGGGTTTGGCGGATCAATGAAGTGCTAATGCGGGCATCTTGAGTCGGAGTAGTACTAACGCAATTACTTTGAATGGGCGAGTCACCTGTATAAGTTTGTAAAGGAACGATCGCAACAGGGATATTGTACTTGGCGGCGATTAATTGCAAATCTTTAGCAGTACCACTACGCTTTTCACCAAAGCAAAAATCTTCCCCGATACTAATTTGCTGGCATTGCAGTTGTTGCACAAGAATTTTTTCGACGAATTCTTCGGGAGTCAAAGCAGATAATTCTTTGTCAAAGGGCAGTAGTACCAGCTGTTCTACCCCAAGCGATCGCAATTGTTGGACTTTTTCATCCAGTGGCGTTAACAAAGTCCGGGGCTGCCCTGTAAAAAATTCCTGTGGATGGGGGTCAAAGGTGACAACTGTTGAGTAGATATATTCTTGATTTGGCAGTTGATTTTCCTTTGACTGCGGACTACTGGCTACTGACAAGTGACTACCAGCGTGCAAGACTGGCTGAATTACCCTTTGATGACCAAGATGAACACCATCAAACTTGCCAAGGGCAACAGCAGTCGGCGTTAGTAGCCCTTCACTTGAAGAAGCAACCCACACAGAACACCCATTTTGAGACAAATTTAGCACGTGGATTCTGAGATTTTAGGTTTATTTTAGCTATCAGCATGAAGCTACCTTATAGTAAACCGCCTTGAGGAGTACAGGTTTTCTAGTAGCAACTTGTCATTTGTCATTTGTCATTTGTCCTTTGTTCTCTCTTACAAAATTTCTACTCTTAAGCAAGCTAGCAAGAGCGTCTCTAAGAGTTGCCAGACGCTCTCTACAAAACGATGTGTGTAGCTAGCTTGCTTTTCCCCAGGGGTAATGCGGACTCGACGAATCGCTACTCTATCGCCGGAAGTCGGCGCACCCTGCGGGATATTGCTACAGATTTTGCGCTTTGTCCAATGACTAATGACCAATGACCAATGACTGCTGCAAGCTTCTGATCACCAATCTAATCTAAAATCTCCAATTCCTGCGATCGCAATCTTTAGGTAGAAAACTTACTAACAGGAAAAGATTCTGATAAGGCAACTGAAGTGGGAATCTGAAGTACCATTCCTTCTCGTGCCATAATAGCGCCAGGAAATTTTTCAGCAGCTTGTTTGCCTACACGATCCAAAAAGTCGTCGTTGTGGGCGGGGTCGTGGTGGTAAATCACCAGAGTTTTGACGTTAGCAGCTTGTGCTACTTTCACCGCTTCTTGCCAGGTAGAATGTCCCCAGCCAATTTTTAGGGATGTTGGGCAATGATATTCCTCGTCTGTGTAGGTAGAATCGTAAATTAAAATGTCGGCATTACGAGCTAGCCAAAGCACATTGTCATCGAGTCGGTCGGGAAAATGTTCGGTATCAGTAATATAAGCAGCAGCACCACCACGCCAGTTGACGCGGTATCCTACGGCTTCACCTGGATGGTTTAAAGGTGCTGTTTCTACGGTAAGGTCATCGATGTGGATTGGTTGCCCCGGTCGAATGTCGTAGAACTTTAAATTGGCTTGCATAATCTGCAAGGGTACGGGAAAGTTCGGGTGTAACATTTGATCGTTGAGGCGCTGTTCTATGGTAGAACCATCAGGTGCGATCGCGCCGTAGATATGAAAGTCATTACCCTTTACAAACCCTGGGGTAAAGAAGGGAAAACCCTGCATGTGATCCCAGTGAGAGTGAGTAAAAAATATGTGAGCTTCTAACGGCATTTGGCGCAACAAGGATTGCCCCAAAACGTGTAGTCCCGTGCCAGCATCGAAAATTAAGCGTTTATCGCCCGCTTGCATTGATATGCAAGGGGTATTACCGCCGTAACGAACGGTGTGTGGCCCTGGACTGGGGATGCTGCCGCGAACGCCCCAAAATTGTACGGTAAATTGGTTCTCTATCCTAGACATGTGTATTGCTTGCTGGACTGAGCGGGCGATAATTGGAAAAATTGTTACCTATTCTGTTTCTGTCTAAGTTTATGCTGTCTCGCCAATTTTGCTAGAGGGAGGATTTCTTGGTAAAACAGCATACCCTGTTTCTGGCTGATTGTGTAAATGTTGATGAAATACTGTCAGTTAAAATTTTCCAGATTTTGGGGTGGATGTGTATCGGTTATTTCAAGAGTGCCCCTACGTTATAGCCTACATTTTTCTCTAATGTATTTAAATAACCTCAGTTTTGTCCTGATAAATCAAATTATTTCAGGAATATTGAATTCCCACTCAGACAATTTATCTAGTCCAGTTGCGTAAGTCAGATTGTATTGTAACGGGGTAATACTGATGTAGTTTTTACGTACAACCTGCACGTCTGTAGGTACATTTTCAGGCAGATTTAATCCGGTTGGGGGTTCCACATCCTCCATTACCTCTCCAGTTAGCCAGTAGTAAGTTTTTCCACGAGGATCAACTCGTTTATCAAATACATCAATGTAACGCCGTATTCCTTGACGGGTGAGAGTAACACCGGCAATTTCTTCCCACTTCACAGCCGGAATATTGACGTTGAGCAACATTAAATCTGGTAGTGGTTTTTGGGCTAATTGGTCTACGAGAATTTTGGCAAACTTAGCAGCAGGTTGAAAGTCTTTAGATGTGTGGCTCATAAGACTTAGGGCTATGCTGGGAATGCCTTCAATTAAACCTTCCATTGCCGCAGACACAGTGCCGGAATACAGAATTTCAGTTCCCAAATTCGCACCTTGATTAATGCCAGAGAGAACCAAATCGGGGGGAGTCGAGAGCAAAGCCCACAGCGCTAATTTGACACAATCTGAAGGCGTACCATCGCAAGCCCAAGCTTTGATAGCAGGATGAAAAATCCCTTCAACAATTTCGGCGCGAATGGGTTGGTGTAAAGTTAACCCGTGTCCAGTCGCCGATCGCTCTCGATCTGGGCAAACTACACTGACATCATGACCTGCCTCTGCCAAATAGTTGGCTAGGGTACGAATCCCCAAAGCAGAAATGCCGTCATCGTTACTAATTAGTAATTTCATAGTTATTGGTCATTGGTCATTGGTCATTTGTCATTAATCATTAGTTATTAGTTATTTGTTATTCGGCATTTGTCAATGTCTGAGGTCACAAGGGGCAAAAAATATTTATACTCACTAAGTACACTGTGGCGAAAGTTTGCCTACTTTTAACAAGTTGTTCAATCTCCTTGTCTATCGCCAATTCTTTGTTAATTGAGATGTTAGCTGGATTTACGCGCCCCCTCGACTACCCCAATTGTCTCTAAAGGTTTGGTTTTGACCCTCGCCTTTGGCTGATGTTAATGGTATAGCTGTAGGTTTATTTATCGACCAGTTCACAGCTTTTGACTATAGACTAATGACTAATGACCAATGACTAATAACTAATGACTAGCAATTTAGAAGCTCAACTTTTAGCACTGCGGCAAGAAGGAGAAAAAGCGATCGCAGCCGCCGACACCCTAGAACGTCTAGAAGAACTCAGAGTTAACTATCTGGGTAAAAAAGGCGAGTTGGGGGCACTGTTGCGAAGTATGGGGCAAATGAGTGCAGAGGAACGACCAAAAATTGGAGCGATCGCTAATACAGTTAAAGAATCCCTGCAAACTAGTCTAGACCAGCAACGCGTCGCCCTGGAATCCGCACAAATTCAACTACAGCTAGAGGCGGAAACCCTAGATGTAACTATGCCGGGAATTTATAGCCCCCAAGGTCGCATTCATCCCCTCAATGGCATTATCGACCGGGCACTGGATATCTTTGTTGGTATGGGTTACACCGTGGCTCAAGGGCCAGAAATGGAAACAGATTATTATAATTTTGAGGCTTTGAATACCCCGCCTGATCACCCCGCCCGTGATATGCAGGATACCTTCTACCTGCCAGATGGTAATCTTCTCCGGACTCATACCTCGTCAGTCCAAATTCGTTACATGGAAAGAGAAGAACCACCGATTAGGGTTGTGGCTCCAGGGCGAGTTTATCGGCGAGATAATGTAGACGCGACTCACTCGGCTGTTTTCCATCAAATAGAACTTTTAGCCATTGACGAGGGACTAACTTTTACTGACCTCAAGGGCACAATTAAAGTATTTTTACAAGCAATATTTGGCGATTTGCCAATTCGTTTCCGCGCCAGTTATTTTCCCTTTACTGAACCTTCCGCTGAAGTGGATTTGCAGTGGAATGGTCGCTGGCTGGAGGTAATGGGCTGCGGTATGGTCGATCCAAATGTACTTAAGTCTGTGGGTTATGACCCAGAAATTTATACAGGGTTTGCTGCGGGTTTTGGTGTAGAACGCTTTGCAATGGTGTTACATCAAATCGATGATATTCGTCGGTTGTATGCTAGCGATTTGCGGTTTTTGCGGCAATTTTAGGACTTATGTAAAAGTTATGTACTGCAAGCAAGGTAACAATAAATAATGACCTCAGTTTCCAGGTTAGATCAAGTTCTAGAAAGCATCGAAGATTTATCAGTAGATGAACAAGAAACATTAATTGATCTGATAAGTCATCGGTTGGCAGAACGGCGGCGTTCTGAAATTGCTGCTAATATCGCTCAAGCACAAGTAGAATATCAGACTGGTAAAGTGTTTCGTGGAACTGTTACTCAAATCATGGATGAGTTACGCAAATGAGAACTGTAGTTCTGGCATCATCGTTTAAACGAGCATTTAAGCGATTGGTACGACGACAGCCAGAATTACAAGAGCGAATTGAAGAGCGGTTAGCACTACTAACCGCCGATCCATTTGATCCATTTTTGCAGTCCCATAAACTAAAAGGCAAACTATCTGGAGCTTGGGCGTGTTCAGTGGATTATGATTGTCGCATTGTCTTTAACTTTGTGCAAAATATAGAATCTGGTGAAGAGGAAATTTTGTTAATTGATATCGGCACTCATGATGAAGTTTACTGAATTGTAGGTGCTGTTGAAGAAACCAGATTTGCAGGAAATAGTGCGATCGCTTCTACTATTTTCCCAGAGCTACAGCTAACCGCAGAGCAAGTACTCAAAGCTGGAGAAACACAATGCGGTTAAAAGGCAGACAGGCGAAGTGATTTGAGAAGTGCGATCGCGCAGTTTTCTTACTTAGTTGCGGCTCAAGAAGCTACTTTATTGTACAAAAACCTTGCTTGATTACAGTTACTCCATTCATTAACTGCAATTACAATTGCTTTTATCTCGATTTCAAGGCAACATATCTTATAGTAAATTCTATAATCCTAAAATACTAAAGATGAATAGCAGAGATTTAATAGCTAGAGGATATTTTCCAAAAGAACTGCCTCCTCCTTTTAATACTATTTCCCTCGCTGACTTTGCTACATCTGGTAAAATAGCTTTTCCACGTTACCCTAAGAGAACTGCAAAAATTTATAGTCATAATCATGTTAGATACAACTCATTAAGAAGAAACTTAGGTATTCCAAACCCAGTATTTTTCTTAGAAATTTCTAATTTATTAGATACTAATTGGTCTACAGTTAATCAAATAATAAAACGTTCTAATTTTTCAAAAAGTAAGCCTACTCATACTCCTCATCCACAACGTGAACGTTCTATTTCACCTGTACTTGATTTCTACTTAATTCCTGTTGAAAGAGCTAAAAATAGAATAGCCGGACGATATATATTACATACAGATATTTCTCGATTTTATCAATCTATTTACACTCATAGTATTCCCTGGGCAATACATGGAAAATCATTGGCCAAACAACAGAGAAATGATATGACTCTTCTGGGAAATAATCTTGATAAAATTTTGAGAAATAGTCAAGATGGTCAAACACTAGGTATCCCTATTGGCCCAGATACTTCATTAGTCATTGCCGAACTGATACTTTGTACAACAGATATAGAACTAGAAAAGCGATTAAAGAGCATTTGTAACTATCCATTCAAAGGCTTTCGTTATAGTGATGATTATGAGTTTGTATTTCAAAACATTTCAGATGCTGAATCAGCTTTAAGCCAAATTCAACAGGTACTTTCAGAGTTTGAATTAACTATTAACTTTGAGAAAACCAAAATTCTTGAGTTACCATGTTCTTTGGATTCAATATGGGTTTTAGAACTATCTGACTATAAATTTAGCGAAAATGGGCTTGCACAAATGCAAGATATTATTCGTTATTTTGATAAAGCATTTCAACTTAGAAATGAATTCCCTGGGGAACCAGTACTTAAATATGCAGTTGCACGAATTAGTAAGATTAGCAATCTTGATATAAATAATTGGTCTCTTCTTGAAAGTCTTCTCTTACAGTCAATTACTATTGAGCCTAGTACTTTACGTGATTCTCTTTCAATAATTCAAGAAAAGAAAATAAACAAATATAACATTAACTTATCCTTGCTTGAAGAAGTTATTAACTTTCAAATCTACAGAAATGCAATACTTGGACATAGCAGTGAAGTTGCTTGGGCTATCTGGTCAGCAATGGTTTTTAACTTATCAATTAACAAGCTAGCTACAGAGTCTATTTCTAAAATGGAAGATTCTATAGTAGCAATTTTAGCTTTAAATGCACGTAAGCAAGGGCAGATTAAAGAAAGTTTAGATACAAGTACATGGGAACAATTTTTAAATGAAGATGAACTTTATGGTGAGCAATGGCTCCTTTGTTATGAAGCTAATCTACAAGGGCATTTATCTAAAAAAGTCGATTATGTATCAAAAGATCCTTGGTTTTCTCTGCTCAAGGATAATGGCATTACTTTTTATGGAAGTAAGACTCCTTTAGTTATTCCGCCAAACTCTACTAGTGGCCCCTCTGGTAGATTCTGACTTTGGCAATTTAATTTAACCTGTTAAAACTAGTATTTGGCGAGAAACTCTTCTGCGATCG
The DNA here is from genome assembly GCF_001712795.1 of Nostoc sp. KVJ20. Classification (GTDB taxonomy): domain Bacteria; phylum Cyanobacteriota; class Cyanobacteriia; order Cyanobacteriales; family Nostocaceae; genus Nostoc. The sequence continues at coordinate 14,170 of NZ_KV757742.1, forward strand.
CTTCTACTATCCTCCCATATTTACAATTATCCGCATAGCAATTACTCCAAGCCGAAAAAGTCAGATAATTGCCGAACAAGACAAAATTTAAAAGTTAAAATTCATTCATTAACAAAAGATTTAAAATCACTTTTTTATTGCTATCTTCAGCCAAATAATATGTGTGAAGCAAGTCCAATCGCTCCTCCTGCTAGCACCAACCAGGCTGAATTAATTTTAAATCTGAACACAGCGATCGCACTCAAAATTGCCATGATAATTGTTAACCAATCTACCAGTGCGGCTTGTCCCAATGTGTAAGTGACTCCTGCCATTAATCCTAAAGAAGCCGCATTTACACCATCCAAAAATCCACTTGCCCAAGGAGATTGACGCAACTTAGGAACCCAAGGATTAACCAGCAACACCAGCATAAAAGCTGGCAAGAAAATGCCGATTGTACCAGCGATCGCTCCGGCATTTCCTGCTAGCAAATATCCAATAAATGTGGCGGTGGTGAAAACAGGCCCCGGTGTAAATTGTCCGATCGCTACGGCATCTAAAAGCTGTTGTGATGTCAACCACTGGTTGCGCTCGACTAAATCTCGTTGCAGAAATGCCAGCAATACATAGCCACTACCATAGAGAACACATCCAATTTTGAGAAAAAAGACAAAGACGTTAATCCAACTGACTGATGTAACTGTTGCTGTTGTACTCCCAACCTGCGCCAGCATACCTGACATAGGTAACAGGAATACTCCGCTTGTGTGTCCTCTGGCTTGCCAATTTTTTAGTAGCATCACAGCAATACCTAGCAAAATCAGCACCAAAATTTCATTCAATCCAGCTAGATACCCTATGATCGCTGCTATCCCTGCAATAATTGTCGGTACGTCTTTGGCTGCCTTTTTCCCCAAATTCCACACAGCCTGAATCACGATCGCAATAATTACAGGTTTAATTCCATAGAGCAGCCATTCTACCTGGGGAACTGTTTGATAACGAGCATAAATGGCGGCTAATGCCCAAACAATCAACATCGCAGGTAGAATAAAGCAGCTACCCGCAACTACTAAACCACGCCATCCGGCTCGTTCGTAGCCAATGTGAATGGCTAATTCTGTTGAGTTGGGGCCTGGAATCAAATTCGTAATTCCCAGTAAATCTAGCAGTTTCTCCCGGCTCATCCACTGACGGCGATTCACTACTTCATTGTCCATCATGGCGATGTGGGCAGCAGGGCCACCAAAAGCGATCGCCCCCAATCGCAAAAACACCGCCGCCAGTTCTGTTAATCGCTGCTTCTGTTGTTTGGGAGTCAAAACTTTATAGGAAACCACTTCTTGCTCTTTCTGGATATCCTCAGCTTCTTGCGTCACTATAGTTTTCCTGATTAATTATGATGACAAAATTAGGATATCGAATTTCGATAACGAAAAGCTATATAATTAGAAATTAATTTGTGATACTATGCCATTGGCTCAAAAACACGGTAATACAATCGAGATTACGGAGTATATATGAGTAATGTCAAGAAAGTGAGCGATGAGTTTTCAGCAGGTGGACAGCCAACCCCAGAGACACTAAAACAGCTTGCTGATGAAGGGTATAAGTCTGTGGTTAATCTGCGATCGCTTGATGAAACTGGGGTTTTAGCAGACGAACAGCAACAAGCAAAAGCCGTAGGTCTTGAATACGTCAATGTTCCACTCAAGTCAAATTCAGCCAACGACAACTTGACTGCAACAGTTCTCTCAGAACTACAGGAATTGCCGACTCCTATATATTTTCATTGTGGTGCCGGTGGACGAGCCAGTGCCTTAGCGCTCATTGCCTTTGCAACTCAACAAAAGCTGAACCGTGAACAGGTTTTAGCAAGAGCAAAAGAACTTGATATCAACCCAGATCAACCTCATCTCCAGAAGTTTTTAGAAAACCTCTAGTCAAATAATTTTGGATTTTAGATTTTAGATTTTAGATTGACCCCATACTTTCTTTGGGAGTTGAGTCAAGAATCTGAGATTTGAGCTAAAACGGGCATTTAATCCAAAATCCTAAATTTAAAATCTAAAATTCGGTGAAGGGATGATTTTACTACTCCTCGAACAATTCGCCAAATAATTCCCGTACCTTTTCTTTAGCATCCTCTAGGGTCATTTTTCCTAAATCGGTAGCTCGATAGAGTCGTCGGCTTTGCCGCCCCGATCTCTCCTCAACGGAATATAGATATCCCTTGCGCTCCATATCATGCAACATTGGATAGAGTGTTCCGGCACTGAGTTTATAGCCGTGACGTGCCAGTTCTTCAATAATACCTAGCCCAAAAATTTGCTCCTGAACTGCATGATGCAGAATGTGAAGCCGAATCAAGCTTGAGTAGAACTCTCTTCCATCCATTGAGCAAGGCTTTTACGACACTTAGAATTTCATTTTCGCTTATCGCGCTGGGCATTGTGGGATTTTTTTATCGAGGATGTTGGAGGCAGATAGCGCAGGGGTAGCAAGGGTTTAAGACAAGAACTCCAAAAATTCTAGTTTTGTGGCTCTTTTTCAGGAGGGGTTTGAATCCCCAACTGAGGTAAAACCTTCTGCCTCCTGCCTCCTGCCTTCTGCCTCCTGCCTCCTTCAATTAACTATTCCTGAATGACCGGGTATATCTGCCAAAGGTTCAAATCTGCCGCCTAAATATTTGGCGAGAAACTCTTCTGCGATCGCAAAGAAGTGCAACCGATTTTCTGGTCTGGCAAAACCATGTCCTTCATCTGTATAAAGCGCATATTTCACTGGTAAACCAGCTTGCTGCATTGCGTTGACAATTTGATCACTTTCTGATTGTTTCACTCGCGGATCATTTGCACCTTGACCGATAAGTAAAGGTTTTTGAATCCGGTCAGCGAAAAATAAAGGCGATCGCGATTTCAAAAATTCCTCTTCTGTCTCCAAGTTACCGACACGATGATAAAGCATTGCCTTCAATGGTTCCCAATAAGGCGGTATAGTTCCTATCAGCGTAATTAGGTTACTCGGCCCGACAATATCCACACCAGCGGCAAAAACTTCTGGTGTAAAAGTTAACCCCACTAGGGTGGCATAACCGCCATAAGAACCACCCATAATGGCAATCTTTTGCGGGTCAGAAATACCTTTTTCCACTAGCCAGTTAACAGCATCAATTAAATCGTCGTGCATTTTAGCAGCCCATTCTCGATTTCCAGCATTCAAAAATGCTTTGCCGTAGCCAGTGGAACCGCGAAAGTTTACTTGCAGAACAGCGTAACCCCGGTTAGCTAACCATTGCGCTTCCGGATCTAAACCCCAGGTATCCCGCATCCAAGGACCGCCGTGAACCAGGAGTATTGTTGGTAGATTCTGGCTAAGTATTCCCACAGGGGTTGTGAGGTAACCGTGGATAGTTAAACCATCCCGTGCCTCGTAGGAAATCGGTTGCATTGATGCTAACTGCAAACCTTCGAGTTTGGGTTGGTTGCTAAAAAGGAAAGTGCTAGTTTTCGATTCTCGGTTATAGGCATAGTAATAAACTGGACCATCGTCTGTGTTGTAAGCTAATAGCCAGTTTTTATCTTCCAAATCGCGGCTAATTAAAGAAAACTCCCCAGAACGTACCTTGGCAATTTCTTCAAAATCAGCGGCGATACTTTCGTCAATTACCTGCCATTCCTGTTTGTCTTTGTAGAAAGAAACTGCTTGGATAACTCGTGTTACAGGCTGAATGACTATCCCCATAACATCATACTGCTCATCTTGGGCGATCGCTGTTTCTTCACGGGTATCTAAGTCAACAGCTAGCAGACGTTGGGCGTTAGCATCATGACTGCCTTCAATATAAAGTGTTTTGCCATCAGCCGAGAAGCTAACAGAATTCCCTTGTTCTTCTAGTCCCCAGTGACGGAGAACATCCCACTCTTTATCCGTGGTTTCCCGTAATAACAAATCGTAACCACCATCAGGAGTACTAGCTATTGCTGCACGTACTTGGAAATCAGCGTCAGATGTCCAACTGATAATGTTACCGGGGTTATCGGTGTCGAACTCAACCGCACCATTTTTTAGATTGATGCGATAAACGTCAAACTTTTGGGGATTGTTCAAGTTCAACGCTACGAGTGCTTGATCTGGAAATTTAGGTTCCAGTTCCACAAGTTCGGCTTTTACACCTTGGAATGGCGTTAAGTCACGCACAATCTTGGAGTGGATATTAACCAAGTGGAGATGAAAGTTCTCGTCACCATCCGAGTCTTGCATATAAATCAACTGGTCGGCGTTATAAGTCCAGAAGAAAATGCGGATACCGCGCTTTTTGTCAGCAGTTAGTATTTGGTCGTCTTCTTGTCCTATAGTTCGCAACCATACCTGCAAGACATTTTTCTCATCAGGGGCGATATATGCCAAGTACTTGCCATCAGGCGAGAGTTGTGGGCTAGTTTTTTCGGGATTCCCAAACAGAATTTCGCGCGGAATCAGCGGTGCTAGAGAGGGCGCTTGAGCAGATGACATATTTTTATCCTCTACTTGACTACCCTATTGTCACTTGGTGGTGAAAATGACAATTCATCCTATTGGATGAACCTAGCTGGAAAATAAGGATAAGGCATTGATACTCGTGAACGAGGCTTTTAGCTCCATTCATCCACCTTTGATACTCGTGAACGAGGCTTTTAGCTCCGTTCATCCACCTTTGATACTCGTGAACGAGTCTTTTCGCTCCGTTCATCCACATTTTATACTCGTTAATGAGTCTTTGAT
>NZ_KV757743.1 GCF_001712795.1 Nostoc sp. KVJ20
CTAGGGCGTGTCATCAATTGAGCCAAATGACAGAAGCAGCCAGATAAATTGCACCTAGAAAGTTTCCAGCGCGTTTGTCGTAGCGCGTTGCGATCGCTCGGTACTGCTTAAGTTTGGCAAAAAAGTTTTCAATGAGATGACGGGCTTTGTATAAATCCCGGTCGTAGTCACGAGGGTGATTGCGGTTACGCTTTGGGGGAATGACTGCGGTTTTACCCTGTGCCTGAAGCCGCTCAATTACTCGCTCATCCGCATCATAGCCTTTGTCTGCTAATACTGTGTCAGCAACAATATTAGGTAACAGTTGGTCGGCTCCATCAAGGTCGCAGGCTTGCCCAGGTGTCAAATGGAAACTTAGTGGGTTGCCCAACGCATCCACCACAGCATGAATCTTGGTACTTAATCCGCCTTTGCTGCGACCAATGGCTTCTGTAGATGCATCCCCCCTTTTGCACCCGCGCTATGTTGATGGGCGCGGACAATCGTTGAGTCAATCATCGCATATTCGTTGTCGGCATCATCTGCTAACTGCTGAAACACCTGCTCCCAAACGCCTGTTTTTGACCATCTACTGAAGCGGGTGTGAATCACACGAAAATCCCCAAATCTTGCTGGCAAGTCTCGCCAAGGAATGCCTGCTCGGTAACGATATAACACCGCTTCGACAAACAATCGGTTATTTTTAGCCGTGGCTCCCACATAGCCCTCTCGCCCAGGTAGCAGGTTTTTGATTCTCTCCCACTGGTCATCTCGTAGTGCGTATCTGCTCGTCATCGTTTTCAAG
>NZ_KV757744.1 GCF_001712795.1 Nostoc sp. KVJ20
TCGAAAATCATCGCTCAATGGGACTTGTTAAAGCTGTTCGCAAACGGCATAGGGATAATGCCAAAAGGTCACTTGACATTTGGGAACCAGCCTTAACTTGACACCTATGGCGAGACGCCCACCCTACAATAGTTAATTGGATATTTTTTTATCTGGATGTCTAAACCGATAATTACCGTTCGCCTGATTGCACGCGACGAACTTCCCCAACTTCTGGCGTTGTATCACCACTTAAATCCTGTAGATGCGCCTCTACCTGCTGATGATGTTTTACAATCCATCTGGGATGGGATTTTAGATGATCCCCGTTTGTATTACATTGTGGCTGATATTGCTAGCCAGTTAGTCGCAACGTGTAACTTAACCATTGTTCCCAACTTGACGCGTGGCGCACGTCCATACGGCATTATTGAAAATGTCATCACTCACCCCGATTACCGACGACAGGGATTTGGTACACAGGTGCTTCATTATGCATTAGCTTTAGCATGGCAGCAACAGTGCTATAAAGTAATGCTTCTGAGTGGCTCAAAACGTGAGGAGACGTTGCACTTCTATGAAAATGCTGGGTTTAAGCGGGGAGTGAAAACTGGATTTGTTGCCATAGCTCCAGAGGAGTTATAAGCAGAACTGATAGAGATTAGACCTCTTCCAAAAATCCTAGTTTATCTCTGGGTTCCTTTTCATGAAATAGTCTTTTGCCAAAAATAATTCCTAGCAAAAAGTGTTGGCGCAATCATGGTCAGAATTTTGATTGCGATCGCTAATTTCCCATCTAGTATTGCCAAATTCTCCATTACGGGTCAACTATCTAAAGAGTGAAAGCTTTTCCTAAAAATCCAGCCATTAGTTAGTTGTATAATTTTGCTCAAAGACTAATAATACAGCATATTGCCAAGACTGATTTTACTTCTTAACCCTTGTTAAAGAACATGATGCATTGAGGTTGACGGCATTAACCCTCATCGGCAATCATAAAGAAACGGTTATTAAAAGCCAATTCTTTGACTACTTGACTGCAATTTTATAACTGATAAAATCGCCTACTTGCACTAATTATCTTTATTATTGCAACATATCAGATTGCCACAGTGTCTCTAATTATGCTTAGTTTGATTTGCGTTTTTTTAAAAAACAAATAGGAATCATATACTATACTATGTGTGGTAAACATGGGGATCAATGTTATGAGATGTTAGAGCAACTACTTGTAATGTCCCACATCTGAGTTTTCCAGCCAGAGTGAAGGAGTTTCATTTCTGGTTTTTATATCAAGGCAAACCTAATAATCATCTGGATATTTGTATTCACTTAACCTTGCATCCAGTATTTTCCAATAGTCAACCCAATAAATTGCAAAGAGGATATTTCCATGTCTAGTTTGTTTCGCTGGTCATCAGCAAAGGTTGCTTTGTTAGTTCTGGGCATGACAGCTGCGATAATAACTCCCATCGTAATTTCTACACCAGCTTCATCTCAAACTACTGTTCCATCTGCTACACCAACACCAACACCAGCACCAACTTCAACAGTTAACTTGTCTGATGTTTCTTCAGATTATTGGGCGCGTCCCTTCATTCAAGTCCTGGCTGACAATAACGTGATTGCTGGCTTTCCTGATGGCAGCTTTAGACCGAATCAACCTGTAACTCGTGCTGAATTTGCCGCCTTGATTCAAAGAGCTTTCAGTAACCAAAACCGAGTTCGGCAATTAAGTGCCGGTGGATTTAGTGATGTTCCTGCTGGCTATTGGGCGGCTTCTGCAATTCAGCTAGCCTACGAAACTGGATTTTTGGCAGGCTATCCTGGGAACGTGTTTAGACCAAATCAAGAAATCCCTAGAGTGCAGGGGATTGTTGCTTTAAGTAGTGGCTTGGGTTTGTCTGGTGGCGATACAAGTACTCTTAGTACTTACTACAACGACGCCTCAGCTATCCCAGATTACGCTATTGGTAGTGTGGCAGCAGCAACAGCAGGTAATCTTGTTGTCAACTACCCGGATGTGAAACAACTCAATCCGCAACAGTCGCTAACTCGCGCTGAAGCCGCAGCACTTTTATATCAAGCTTTGGCTAGACAAGGACGGCTACAACCCATTGCTAGCAATCTTCCAGCTAGTCAGTATATTGTCGCTGGAACTCAAACCGGTACTGATATTGTTTCTCTTGCTTCATCCAGTAATTCTTTTTCAACTCTAACTTCTTTACTAAAGACAGCCGGTTTAGTAGATATTCTGCAACAGCCTGGCCCTTATACAGTCTTCGCTCCTACCAATGATGCATTTGCTGCTTTGCCTGCTGCTACCTTACAACAGTTAGAGCAACCAGAAAACAGAGAAGCATTGATTAAGATTTTGAGATATCATGTGGTTCCTGGTGCGGTAACTGCTAGTCAGCTTTCGACTGGGGAACTGAAAACCTTTGAAGAAAGACCTGTAAATATTCAAATCGATTCGGCTAACAATCAAGTTGCGGTGAATAATGCCAGAGTTATTCAGGCAGATGTCAAAGCTAGCAATGGTATTATCCATGCAATTAACCAAGTCCTAATCCCGCCTGATATTAACATCAGTCAGTTAAATCAGCCACCAACAGGCACGAATGGCACAACGCCTGATGTGAATGTAGGTAGAGCTACTCGTGGTGGCAGAAGCTATCTCGGAGTCGCTGGTAACATTGGTTTGAGCGGCAATGATACAGCTTTGAGCGAGGGTAACTTTACAGTCATCAGCAAACTTGGTCTGACAAACTATCTATCAGTGCGACCATCGGTGATCTTTGGGGACGATACAATATTCCTAGTTCCCGTAACTTTGGATTTTTCTCCCCGCGCAGCAGGTTCGGTGGGTGAAAGAAGCTTTGCTATATCTCCTTACATCGGTGCTGGCGTAGCAATTGAAGCTAATCTTGATACTGACATTGGCTTACTTCTAACTGGTGGTGTAGACCTTCCTGTAGGTTCTCGATTTACGGTGACAGGTGCCGTAAATGCTGCTTTTATGGATCAAACTGATGTCGGGCTACTATTAGGAGTTGGCTACAACTTTTAAATGAAGAAGAATTCAGAAGTCAGAATTCAGAAGTCAGAATTCAGGAGTAGAGCCGGAGACTAAGAAAGCTCTGGTTAGAATCAAGACGCGACTTGAAAATACTCGCTACCGCTTTTTTGGTCAGAATTCATCCTGACTCTTGAATTCTGTTCGATAAATAGAAATAGAACAGGTGGTAGGGGCGCACAACTAACTGTGCGCCCCTGCTGTATTAAGGTCGCTTGATGGCTAAAGTAAGTCCATCGGCGATGGGGACAAGGGAGAGTGTTATCCGTTCGTCATGATGTAACTTTTTGTTGAGAGCGCGGATAGATTGGGTGCTTTCATCTTGATTTTGCTCATCAGCAACTTGTCCAGACCATAAAACATTATCAATAGCAATTAATCCACCTGGACGCACTAATTGTAGCGATCGCTCATAATATCCATCATAATTTTCTTTATCAGCATCAATAAAGGCAAAGTCAAAGGTTTCTGCTTGACCAGTTGCCAATAATTGATCTAAAGTCTCTAAAGCTGGTGCTAATCGGAGATCGATTTTATCGGCAACTCCAGCTTCTTGCCAATACCGCCGAGCGATCGCAGTAAATTCTTCACTCACATCACAAGCGATAATCTTGCCATCATCTGGTAGTGCTAAAGCTACAGAAAGTGAACTATAACCCGTAAACACTCCAACTTCCAGGGTTTTCTTCGCTCCAATTAACTGCACCAGAAGTCTCATAAACTGTCCTTGTTCTGGTGAAATCTGCATTCCACTCCGGGGATGACTGGCGGTTTCTTGGCGTAACTTCCCAAGAATCTCTGGTTCCCGTAGTGAAACAGATAAAAGATAATTGTAGAGTTGGTTATCAAGACCTATAGACTGTTTTGGCATGGTAGATGAGAGAATTGAGAGAATCTACAGTTATACTATCGCTGATAAGTGGAATCTCAGGAATAACATGGTGCGGTTAGTTTTGACAGCAATATTGCTGGTGCTAGTGACAGCTTGTGGCAGTATTGGACTGCTACCAACTAGCGAGTTAGTGCAAAAAGCGATCGCACTTGGGCTAGAGCAAACTCAACAAAAACTTAGCCAACAGTTGGATTTAGACTTTCAAGGATTTGAAATCAAGCGGCTATCAATTACCCAAGAACAACCCCTGACGATTGAAAATTTACCAGCTTTCCACGTTCGGGGAACCTACGACTTAATTGTTAAGCTACCAAAACGAAGCTTGACGCAACCAAAACAACCCTTTGACGTTTATTTGCAAATTCAGCAAGAAGGTAAAACTTGGCGATCGCTAATTCCAGAAAAAGGTAGCAAAGATACTCAACCAATTTGGCGTAGCTATCTCATCCAATAGCAGGTATGTGCAAACATTTAAACCATCACAAGACTTTATGTATAACTGCTGGAGCACAGTCATGATCGAGGTATAGTTTCGCCGGAGACAGGGGAAGATGTATATTAACTTTTTCATCAGTTCCATTGCTGGAATTGTGGTTGTAGTGCTAGCGGCTTTTGGCTTATTGCAATGGTTGCACATCCCTGCTGGTAACTTTCTTGATTGGGTGATTGGTGGTGCTAGTTTTTGGTGGCTGTTAGTAATTGTTACCGTACCGTGGAATGTGCATTTTCAAGCCAAAGAAGTCTTAGCAGAAGCCGCACAATCAACTGAGAAAGGAATTCCAGTCGATGAAAAGCAAGTGAAGTATGTCACACTTTTGGCAAAGCGATCGCTCTGGGTTGCCATTGCTTTACACTTATTCTCAGCCGTTGGTCTTTATACTCTTGCTGTCACTGGTATTAGTACAGTGGGATATATAAGTTCTGGTGCAGCTTTGTTATTAACAATTCTGCGTCCAGCGATTCGAGCTTATGAGTATTTATACGCGCGATTAGCGATGATTCGCCAAGAATGGAAGTATCCCCGCGAAGATATTTTTGAACTGCGCGATCGCTTCTCTATATTGGAACAAAAAATCCAGTCATTGGAAGATCAACTCAACCCCGAACAACCCTATTCCTTAGCCGCGACTCAACAACGCTTTGCTGAAGAGACTCGTAGAGATTTAGCCCGCATTGCGGCTAACCTGGAAGAATTACGGGCGACAAATCAAACAGAACATGAGCGTTTGGGGAGAGAAGCCAGAAATGCGATCGCGCAACTTTCCACAGATGGACAATTTCTCGATCATGTCCGCGAAATTATTCGATTTTTTAAGACTGCTTAATTATTGCTTTAATAACTGACCAAATTTTAAGTTTTGGATTGTGATAGTGAATATTCATCATCCAAAATTTAAAAAATTTATTAAATAAGGGTTAACTATACCTTACAACCAGAAGGATAAGTTTGACATAAATTGCATAGTTCGGTGTGCAATTTTTCTATATATTGTAAAAAAGGAAAAAATTGGAAATGTTGGATTCTCTTATCTTGTTTTTTATATTAACCCAAGTTGCGGGT
>NZ_KV757745.1 GCF_001712795.1 Nostoc sp. KVJ20
CCACTGGTGTCAACTTCAGCCAAAAATAGCGTACTGATTGGGTGTTGTTCACCCGCCAGGGATTGTAAATCCCTGACTAATTGCTCAAGTCTACTGAAGTAGACTGAAAATTTTTGCGCTCTTTCTCTTTAGTCCTCTTCAGAGGACTTTAGCTATGAGACAGGGATTTACAATCCCTGGCGGACGTGAGGTTTCGCGTTAAGTTGACTACTACCTGAAAATAATTCTTTTCGGCTATTGTTTGCATAAGTACTGTTTAAGTATTTTGTCTGTTTGTTAAGAAAGATATGGGTAAGGGGGCCAAACTTTCCTCTCCGCTATGCTTCACGGAAGGCTTGCGCCCAAGTTAATTACACTACTAACGGTACTGGTTATCCCTTTGAGAATCGCTATAAGATGAGTAATAAGGGTCTTCTAGGTTAATAATTTCAATCTTAAACACCATGAAGTGTCCTGAATGAATGACAGCTATCTACCGTTTGGATGTAAATGACTGAGCAACGTGATGCTGACTCACCCTTAACTGATTCTCAGCAATTGAGTGAACCGACCGATGGAACAACTACCAAATCCGTCGATAATTCCTGGACAAACCGCATTGGTGATGTCTGGAACAAAACAACAACACGTCTAACGCAACTCTTACCCGTAGAACAACTGGCACAGACAGTTGTTGAATGGTTTAGTGTGAGTGAGGCTCAGGTTACAGAGATTTTAGAGAAAATTCGAGCCGAACTGCCAACCACAGAAGCGCTATTGATTGGTAAACCCCAAGCCGGAAAAAGTTCAATTGTGCGGGGATTGACGGGAGTTTCTGCCAAAATTATTGGTCAGGGATTTCGTCCCCACACGCAAAACACCCAGCGCTATGCCTATCCTTCTAATGACCTACCGCTACTGATTTTTACTGATACGGTAGGTTTAGGCGATGTTAAACAAGATACCCAGGGAATTATTCAGGAATTAGTTAGCGATTTACAACAGCAAACTCGTTCCGCCAGAATTCTCCTTTTGACCGTCAAAATCAATGATTTTGCAACTGACACGCTACGACAAATTGCTCAACAACTACGCCAGAAGTATCCAGACATTCCCTGTCTGTTGGTAGTTACCTGTTTGCATGAAGTTTATCCTGCCAATACTGTTGATCATCCCGCCTATCCACCAGATTATGAGGAAGTCAACCGCGCATTTGCCGCAATGCAACAAGCCTTCGCAGGAATAACTGACCGCTCTGTACTAATTGACTTTACTTTAGAAGAAGATGGCTACACTCCGGTATTTTATGGCTTAGAAGCGCTGCGAGATTCCTTAGCAGAACTACTCCCACAAGCAGAAGCACAGGCGATTTATCAGCTATTAGATCAAGAAGAAGTTGGGAAGCAAATTGGCAACCTTTATCGAGATGCTGCACGCCGTTATATTTTGCCATTTGCGATTATGTCTGCCACTCTCGCCGCTGTACCTTTGCCATTTGCCACAATGCCCGTACTCACTGCTTTGCAAGTATCAATGGTGGGATTGTTAGGTAAATTATATGGGCAAACAGTTACACCATCTCAGGCGGGGGGAGTTGTGAGTGCGATCGCAGGTGGTTTTTTAGCACAGGCAATTGCACGGGAGCTAATTAAATTTATACCAGGTTTTGGTAGTGCGATCGCAGCCTCTTGGGCAGCCGCCTATACCTGGGCACTAGGGGAAGCAGCTTGCGTTTATTTTGGTGATTTAATGGGAGGTAAGAAACCCGATCCCGAAAAAATTCAGTTGGTGATGCAAGAAGCGTTTCAGGCGGCAAAAGAACGGTTTAAGGGAATCAAACAGTAAGAAAATTGTCAAATGTTGGGTTGGCTGCTTCAACTCAACTTATAGCGATAGGCGATCGCACTGAGTTTAATCTAAGTTACAGTCTTGTTTATAGGATATTTACAAAAATGATTTATCATAATATTTAGTAAAAATGTACTATATATTTACACGCTCCAATTATAATAGTATGTGTGAGTTACTCTTGAAACTTGTTAAAGTCGGAAGTCTGTTTTAATTTGCGGGTCTGAGTATGATCGATTGTCTCAATGCAGCTCGCTATTTTATCGCGAGAGCTTATGAGGACAGTATAGAAGCAGAAATGACCAATATGAAGGTTCAAAAGCTTCTGTATTACTCACAAAGCTTACATTTAGCCCTGTACGATGAGCCATTGTTTGAAGAAGAAATCCAAGCATGGCGATATGGCCCTGTGTGTCCTCCGGCTTACAGGTTTTACAGTGAATTTGAAGCTAAACAATTACCTATCCCTACTCAAGAGTTCTTGTTACAGATTCCTAATGATAAGAAACAACTTCTAGAAGAAATTTGGGAATATTTCGGTAGCTACCATGCCTATCTACTTAGTGATATGACCCATTTTGAGTTTCCTTGGAAGAAAGCTCGCAAAGGGCTGCCACCTGAAGCTAGATCAACTGAGCCGATTCTTCTTGAGGATTTGAAAGCGTTAGGCTATCAGAAGCTAGACCTGATAGAGCGTGACAACCCTGTGTATAAACATGTAATGTCCGAAACTTTGCAGGACGCTTTTACTTCGGAATCATCAACTCGTATTCGCAAAGGAGAAGTGCGTGACTGGCTCAACTCCCTTCTCGATTGAAAAATGCGAGAATTTCATACGTTCTTTCAAAAAACTTGCAAAAGCTCATAGAGCAGATTTTGTTGCACTTGTCGCAGAAGCTTTGGAAGATTTGATTGAAGACCAGTATCCTATCAATTCTCGTAACGAACCCTTACCTGCAAAGATTAAATTGCCTCAAGGATGGTCATTTCACAAGCTAGAGTTAAAGGTTTCCAAAGGAGCTTCTGGACAAATCAGATTGATGTATTTAGTTAATACAATTGACTGTGTAATTAAACTTGTATGGATTTATAGTCACGAGCAGTTTGCAAAACGTCCTGGCGACACAGATATAAAAAGCGTTATCAAGGACATCTTAGACTCTTAGCCTCTGCTGGATGTCCTTGTACTTTCACTTATACTTCAAATGTAATTACAAGGCTAGACAAAATTTAATTAGCCGTCTATCCTACACTTTCTCCTTTGGTGCTGGCACAATGCCAAACTTATTTAAACCTGCATCGATTTCCTTAAGTGCTTTAAAATCTTCCTCTGGTAAAGGATAGCTGCTACTGCTGAATAAACCCCCACTGACAGCAGGCTGCTTTTCCAAAAAAGAGAAAGCTTGACGAAACTGATGCGGTTCGGCTTTAATCGGTGAATCAAAGTGGCAGGGAATAATCCACTGGAAGTCCCAACGAGCAACTTTTTCAGCCCAGTCGATGGTTTCTTTTGGTGCGCGGTTGAGAATTAGCGTTTGTAAAATTGGTGCGACAAACAAACGCCCATTCCCTTGTAGAGCATAAAACGATCGCTGCCAATCTGACTGCCATTTAAAGGGATACAATCCAAAATAAGCTTTCCTTGAGCGTTGTGGTGCTTTCAAGGCATCTTGCAACACCTGACTCCATTGGGGTATATCTAGTGCCCTTGGTTGAAAATACAAAGCAAACAAACAGATGCGCTGCCAACCCTTACGGCGATTTTCCTGAATGTCTGCAACAATATCAGAAGCACGATCTTTGGCATGGAATAGCAAGGGATATGGATCTAATAGAACGATCGCAGGTGGATCTTCTGGGATCGAAAGTACAGAATCAGTGACTAAAAGAGTATGCGATCGCTTGTGGAAAAAAGCAACTTCTGCAAACCTACCAGGGCCAAGGTCGATGGGGCCCAGAATCGCGTAATCAAACTCATCAGCAAAGGGTGTTTTGCTACTATCTTCTGGAAGTACTTGAGTTCGTTTTGGGGGTAAGCCAAGCCAACTAAGGGGGAGATTTAGCGGGAAACTCCACTGATGGGGAGCCACAAACACCTGTGCAGTGGGAAAGTATCTGGCGAAGGGGCCGACGAAAACTTTGTGTTCTATACCAGAGATAGTTGGCAGAATGATGTACTTAACATTGCCATGTTCTGCCACCAATTCATTCACAAGCCGGATGCACTCTGGAGTTGGTGCAACAGGCGCGTAGATCAAAAGACCCCCAGTTTCCAGCTTAACCACAGTCATACGAATCGGCACAACTACGTAGAAAATGCCCTGAATCTGGTCAAAATTCCAGATTGTGTCCTTAAGCACCTCTTTACGAATTGTTTGCCGTCTACCGTAAGGGTAGAGTGGCACAACAGGCCATAATCCCCAGGAAAAGTCCTTTGGATAAATCTGTTGTGTATTAACTATGTATTCATCATCAGCCACTCTACAATCCCCTCCAAATTCCCGATCTCAAATTGTTTTTATTTACTCCCCACGGAGTTAGAGAGCAAATTATTGAGATAATGATAAGCTAAATCACATCTAGTACGGCTTGGCGTAATTCGTAATTCGTAATTCGTAATTCGTAATTTAGAGGTGTCAGATTTTATCTGAGATTTCAGGTTTGAATCTGTAACTTTCTTTCTTCAAATTGGTATGACCTAGCTTTTAACAAAACTAATCAGCATAGAGTTAAACCATTTTGGATTTTAGATTGGCGATCGCAAAGCGTCGGAAGGAACTTATTTTAGATTTAAGAGCAGGCATAGCGGCCTTGATCGAACCCAAGAACCAATTCCATTATCCAAAATCCTAAATTGGCGCGGTCAACCTACAGAGGAAGGAACCAGCTTTTTTAAGGGGATATCAAGGAAAAACTCCGCTCCTTTTCCTTGTTCCGATATTACACTTAATCGTCCCTCATGTTTTTCCATAATAGAGTAGCTAATCGATAATCCCAAGCCCGTTCCTCGTCCAACAGGTTTTGTTGTGAAAAAGGGGTCAAATAGATGCTGCTTCACTTCTTCAGACATACCAGACCCATTATCTGCAATTTGAATAGTGACTGTATGGGCATCAGTCATTTTAGTACGAATTCGGATGGTGGGAATTGTTGCTGGTTTATTATGTTCAGTTGTTGCAAAGGATGAATCCAATACATCAATAGCATTGCTGAGAATATTCATAAACACCTGATTAATCTGGCTGGCATAGCAGTTAACTTCTGGCAACTGTGCATATTCCTTAATCACATCAATTGCAGGACGGTGTGTTTTCCCTTCGAGGCGGTGCTGTAAAATTAGCAAGGTGCTGTCGATGCCTTCGTGAATGTTGACAGGTTTCATTTCGGACTCATCCAGGCGAGAGAAATTGCGGAGAGAAAGGACAATTTGGCGGATGCGATCTGCCCCCACTTTCATTGATTGCAGCAGTTTTTGTAGGTCTGACTTGAGGAATTTGAAATCTATTGCCTCTAGTTCTTCTTGAATCTCAGCCAACGGTTGAGGATAGTAGTGCTGATAGCGCTCAACCAAGCGCAGCAAATCTTGACAATACTCATTGGTATAGGTGAGGTTGCCATAAATAAAGTTAATCGGGTTGTTAATTTCGTGAGCAACACCTGCCACCATTTGTCCTAACGAAGACATTTTTTCAGTTTGAATCAATTGAGTTTGCGTGTGTTGAAGTTTCTCTAAGGTTTCCGAGAGATGCTGATTTTTATCATTCAACTCAAAAGTTCTCTGCTGCACCTTGTCTTCTAAGGTATGACTGTAGTCTTCTAATTGAGTTTTTGCCACAGCTAAATTGGTATACAACATGGCGTTTTGCAGCGAGATGGCAGCTTGTGCTGTGAGTAGCCGCAAAATCTCAAGACGGTTTTGGGTAAAGGCTCCAGTCGTCAAACTGTTTTCCAAGTAGAGGATACCAATTAGCTGGCCACGATTATGAATGGGCGTACATAGCAAACTTTTGGGTTGCCATTGCATGATGTAGGGATCGTTGGCGAAGGTAGTTTCTGTGCGAGCATCATCTAGTACCAGGGTTGCGGAGGTACGTGAGACATAGTTAACAACCGCTTTGGGAATATCCTGGCTGGCTGAAAGCGGAAGGGAGTGTAGATTCTTTATCCCAAGGTTTTCACCCAATCGCTCCTCTGATTTAGGAATTGGATTTGCAACACCCGTTTCCACGATCGCTTTGCTGGTTTTTTGAGCTGCAACCACCCAATGATCATCTTGAAGCAGTAGGAGGACAGATTTTTCAGCCCCGGCATTTTCGATCACGACTTGCATCAGGGTTGTCAACAGCTTTTCTAACTCAATTTCTCCCGCTAGGGCATGAGAGGCTTTCATTACTGTTGCTAAATCTAAGGCTTCAAACCCACTAGAACTAGTGTGCCCCAATCCGGTTGTAGTGGTGCGGGTGAGGTTTGAAGAAACAGTTTCTTGCGGCTGTTGGATCGTAGCCAAGAATTGAGGATATTGATGGGACAACTGGTTGACTTTGGCTACTGCTCCCCAGTTGAGGTAACTATAATAGGCATTTGCTAGGTAAATTTGAGCGATCGGCTCTTTGTTCCATTCCAGGTAAAATCGGGCAGCTAGTTCATTAGCGAGGGCAACTTCTTGAATGTATCCATTGACTTTTGCCCCAGCGATCGCGCGATCGTAGAGATCCACTGCTTGCCCCATTTGCCCCAAGACTCGGCATTCTTCAGCTTTTACCAGTTCAAATTTGTGCAAATAATTCATGGGTGTGTGGTGCGCCCAAGTCTGCATTTTTCTCTGGTTATCTGTGACTCGTTCCAGCAATGTTTCTCGCCAAGAAGGTGTAGCCGTAGAATACTCTGCCAAAGCCGTCAGTGAATCATAGAAATAAAACATCGGCACGGTGGCATAGCCCATGCCTGCAACTAGATATTCTCTAGCTTGAGCGGCTGTTTCCACTGCTTCAGAGAGGTTTTCAAACAGATAACAGAGAATCAATTTGTGGAGCCAAAAGTAGTGAAGCCCAGTCAACTCATTGGCATTAACCAGTTGGGTGATAAATTCTGCTTCGTTAAGTGCCTCACCTGTTAAAATGCAGGGATTCTCAGCTTTGCCGAGCAAGTTCAAAACTGTTTGCCAGAAGATGCGGCAGTAGTTGAGGGTCGTGCCTTGCTTAAAATTTTCTAAAACATGACTGTAAGCCCTTATGTCTTGCTCTAATGAGTTCAGTTCTTGACCTAGGAAATAAGAATACTGACAGATGTCTTTCGTATTGAAGCCCACGTAGTATACGTTTCCAGTTTCTAGGGCAATCTTGTAGCCCTCTAGCATGAGCTGTAAAGATTTTTTTAGTGGAGACTTTAAATAAGTGATGAAAGCACCCACAACATAAAATACAGTGGGTTTGATGTCGCTAATATTAAATTTATCAGTTAGTGCCAAAGCAAGGCTGCCAACTTGATCGGCTGTTTCAATATCCTGAAGAATTCCGTTCAACAGAATGCCATAACAGGCATAACAAAAGGCAGAAAAGGGAGCATTGCCATAGTGAATCGATGCTTTGACTTGGGACAATATGAGTAGCGGAAACAGATTTTGATCGGCGATGTAAACGGCGGGAGCAACGTTTGCCACAATTCGGGTGACTGCTAGCTTGTCTTTTGCTGTCATCACTGGTAAGTCAACCAAGGAAGCAATGTCACGTCCGTGAATTAAGGTAGCGGTTTCCTGAAGGGCTTGCTGAATATCTTGGAAAGTGGGTGTTTCTGGGAAAACCACACCAAACTGACTCATTCCCTGACGGGCGATCGCGATCGCACCTAGCACATCATTTTTAGCTGTATAGGCCTGGATTTTGGTTTCGTAAATGCCGACTTGATCCAGTGGAGTTTTCGTTTGCTGCATCACTGTTTGGGCGAATTCCTCCATCTGTTCATACGCGCCACAAAGGTAAGCAGCATCAGTTGCTAATTCGTGCAGTGCCAGAGTCAACTCATATTGACTTTGCCAACAGTCGGATCTCAATAAACTAATCCCGATGGTCAAATACTCAATTGCTACTCGGTAAGCTGTGGAAGACTTGGCTTTCCGTCCTGCCAACAGGTTGAGTTGTACCAGTTGATCGCGATCGGGCTGGGCTACAATCAGTTCTATCCCAACATTCAGTTGGTTAACAATTTCAAAAATGATCTTTTCTTGCTCAGTTTCCGGGGTATTGTTTAACAGCAATTGACCAATCTTGAGGTGAGTTACTGGTTTCTGATTTGCCGGAATTAGTGAATAAGCGGCTTGTTGAATGCGATCGTGGAGAAATTTGTAGGTAATAGTTATTGATTCGTTGTCATTTGTCAAATCATCCATGACAACAGACTCATCCTGAAAGAATGTATACCCTTCCCCACTGGGCAAAATTAATCCATCCTTGAGAACTGGCCACAAATCCGCTGCGGTCTGGGCTGGAGATTTTTCATAGACAAGCGATAGGGTTTCTAAATCAAACTGATTGCCGATACATGCAGCCAGTTTGAGAATATCCTGAGTCTGTGGTAGTAATTTCTGGAGTTGTAGCGCCACAAACTCCACAATATCTTCTTTAAAAGAAAGCGCTCGGATTTGAGCAATATTACACTGCCAACTGCCTGTTTTGGCAGCAAACGCAATTAACCCATCTTCATGCAGCGATTTGAGAAATTGGTTCGTGAAAAATGGATTGCCTTTGGTCTTTTGATACACCAGATTGGCGATCGCTAGGGCTTGTTCTGGTGAATATTTGAGGGTATCTGCAATCAGTTGATTCAGGTCGGTCTGGGTAAGCACAGAAAGGACAATACTACTAACTGTAATTGCCTCTTGCCGCATCTCCTCGATGGTCAACATTAGGGGATGTGCAAACGAAACCTCATTATCCCGATATGCTCCAATCACCAGCAAATAAGAGTTGTTTGCTTCACTCATCAACAGATGCATCAGCTTTAATGAAGCCGAGTCTGCCCACTGTAAGTCATCGAGGAAAATGACGAGGGGATGGTCTTGGGTTGTGAATACTTGAATGAATTTCTGAAACAGCAAATTGAAGCGGCTTTGGACAGCACTGCCCGATAATTCCGGAACAGAGGGCTGTTGACCAATGATCTGTTCGAGTTCTGGAATCACCTCAATAATCACCTGGGCACTCTCACCCAATGTGGATAAAATTTGGGTCTTCCACTGCTCAATTTGAGGATCACTCTCTGTCAGCAGTTGTGCCATTAAGTCTCGAAACGCTTGCACCAAAGCAAAAAAGGGAATATTACGATTAAATTGATCGAATTTGCCCTTGATAAAGTATCCCCGCTGACGGGTGATCGGTTTATGAATTTCGTTGACAATTGCTGTTTTACCAATGCCAGAGGAACCGGCCACCAGCATTAGTTCAGAATTTCCTTGGCGCACCCGCTCAAAAGTTGCTAGCAGCATTGCAACTTCTACTTCCCGACCGTAGAGTTTTTCGGGAATCGCAAAGCGATCGCAAACGTCCCGCTGTCCTAGCCCAAAGGGCACAATATTGCCACTTTTCTGCAATTGAATCAAACAGGTTTCCAGATCGTGTTTTAGCCCTAATGCACTTTGATAGCGGTCTTCAGCATTTTTCGCCATCAATTTGATCACGATATCTGAAACTGCTTGAGGAATTTTGAATTGCTCCAAAGAAGCAGGTTGTTTAGCGATATGACAATGCACCAATTCCATCAAATCATCAGATTGAAATGGCAATTGTCCCGTTAACAGTTCATAGAATGTGACACCCAGAGAATAGAAGTCAGTGCGGTAATCAATCCCTCGGTTCATTCGCCCGGTTTGTTCGGGGGAAAGGTAGGCGAGGGTTCCTTCTAAAATAGTGGGGCTGGTTGAAAGTTGGGTAACTCTTGGCAGCAGTGAAGCAATGCTAAAGTCAATGAGTTTCACCTGCTTGGTGGTGGGATTAATCAGGATATTGGCAGGTTTGATATCCTTGTGGATGATTTGGTGATGGTAGAGATCACCCAGAATATCGGCAAGTGCGATCGCAATCTGGAGAAATTCAGTCAAGAAATCAGGATGAAGGGATGAGGAGTTTTCCTGATTTTGTGTCTCGCTGAGTCCTTTCCTTCTAAAAGCGGTGTACTCCTTTAAAGAAACTCCGCCAAAGTCTTCCAGGATCAAGGCAAGTCGATTTTGGCAATTCTCCAGACTATAGATGCGAACAACCCCAGAGACATTTAAGATTTTCGCAATTGTGTACTGATTTCTGAATTGAGCCAACTCAATGAGACTAGGATAGGTATTTTTCAGAAGTTTGATGACAACTGGGGTTTGATCAGCCTGTCGCCAACCTCGGTAAACCAGAGTGCGAGTACTGGTGTAGATGCTTTCACCAATCCCATAGCCGGGAACATTAACTCGATTCTCTACCATAATAGCTGCCACTGGATAATCTGAGTTCAGTTTTCCCTAATCCACTTGCAATCTCACAATTTATCCAGTAATTTTTTGGGCGGGAATTTGTTGACTCATGCAGCGAAGTCAACATGAAAGCAGCTGATAATATTATCCTCACAGAATGAATGCAAACTAAGCAGATAGCTTAAAGGATGTTTGAAAAGTATTTTTCTGTAGATTTAGGCACTTTTGATCCCCCTTATACCATAATGTGAAGTTGCACATATCTTGATCCCCCTAAATCCCCCTTAAAAAGGGGGACTTTGAATTCCCCCCTTTATAAGGGGCTAGGGGGGATAGAATTCTATGCAGCTTCATAAAGAATTGGTATTAAAAAGGGAACCACAGTAAAAGTCCCCCAATTTATCGGGGGATTTAGGGGGATCTAAAGCTTTTTATACCGACAAGAGGACTTTTCAAACATCCTCTTAGACAGCTTTTAGCGATCGCTCTGGTTCATACACCTTAAAAAATGGTTCTTGATAAGAATGAGTCTTAATATAGACCAAAAACTCATTGATCAAGTCTGTAAAGTACTTAAACGCCACATCAATCAATTCAAGTGCTTGTTGACGAATCTTTTCTGACACCTCAATCTCTTTGATTATTTGCAAAGAAGAAGGAGTATGGAGAGTGTGGGTATTTTCAATATGGTTATGACGCATACCAAAGTAACGGAACTCTGTGTGAGTCATTTCTTGCAGTTGCAGAGCCGCAGACATGGTTGAACGGAAGAAGACATTTGCTGTGACTTCAGATACCTCAATGGCAACTAATTTAATAATGGGATCTGCCCCAAGAGTATACCGTTCAAATAGAGGAAACATGGAACGGGAAACCCTAGTATGCTCACTCCAAATGAATCGCACTGCATCACTAAACCGCATCGGATAGTCAATTCCCATCTTACCCATGTCTTCCAGTAACCATTGCCAGTGGAAATGTTCTTCGTGCGTGTGCAAATTGACCATCTCTTGAATGTAATTAGTCGTTGGCTCATCTCTGAGAACTCGTTTGCACAATTCACTGAATTCCAGTGCCAGTGGAGCAATTACAGGTGCAAATGCTAGCCTCTGTCGTGGGTCAATTGTCTCGTCTTTCATATACTCAAAAAACGGCAACTGAGCATATTCCTGGTTCTTCTGCTCAATCAACTCAAGTATTGATTTCATTTCAAAGCTCCTAAAAATAGACAAGTGGCTGACAATCGGTTTGGTTGTCCGATCAGAATTAGCACTGCTTTACTTAGTACATCATATCTTTTAATACTTAAAAATAATCAGTATAAATCCTAGTATGTTATAAAACATATTTTTACTGAGGAAATGACCGAAATGTGAATTTAAGAAATTGTTTTCCGTAATAGCAAGCTTTTACTTAAATTTCACTCCAGCAATCTTATACTTTAGTGAAAATACAACTCTTTTGGTTGCGATCGCTCTAATGAAAAGCTTTGTATGTCAAGCTTCTAGGCAGCTTGATTGTTCAAAAATCAAATAGGAGTCCTATAAAAACAAAACAGTTATGACTCATTACATTTTAAAAGCTTCAAAAGAAACTGTACATCTAGGTGGTTTCTCGCATCTGCTAAAACCAGCACTGACCATTGATTCTGGCGATACAATTGATGTAGAAACTTATACTGGTTACTACGTTTATGACAAAGCACCACCTGAGTTTCTCACACCAGAATTTCTCGACATCTGCCAAAATCTTCTACCAGAACGTAAAATTGCTGGAGGGCCGCATTTACTTACAGGGCCGATTTATGTGCGCGATGCTGAACCAGGGGATGTTTTAGAAGTACAATTAGATGCGATCGCACCTCGTTTACCTGTAGGGTTTAATGCCATTCGTACAAGTTGGGGAGCTTTACCACATCAGTTTTCTCAACCTGCGTTGAGATTCATTCCTCTAGATTTAGCAAACAATATCGCTGAATTTCCTGTGGGTGCTGGCATAAAAATTCCTCTCAAACCGTTTTTTGGGATTCTTGGTGTTGCTACTCCAGAAACCTCTCGAACCTCTATCCCACCAGGTTCTTACGGTGGTAATATCGATAATCGGGAATTACAAGCTGGTTCTCGTTTATTTTTGCCGGTTTTCGTACCAGGTGCATTATTTTCTATTGGTGATGGGCATTCTGCACAAGGAGATGGCGAGGTAAATGTTACCGCCATTGAAACTTCCATGAACGGTAGAATTACCCTCAAACTTCGCAAGGATTTACAACTAACAACACCAATTGCCGAAACTCCAACTCATATCATCACAATGGGCTTTGCTCAAACCTTAGATGAAGCCTTAGAACTAGCTTTAAAAAACATGATTGATTTTCTGGAACGCTTTGCAAATTTGTCGCCAGAAGATGCTTATGTATTGTGTAGTTTAGCTGTGAATTTTCACATTACTCAAGTTGTGAACAGTCCCCAAAAAGGTGTACATGGAATGCTACCAAAATCAATCTTTTCACAGAAAATTAATTTATAGTTTGTAATCAGCAACCATTTTTATGTCTAATATCTTGATCCAACTGTTGTTAATCGGTTTAGTTTCTGGCGTTGCGGGCGGGATGTTTGGTATTGGTGGCGGTGCAATTATGATTCCCGCAATGGTGTTAGTAATTGGTTTAGATCAGAAGTTAGCTACAGGAACTTCTGTGGCGGCTCAAATTTTGCCAATTGGGATTTTAGCAGCCTTAGTTTACCATCGCAACGGTAATCTTAATATCAAATATGCCCTGATTATTGCAGTTGGTTTAATCGTGGGTAACTTCTTCGGAGCATTGTTTGCAAATCAGCCGTTTATTAGCAGCGAGTTGATGAAAAAGCTGTATGGCATTTTTGTGTTAATTATCGGCCTTCGTTATTTACTGTCAAATTAGAAGAGTTTAATTCAGCTTCAATAATGTCTTTGTTAAGGCATCATGTTGTGTTGACAAATTTTGAACCCAAGTAATGAATTAATTGCCCCTATCGCGGTTCTCGACAAGCGTGAAGTACAATTTTGACCTCACTTCCATTCCTCTCTCCTAAGAGGATGTTTGAAAAGTCCTCTTGTCGGTATCAAAAATTTTAGATCCCCCTAAATCCCCCTTCAAAAGGGGGACTTTGATTCCGGTTCCCCCCTTTTTAAGGGGGGTTAGGGGGGATCTAAAGTGCCTAAAGTCACAGCGAAATACTTTTCAAACAACCTCTAAAAGGCTACGGTGTACACACAAGTCAAAAGAAGATCAATTTCTCATTGTTCTCTCGTTTATCTCGTTCCTATGCTTTGCATAGGAATGCCTGATTAGAGGCTCTGCTTCTAGCCAGATATTGAGTCAGAGACTCAATGAATGCATTCCCAGCCGGAGACTGGGAACAAGGAAATGCTTATCAAGCTAGGTTTTTAGGAC
>NZ_KV757746.1 GCF_001712795.1 Nostoc sp. KVJ20
TACGTTCTATTGGAGCTAGAAGTTATCCAGACTTAGCAAAAGCAATTGAAACTGCTTTTACTCAAGTCTCGTTAACTGATATTTATAATTGGTTTACCCATTCTTGTTACTGTACTTCACCAGACTGAGAAATGCTATAATCCTATGAGTGAAGAACAAATCAATCACTTGGTGGGAGTGAAACCGGAGGAACGAGAGACAACTTTTAAGAAAGTTCGCATTTTTAACCATCTTTGGAATGAGCCAGATACTTTTATTTCTTGTGGAATAATTTCGGCAGATGAGATAGTAGAAATTAGCGGTGGAATGCTACATCAAGAAGTTGATGTGCGTGTTAATAAGCTTGTCACCGAATATGATTTGATCGTGATTTGCGGCCCAGTTTTTCCCCACGAAGTTGTCGGTTTCTCTGGTGGAAATAAATATTTTTTTCCCGGTATTAGTGGTCAGGAAGTAATTAATCTCTCACACTGGTTAGGTGCTTTAATCACTTGTTACGAAATTATTGGTACACTCGGAATAACACCCGTTCGGCGTTTGATTAACCGAGCCGCTAGCCTGATTTATACCCCAAAGCTTTGTTTGGCGATGGTGGTCGCACCGAAAACAAATCAGCTAGCTGGACTCTATATAGATCAACCAGAGTCAGCCTGGGAAGCTGCTGCACAATTATCAGCTAAACTGCATATTAAATATGTAGAGCAGCCTTTTAAACAAGTGCTTTCAGTCATGCCCCAAATGTATGATGACATTTGGACAGCAGCTAAAGGAATGTACAAACTAGAGCCTGTAGTTGCTGATGGAGGTGAAGTAATTATATATGCTCCTCACATTACCGAGTTTAGCTATACACACGGCGAAATTCTCTCCCAAGTTGGCTATCATGTGCGGGATTACTTTCTCAAACAGTGGCATAAATTCCAAGAATATCCTGCTGGAGTGCTGGCTCATAGTACTCATTTAAAAGGGATGGGTACTTTTGATTTTATAGAAGGGGAACAAGCACGGATTCGTGTCACTTTAGCTACTGGTATTTCTGCTGAACGCTGTGCTGCTCATAACTTGAGCTATCGTGATCCTGATACTATTAGACTAGCAGAATGGGCTAACCGAGAGGATGAAGGTATCTTGCTTGTGCCCAAAGCTGGGGAGATACTATACCGTTTAAGTTCTAGCAAATTTTAGGTAACTAAATCCTAGTTTTCGAGACGCGATAAATCGCCGTCTCTACAAGTATTGAATCATAAATTGCGATATCTACGATGGGCTACGCCTACGCGATCGCAATCAAAGATTTTCCACTTCGCGCTATTCTTGATCAAACGTCAGCGAATCAGTTTATTGCAGCGAACAAAAAAGCATGGGTGGCAAATTAATTGTATTTGAAGGGGTGGAAGGCTGTGGCAAAACCAGCCAAATGCAGCTTTGTTCTGAGTGGTTGGAAAGTCTAGGTGTTTCTGTGGTGGTAACTCGTGAACCAGGGGGAACAGAGTTAGGTTTACATCTTCGCCGCTTGCTACTAGAAAAGTCAGAGGATAAACCAGTTGCAGAAGTGACAGAACTTTTATTGTATGCTGCTGACCGATCGCAACACGTTGAACAAGAGCTTAAACCAAATCTCGCAGCCGGGAAATATATTTTATGCGATCGCTACACTGACTCTACCATTGCCTACCAAGGATATGGTCGCGGTCTGAATATGAGTTTAATCAATCAGCTTAACTATATTGCTACTGCTGGTTTAGAAAGTGACCTAACTATTTGGCTAGATGTCGATGTCGAAGTTGGACTGTCCCGCAAACTCTCAGACCAACTAGGATTAGACCGCATTGAACAAGAGACAATCGCTTTTCATCGCCGCGTTCAGCAAGGATACGCACATTTAGCAGCATCCCATCCCTCACGAATTGTACGAGTAGATGGCAGTTTGAGTAAAGAAGCTGTCCAACAGGTAATTCAAGGAATTTTGCGCGTACACCTGCACTTGGCGAGGTAGGGCAAAATTAACAATCTGGGGAAAGGGGAAAGGGAAAAGGGTAAGGGATTTAAACCCTTTACCCCGCCAAGTTCACTTGGCGAACTAATAGGGACGAAAGCGCGTAGCGGGACGCGTCTCTAAGAGTTGTACGGTTTTAACCAATATTCGTCACCCACTCGTACAGAATTCATACTGAATACTGAATCCTGAGTTCTGAATTCTTCTTATGAACCTAATACTTGACAATCATAGGTAACGTGCTATACCCTTTTTTTTAATGTGTTTATCCTCATCTACACACCTCGCCCGAACCTTGAAAACCGCATAATTCCGTTGAGGTGTGTCGATGCCTTACGCAGTAAGCTTTTCAGACTTCAAAATTGATACTTTTTTGAAAATTTTTTGTACTTTTCAAGAGGTGTGTCGATTGGGGTATCTGAAACCCGCTCCCAGTAAGGTTTCTAAAAGGTAACTCTTTACATAACCACTTCCCCTAACGGGGATGTAAACAATTTCCTCTCCAACTTTCTGCGCATTGGCAGAAAGTGACTTTACATAACCACTTCCCCTAACGGGGATGTAAACCCTACAAGAATGACAGCAAAAACCAATGGTAAACTTTACATAACCACTTCCCCTAACGGGGATGTAAACGAAAGAGTTTCCATTTTTTTGCTTTTGATAGATTTTACTTTACATAACCACTTCCCCTAACGGGGATGTAAACCTTTTGCAGAGTCACCGATGTCTCCGAGAACTGACTTTACATAACCACTTCCCCTAATGCTGTATCTAAGTTTTTTAATTGCGAATTGCCAATTGGTATCACAACCCTAAATTTAGCCTTTGAAAATGATGTCGTACAGTGACAGCAGAATTTCTACCACAATCAGAATCACCACATACCACTCTACACGCTGACTACTGCTATGCTGCATGAACTCCAGCACTGTTTGGGCGGTTTGAGAAATTAAATCTAGTTTACGTTCCAGGGCATGGTGACGCTCACGGATTTCGTATTCATCCTCCAAGCGCAGATATAAATTTTCTAGCTGTGGGGATTCCCAGAGTAACTCCGGCTTATCGATAATCTCTACTTGACCCACAATTTTATGTTGAACTAATAAGGTAGTCCCTAATTGACGCAGTAATTCCCGGCTCTGGTGTCTACTTCTGTTTTCCCGCTGGAGACTAGCTGCAAACGGTTCAATTTGATCAAATACAGTCGCTAGGCTGGTTTCATAGTGAGACAGCACAACACTCTTGGCGAGAATATCAGCCACTATCTGCAAGCGTTCTATACACAATTCATGCAGTAAAATTTTTCCTTCCTTAGCTCGTTCACTGTCCGTAATACTGAGTTGAACTTCCACCTCTTCTGTTTCTGGGTTGGCAAAAGAACCACTAATTTGAGAGGATAGTTTGGTCAAAAAAGCTACTTTTTCTACAGGCTCAAGGTTAAACAGGACAACCACACCATAAGCCAGCAATACTGCGTAGCCAGCTTCACCTGCTCTAACCATTAGTGGCATACTCGCCAAGGAAACGTAATTATCTAGCGTCTGTAAGTTAATACCTTTACCAAGGAATAGGGCCTGTGCTTTAAATCTTTCTTTATCATGAAAAAGGAGTTTTTGCATTGTTGCCCGGAAGCTATATTTTGCCTGCTTTACTGCTTTGGTAGCGATACTAAATTACATATTACGTCATCCGAGCGATCGCTATGTTAGTAATGAATGACTTACGCAAAATTGCTTGATATGTGGGTCTTCTCCCAAAGGGAAACGCCAAGGGCGATAGCGCAGCGTTAGCGAGTCTGTGAGCGTCTGCGGTTTCCCCAAGTGGAGCGACTGGCGTGGGTTAGGGGGGATCTAAAAGTGTCTAAAGTCACAGTGAAACACTTATGCTGTATTCATTTTTAATTTTTAATTTTTAATTCCGCCTTGCGGTACTAGCTTTTGCTAACTATAGAAATATTTCGTAGAATACTTACAATTTCAATTGGGTCTAACCGTTTAGTATAATCTGGATCAACAAAAGCATAAACAATTTTTCCATCTTGAGAAACTACAAATGTAGCTGGGATAGGTAATTCAAAAGACTCATCTCCATTGTATCTAGGTAACACATGACCTTTCTCGTGTAATATATGTCTTAGAGACTCTGGAATTTGAAACACAATCCCAAATTGACGAGCAATCATATTGCTGCGATCGCTCAATACTTCATAAGTTAGTTCATGTTTTTCTACAGTTGAGATAGTATGGCGAGCAGTTTGAGGTGAAATAGCAATTAGTGATGCTCCTAATGTTTGAATTGCAGGTAATGCTTGCTGGAGTCCTGCTAGTTCCAAGTTACAGAAAGGACACCAAGAACCTCGAAAAAAGGAAATAACTACAGCCCCACTAGTCAGTAGTTTTTCTATTTCTACTGATTGACCGAAAGCATTAGGTAGAATGAAATTAGGAATAATATCACCTACCTTTAAAGTTTGGTCAATCATACCAGAAGAAATTAGCTCATTTTTAATAGACTCGGTAAAATTCATCGTAATTTTCCTGAAAGCTAACTTATACTTTTATGTACCTTTCTAGAGAAATACTGTTGCAGTGAATTTACTGAAAAGTAATAAAATACATTTTTTATTGAAGAAGAATTCAGAAGTCAGAATTCAGGAGTCAGAATAAAGACGCTCGTTCGCGTAGCGTGTCGTAGACAAGACTCGCTAACGCTTCGCTATCCGCGAGTCATACAGAAAACATTGCTGAATTCTGACGACTGACGCCTTTATTCTGTTCGATAAAAGTAGACCCTTGAATTTGCATTTCCGGGATAATTGCTATAAGTGCCAAGGGATGATTATCATCTACTATTTTGGTTGTTTTTATACACGTTAAGCCATCTGATAAAATAATACCAATGCCGTACTTAATCAAGTGTAAATATAGATAATACTTGAACTACTTCTTCATCGGCTGATTGGGCTAGACTTAAGAAAGTTATGAGGACGCAAATATGACTGACAAAAATCGTTCTCAATGGGACTTAGGCAGGTTTATCGAAACCCTGACTTACTTTGAGGTAATTCCTTTCCTTAACTGGGTACAGCAGTTAATCCAAGGTCGTCCGAAGGATAATCAATATAGACCCAATGGAGGAAGAAACGTGGGTGTAATATTAGTAGCAGGTGCAACAGGTGGTGTAGGTAAACGAGTAGTGCTGCGATCGCTAGAGCAAGGTTATAAAGTTCGCGCACTAGTACGAGATATTGACAAAGCGCGGTCAATTCTTGGTAACGATATAGATTTAGTAGTTGCGGATATTACTCAACCAGAAACTTTAACTCCTTTAGTTATGGCTAATATCCAAGCTGTAGTTTGTTGTACAGCAGTGCGCGTACAACCAGTTGAGGGAGACACAGCAGATAGAGCCAAATATTATCAAGGTGTTAAATTTTACCAACCAGAAATCGTTGGTGACACCCCAGAAAATGTAGAATATCAAGGTGTCAAAAACTTAGTGCAAGCTGCGGCCAAATATTTACCCCAAGCAAACGAAAAACTAATATTTGATTTCACCAAGCCATCAGCAGAATTAAAAGATAACTGGGGAGCGTTAGATGATGTTGTTATGGGTGGCGTGAGTGCCAGTAATATTCAACTAGTAGAAAATACAGCTATATTTGCTGGTAATGTCTCCACCGCTAACTCTGGCGGATTTGCTTCTGTCAGAACTAAAAATTTTGATCCACCCTTCAACTTATCTGGTTACATAGGTGTGAAATTGCGCGTCAAAGGTGACGGTCAGCGTTATAAAATCTTTCTGCGAACAGATACAAAATGGGATGGTATTGGCTACAGCTATTCCTTTGACACGGTAGCTAATACCTGGATCGATATTCATATTCCTTTTGCAGATTTGATTCCCGTATTTCGGGCAAAAGTTGTCAAAGATGCGCCGCCAATTGAGCAAAGTAGAATTTGTTCATTCCAACTGATGTTGAGCAAATTTGAATATGATGGCGCTTTAAATCCCAAATTTACTGCTGGTGGTTTTGCTTTTCAGTTGGAATCAATTAAAGCTTATGGCGGGACAACTTTACCACAATTTATCCTCGTCAGTTCAGCAGGTGTAACCCGTCCCGGACGCCCTGGCATTAATTTAGATGAAGAACCCCCAGCGGTGAAATTAAATGACCAATTGGGAGGAATTTTAACTTGGAAATTGAAGGGAGAAGATAGTTTAAGAGAAAGCGGAATTCCTTATACGATTATTAGACCTTGTGCTTTAACTGAAGACGCAGGAGGTAAGGAATTAATATTCGAGCAAGGCGATAATATTAAGGGGAAAATCAGCCGTGAAGATGTGGCAAAACTTTGCGTACAAGCTCTAAAACTAGAAAAAGCGTGTAACGTCACCTTTGAGGTTAAACAGGGAGAAAATACTGTCAACTCTATCGATTGGCAGAGTTTATTTTCTAACTTACAACCAGATAAAAAATGAAATATCCACAGATTTTTAGTCTGTAAAGCATACCAGCAAACTCTGCTTAGTTAAGCTGTTGTCAGAAGTCAGCTATTGATATGAAAAAAATCAAGGTGCTAGTAATCGCCGGGATTTTAGTAACAATTATCTGGGGCAGTTTTTTTCCTAAAACTGCCTCATCGCAGCAAGTAGAATCCCGCATCAATAATCTGGAAGCCGACTTTAATCGCGTCGAGTCGCGGTTAAATCAGATAGAGTCTCAACTAGGTAGAACCGGCCAGTATCCATCCCCAAGGACAACACTTACCCCACGACAGCCAACTGGTTCTAGAGGAAATTTATCACAGCAAGATCGGATGTTTGATCGGCTTGCAACTTTGGTGATTGAATTAAAGCAACAAGTCAACAAATTAGAGGAGCGAGTTGCTAAATTAGAGCCAGTTGATAGATGATAAGTTCTATCTGTAGTAACATTTGTCAATCCAAATTCGCATTTCTTCTTCAGAACCAAAACACGCAGATCGTCCTGTAATTGGATCGTAGGCGTGCCAACAAGAAGTGTGACCACGACGGTCTGATTCGTGCCACACTTGGAGGTCAGAACCGCTACTCATCCAGATGACAAAATGTTGCCAATATTTTCGTAAACTTAACAAAAAATTAAATTTATTCATAGTGAAAGCACCTGATAAATAGTGAACTATTACTTTTACTTTCACGTAAGAGTTTTAAACTGAGAAGGTACAGTTGTGGCAGATTTGATCTAGTACAGTTCAGCTTCGTTTCAACTGGTATAGTAAAAAAACTCTCAACTGTACTAGGTAAAGTTGGTACAAATAGCTTATATTGCCAGTATTGATGATTATTCAGTCATTGACGAGTGTGCCAAAATGAAGATTTTGTTAGAACGGCAATCACACAAACCGATTTATTTACAAATTCGCGATCGCATCAGTCGTCTGATTAAATCTGGCGCACTCAAAAATGGCGATCGCCTGCCTTCTATCCGCTCTCTGGCAGATAGTTTACAAGTTAACAAACTCACTATTATTGAAGCCTATAACGTTTTAGAAGCAGATGGGATTGTTTCTGCTCGTCAGGGTTCGGGATATTTTGTCAGCAGTGTTTCTCTGAACAGTACCAACCTAGAATCTACATTTGCCCCAGCCCAAAATGTGATAATTACAAAACCAGGAAAGTGTTCTTTTTATGAAATGTATACTCCACTGGTGCAAGCACAAACTGAGCCAGGAATAATTAATTTTGGCTACGGTTATCCTCGTCCACCAAAAGATATCAACCTCATTGCCAGACGAGCGCTAAGACAAGAAGATACTGATATTTTCTTTCCTCATGAGATGCCTCAAGGACAACTAACTCTGTGCAGACAAATTGCCCAGATGCTAGTACATCAAGGATTAGAGGTTTTTCCAGAGGATTTAATTATTACTAATGGCTCTCAGCAAGGGTTGTCATTAGCGATGAATTATTATGTACAACCTGGTGATTGGGTGATTGTGGAAGCTCCCACTTATTATGGTGCAATTTCTATCTTAGAAAACTTAGGAGCCAAGATTATTGGTATTCCCATGACTGCCGAGGGAATGAATTTAGATTTATTAGAGCAATATCTACACAGCCACCGCCCGAAATTAATTTATACCATTAGTACCTTTCATAATCCAACCGGATTGACGACAACACAAAGTCATCGTCAACAATTATTAGCATTAGCCGAAAAGTATGAGTGCCCAATTTTGGAAGATAATGCTTATGAAGGAATAAATTTCGATGCTGTGCCGGCGCCAATTAAAGCTTTAGATAAAAATAATTTGGTGACTTACTTAAGCACCTTTTCTAAAACTTTAATGCCTGGTTTACGAGTAGGTTATATGGTAGTTACAGGTAAGCATTATCAAGCAATTATTGAGCAGAAGTTGCTTCATGACTTGCACACATCCAGTATTTCGCAAACAATAGTTAGCGAATATCTTGCTTCCGGACATTACCGCCGTCATCTCAGCCGACTTCGCACAGATAATCTGCAAAGTCGTAATACAATGCTGCAAGCTTTGGAACGTTATTTTCCTGAAGAGATTCGCTGGACAGTTCCCACGGGAGGATTATTTCTCTGGGTACAGTTACCAGATGATCTTCCGATTGGGACAATTCGCAAAGAAGCCTTCGCACAAAATGTCTATCTGGCGTGCGGTTCGGCATTTTTCCCCGATAAGCAGGGTTATCCGGCGATGCGTCTGACTTTCTGCCTTCCGCAAGAGGAGATTGAGCAAGGTATTTCGATTGTGGGTAAGTTGCTGAAAAAGTATATTTCCAGAAGAGACACCGAGAGTTGTCTGAGTAACGAAAGCCAGCGCTCAGTTAGCGGAACATTAGCGATCGCGCAGCGTTAGGTAGAAAATAGAAAAGATGCCGCATCTGTCCAAGTTGCAAGCATGGATAGGCTTGCGGGGAGGGGTTCTAAGAACAACTAGTAAGGGCTGCACCACATTGATCTTCCCTTGTTAACCACCCCTTAACACCTTGATATTCCACCTGTGCCCAATCTCCTTGACAACCGAGTAATTTGACAGCCGTATTAGCAGGAATTATTCTCAATTTTCGGCTTTCTTGACTGATACTACTATATAAATCCACACCATTAGTACCGTAACCCTGCGTTGTTAAGCCTAACTTTGGCACGAATACCCATCCAGTTCCTTGAAAACCATCGCTAGCATTAGTGATCTGTACCCAATCTCCAGCAGCACCAATAACCTGAACTGTTTCGTTGATCGGGATTTGCCCTAGAATTGTCTTATTTCTACTTGCACCACTCCGCACATTTAAACCTTGTGGATCTGTGTCAATGACATAGGCAAGAATATCGCACTTTTGTACATTAGTTGATTTCGCTAAAGCTATTTGATGAGCTATACCTGTATTGAACATCACGCTAATACAACTGAATACCAAGCTTGTTACTAACTTTAATGCTGGATTTTTCACTTTTTTTGTCATCTTTTCTTTAATTTTCTGGCATCAGTATCCAAGGCTGGAGTCTTATTTATGTCTCAGAATCTACCTAAAAAAATTAGGGTTAACTTTGTAAGGTAGTTCTCTAAAAGATATTTTAGTACTCTAATAACACTTTTAATTTTAGAAAATTTAGTCCTGTAATCGCTGATGGATGAAACACGACGACATGATTGAGTATTAAGATGCCAGTATATAATGTAGTTAACACCAACAGTATGTTTAGGTTTCGACAAAGATTTATTAAGTTATATGAATACCAAGATTCAGCCCATATCAGATAGCATAGTTCAAGAGATTATTAATCTCGATCATGTCAGTATTTTAGAATTAGACAAAGAAGAAATTATTAGCTTGTTTAAATCTAATGGAATCTTACTTTTTAGAGGATTTGATGTTAATACTGACATTTTTAAAGAATTTACCAATCTCTTGAGTACTGATTTTATAAATTATTATGGTGGTGCATTCAGTAGAAGGGTAATTAATGGAGATGAGACTCTTTTAAGCGTCAATGATTTTAAGTCTGAGATTAAATTGCATGGAGAAATGTATTATCAGCAGAATATCCCACTTATGCTGTGGTTTTTCTGTGCTAATCCACCATTAGAAGATGGTGAAACTACGGTATGTGATGGCAGACAATTTTTTAATGAAATTAGTAGTTCAACCAAAGAGTTGTTCAGGAAAAAGAAGCTAAAGTTTACTGTTCGGATGTCTCAACAAGACTGGCAGAAAAAATACCAAACAGATGATTTGAATAAGCTAGAAGAAATCTGTCAGAAGAATAAAACGCATCTGACAGTAAATGATGATCAATCGATTATGCTTGAATACATTTGTCCAGCCATTATCCCTAGTAGATGTGGAAAGTATCAAGTGTTTATTAATAGTCTATTGCCCACAAAGCAATTAAGTCCAAAAATCCTTAACTTTGAGGATGATTCAGAGATTTCTGATGAGGTTGTGTCTGAACTGAATGAAATTGCTGAAAAAATAACCACGGAAATTTCGTGGCAAAAAGGGGATATTTTAATGATTGATAATACAAGAATACTTCATGGGAGAAGAAGTTTTGCCGATGAGCAAAGAGATATTTATATCCGGCTATGTTCTCCAGCCTTTTCATTCTGATATGTTGTTACAGCAGGTTCCATTTATTTAAATGATCTCTGTCGTAAGGGTACAGCATTGCTGTGCTATTACTGTATGATTTAAACACAATACGTTTCAGTTAAGGGTTATTAGTGTAGATAATTGGTCTTTCAAGACGCGATGAATCGCGTCTCTACATCAGGGTTTTGGACTTATCTGAACTGTATTGATCTATAACAGGTTACTTCATATCATAGCCAAACAAATTCGGGTCTACTTCTCCTAACTGCAACTCTGCTAAACCATACTCTGCCCATCGTCTCTCTACCATCGCCGCCACCTCTGGGTCAGATTCCAAAGGTGAACCCCATTCATGGTCTGTTTCCGGCGGAATTTTTGTAGTTGCATCAATTCCCATACGTCCACCTAAGCCAATCTTTTCACTGGCAAAATCCAAGGTATCAAAAGGTGTATTCGGCAGAATAAAGACATCCCGCACTGGGTCAACTTTAGAACTAATCGCCCACACAACTTGACGCGGATCACGAATATTTATGTCTTTATCCACAACAATTACAAATTTTGTGTATGTAAATTGTGGTAAAGCACTCCAAAATGCTAAAGCAGCTCGTCGCGCTTGTCCCGGATATGCTTTATCAATGGAAATAATCGCCGCTTTGTAACTCAAAGCTTCCATTGGTAGGAAGAAATCGACAATTTCTGATACTTGTTGCCGCAGTATGGGCGTATAAATGCGATTTAGTGCGATCGCCATCATCGCTTCTTCTTTAGGTGGACGACCGCTAAATGTTGTTAAGTAAATCGGATTTTTCCGGTGCGTCATACACTCAAAGCGTACCAATGGCGAATCTTCCACGCCGCCGTAATAACCCATGTGGTCGCCAAAAGGCCCATCGGGTAAAACTTCTCCTGGTGTAATCGTCCCTTCCAAGACAAATTCGGAATCTGCGGGAACTTCCAAATCGACGGTTTTACATTTCGCCAACTGCACACCAGAACCGCCGTACAGTCCAGCGAACAGCCATTCTGATAAATCTACAGGGATGGGTGTGGCAGCTGCCATAATAATTAGAGGATCAACACCAAGTGCGATCGCAACTTCTAATTTCTTCCCACGTTCGGCCGCTTTTCGCAAATGCCTGGCCCCACCCCGCACCGATAACCAGTGAACCGTCATCGTATTCTTGGATTGCAGTTGCAAGCGATACACACCTACATTTGGTGTCCCCGTCTCACAATCTTTGGTAATTACCAATCCCAGCGTGATAATCTTACCAGCATCACCAATATAAGGACGTATCAAAGGCAACTTGTTTAAATCTAAATCATTACCTTGAAGTACAACTTGCTGACAAGCAGGGAAAAAATCCCGTCCTGGTTTTGCCTTCACCACGTCAAACAATACTTTTCCAAAATCTATCGCCTGGGAAATCTTCTTCGGCGGTTTTGGCTGTTGCAGCATACTGAGTTTTTTCCCCAGAGTTTCCAATTCTTCTGGATGCTGCATATTCATTGCCCAGCAAATCCTTTCCACAGTTCCCATCAAATTCACCGCCACCGGGAAAGAAGCGCCTTTGACGTTTTCAAACAACAACCCTGGGCCACCTTTTTGCAGCATCCGGTTGGAAATCTCAGCAATTTCTAAATCTGGGTCAACTAAAGCTGAAATTCGCCGTAATTGTCCTCTTTCTTCCAAAATTTTAATGAATCCCCGTAAGTCTCTCGCCATTGTTCTAATAAAATTGATTGTTTAAGAAGTGTGAAGCGCTTTCTTATATTATGGGGCATGAGGCACTTGTACTGAGCTTTGTCGTTAGCACAGCCTCTCGTAAAGAGCCTCTTGATTCTGACCGGAGCTAACGGAAACGTCTCCGGCTCCGCTCCTGAATTCTGACTTCTGAATTCTTCTTCAATGGTTTTAATTGGAAATTAACCTATTTAGTAACTTTTCTTAACTGTGTTTCCCAAAGTATTTAGTTATTGTATCTAGGGATACGCAATTATTTTTTATAAATAAGCGCTAACCTAATCAAACATGGCCAGAATATACTATACCTTCCTGGCAGGTGGCCTTGTTATGTGGTTCCTGCTAGGTTTATTTGTTACAAGCTTAGGCTGTGCATTGCTTTTAGGTTTTTCTGAATTTTTGTTGGTTTTGTTCAACTAATAATGTTGACTTTACCAGTGTCAATGTCGTAACAAGCGCCAACAATTTTTAGTTTATCTTCACGGAGCAATTTAGCTAAAATAGTTGAGCTTTCCTGCAATTTTTCAGTCTGATACTGAATGTTAGCTATAACCGCATCTTGCATATTATCACCAGTTCTGAACTTTACCCTTTCTACAGATGGTTTAATGCTCTCAATAATTAAACCAATTCTGCCAGGAAGTGGTTCGTTCTTGATTGCTTCTGCTACTGCACCACATCTTTTATGACCCAAAACTACAATTAACTGCGAACCTAATACGGTTGTAGAGTATTCCAGACTACCTATAACCGTGTCACTGACGACATTACCAGCAACTCGCACGACAAATAAATCTCCAAGTCCTTGATCAAAAACGATTTCCGCAGGTACTCTAGAATCTGCACAGCCTAATATAGCGGCAAACGGATACTGAGCTTTAGCAACTAATCGTAGACGTTCTAGTGATTGAGCCGGATATTGACGTTTTTGCTGGATAAATCTTTGATTACCATCCAGTAAACGTCTGATGGCTTCATTCGGACTGATTGGATTAGGGTTAACTGGGTGAATATCAGCAACAGCAGTTTGCTCTGAATTCCAAAAGCTATCACCAAAAGCAGTAGCCGCAATACCTACTACACTTGCAAATTTTAAGAAATCACGTCGCCCTACAAATCCATTAATTCGACTCATTAATCTAGCTGATAACAACAAAGCTGTTCTCAGGAAGATATCAGATTCAAGCAAGATACAAGAGTACCTTTTTACACGATTTAAGAGTCATTTAATCTTCACATTAATCGTAACTTAGAACTTAAGTAGGTAGGCATAATTAAACATATAACAAAATTCTAGTTTGTAGTGAGCAATTCATAGCTAATAGAAAGTTTTATCAGGACTAAATAAAGTCATTACTACAAACTTGAACTGATTTATGCCTGTTTATTGTATGTATTCCTGTGCTTTTTTGGGAATACTTAACACAGTATTGAGTATTATTATGCCTTTTTTAAACAAAATAAACTGGAATTTTTTGCGTAAAAATTCTCCAAATCTTTCTGGGATAGATCCGTTTGTCCCCAGCCAACAATCTGCAACACCATCAACCCCCAAAAACCTTGCTGAATTAGAGCATGAAATGGAGTTAAAGGGGCGGGTTCTCAAAACATCTCCTCAGCAAACGCATAGCAAAGCCAAGCGGGGTATAGGTAGTAGACTTATTTGGATAGCAATACTTATAGGCATTCCCAGTGGTGTAATTTGGGTGGCGAATCAGCCTTACCCGGTGATTCGCCGTCCAGTGATGCTCCATGCACCTTTTTTGTTGCTACCCAGCTACATCAGCATGGATAATCACTATCGGCAGGCGTTGGTATCAGTTGAGCAAGCTGAACAATTGATTGAAAAAGCTACTAGTCCCGCTGATTTGGCTTTGGGAGAACAAAAGCTACAAAAAACACAACAACATCTAGACCAGTTACCAACTTACTTTGTCAATGATTGGTCACAATACAGATATTGGTGGTATGACTCGCGGTTCAGCATCTACGGTTTTAATACATTTCGGAGTAAAGTTGGGCAGCTAAAAGCTCAGGTTTTTCAAGAAAAGAATGCTCAGTTCTTGCTTACTGATAATATGCAGACCTTCTTAAATGCAAAACAGCAATATGAACGGGCTACAACAGTACTTGATAAACAGACTGCAACAGCTGCTTGGCAAACGGCGCTGAATCAATTCGAGCAGATTCCTGGTGAAACTTTGGCAGGAAAAACTGTACAAAATCAACTAGATAATTATAAGCGTGAGTTTCAGGAAGTTGTTGGATTGGCAGCGGGAAACGATCGCATCAGTGCATTAATCACCGCAGCGCGGCAATTTTCTTGGCAAGCTGCCAAAACTGGTCAAAATCCGCCGCACAGCGTAACTGAATGGCGACAGATAGAAAAGTTGTGGATGGAGGCAATTGAGCGGCTTAAAGAAATTTCTTCAAAAGACGTGGCGGGTTATACCGAGGCACAGAAGTTATTAGCAATTTATGAGGCGAATTTAGGTGAAGTTAAGGTCAGGCGGCAATCTGAGGCTGATGCTGTGGAAGCTTTGGAGGCGGCACAACGAAAAATCGAAAGGTTGTTGGCTTCAATTCCTACTGATGCTAATGATGTGGAGCGTAATCGGGTGTTGAGCCAATTGCAGAGTATTATTAATCAATTAGAAAAGGTGCAAAATGGCACAACAGCCTATCTGAAAGCTCAAGAGTTACTACTGTCGGCAAATAATAAACTCAGGCAGCTACAGGTTAAATAAATGGTGCGATCGCTTTGATATGATCTTCTTGGCTAAGTGATGCCTGTCATCACCTGACTTAAATCTGTGTAAGTTCATTTGTACTATGTGTTTTCTGTTTGATTTCTAGCCAGTTGTGGTGAAGCGATGACGCTTGCGCTGCATCCACTTTAGGGTGGTTCGGAGAGCGTGGGCGTCAACAACTGGCCATTGGGTGGGGTTTTGAGACGGGAATTTATCCCTTGTAGAATTTTCTCAATTTCCCTGTAACCCTGTTGATATATCAATTAAAACTGCAACAGAAAAATTTTGGATGCCAAATTGCCAAAAGCACTCGACGTAATTACTAATTCGTAATTCGTAATTCGTAATTCGTAATTCGTAATGACGCTCCTACGGATGCTCGTTCCTCTCTACAAGACGCTGCGCTAACGTGATTCGTAATTAAGAAACCAGTTAGAGCAAGAGACTTTTATCGAAACAGAATTCAGGAGTCAGGAGCCAGAATTCAGTTGGGTATTCTGTGCGACTCGTGGATAGCGCAGCGTTAGCGAGTATTCGAGCGTCTTGATTCTGACCAGAGGCGGAGCGTCTCCGGCTCTGTTCCTGAATTCTGACTTCTGAATTCTTCTTCAATAGGTTGTATAGGTTGCAACCTTATGGTTTGGGTCTAAATACTCATCCATGACGTAATCAAGAATTACGAATTGCTAATGGGGGTTCTGACAAATCCGGGTAATTTACATTTTGGTCAATTTTTCCTGAATGATTGTCCTGTTTTACCTTTCTACTCGCTGTAGATGTGATTAGAAACGCAAGGATTATTGGGGAGAATTCTTTGAGCATCGAAAACGACGGTCGCGGCAGTGGCAGGATTTGTATTTAGTTATAGATAGCGTCGGCGCAGCCCACCAGAGGCATCGCTATCGCCTGATGAAGCTCCCTTATGAAGCTGGTGTTATGTTGAATGGGGCAAGAGTGATTAAAAAAGATTAATGTCTCTTACCCGCTCCTAGATATAGCTCACCCACTTTCGGGTCATTCAACAATTCTTCACCAGGGCCGGAGATCGCATCACGTCCCGACTCTAATACATATCCACGATTAGCCATCTCTAAAGCTTTACGGGCATTTTGTTCTACTAATACGATCGCAGTACCCGCCTGATTAATTTGTTTAATCTGCTCAAACACTTGTGTCACCAAGATGGGGGACAAAGCAGCAGATGGTTCATCCAAAATCAGTAAGCTAGGCTCCAACATTAAAGCTTTGCCCATCGCTAGCATCTGGCGTTCTCCTCCAGAGAGAGTACCAGCGCGTTGACGACGGCGATCGCTTAGTCTGGGAAACATAGTAAATATTTTATCTTTAATTGGTTTCAGAGGAACGTTAAGCACAAAAGCACCCATCTCCAAGTTCTCTTCAACACTGAGAGAGGGAAAGACATTGGCGATTTGCGGTACGTAGCACATTCCTCGTTGGACAATTTGATTGGACTTTAGCCCCACGATATTTTCACCTTTGAAGGTAATTGTGCCTGTGTGGGGGATCAAAAGTCCAAAAATTGCTTTTGCCAAAGTAGATTTACCCGCACCGTTGGGGCCAATCACTGTCACCAATTCTCCTGCTGCAACCTGGAAATTTACGCCTTGCAGGATATCCACATCTTTGATGTATCCAGCGTGGACATTTTGAACGTCTAGTAAATAGTCATTTGTCATTTGTCATTTGTCATTTGTCATTAGGTCAACAGTCAAGTCAAACATAACTATTGACTATTGACTGTTGACTATGGACTATTACGGAGTTTTTTGCAACTCCGGTCGTTCTTCTGCCAGAATTGCCCCTTCCACAGGGCAAACTTGGAGACATATACCACAGTCGATGCAAGTGGCAAAGTCAATCCAGTACCAATCAGTTCCCTTGGCATTTTTGCCTGGGCCATCATGAATACAAGCTACTGGACAGGCATCTACGCAGTCAGCGACGCCTTCACAGACTTCTGTAACAATCGTGTGCGGCATGTTCTCGATTCCCTCTTTTCTGTATCGGCTATTTCTAGCCTAGCAGGGGAATGCTGAGGCTGAGTGCTGAGTCATGAGTGCTGAGTGCTGAGTGAGGAATCTCACTTTTTT
Organism: Nostoc sp. KVJ20; assembly: GCF_001712795.1. Classification (GTDB taxonomy): domain Bacteria; phylum Cyanobacteriota; class Cyanobacteriia; order Cyanobacteriales; family Nostocaceae; genus Nostoc. The sequence continues at coordinate 17,221 of NZ_KV757746.1, forward strand.
ACTCAGAACTCAGAACTCGGAACTATTTTGCCCCATGCCCACTAACGCAATGATTCAATTTTTGGTGAACCGTCAGCTTTGATCCAAGCAATTTGGGCTATGCTGCGATCGCGTGCGTATTGGCGAATAGCCTCTGCATCTCTTCCCCCCAAATCAATTTCTACCCGCACCAAATCAGTAGAATCTCTGAGTTTTTGCGCGTAGGCAAAGGCAAAGGCGTTAGCACTGGCTGTCTCTGGTGCTACCAACCAGTCACTCGCTGGGGTTGACTGTGGTAATTGCTGAGTAGATAACAAAACTTGGTATAAATCTTCGATACTGAGTCCAAAACCAATACCAGGTATGTTTTCTCCCTGGGGATGATATAGCCCTAAAAGCTGGTCATATCGACCACCCCGCCCTAAAACTCTGGCTTGAGATTCGGTATCATTGACAACTTCAAAGACAATACCAGTGTAGTAGTCTATGGTCTGGATGAGGCTGAGGTCGAGGATTAAGGGAAAATTTTTCTCTGATTCTAGTAATTCTACTAGGGATTTGAGGTTATTTACTGCCTCTCGCTGTTCTTCATCTAGATCCAAACTACTGACTTTTTGTAACACTTCTGCACTTGGCCCGCGCAAATCCATGATGATTCGGGCGCGATCGCGGAGTTTGTCACTCAGGGGTAGATTATCTATAGTAATGCGGTCGAGATGAGCGATCGCACTGCGAACTTGATCTTGTAAATTACCAGGAAAGGCACTCAGGAGCGATCGGGTAATTCCCGCCTCACCTAAAATTAAATGCCATCCCTGCAAACCCAATGCTGCCAAACAATCTGCTACTAACAGCAGAACTTCGGCATTCGCCAGCAATCCGCCAGTACCTAACAACTCCACCCCAGCTTGATAAAACTCCTGTTGGCGATTGTGTCTACTTTCCCAAGTGCGGCGAAACACATTGGCGTTATAGTACAACCGTTGCGGATAAGTGACACCTGCCATCCGAGTCACAACAGTACGAGCAATAGATGCTGTTAATTCTGGACGTAACCCTAATTCATCATCTTCGCCATTTTGTTGTAGTTGAATGACCATTTGACGCTGGATTGCTTCCCCCGCCATCAGGGTATCCATGCGCTCTAAAGTTGAGGTGATAATCCTGTGATATCCCCAACGGTGAAACACCTGCTGTAACCGATCTTCAATCCAGCGTTTTTTCTCCACATCCAAGGGCAATAAATCCCTGGCTCCCGCTGCTGGTTGATACACCATTATTTTTTCTTCCCACCAAACAAACCACCGAACAAACCACCGCTACCAGATTTATCTGGTTGCTTATCTCCATTATTGGGGGATGAAGTCACCTTATGATCACTCGGTTGTTGTCCTAGAGCTTTATCTATTTTTGGTTTCCATTGCAATGCCGTTTCGTCATTGGGGTCTAATTTTAGAGCATTGTCAAAATGGATTTTTGCCATTTTTAGCTGATTTTGCTTCAAATACACCATTGCAATTAAGCTATGGCAGCGGCTATTTTTCGGTTCTAGCTTTAGGGCTTCTTGCAACTCTACTTTGGCTGAGGCAAATTGGTTTTTATCAATCAAAGATTGAGCGCGACGAACATACTGTTCTACAACCGAGTCTTCTTTTGGTGGCGCTGGTGCTGGTGGTGTGTTTTTTGGTGTATTTTGCTGAGGCGTACCTGATTGGACTTTGGGTTGAGCAGGTGGCGGCGGCGCTGCGGATGATTTAGCCGCACTCCGCATTAAATATACTAAGTTCAACTCACTAACTTGGGCAATAACTTGCAGCACTTGCTCTAAAGAATCATATTGAGTTTGGGCTATTTTTGCGATCGCACTTTTATAGAAATGATCGAGATTAGCCGCCTCGGTTAACTGTCTAGCCAAGTCGGTGTTGAGAGTTACCGAAGTAGATTCTTGTACCAGGCGCTTGCCAATTTGCGACAAAATTAAAATATATTCCGTGCGAGTGCGATCGCCACAAAGTTTTTCGTAAGCAGGGTTAACCAGCTTTGATAAAAATTCGTTACCTAGCTGTTTTTGAGCAGCCGTTTCAGTAAAACTACTATCCGGGTGTAAGCGGCGGGCGATTTGAAGATAGCGTTTGCGAATCTCTTTGACATCCGCATCAACTGGAACGCACAATACTGCGTGATGATCTATGAAATCATATTTAAATAGTCCACGATCTATTTTGAAAGACATATAGATTTTTTTGCACCAAAGGAGCGTTAGATTCCTCTTAGTTTACCCAAAGTCGGGAGGAAAGCCCCCATCTGCTACACCCATGCTGACAGTGGCGGGACTTGTAAAAGTTCGCTACTGAGGGAGCCGTGAATATAACCATTTGTAGCCAGAACTCTACCTGACTCAATTTTGACGGGAGTACCATCGTAGGCGGTGACTTTGCCCCCGGCTTCTTGTACCAAAATTATCCCAGCGGCAATATCCCAAGGAGAAAGCCCCCGTTCCCAGTAACCATCGACACGCCCACAGGCGACATAAGCCAAATCTAGCGAGGCAGAACCGCTACGTCTGACTCCTTGGGTAAGATGGGTGAGGTGACTAAATTCTGCGTAGTTGTTATCAGAGGTTTCGCGCCGATCATAAGCAAAACCTGTTACTAATAGGCTTTTACTCAGTTCAGATGTTTCTGAAACTTTTATGGGACGACGGTTACGCGTTGCTCCTAAGCCAGCAGCCGCACGGAATAATTCATTGTGAAATGGGTCAAAAATTACACCAACTTGTGGAACGCCATTAATTAATAGCCCGATGGAAACAGCAAAAAATGGGTATTGATGAGCATAGTTAGTTGTGCCATCTAAAGGATCTATTGCCCAGAGGTATTCATTCTCTTGATTACCGAATTTCCCTGATTCTTCAGCGAGGATAGAATGCTGGGGAAAGTGACGACGCAAAATTTCTAAAATCAACTTTTCAGAGGCTTTATCAGCAGCAGTGACTAAATCACCAGGGCGTCCTTTTTCAATAATTGCGTCTTCTAACTTACCCAAGTAGCCTTGCAAAATAGCACCAGCAGCCAAGGCCGCTTCTGTCGCAATATCTAGAAAAATTTGTAGATTAGTCATTTGTCATTTGTCATTTGTCATTGGGCATGGAGAAGAGACAAGGAAGAGAGGGAAGACAAGGGAGAGGGGGGAGTAAATTCTCCCCAATCCCCAATCCCAGTCCCCAGTCCCCAATATTCAATATTCAAAGATTTTGGCGGCGAAACTCAGTGGGAGTGAGGCGCATGGGTTTTTCTGGTTTCCAGATTCCTTGCCCCATGAGTCTAGCCCATTGTTGGGCACGTTCTAAACGCAGGTCATATTTGTGGTTAGGCGATCGCCCCACAAACATTGCATTCCCTTGTTTGATTAATTCTTCATTCAATAACACCTTATTTTTCCACACATAAGCTAGAGTTCGCCCGATTTTGTCTTTTGCTTCTAAATCAAACTCCAGTGTTACCGACTGTTCTGCACCGCCGATTAGATTCTCTAACTGCTCTTTTGCTGCTTCGCCCCAAGGGCGCTGTCGCAAATCTGGTGCATCAACACCCACTAACCGCACTTGGGAAATCCAATTTGGTTGTTCAGCCATGCCTAAAACTTCTAAACTCTGCCCACTAACTACCCGCGCGACTTTGACGTTAGCCTCATTGTTTGGCAGCTGGCTTTTGCCTTGGCAACTCACCAAGAGCAATAAGCAAACCAAAATAGTTATTTTTCGTACCCAGTCACCAAAATGTACAGGCATCAGAAATTTGGTGATTTTGAATTGTTTATCGAGACAGAATTCTGAATTCTGAATTCTGACTCCTGAATTCTTCTTCATTCCTCATCTAAGGGTAAACCCGCTTTAATTTTCCCCCTAGCAAAATAGCGTCCAAACTGGAGTTCGTAGACTTCATCTTCGTCTTGTGTCTCCACTTCCAAGTCAGAACGGGGATAACTCACACACAACAAGGCATAACCTTGCCGACGTAAATCTGGCGACAATCCGATCGCCTCTGGTTGATAAATTTCTCCTGACAAAACTCTTACAGCGCAAGCGGTGCAAGCCCCGTTGCGGCAAGAAAACGGTAGTTCTACCCCTTGTTTTTCGCCAGTGTGCAGGATGTAGCGGTCTTCGGGTACTTGTAAGGTGTATGTTTTGCCAGTGGCGCGATCGCGAACTCTAATTGTGTATGTACGGGACATTTGGATTTGCGTTGTGAAGTTGGGACTTTCAGATTCAATCTAAAATCTCTTTCTTTATCTTTGCATTTTCTGAGATTCTATAGTATAATCGTAACTTGTGACACCTGGAGAGGTGGCCGAGTGGTTTAAGGCGCAGACCTGGAAAGTCTGTAATGGGGTAACTTATTCGAGAGTTCGAATCTCTCCCTCTCCGTTAAAAGTAATCAGGGTAAGGCTTTTGGGCTTTACCCTTTACTATTTTACCCTTTTATGCAGGTAAAAAGTGGTTGAATGATTGGTTTAGTTGGTTTAGTGGATTGGTTGAGTCCATAACACTAAGTACTATTGCTTGTACTACCAAAAGTGATAAGTAAATATCATCATTTTTGTGCAATTATTAGTGTTTTACTTATATTCAATTATTAATAAGCAAAATACCAGCGCTGCCAAGAATGGCATAACTCAAGCTTATCATCAACACAAGAATATCGTTATCAAGTATCGTGAATCGGCAAGGATACCCTTGCAAAAAAAAGTGACACCACGCGGTGACATCCAAGGTGTCATCGAGGGTAACACCGTTGGGTGTCACCCTATCGGGAAGGGTACTATTGACCCATTACCTTAAGCAGTAATTCCACTTTTGCGAGTATTGGTGACTTGGGTGTAGATGCCACTTCCAGCGCTTGGGCGAGTGTTTTTACTTCGGGGTCAAGTAGTGCCACTTGTTCAGTGAAGAACTTAGCACGAGCTTCTAGCACTGCTTTGGGGTCAACAGAGTAACCACCGCCACTTCTACCACCTTTGCCAGAACGTTCTTCTTTTTTGGGCAGGGTAATCTCTAATTTTTCATAAGGGCAACATTCGCCAGTAAAGGGGAAACATTCTAGCTTGTGACCTGTGATTTTGCCCATTACGTTCTTCAGTGGCACGTTAGGCAGCATGTCAACTGTCATGGCTGGTAATGACATCAATCCCGCTTCACCGATTTGCAGAGCCGCTGCATAAGCTTCAGTACCCTCTTCCGGCGTATTGCCTTCATTGCAGATGATGTATGCCCAAAACACGCTTAACGCTGTTTCAAGTTCAGGACACTCTGTGTCAGTGATATTCAGTCGGACAGTAATTTCCTTTGTTTCGTTGGTGACGATGATTTTTAGTTCGTGTAGCACTTTCCCTTTACCAGTCCACTGAACCATTCCCAATAGATTTAGATGATGCTTGGCAGTGGTTGGGATATTCCAGAAAAGACCATTGCCTAGAAGCTATGAGCAAGGCACTTAATGAGGGTGTAGACTTTTCCCGAACTTCAGGGAAAAGCAGTGGAGGCAGGCCAAAGCAAAAAATATTCATTAGTATTGATGGTTTTAAATCACTGGGTATGTTTTCTCAAACTGAACAGGGCAAGGCTATTCGCAACTACTTTCTAGAGTGCGAACGCATAGCCAAGGACGTTGCAGTAATGAAATCTCAGCCACAGCTACCAAGTGAAGTGTGTAAAAAGAAACTTGCTGCACACCATGTGAAAGTGGAGGGTATACGCCAAAAGATTGCTGCTACAGAAAAGGCGTTGGCAAACTTAAGGGCTGACTTACTTATTGCAGTACGCGAACAAGTGGCAGAAGCAAAAGCCTTCACTGAAGCGTATTCTGAGGTAGGTGAGGAGTATGTTCGCTGCACTGAGGTGCTGACAAGAGCAAAAGCATTAAACCCATACCTTAATAATGTGACTCATAAAGATAGCAAATAGGGTGTACAACTCCAAGGTGACACCCTCCGGTGTCATTAATGGATGGCATCCCACGGTGACACCGCGTGGTGACATCCTTTTCCCAAGGGTATACCCGCGTCTAGCATTAACCAGATATCCATCCTCTGTTAGCAAAAAAAAACTCAGGCGCTAGCTCATCCCGTCTTACCCACAAACCTGAAGCGCATAAACATCATACAGAGTAGACGATTGAGAGTACTTGGCAGAGTAAAAAGATATTCTAATACCTTAAGGTTTTAGAAGAACATTTTCTTCTGGCTTACGACAAACCGATTGACCATTAAGGCACAATCGGGAGTGTAAGCAGTGAGTGAGTGAAAGTTAGCCACTAGCCTGTTGAGTCTTTCTCGCTGTCACATCTACCAAGTAAGAGTGTTTTCCATTGTTCAACGTCCATGTGGGGATATTTAGCTGCCATTTCTTGGGCATCCTTCTCAACCTGTGTAATACGGTCATTGTTATCTTGAATATGTGGTCTTGGGTATGCCATAGAAAAGGTGACACCGTTAGGAAGCATCCAAGGTAACACCCCCGACGCCACCCAGCGGTGACACCTTTTTGCGGGAGGGTCATTAGCGTACTCTATATCCAAGGGTTCATCATCTGGTAAGCTCATAGGAACTTGTCTAAGCACTTCACTTATTAATGTTTGTGCATAGTCTTTAGCCCACATAGGTGCTATTTTGCAACATACAAGCTTTTGTCCATCCCAGGTTAAAGACAGTAAGCTGTATTCGTCACATATCTCTCTTATCCAACAGTCTAATGAACCTAATGAAAAAATGAAGGTAATAGGTCTATAGAACTGTGCAATATTGTTTTTCATTGTTAGTATTATTGTTGTTGTCAGAATGAATATTGTTAGCACTGGTTTTTAGTGCATAGGATTCTCTCAATAGCTGTGAACTAATGAGAGAGTTTTGCTATTTTCGATATCCACTTAGTGATATCTCTGTGCTTAGGAGACAAGGTTCATCTATTGGCACACCACTTAATTACTGCCTTCCAAAAATCTTTACTTCCACCGCGAACGCTTAAATCATGGTGGCAAGCATTATTAAAAGGGTGAATATGTAGAGTGATGCGATCTCTGATGTCTTTTGGCTTGTGAGACAAAGCAATTTCATCTAATGTGTGAGAAGGGTAATACTTATCTCGAAATACTAAAAGTGCTTTGTTTTTTAGTGCAAGATTTTTGCTACTAGCAATTTCTGTGATGGATTCCTTGCTTAATGTCACGTGGTTAGTACTGTTGCAGTACATTGACGCGTAGTCGCAAGCACCGGGTAATCCACTTGTGTTGCTAGAGTTCAGAAAGTTATTAGTGTTACTGGATGATAGTGCTATCATGGTGTTGATTATTAGACATTTTTGTTTTATTTCCCCTTGATAGCTGGTAACTACCAGAGGGAAATTTGAATTAACGGACTAAACAAAATCAATCATTTTTAAGACTTACTGGGGCTACGATTCCTCAGTAGGTCTTTCTTTTAATGGATGCAAATTCACTTACACCAATCGATTTATAGCGACTGTTTTTTAGGGAACTGGTAAGCGTGGTTCATTATCCTGGATGTTTTCTTGTTTACCTGCATAAATGTTAGTGGTATCAATTCCTAGTCTGTTTAGAAGAAATCTAAGCACTAAAACGAGCTTACGAGCTTGCTCATAGCGTGGTGAGGTAATCTTCTCTTCACAAGTTCTTTCCCACATATCAACCTCTTTCTCTAAGTCAATCAAGAGTAGATAGATATCATCTAACTTGTCAGCGATAGGTAATGGAACCCACTTTTGAACTACTTCACTGGTGTATTTTTTCTTTCTACCAGAACCAGGCTTTCTGATGCCACTTCTGGGAATACCTCTAGGCATTGTTTTCTCCCTTTTCGTATATGAATAAATGTCGGTCTGGGTCGTGTCCGTTATCAAGGCTTGCCTGGACTGCTTCAATCCTATTTTTCAGTGCCTTGTAGCGTTCATCAAGTTCAGCAAAGTTTTCAATTATTATTTGTGGTGTCACTTCTTCACCTGTTAAGCCCATAACGAGAGAAACAAGTCTTGTAGACTCAATGTTTAATTGGAGTGCTTGCGTCTGAATAGTTTTGAATTTGTAACCTGGTGAGTTCATGATTTCCTTTCAGTGACAGTAGTTTGTGCCTAGCGGTAACAGCGCTATGGAAGTGATAAACCTCTAAATCCCTTGCTGTGCTTGCTATATATCATTTATGTCACATCAATTAAATAACGTCAATCATTTTTGTGATAAAAAAGAGAAACAAGCCACAATGTATACTGTGACTGGATTGTAGTAGTTATTCGCTTTGTTGAGGTTATTTCTCTGAATTTTTTACACTTTCAAGTGTTTGATGCTAATACCTCTCTTGTCATATACCCATGCCGCTAGAGTGACACCGCGTGGTGACACCTTCGATGACACCTTTGGGTGACACCCTAAAAGTATAAGTATCACAATCACCTTTTAGTAATATTTACAACACACAAAACAATGACAAACTTAGCAATCTTCAGTTTTGAGTCACACGAGATACGGTTTGTAGGTACTGCGACTGAACCGTGGTGGATAGCACAAGATATTTGCAAGGTATTAGAGCTTGACGATGTGAGTAAGGCAGTAAGTAGGTTAGATGGCGATGAAAAGCTGATACGAACATTACACGTATCAGGTCAGGGCAGGGAAACATTATGTGTCAATGAATCTGGTTTGTACTCTCTCGTTCTCACATCTCGCAAGGCACAAGCAAAGCGCTTTAAGAAATGGCTTACATCTGAGGTAATACCCACAATTCGCAAAACTGGTACTTATTCTGTAAATGCTAAATCTCAGTCACAGTTACCAAATGAAGTATGTAAGAGAAAACTCGCTTCAATCTCCTCATCCCTCGTTGCAAGTAGTAATTCTGTTTTTAGTGCTGCTAATGCTTGTTTAGTGGTTTAGTAAAGTGGTTAAGTTTCTACAAAATATATTATCGAGACTTGGTAGAATACTTGCACTGTATACACTGTAGGGTGTTTCAACACAGCACTGGAAAGTCTGTTTAGGGAAACTTAACGGGGGTTCGAATCCCCCCCTCTCCGTTCTCAAACCTAGTCTCAATATATAGTTTCAACCGGATTTCTACAAATAGTCGGGTTAACTAAAAAGCGCAATATTGCCAAAGATATTCTTAAATTCTCTTGAACAAGCTACGCACAACTTTCCATAGTCAAGCTGTTTATAGATTAACTGATCATGCAAGTTTGTGATTTTTTTTGCTTTGGCGTAATGCACTCTACCAAAACTACTACTGAAAGTAGAAGTTAGAATACACGTGTATCAAGCTTAGGTGGATCTTTGCTGCTTGTGCTGGCGTAATTCCTCTACTATGTAGTCTTCCAGTTCTTGTCTTTCCCTTTTACTGGCATTTCGTTGATAAGTTCTTCCTGTTTCTTGGATAAACTTGCGTTTCTCGCTTGGAGAAGATTTGAGTTTACCTCCAGTTCCTTGGAGCTTTTGCTGTAATTCTTCCCAAGTCTTTTCACCCACACTTTCACCTAGTTTGACCAGTACCTTTGGTAGTAATATTCTGGCCTCTCTTTGAAAATCGTCTTCTGTTTCCAGGGAAGCTAAATCTATATTGCTGAAGTCGATATCAATTTGAAATTTACTCATAGAATTGTGTTTGTTCTTTTAACGATTATTACCACAATCAGGAGAAGATAGGTTTTACTTTTCTGTAAATCCTAGATAGGATACGAAGATAGCATGATTGAGCAGCTAGTAGATGGCAGGTTGTATTGAATTTGTTAACTTAACACTGACGAGTATCGCCAATGCTTCGTGCGTGGGCATTTTCCTTGCTTGAACCCATAAAATAAACAATATGGAAGCTTTCGTCACGAATTTGACGACTGTACTTGCGACAGCAGTTGATATCTTCACTGGCATTATCATTGGTATCGCTGTTTTGGAAGCCGTCATTAAGACCCTAGTTTTTTTATTTAGCCGCCGTAAAAAGCTGAACGATGCTAAAGAGGAAATTCGCTTAGGGTTAGGTATGTGGCTGGCTCTTTCCCTTGAGTTTGCACTGGCTGCTGACATTTTACGTAGTACGATCGCTCCAACTTGGGATGAAATTGGTAAACTTGCTGCCATTATTGCACTACGAACTATTCTGAATTTCTTTTTGGCAAAAGAAATTGAGCAAGCAAAGACTAAAAAGAACAATATTAAGGATGAATCTTTTTAATTTCTCTGTATGGGCAACAATCATCCAGTTGTTAGGTTCTTTAGCGATCGCTGGTTATGTCATCGCTGCAATCTTTTCTCTAATTCTTAAGTGCAATGTTTACCAGGCAAGGCTTATAGTCGCAGAAGGAATGCTAACTAGTTTGAGCTTTATGGTTGCAGCAACTTTGTTAAAGGCCATTAACCTGCAAACTTGGGGGCAAATTCTGATCTTTAGCGCGATTTTATCACTCCGCATCTTTCTAAAGAAGTTATTTGCTTGGGAGAAAATACAAATTTTGACAATTAAATCTCACGTTTGATGAGTCAAACAAGTTTTTACAAATGATTTAAGATTGCTATAGGACTCATATTTGATTTTTGAAAAAAACTCAGTACACCTTTATTCCTTCTTCCCAGTCCCCATTGCCCCTAATCCCCAGTTCCTTACCTCTACGAGTGATTCAGAAATCAAATCGGATTACTATATATCAGAAAGATTTTACATATAGTTAATGCTTGCATAACCAGGTTAACAATATTAAAAATGCTATCTTAAAGACAAAGGTCATTTGCTCAAATTCTGAGGAAAACGCCATGACTACAACGCTCATAGAGGCTAATTCTATCGAGTCATTGCTAGGTAAAGAGGCAGAAGACCTGCTTACCTACAAAGCAAAAGTTTCTCGTGATTTACTACATTTGCCGGGGCCAGATTTTGTAGATCGAATCTGGCTCAACAGCGATCGCAACCCTCAAGTATTGCGTAATCTCCAGCTACTTTATTCTACTGGTCGTCTGGCAAACACAGGTTATTTATCTATTTTACCAGTAGACCAAGGGATTGAACACTCAGCAGGTGCGTCTTTTGCACCCAATCCGATTTACTTTGATCCAGAAAATATTGTCAAGCTAGCGATCGCTTCAGGTTGCAATGCTGTTGCTACTACTTTAGGGACATTAGGTATAGTTTCGCGCAAATATGCCCACAAAATTCCCTTTATTGTCAAAATCAATCACAACGAATTGCTGACTTTCCCCAATCAATTTGACCAAGTATTATTTGCTGATGTGGAACAAGCTTGGAATTTGGGGGCAGCCGCCGTAGGTGCGACAATTTACTTTGGTTCCGAGAATTCTACCAGACAAATCAAAGAAATCAGCCAAGCTTTTAAACGCGCCCATGAACTAGGGATGGTTACTATTCTCTGGTGCTATCTGCGAAATAACGCCTTTAAACAAGATAAAGATTACCACCTTGCAGCCGACCTCACCGGACAAGCGAATCATTTGGGTGTCACCATTGAAGCCGACATCATCAAACAAAAGTTACCCGAAACTAACAATGGTTATGGTGCAGTTGCCAAAGCCAGTGGTAAGAGTTACGGCAAAACCGATGAGCGAGTTTACACAGAATTGACAACCGATCACCCAATTGATTTAACTCGTTACCAAGTGCTGAATTGCTACTCTGGGCGTGTGGGACTGATTAATTCTGGTGGCGCGACTGGGAAAAATGACTTCGCCGAAGCCGTTCGCACTGCTGTAATTAACAAACGGGCTGGTGGTTCAGGATTAATTTCTGGGCGGAAGACCTTTCAGCGTCCCTTTGAAGAAGGCGTGAAGCTATTCCACACCATTCAAGATGTTTACTTGTCGCCAGATGTGACGATAGCTTAGGGAATGAGTAAGGGAATAGGGTACAGGTTACAGGGTAAAGGGTAAAGGTTAGAGATTATTCACTGTCCCCTGTCCCCTGTCCCCTGTCATCTTGCCTTAACCGAAGCGTATTGCCTCATCTCCCCAATCCCCAACGAATTCAGAAAAAGCAAATCTTGGTAGGGATTCTGGGATATCCTTAGATAAGTGAAAGATTTGCCAAAAAAAAGTAAGAATGAAGCTGGCAGCAAGAGTAAGTCAGGTAACACCTTCATTAACCTTAGCGATCGCAGCCAAGGCTAAGGCATTGAAGGCAGAGGGAATAGATGTTTGTAGTTTTAGCGCTGGAGAACCAGATTTTGATACCCCAGCGCATATTAAAGCCGCAGCAGTAAAAGCTTTGGATGAAGGCAAAACCAAATATGGTGCCGCCGCCGGAGAACCAAAGTTAAGGGAAGCGATCGCCCGTAAGCTTAAAACTGATAACGGTCTTGATTACAAGTCAGAGAATGTCATCGTCACCAATGGCGGTAAGCATTCTCTGTACAACTTAATGGTGGCGCTAATCGATCCAGGTGATGAGGTAATTATCCCTGCACCCTACTGGCTAAGTTATCCCGAAATGGTGACTTTAGTCGGCGGAGTTTCGGTAATTGTGCCCACAGATGCTACGACCGGTTATAAAATTACTCCCGAACAACTCCGTAAAGCAATCACGCCTAAGACTAAGCTATTTATCCTCAACTCCCCATCTAATCCCACTGGGATGGTTTATACACCAGATGAAATCAAAGCCCTGGCGCAGGTAATAGTTGATGCAGATATCTTAGTCGTCTCTGATGAGATTTACGAAAAGATTCTCTACGACGGTGCAGAACATATCAGCATCGGTTCTCTTGGGAAGGAAATTTTTGACCGCACTTTGATCAGTAATGGGTTTGCGAAAGCTTATTCTATGACTGGGTGGAGACTTGGCTATTTAGCAGGTCCCGTGGAAATCATTAAAGCAGCGAGTACCATCCAAGGACATAGTACATCTAACGTTTGTACCTTTGCCCAATATGGTGCGATCGCGGCTTTAGAAAGTTCTCAAGATTGTGTCGAAGAAATGCGCCAAGCCTTCGCCAAACGCCGACAGGTAATGCTAGACAGACTCAACGCCATTCCCGGATTGAGTACCGCAAAACCAGATGGCGCTTTTTATCTCTTCCCTGACATCAGCAAAACCGGTCTAAAATCTCTAGAATTTTGTGACGCTTTGCTGGAACAACATCAAGTTGCAGTCATTCCCGGAATTGCTTTTGGCGCTGATGACAACATTCGCCTTTCCTACGCCACAGATATGGCGACGATTGAAAAGGGAATGGATAGATTGGAAAAATTTGTCAAGTCGCGTGTTTAGTTAGTTGTCATTTTTGACATCCTCACCGACCTAAAGGCGCTCTTAAGAAGGAGTAATGAGTAATGAGTAATAAGTAATGAGTAAATGCCCATTTTTCATCCACTCATTACTCCTTACTCATTACTCATTACTTTAAAGCATTGCGTGAAGCACGGGACTTTACCCACTACGCGGGTTTCCAATTTCTTAAGTCCGCACAGGCGGACTTTGTTTGTGTAGCCGCGATTTCTAATCGCCTGGTGTATTTGCTGTTCAAATAATCTCTAAGACATCGCTTGTTTAATTGGTTCTAATTCATCCAAAGACAACTCACGGAATTCGAGATAATATAAAATTGCTTCAATAGGATCTAGTGGTTCTATTGGATAACACCTTTGCTCGTATGCTGCCACAAGCGTAGTTAAAACTTCCAAGCGGTCAAACTCTGGTGTATTTAATTCCGCATCAAACAATCTTTCAATTTCATCAAGTGCAGCACGATAATCAGCTTCGGTGCGGATGGCATAGGGTTCAAACATAGGTATTACTGCCTCAAATACTTATTGCATCTACGTTGCTGTATTCTTCGTTTTCTTAATGGAGATTTTAGTAGTAACTTTGATGCAAGATGAAAAAATCAGTCTATTCCGTTCCCAAAATACTTTTATTTAGAACCTATCAAACGCGGAAACGACCTGACTAATACAATTCCGCCAACCAAGGCAAAAATTGATCCTAAGCTGATAAACATAATAGGCAAAAACCATAAACTTAGCCAGGAGTTGATCGTGGCAGAATTTGGTTTTTCAGGACTGTATAGTATTTCTACCTGCTGACCTTTAGTAAATTCTGGTGGGTTGCTGCCTGAATTTGCTTCAAAAACCGTTGTTTCACCAGAGGAAGTGGTAAATTTCACCACTGGATAGTAGACATAAGAATAACGACCCTTATTATCAGTTGATGAACGTCGTACCAAATCAATTATTGTCCCTTGTGCTGGGATTGCAGAGGTCACAAAGGAACGAGTATTCAGTCCAATAATTATGCCCGTGACGGCAATTATGCTGCCAACACCGCCGAATATTGAACCAAATATACGAAAAAATGTTCTATCTTCATTCATAGGATGTTGAAAAGTTTGGTATCGCTAAAAGTGTTAACAAATTTTATGTTGATAATTTGAAATTAGGTAAAAATCGGGGAGAAGTAGGGGAGCAAGCGACTAGAAGTCGCGGCTACACAGACAAAACCTTCATTCTCTGAAAGCGTTTTCGTAAGAGTAGCCGCTGCGCGTCTACATGAATATTAGTGTCAACTTAAGCCAAAAATAGCGCACTGATTAGGTGTTGTTCACCCGCCAGGGAATATAATTAAGAGACTAATTGCTCAAGTCTACTGAAGTAGACTGAAAATTTTCGCGCTCTTTAGTCTTCTTCAGAGGACTTTAGCTATGAGACA
>NZ_KV757747.1 GCF_001712795.1 Nostoc sp. KVJ20
CTAACCCCCAGCCCCTTCCCTACTAGAGTTGTAGAGTAAAATTCAAAGGTTTCACCCCACCCTAGCCCTCCCCTTGCAAAGGCTACGGTGTACACACAAGTCAAAAGTAGATCAATTTCTCGTTGTTCTCTCTTTTATCTCGTTCCTATGCTCTGCATAGGAATGCCTGATTAGAGGCTCTGCCTAGGCTGTTGACTTTGTGCCTTTTTGGAGGGTAAAAGTTCATGCAGTTTCTGTGTCGTTAGTGTTGGCTGAAAATAAAGTTTTTCTCTTTGAGAGCATAGATTGTCCAAAAACTTCAGAGAGCCATTCTTCAACATCTGTAAAACTAATGTTTTCCAGTGCATTTTTAATAACGGAGGTTGTTAAATTCATGGTAGATAAACAAATAGTTAATAACATCTGCCCCATCTCTTTAATTGGACAACGTGCAGAAAATTGCTTATATTTTCCAAACAACGATTCAATTACATCAGAAGTAGCTAAAAAAGTTTCTTTATCCTTGATTTGCAAACACTGATTAGTCACGTAATCAAATATTTGCTGTTGGAAATCTTGGAGCGAACTGTTAACAAATTCAAATTTATTTTGCTGAAAATATTCCAGGGATTGAGAATTAAGTCCTAATTGTTTTAATTGGGTTTCTAGACTGCGCGTCATTGCTACCATTTGATTCCAGTGAATCAGGTCTGCTTCATAATCAGCTAACCATCCCAATTTCTCTATTATTTTTGGATAAATCAGCTTATGTTCAATATCTGACATTAATTTAATCAGAGTTTCTGCTGGAGAGTTTAATAGCTTAATCGCCCAATTAGTTAATCTTTCAACATTGAAGTAACGACATTGAGAACGTTGAGATGGAGGAGACAAAAAAGATAATTCTGTTTGCTGGAGTCTTTGCCTGCATGTATTGCATTTTTGCATAAATGACTGATATCTATCATCTGCATCTAACCTGTATTTTAAAAGTAAAGCCATTGCATGAGTGACATCATGAGTGTAAATGATTCCTGGATAATTTTCTTTATATAGCTTGATTCCACGAGCCAGGTCATTACTATGATCTGCAACTATTTGTACTGGTACGCCAACTCTTTCTGTGATTTTATTTAGCTGATGAAGAATCATTTCTCCTTTTGTCGAACCCATAATTTCTAATCCTAATAATTCGACATCCTCAAGTGATAATGCTCGTCCTTTTGCAACTACTTGTTCACTAAAATACTTTTGTGAGATTCCTAGTATAACTAAAGCTTTTTGCTTTCCTAATTCCAGTGTAAAATCAACAATAAATATCCAATCATCCCGATACTCTTTTTTTCTTGTCAATTCATATATCCCCATCCTTCCTAACCATTTTCTTATACAAGTAAAGCTTGGGGTTATATTTGACTCAGATTTAAATAACTCGAATACTTTTTCTGTCGCTCTAAAACTGATACCACAGTCAATTAAAAGTTCTAAAGCTTGTTGAATTGTCTGAGCATCATAAGTATGTCCCTTAATACTTAATTCCTCACTATATTTTTTCTCGTCTAAGTTGTTCTCCTCACTAGCAATTTCTTCTTTTTTTCACCGACTTCTCCTCCCATTTTCTGCTCTTTTATCTGTGATTCTGCTGCCAGCGCACGCTGTTTCCAATGCTCTCGTGATGCAGTTAAATCTCGGACTTTTATTTCTAACGTCCTGACTTTCTTTTGTTTTTCTAAGGCTTTTTCTCTCCAGCTATCTCGACCTTTATGAAACAACCGTGCTAATCTACTGACTGGGCTTTTAAACTCTTGCATTTACTTTGGCTTTTCTCGACTCTAGCAACATCATTATTGCATGAAATAATTTTGCCTTAAAACCAACAAAGTCAACAGCCTAGGCAGAGCCTCTAGTCAGATATTGAGTCAGAGACTNNCCGTAGCCTAAAAGGAGAGAGGCTTTTAATTGTTCCCCCTTCCCGCGACGAGTTTGGGGTTAGGGGGTTAGGTCTATTTGCAGCCTACAAAACTTAATGATGATGGTGGTGGTGATGATGCCCCGCTAGTTGGGGATTAACTGCCACAGTTTGCTCTGACAAGAGTTGTGCAATATGAGCATCAGCCCATTGCGCCGCCATCGCCAAGAATTCTGGATGGTCGTTGACGCAAGCCATTTGTACGTAGTTCGTACCAGGATGCTGTTTTTCCAAAGCATGGATGATGTGGTGTACATCCAATAGAGTTTCGTGATTTTCTGTCGCAAAGCCAATTGGCATAAATATCACTACTTTTGCACCCAATTGGATCAAGTTATTTGCAGCTTGCTCTGCATTTGGCTGTGTCCAATCAATTAACGGCGTGTCATGATTGAGCCAACCCACGGAGATTAAGGGATAACGGTTAATCAACTTATCTCGAACTAAATCGTACATTGCTTCACTTTCAGCAATCCCAGAAGTAAAGCCTTTGGCTTTGTGAGGACAGCCGTGATTCATTAACACAATACCGATTTGAGAAGGTAGATAAGCTGAGGCTAACTCAGCAATTTTCTCCTCAACCAGATGAGCCATTAAATCGATATAGGCTGGTTCGTTGAAGAAAGAAGGAATGTAACGCTGTGCTTTAACCCAGTGTTCTTCACCATCAGTCAACTCAACAAGAGCATTGTTAACTTGCTCGATCGCAATCCCACTAGTAAAGATAGAATCAACAACCAGCAGTGGGTAAATTAGTAGCTTCTCAAAGCCTTGGTTTTTGATTTCTGCTAAAACTTGGTTGGGCAGAAAAGGGGCGCAAAAGTTAAAAGCTTTGAAAACTTGAACCTTATCGCCCCATTTTTCTTGTAAATTCTTCTCAATTCCAGCCCGCTGCTGTTCAAAGATGGCGTTGTGTGGGGAGATAAAATCGTGGTGTGTATGTCCCCACTCATGGCGGTCAAATAGCGCCAAAAGCTTTGCTAGGGGGGGATAAATCCAGGTTGGTACTGGTGCAAATTTTGCTGTCAGTAGATTTAAAGCCTGTTCGTTATAGTTGGCGAAATCTTCGTAGCTTTCGACTTCGCCGTAGCCCATAAGCAATACGGCTACACGGTCTTTACCTGATAGATGCTCGTGGGTGTGTTGTACTTTTTCCGGCGTGGCAACCACAATGAGTTCCTCAATATAACCAGAGTGCAGAGAAATATAAAGTTAGGGAATAGTTTGCACATTTTCCCTACTTGTAACTTATTATCCCATCCAGGGGGATAGGATGGGTGGGTAAATCAAGATAATACATCAAAAGACATACAAGACTTACGTGGGGCATTGGGCATTGGGCATTGGGAATGGGGCATGGAAAATCGAACCAATGCATCATCTGCTATACGCTGTTTGACGAGTCTTAAACGGATCACATCACAATACGATTCGGATAAGCATTTTTCACCTTCCTTGTGGTCTGGGGAATGGGGTTGCAGGTATTGGGTAAAGGATGGAATGGCACTAAGAAAAGATACAGCCCTTATTCTGACTGGTTCCCAGCCTCCAGGCTGGGAATCTATTCTGGGAGGCTCCGCCTCCGGTAGCTTGAATTGAGGCAGAGCCTCTTTTAAATACATTCCCAGCCTCTAGGCTGGGAACGAGACGACACAAGCTTTTGGGCTTTTCTTAGTGCCATTTGGTAAAGGATGTATTCAAAACCTTTTCCCTTTTCCCTTTCTTCTTTAACCGAACCCTATTGGATCACATACTGACGTAAGTTCTGATTTATATCCTTATTATTGATTGTTGGGTAAATAGCTAATAGACCCTCGATAGCAGATTTAAGTGATTAATACAATACTAAAATTTGCTAACACGATATATGTCCACCAACGTTCAGGCACAAAGATTTATCTTACACAATGCCAAATTTTCAGAATAGACAAACGAGTATAATTATTTGCCCTGGAATTCATGAGCCAGAATTAACTGAAAGCTTTAGAGTCGGATTGTTAGATTTAGTTTCTAATAACGCGATACCTGGGGTGAGCTACGCGATCGCACCGAATTACGCAAATATACTGATTTATCCGGGTAAAGATGTTTTGGTTTTATCAGCCTTGCACATTTTGCAGTTTTTGCGGGATTGCTTGACCAACTCTCCAGAATCATCAATCATCTTCATTAGCTTTAGTGCTGGGGTAGTCGGGGCAATAGGCGCAGCGCATTTGTGGCAACTCTTGGGTGGTCGTGTCAAAGGGTTTATTGCTATAGATGGATGGGGAGTACCACTAAAGGGGAATTTCCCTATTCATCGAATAAGTCATGATTATTTCACCCATTGGAGTTCTTGTTTGCTAGGTTGTGGGCAAAATAACTTTTATGCAGAGCCAGCAGTTGATCATTTGTCCATTTGGAAATCTCCCCAAAATGTACAAGGCTGGTGGGTAGATTCATCCATTGGAATTTCTCCACCCAAAGGTCGTCTGACAGCAGCTGAGTTTTTGCTTATGCTGTTAAAGCACTATGAAGCAAATTAATCCGGACAATGGAGTAAGTAAACAGGAGTGAGGAGGTAGGAGTGATGAAGGGAAAAGGTTACAGGTAACAGGGGACAGTGAAGAAAAACTATACCCTATACCCTATACCCTATCCCCTATCCCCTATCCCCCATGCCCCATCTACCCAAAGTATCTAATGTTTCCAACTGAACCGGCTGCTGTTAATAACGGGTTTGGCGCACTGCTAAAAAACCGTGGTTTTATGCTCCTGTGGATTGGGCAATTGGTGTCCCAGTTAGCAGATAAAGTCTTCTTCGTTTTGATGATTGCTCTACTGGAGAACTACTCACCGCTTCCAGGGTTGGCACAAAACTCGATGTACTCAACCTTGATGCTGTCCTTTACAATACCAGCAATTTTGTTCGGCTCGGCTGGTGGTATCTTTGTTGACCGCTTGCCAAAAAAGCTGATTATGGTTGGCTCAGATGTCGTGCGTGGGTTGTTAACGCTGTGTCTTCCCTTTTTGCCAAGGGAGTTCCTAATTCTGTTAATTTTAACTTTTGCCATTTCCTCAGTGACGCAGTTTTTTGCACCAGCCGAGCAAGCAGCTATTCCCCTGTTGGTGAAGCGAGAAAATTTGTTGGCAGCTAATGCGCTGTTTAGCAGCACGATGATGGGAGCTTTAATTGTTGGCTTTGCGATCGGTGAGCCGATTTTGAGTTTGTCGAAAAGCCTGATGGGAGCAGAATACGGTCAAGAACTTGTGGTTGGTGGATTATATCTATTATCGGCTGCGATCATGCAGCCAATTAAGTTTAAAGAACACAAACCCCACCAAGAACACCAAGGATCAAATCACCCTTGGACTGAATTCACTGAGAGCTTGCGCTATCTTAAGAAAAACCGTTTGATCTTGAATGCCATGCTGCAACTGACAACTTTATATTGTGTGTTTGCAGCGTTAACAGTGCTGACAATTCAATTAGCCGAGGAGTTTGGTCTTAAAGAAAAACAGTTTGGCTTTTTCCTAGCAGCAGCCGGGGTGGGTATGGTATTTGGTGCGGCGATTTTAGGTCACTGGGGTGATAAGTTGCATCACAAACCCCTACCTTTAATTGGATTTTTGATGATGGCACTAGTTTTAGGAGTGTTCACTTTTACGCACAACTTGTTGGTGGCGCTGGGATTGTGTGCATTTTTGGGTGTAGGTGCTGCCTTCATTGGTGTGCCCATGCAAACTTTAATTCAACAACAAACACCATCTACTATGCACGGTAAGGTATTTGGCTTTCAAAATCATGCCGTCAACATCGCTCTGGCCTTACCTTTGGCTATTACTGGGCCATTAACTGATGTTCTGGGCTTGCGAACTGTGCTTGTAGCAATGAGTATTATTGTCGTGGTTGTGGGTGTTTGGGCTTGGCAAAATACTCGCAAAGTATTGCAAGACGTAATTTAATTAATGTAGGCTAATAATCTAACTTTATATTTAATATAAAAATTAATAAGATTTTGATTGAAGTTTTCAATTAAAATGAAATCTTAACTACAGAATTCAGCATTAACTTTAGCTATAGTCTGAGGTTTGACCGTGCGATCGCTTTCCCAAATTAGTCTCCCACAAACCGAGAATCACAAACAGTCTCGTGCTTCTAGCCAGCCAGTCGTGCCCAAACGTGCATCTGGCGGTTTTGCTCTACTTGACAGCCTTCATCGCCACGGCGTTGATTATATTTTTGGTTATCCTGGTGGGGCAATTCTACCAATTTACGACGACCTGTATAAGGTGGAAGCAACTGGTGCTATGAAGCACATTCTCGTGAGACACGAACAAGGCGCAGCCCACGCTGCTGACGGTTACGCCCGTGCTACAGGGAAAGTAGGAGTATGCTTTGGTACTTCTGGCCCAGGAGCAACTAACTTGGTGACAGGCATCGCCACAGCCTACATGGATTCGATCCCGATGATTGTAGTCACGGGACAGGTAGCACGTCCGTCCATTGGTACAGATGCGTTTCAAGAAACCGATATCTACGGGATTACCCTACCGATTGTGAAGCACTCTTATGTAGTGCGTGACCCCAAAGATATGGCGCGAATTGTCGCTGAAGCTTTCCACATTGCTAGTACTGGACGTCCGGGGCCTGTTTTGATTGATGTCCCCAAAGATGTCGCTTTAGAAGAATTTGACTATGTACCTGTAAAACCAGGTTCAGTGAAGTTACGCGGTTATCGTCCCACGGTGAAGGGTAATCCCCGGCAAATTCATGCCGCAATCCAGTTGATTACTGAAAGTCGCCGTCCGCTATTGTATGTCGGTGGTGGTGCGATCGCAGCTGGTGCTCATGAAGAAGTAAAAGAACTGGCTGAATTATTCAACATCCCTGTCACCACAACCTTAATGGGGATCGGTGCATTTGATGAACATCATCCCCTAGCTTTGGGAATGTTGGGAATGCACGGCACTGCTTACGCTAACTTCGCCGTTAGTGATTGTGACTTGCTGATTTGCGTTGGCGCTAGATTTGACGATCGCGTTACAGGCAAGTTAGACGAATTCGCCTCCCGCGCCAAAGTCATTCACATCGACATCGATCCGGCAGAAGTCGGCAAAAATCGCATTCCTGAAGTGCCCATCGTTGGTGATGTGCGGAACGTGTTAGTAGACTTGTTGCGTCGCTGCAAAGAAACAGGGATTAAGGCTACACCGAATCAAAACCAAGAGTGGTTAAATTTAGTCAACCGCTGGCGCGAAGAGTATCCTCTAATCGTGCCGCAGCATCCCGACAGCATTTCACCCCAAGAAGTGATTGTAGAAGTCAGTCGCCAAGCACCGCAGGCTTTCTATACCACAGATGTAGGACAACATCAAATGTGGGCAGCGCAATTCCTGAAGAATGGCCCAAGACGCTGGATTTCTAGCGCTGGTTTGGGAACGATGGGTTTTGGCTTACCTGCGGCAATGGGTGCGAAAGTAGCGTTTCCTGATGAAGAAGTCATCTGTATTAGCGGTGATGCTAGTTTCCAAATGTGTTTGCAGGAACTAGGAACACTTGCACAGTATGGAATAAATGTCAAGACAATAATAATCAATAACGGCTGGTTAGGGATGGTGCGCCAGTGGCAGCAAGCCTTCTATGGTGAGCGTTACTCATCCTCAGATATGGAAGTAGGGATGCCAGACGTAGAATTATTGGCAAAAGCTTATGGGATTAAGGGTATGGTAATTAGCGATCGCAGTCAATTAAAAGATGCGATCGCCGAAATGCTAGCACACAAAGGCCCAGTAATCTTAAATGCCTACGTCACCAGAGAAGAAAACTGCTATCCAATGGTAGCCCCAGGTAAGAGCAACGCTCAAATGGTCGGCTTGCAGAAGCAACTGCCCAAAGCGGCAGCAGAGCCAGTGTATTGTAGTCATTGCAATGCTAAAAATGCGCCTACTCATAACTTCTGTGCTGAGTGTGGGACGAAGCTGTAACGCTTTTTGATAATTCAGATCAAAGAGGTAAGGGAGCAAGGAGAAGGGGAGAAAGATTCTGGAATTTCCCCAACTTCCTGCCCCCTTTCTTATTGCGTAGGAACTAGCAATAGTGCGGGATCTTCCTTCGATAAACGAATTACTCGGTGATGCGATAAATCATCACAAAGACGCGATAAATCGCCGTCTCTACAAAAGTAGGGACGGCGATTCATCGTGTCTCTTGCTTTAACCAAACAATCTGAAGGGGTGACAACGCGGCTGAAGCCCTCGAAGGCATTGGTTTAAAATTTGTCTGAGTAAAGTTGGGAGAAGATAGGTATTAATAATTGCACAGAATTAACAAGGTACACCAAATCGATGGAAAATACGAGTCCCTTGCTGAAGAATTTATTAATTGGACATAAATATCTTTTTCGGGTAGATGCCCCAGCATAATCTGTTGCACAGATGCAAATATTAAGCGATCGCTTCTTTCCTCATGAATGTAAGTCAAGATTGTTTTGCGGTATCGTTTGGTTTACTGAAATCAGCGAACTCCCCCGGAGCAAACACTTCTTTATTGTTATCAGGTTTGCGAAAAAGGCCACCAAGTTTATCTATTTCTTGTCTTTTTTCTGCAATTAGTCGAACATACTTTTTCATCTCATATTACCTAATTGTTGAGTGCGGCTCAAAGCAGCAAACACTGCATTAGAAATGACAGTTCGCATACCACCTTTTTCTAACTCGTAAAGACCAGCAGCAGTCACTCCCCCAGGACTAGTCACCTTGTTTCGTAAGACTGCTGGATGTTGATCAGTCTGAAATATAAGTTCTACACTGCCAGCAATCGTATGCAATGTTAGTTCTTGAGCTTGTGTGCGAGTTAAACCTATCTGAACACCAGCATCAATCATCGCTTCGATATACAGAAACGCAAATCCAGTCCCCGCACTACTCAGCGCCGTTGCCATATCAAGGTAATGTTCATTTTGGGTAGCAAATTCCTTGCCTAATGCTTGTAAAATGACTTGGGTATGCGATCGCTGTATCTCTGTCACACTTGATGATGCACTCCACACCGTAGTTCCATGACCAACTTGTACTGCAATATTCGGCATTGTACGAACAACAGCAGCATGATCCAACCCTTGGCACAGAGATGGAATACTTGCTCCAGCCACAATACTAATTACTAAAGCATCAGGTGAAATTTTATCCTTAAGCATAGCCATAACCTCTGCCAAAACCTGCGGTTTCACCGCCAATATCACAATAGATGCGCCTTGTACTGCTTCTATATTGCTCTTTGTAGTACGTATTCCATATTCCTTTTCTAAATGAAGGCATTGACTAGAAAGTGGATCACTGACAATAATTAGCTCAGGTTTTTGAACAGTTTTCGTCGATAACAATCTACTAATTATAATTTCGCCCATCGTGCCGCCGCCGATAAAGGCAATTTGTAAATCTCCGAGCATATCTTCTCCCTATTATCTAAGTCTTTTGATATATTGGCATCAAGATAGATTAGGTTGAATCACAGCCTTTAATACAGTTCCTTGTTCTACATCTGCCAGGGCTTGATTAATTTCTTGTAGTGTATATGAACGACTAATCATACTTGACCAAGCAATATTTTTACTGGAATCACTATGACGTTTTAGTAATTCAATCATTCTGTAAAAATGGCTGAAATCAATTCCCCAAGTCCCGCGAATATCAATATGTTTTAGATTAATTTCTAAGTGTGGATTGATGAGAATCTCACCCGTGTTAGTGTAATGCCCGACAATAACATAGCGACCTCCATTTCTCGTCATATTCAAGCCTTCTTTGACAGCAATGGGAATGCCTGTGGCTTCAATAGTGACATCAGCACCGTGACCGTGCGTCAATTCCAAAACCCGCTCAATATGTTGTTGTGGCTCATCAGCCTTAATTACAAGAGTTTCGTCTACACCGAAGGATTTGGCAACTAATAATCGACTCTCAAATTTATCAATGACAATCACTTTGCCCGCACCTGAGAGCAAAGCTAGAATTGCCGCACTCAAACCCACGGGCCCGCAACCCTGCACCACTACAACATCACCAATTTGAATTTGCGCTCGATCAATAGCGTGTAGTGCAGTTGGTAAAGCACACCCCCCAGCAATGAATTCCTTTGGTGAGACTTCTTCAGGTAAAGTTAGAACTTTAACCCCTGGTTTGAGGTAAATTAGTTCAGACCAACCCCCCAACAACCCATCTTTGGCTGAGTAGGTGACACCATAAACTTTGCGTTGTGGACAGCGAGTGGATGCTTTGGCTACTAGACAATACCAGCAGTTGTAACAGGTTTCGTGGACATCGAGAAAGGTGGCGATCGCTCCAGTAGTAATTAATTTACCATTGACATCACTAACTGCTCCACCTGTTTCCACCACACGACCAACTGAGAAGTGTCCAGGGATGATGGGATACGGTACTCCCTCTAAACGCCCATGTAGCAAATGTACATCAGTTCCACAAACTTCACTATATAAGGTTTCAAGAATGATTCCACCCTTTTCTAGAATCGGGTCTGGTAATTGTTGGACTTCAACTGGTTGATTAGGTGCAGTCATCACAGCTGCTAAGGGCATGAATTACTTCCTCACTATGTTTACCAAATTGCTTCCTACTTGTCACATTCAAGACCACAAAATAATTTCACCGTTAGGTAGTAACCCGATGGCAGAAGTGAAAGTCACACGTTGTCCATCCATCGGCTCAACAGTGTGATAGTTGCCTGTATTGAAAATGAATACATCTCCTACATAAGGTTGGAAGCTGATCATGTCTGCATCTGCAATTACTGTATCACTATAGCCGTAGGAATCGAGTTTATATTGGTCATCTCCTGGTTGCCACTGGCGATCGTAAATACGTGTTTTGCCATAATTATTAGCAGAAAATTTCAAATATAAATTCCAGGAAAGTTGATAAATAACTGTACCAATTTCCCATTCCGATTGTTCTAACGGGGCATAATCAATATGAAGTTGAGTACCTCGCTCTATTTTTCTGATCAGTCCTGCATAATAACTACCATAGAATGGTTCTGAAGCAATTCGCACAATCGCGCCTGTACACTCTCGGATTTTCACCATTAAACGTTCTAATGGATTGAAAGACGCTGCCATAATGCAGTCTCTTAATTTAGTTGTGCGTTCTACTGCTTGAAAATAAGCTGCTTTATTAATGCGGTTATATTCAAACACTGTGATGCCAATTCGTTCAATCTTGGGATTCACATCTTGATAGCAATCAAAGTTGAATAATTGAGCTTGATCAACTAACATCTCACACTCTTGGGATGTGGCAAATTCTTTTAGCCTAATCAGAGGAATTCGGTTTTCCAAGAGCATTCTTAAAGATTCTCTACTTAAGGGATACTCTTGCTTGTTTTCCCATACTTTGGATTTAATCTGGTTAGAAGTAGTCATAATGCAGTTCCTTACATTTAAATTTCAACTCAACTGAAACCTTTTCAATTCTGCTAAATTCTTAACTTGCACATTTTATAACCGTGATACAGCAAGGCTTTGAGAAAGAAATCTCATAAAAATGTGCTAGGGGAAAGCAGTGACGCTCAAACCTTACCCCAATACCGCTATCGACTCTACCAGGCTTATGTTCAAAGCCACATTTATGCAAAAAACTCCAATTACTTTTTTTTGTCCGAAGTCGAATTGCTAAAGTTGGTAAAGAAAGCTTGGAGTAATTTATCGTCTACTTCCGGCCAGCGAATGGTGGTATCTGCAAGTCCATTGAGGGTATTTTGGCAATCAAATTTTAAGCTAGATGTTGCATTGGACTCTGAAGATGTATTGTCTTCAGCCAGCGATATAGCTGAATATAAAGCGTTATCAGTAGAAATTTGGTTACTACGAACTAGTTCAGCTTGCCAATCCTCATCGGAAAGCTCTTGCAGTGGGTAGCCCAAAGAGCGGATGCAGTTTATAAATTGACTCCAAGGAGCAGAATGAGAACTAATTAGATGAAAGGCTTTGCCCAAAGATTCTGGCTGCTGCGACAGGTTGATTAAGGCTTTGGCGAGATAGTCAACAGGTGTAATTTCTATCAAACTGTTCATCTCTGGCGCACTTTTTAGTTGAATGCAGCTTTTGATGAATCTGTAAAACATATCATTTGAATTCCAAATGCCAGTTTTACTGTGCCATGTTATTCTACCAAGCCTGTAGATACTGCAAGGCAACCCGCGATCGCGTGCCATCATGACAATCTTTTCTGCAACCCATTTACTTTGGGTATAGCCGCCAACAAGTCCTTGAGAGTGTTCCAGAGGATCATTTTCTTGAACAACCCCTAATTTGAAATACTCATCTGAGGCGAAAACGCTAACAGTAGAAATGAAATGCACAGGTTTGATTTTGATTTGACTAGCTAATCGCAAGACTTCCTCAGTTCCACGAACATTTGCTGCTTTCAACAAGGCGTAGGGATAAACATGATTCACCAAAGCGCCATTATGGTAAATTAAGTCAATTTTGCCAGCCATGTGGTGAAATTGCTCATCACCAAGACCGAAAAGCGGTTGAGATAAATCTCCTAATACAGGAATAATCCGCGAGTTAAAAGACTCTTCCCAAAGTAAATAAGCTTTCAGACTTTCTTGAAGTCGTTGTTTCCCTGCGGTAAAATCAGCAGCACGTACCAAACAATAAATATCTGCTTGAGTTTGTTGTAATAATTCCGCCAGCAAGAAAGCGCCAACAAAGCCTGTTGCACCCGTGAGCAGAATAGCCTTTGGTTCACTTACAGGTTGATAAACTAGGTTAAGAGGCTTGATTGTCTCATCAAGGACGACTTCAGCCTGTAAGTTTAAGGAAGTAATTTCATTGGTACTGACAGTAGAATCTGTTCCACAAGTAGATTCAATGGTTTGAGCAAGTTCAGCAATAGTTGGCGCAGTAAATAAGTGGCGCAACGGTAACTTCATCTGGAAAGTCTCATTTACCTGGGACATCACCCGAATCGTTGTCAGTGAATGGCCTCCTAAATCAAAGAAATTATCCAGAACACCCACTTTCTCTAGATGCAGTACATTAGCCCAAATACCTGCCAATACTTCCTCTATAGGGGTACGTGGTGCCACAAAATTTACTGCTTGAGTATTATGGAAATCAGGAGCAGGTAAGGCTTTGCGGTCTACCTTGCCATTGGGAGTTAAAGGTAAAAACTCTAACGTGACAAAAGCCGAAGGAACCATGTACTGTGGTAATTTTTCTTTCAAGAAAATGCGTAAATCATTGATAGTTGGTGTTTGCTCCAACTCCGGCACAAAATAAGCTACTAAGCGTTTCTCTCCTGGGATATCTTCTCTCGCTACTACCACATTTTCCCTAACTCCTGGATGCTGACTCAGTATTGCCTCAATTTCCCCTACCTCAATTCGGAAACCTCGGATTTTTATTTGATTGTCAATGCGTCCCAGGTATTCTATGTTTCCATCTGGTAAATAACGGGCTAAGTCACCAGTTTTGTATAGTCGGGGACTGGGGATTGGGAATTGGGGATTGGGAAGAACTTCTGCCCCCCTGCTCCCCTGCTCCTCTGCTCCCCTGCTTCTATCAAAGGGGTTAGGGATGAATTTTTCTTGTGTTAATTCTGGTCGGTTGAGATAACCGCGTGCTAATCCTGCACCACCGATGTGCAATTCTCCTGGCACACCCACAGGCACTAGTTGCAAATTTTCGTCTAAAATGTAAACTTGTGTATTGGCGATCGCCTTACCAATAGATATTTTCTCGTCATCTTCAGTGCATTTTACGAGCGTGGCACAGACAGTAGCTTCCGTTGGCCCGTAAGCGTTGAAGAAGTTTCTGCCAGCAGACCATTGTCTGATTAGTTCAGCAGAACAAGCTTCTCCACCTACAATTATTGTTTGCAGTGCCGGAAGTTCCTCCATAGGCATAACTGCTAAAGCCGATGGTGGTAGCGTGATATTGGTAATGCAATGATTGCGTAATTGCTCAATTAATGGCTTCCCTGGCAATAGAGAGTCTTTTGTTCCCAGGTACAGCGTTGCACCTGACCCCAGAGCCAATACAATTTCCCAGATAGAAGCATCAAAACTGAAGGAGGCAAACTGGAGAACGCGACTATCAGAATGCAAGCCAAAAATTTGAATCTGAGCGTGAGTTAAGTTGCATAGTCCCCTATGCTCAACCATGACACCTTTAGGTCTACCTGTAGATCCTGAAGTGTAAATCACATAAGCTAAATTAGTTGCTTGTACTTCAGCGATCGCATTTTCTTGAGGCAACTGAGCAATAAAGTGCCAATCAGTATCTAAACACACAACCTGCGTCTGATGCTTTTGTAATTTCTCAACTAATTTATGTTGGGTTAGCAGCACAGAAACTTGAGCATTTTCAAGCATAAAGCTCAGACGCTCTTGGGGATATTCTGGGTCAAGTGGTACGTAAGCCCCACCCGCCTTGAGAATACCCAACAGTCCAACGACCATCTCTAAAGAGCGCTCCACACAAATCCCCACCAGCACATCGGCGGACACTCCCAAGGATTGCAAGTAATGCGCCAACTGGTTAGCACGACAATTCAATTCGTGGTACGTCAATTGTTGATTCTCAAATACCACTGCCACGGCATCGGGCGTGCGTTCCACCTGTTCTTCAAACAACTGATGAATACATTTATCTTGGGGATAATCTACCTGAGTATCATTCCACTCAACTAATAATTGCTGTTGCTCGGATGCTGTTAAGATTGGCAATTGAGAAATGCGCTCGCTGGGATTAGCAACAATACCTTCTAGCAGACAAGCAAAATGACCCGTCATTCGTTCGATAGTGCTGCTATCAAACAAGTCAGTGTTGTATTCCCACCCTCCCACTAGTCCAGTACTAGTGTTTTCCATTGATAGGGTAAGATCAAACTTTGCCGTGGAACTTTCTATTGGTAAAGAACTGACAGTTAACCCAGTCAAATCTATTTCAGACATGGGAGCGTTCTGGAGACCAAACATCACCTGAAATAGTGGTGTATGACTCATGTCTCTTTCTGGTTGCAGAGTTTCCACCAACATTTCAAAGGGCAAATCTTGATGTGCGTAGGCGGATAGTGCCATTTCTCGGATACGTGGGAGTAATTCGTTAAAACTAGGATTAAGAGATAAATCAGTCCGCATCACCAAAGTATTGACAAAAAAGCCAATTAACCCTTCTATTTCGGTGCGATCGCGGTTAGCAATTGGTGTCCCCACTAAAATATCTGTCTGTCCTGTGTAGCGATAGAGCAGGGTATTATATGCCGCCAACAAAGTCATAAACAAAGTCACACCTTGCTTTTGACTCAGCTGCACCAACCGTTGAGTTAGTTCACTCGACAAAGCAAACTCAAGATATGCACCATTGAAAGTCTGCACAGCAGGTCTGGGTCTATCTGTGGGTAATGGCAAAAACGTAGGTGCATTTGCCAATTGTTGTTTCCAGTAACTCAATTGGCTATTGAGTACTTCCCCGACTAACCATTGTCTTTGCCAAATTGCAAAATCTGCGTACTGAATTGGCAGTGGCAATAAAGGTGACGGTTGACCTTGAGAATAAGCATTGTACAGTGCTTGTAACTCCAGGGCAAACACACCTATTGACCAGCCATCAGAGACAACGTGGTGCATACACACTAATAACCACTGTTCTGTATGAGACAGCACCAGTAATGTTGCTCTGATTAATGCTTCTGACTCTAATTCAAAAGGCTCAATTGCTTGTTGTTGCAGTAATTTTTGTGCAGCCGTTTTTTGTTCTGTTACGGGTAAATGCTGCAAGTCAACAACTGCAACTGTCCAATTAATCTGGGTTTGAATGATTTGTAAAGGCTTTCCATCAACGACAACAAAATTGGTGCGTAATGCTTCGTGGCGATGAATAATTTCAATTAAGCTTTGTTGTAGCGCGGCAACATTAAGAGTTCCGACTAAGCGCAAACCAACGGGGATGTTGTATGAGGCACTGTTCGAGCTTAACTTGTCTAAAAACCACAAACGCTGTTGAGCATAAGACAGTGGTATTTCTGCATTCTCTGCCCGCTTTAAAATGGGTGGTGCAATAATTTCTAAGTCTTGTTGCTGCAACTGTTGAATGTTTTGGGACAATTGAGCAATTGTTGGTGCAGCAAATAAGCTACGCAATGGTAGTTCTACTTTCAAGTTGGTACGGACGCGGGAAACCAGTTGGGTTGCTAGTAGCGAATGTCCTCCAAGTTCAAAGAAGTTATCATGTATGCCCACAAGGTCTACTTTCAGCACTTGCGCCCAAATTAGTGACAAAATTTCTTCAATTGGGTTACGTGGAGCAACATACTGATCTAATAATTGACTGTGTAAATCAGGTGCCCTCAATGCGCGACGGTCTAATTTTCCATTGGAGGTAATTGGTAGAGCTTCCAAGATAACTATTGCAC
The DNA here is from genome assembly GCF_001712795.1 of Nostoc sp. KVJ20. Taxonomy (GTDB): domain Bacteria; phylum Cyanobacteriota; class Cyanobacteriia; order Cyanobacteriales; family Nostocaceae; genus Nostoc. Next base: position 16,370 of record NZ_KV757747.1, read on the forward strand.
TTGGCAGCATATACTCTGGTAACTTCTCCTTCAGGAAGCTACGCACAACGTTTACAGAGACTCTCTGCTCTGGCTGTGGCACAATGTAAGCGACTAAGCGTTTATCACCTGGGGTATCTTCTCGCACAATCGCACAAGATGCTTGTACATTAGTATGTTGGCTCAGTACTGCTTCAACTTCGCCCAACTCGATGCGGAAACCGCGAATTTTAACTTGATTATCGATGCGTCCTAAAGATTCGATGTTACCATCTGGCAAATAACGTGCTAAATCCCCAGTTTTATATAATTTGCTCCCTCCTGCCTTCTGCCTCCTGCCTCCTGCCTCCTTAAACGGATTTGGGATGAATTTTTCTTGTGTTAACTCTGGGCGGTTCAAGTAGCCTTTGGCTAAAAGCACACCAGCAATGTACAATTCCCCTTGTACACCAATGGGTACAGGCTGTAAATATTTATCTAGGATGTAGATTTGAGTATTAGAAATAGGTCGCCCAATTGGAGGTAGTGGCGGCCAAGTATCTACTAAATTAGGCAAAGTAAAACTGGTGGCTACATGGCTCTCGGATGGCCCGTAATGATTGTGCACAGTACAGTCACTTAGCTTACTCAGCCACTTGGAAATGGCAGGAGTAATCTGCAACTGTTCCCCAGCAGTAATGATTTCCCGCAAATGAGTATTTACTAACTCACTACCAACAGCGAATTCTGCTAGTTGTTGTAATCCCACAACGGGGAGAAACATTCTTTGAATTGCTTTTTCTTGGATTACTTTTAACAAATTTGAGGTATCGTGGCGTAATTCCTCAGTTATTAAGAACAATGTACCGCCAGAACACCAAGTAGTGAAGATTTCTTGAAAGGAGACATCAAAGTTAATCGAAGCAAATTGTAGGGTTTTTGCTCCACGAGCAATTTTCAGATTGTTTGGATGCCACAAAATCATATTGCAAAGGGCAAGCTGATTCATGGCTATACCCTTTGGTTGACCTGTAGAACCAGAAGTGTAAATTATGTAACCCAAGTTATTGGCTTGTACGCCAGTGATGAGATTATCTTGGCTGCACTGAGAAATTAATTCAGCGTCAGTATCTAGGCAAACAAGCTGTGTTTGATTTGGGGGCAGTCGGTCAAGAAGCGATCGCTGGGTTAGCAACACTTTAGCTTGAGTATCTTCTAAAATATAGCTCAAACGCTCAGTTGGATACTCTGGATCGAGTGGTACATACGCTCCCCCTGCTTTGAGAATTCCCAACAGTCCAATGACCATCTCCAAAGAACGCTCGACACACAACCCGACTAGAATATCTGCACCTACACCCAAAGAGCGCAAGTGATGAGCTAATTGGTTAGCGCGACAGTTTAATTGGTTGTAAGTAAGTTGTTGCTCCTCAAACTCCACTGCCACCTCATCGGGTGTCAGTTCTACCTGCTCCTCAAACAACTGATGTATGCACTTATGAAGAGGATAATCAACTTGAGTATCGTTCCACTCAAAAAGTAATTTTTGTTGCTCAACTTCACTCAGCAGGGGCAATTGTGAGATTTGCTGTTGAGGGTTAGCAACAATGCCTTCAAGCAAGGTGACAAAATGACTTGTCATGCGCTCGATAGTACTAGCATCAAACAAGTCAGTGCTGTACTCCCACAATCCTATCAGCCCAGTAGGACTATTCTGCATGATTAAGGTTAAATCAAACCTGGAAGTTGTCAGTTTTACTGGCAATGAACTGACATTTAGCCCAGTTAGGTCTAATCCAGATGCAGTGGGCGCATTTTGGAGGACAAACATTACCTGAAACAGTGGTGTATGGCTAAGATTCCGTTCTGCCTGTAATGCTTCTACCAGCATTTCAAAAGGTAAGTTCTGATGAGCGTATGCCTCCATTGCCATGTCACGGACGCGAGTCAGTAATTCGCTAAAACTGCGATCGCCTGAAACTTGAGTCCGCATCACCAAAGTATTGACAAAAAAGCCTATTAACCCTTCTATTTCGGAGCGATCGCGGTTAGCAATTGGCGAACCCACCAGGATATCTTCTTGTCCTGTGTAGCGATAAAGCAGGGTATTATATGCCGCTAACAGAGTCATAAATAAAGTCACCCCTTGCTGTTGACTCAGTTTGGTTAGTTGTTGAGTTAACTCAACAGACAAAGCAAACTCAAGATATGCACCATTGAAAGTCTGCACAGCAGGTCTGGGTCTGTCTGTGGGTAGTGACAAGAATGTGGGTGCATTAGCCAATTGTTGTTTCCAGTAACTCAATTGGCTGTTAAGTACTTCCCCTTGCAACCATTGTCTTTGCCATAATGCGAAATCTGCATACTGTATTGGCAGTGGTAACAAGGGTGACGGTTGACCTTGAGAATAAGCATTGTACAGTGCTTGTAATTCCTCGATAAATACACCTATTGACCAGCCATCACTAACAACGTGGTGGATAGACACTGATAACCACTGTTCTGTAGGAGACAACACCACTAATGTCGCTCTGATTAATGCATCATGAGCTAAGTCAAAAGGCTCAATTGCTTGTTGTTGGACTAATTTCTGTGCAGCAGTTTCTTGTTCTGTTACTTCGGCTTCGCTCAGTACAAGTACGGGTAAATGCTTTAACTCAACAACTGATAGTGTCCAAGGTATATTTTCCTGTTCCCTGTTCCCTGTTCCCTGTTCCCTCCAATTGTGAATGATTTGAGTTGGTTTTCCATCAACGGAAACAAAATTAGTGCGTAATGCTTCGTGGCGATGAATAATTTCCCTGAAGCTTTGTTCCAAAGCGACAACATTCACATTTCCGACAAAGCGCAATCCCATTGGGATGTTGTAGAAGGGACTGTCCGGCTCGAACTGGTCTAAAAACCACAAACGCTGTTGAGCATAAGACAGTGGTATTTCTGCGTTTTCTGCCCGCCTTAAAATTGGTGGTGCAGCAAGTTCTATATCTTGTTGCTGTAATTGCTGAATTAATTGTGCTAACTCTGCAATGGTCGGTGCAGCAAATAACGAACGCAATGGCAGTTCTACTTTCAAGCTGCTACGCACACGAGAAACGAGTTGCGTTGCTAATAAGGAGTGTCCTCCCAAGGTAAAAAAGTTATCATGTCTGCCTACAAGCTCTATTTTTAGGACTTCTTGCCAAATCAGTGCAAGGATTTCTTCTAGGGGTGTACGTGGAGCTACATATTTATCTGATAATGTACCACTTGGCTCTGGTGCTGGTAGGGCGCGACGGTCTATTTTGCCGTTGGAGGTTAGGGGTAAAGATTCTAAGATGACGATCGCACTTGGTATCATGTATTCTGGTAGCTTTTCTTTGAGGAAGCTACGCAGAACGCTTACTGTAGGTGTTATCTGTGGCTGCGGTACTATATAGCCTACTAGGCGCTTGTCACCAGGAGTATCTTCGCGGACGATGACCACAGATGTTTGCACATCTTGATGTTGACTTAATGCTGCTTCGATTTCTCCCAATTCGATACGAAATCCACGGATTTTTACTTGGTTGTCGATACGTCCCAGATATTCGATATTGCCATCTGGTAAATAACGAGCCAAATCTCCGGTTTTATACAGGCGGGGACTGGCAACTGGAGATTGCACTATTTTTCTCCTCCGCTCCCTTACCCCTCTGCTCCTCTGCTCCCCTGCTCCCCTGCTTCCACTGAAAGGGTTGGGGATAAACTTTTTTTCTGTTAACTCTGGACGGTTGAGGTATCCTCTTGCTAATCCTGCACCACCGATGTGTAACTCTCCTGGTACACCCACAGGTACTGGTTGTAAGTTTTGGTCAAGTATATAAATTTGCGTATTGGAAATTGGGCGACCAATAGGTACAGTCTTCAAGTTGCTCTCTGGTTGACATTCCCAGAAGGTGACATCAATTGCCGCTTCTGTCGGGCCGTAGAGATTATGCAATTGACACCCTAAACAGGCAAAAAAGCGTTCCTGAAGTTCTAAAGGCAGTGCTTCACCACTACAAATAACTCGCTTCAAGCTACTGCAATCTTTTAAACCTTGTTCTTCTAAAAAAATCTGGAGCATCGAAGGAACAAAATGCAGTGTAGTAATTTGCTGTTCTAGTATTAGGTTGACCAAGTAACCACTATCTTTATGTCCACCTGGTTTAGCTACAACTAAACGCGCTCCAGTCAATAATGGCCAGAAAAATTCCCAAACGGAGACATCGAAGCTGAAAGGAGTTTTCTGTAAAACGCAGTCTATTTCTGTTAATTGATATGCTTGCTGCATCCACAGAAGGCGATTGCAAATCCCTAGATGCGTATTTATCGCTCCTTTAGGCTTTCCGGTGGAACCCGAAGTGTAAATTACATAAGCCAAGTTAGTCGCTTGTACACCAGCGATTGGATTTTGTTGATTCGACTGGGAAATCATTCCCCAGTCGGTATCTAAACAAACAACACGCGCTTGATGTTCTGGTAATTTCTCAACTAATTGCTGCTGACTCAGTAATACTGAAACTTGAGCGTCTTCGAGCATAAAACTCAAACGGTCTTGGGGATACTCAGGGTCAAGCGGTAAGTAAGCCCCACCCGCCTTGAGAATACCCAACAGTCCAATGACCATCTCTAAAGAACGCTCCACACATATCCCCACCAGCACATCTGTGGACACTCCCAAAGAACGTAAGTAGTGCGCCAACTGGTTAGCACGACAATTTAATTCGTGATACGTCAATTGTTGATTTTCAAACACCACCGCGACTGCATCTGGTGTACGCTCTACTTGCTCCTCAAACAACTGATGAATACATTTATCTTGGGGATAATCTACCCGTGTATCATTCCACTCAACTAATAACTGCTGTTGCTCAAATGCTGTAAGCATTGGTAATTGAGAAATCCGCTCACTGGGATTGGCGACAATACTTTCCAGCAGTGTCACAAAATGACCAGTCATGCGTTCGATAGTGCTGCTATCAAACAAGTCGGTGTTGTAATCCCACCCTCCCACTAGTCCGGTGCTAGTGTTTTCCATTGATAAGGTAAGGTCAAACTTAGCGATCGCACTTTCTATAGGCAAAGAACTGACACTTAACCCAGTCAACTCTACTTCAGATGTGGGCGCATTATTAAGAACGAACATCACCTGAAATAGTGGTGTATGGCTCAAGTCCCGTTCTGGTTGCAATGCTTCCACTAGCATTTCAAAGGGCAAATCTTGATGAGCATAAGCGGACAGTGCCATTTCCCGGATACGTGGGAGTAATTCGTTAAAACTGCGATCGCCTGATATCTCTGTCCGCATCACTAAAGTGTTGACAAAAAAGCCAATTAACCCTTCTATTTCGGTGCGATCGCGGTTAGCAATTGGCGAACCCACCAATATATCTTCTTGTCCGGTGTAGCGATAAAGCAAAGTATTATATGCCGCCAACAAAGTCATAAACAAAGTCACACCTTGCTTTTGACTCAGTTGTAATAACCGTTGAGTTAGTTCACCAGACAGAGTAAACTCAAGATATGCACCATTGAAAGTCTGCACAGCAGGTCTGGGTCTGTCTGTGGGTAGTGGCAAGAACGTAGGTGCATTTGCCAATTGTTGTTTCCAGTAACTCAATTGGCTATTGAGTACTTCCCCGACTAACCATTGTCTTTGCCAAATTGCAAAATCTGCGTACTGAATTGGCAGTGGCAATAAAGGTGACGTTTGACCTTGAGAATAAGCATTGTACAGTGCTTGTAACTCCAGGGCAAACACACCTATTGACCAGCCATCAGAGACAACGTGGTGCATACACACTGATAACCACTGTTCTGTAGGAGACAACACCAGTAATGTTGCTCTGATTAATGCATCATGAGCTAAGTCAAAAGGCTCAATTGCTTGTTCTTGGACTAATTGCTGTGCAGCGATTTCTTGTTCTGTTAAAGCTAAATGCTGCAAATCAACTACTGTTAATGACCAATTTTGTTGTGTTTGAATGATTTGAGTAGCTTGTCCATCAACAGTAACAAAGTTAGTGCGTAATGCTTCGTGGCGATGAATAATTTCAATTAAGCTTTGTTGTAGCGCGGCAACATTAAGAGTTCCGACTAAACGCAACCCGAAGGGAATGTTGTATGAAGCACTGTTTGGCTCTAACTGGTCTAAAAACCACAAACGCTGTTGAGCATAAGACAGTGGTAAGTTTGCATTCTCTGCCCGCCTTAAAATGGGTGGTGCAGCAAGTTGTAAGTCCTGTTGCTGTAACTGCTGAATGAATGGCGCTAATTCCGTAATTGTTGATGCAGCAAATAACTCACGTAATGGTAGTTCTATTTTGAAGCTAGTGCGGATGCGTGAAACCAGTTGTGTTGCTAGTAGTGAGTGTCCCCCAAGTTCAAAGAAATTATCGTAAATACCCACTTGCTCTACTTTCAAAACTTGCGCCCAGAGGAGTGCAAGCATTTCCTCAACGGGTGTACGCGGGGCGACATATTTTTCTCGGAGTGCGGTGTCTAATTCTGGTTTTGGCAGGGCGCGGCGGTCTACTTTGCCGTTGGGAGTCAAGGGGAAAGATTCCAAGATTACTATTGCCGAAGGTATCATGTAATCTGGCAGCTTTGCTTTGAGGAATTGACGTATTTCACCCATCGTAGGTTGACAGTTCTGATGCGTTACGACGTAGGCGATTAAACGTTTATCTCCAGGGGTATCTTCGCGGACAATGACACAAGATATCTGCACATCGCTGTGTTGGCTCAGGACTGCTTCAATTTCGCCCAACTCAATCCGTAAACCACGTATTTTTACTTGGTCGTCGATGCGTCCTAAGTATTCAATATTGCCATCGCTTAAATAACGTGCTTTATCCCCGGTTTTGTAGAGGCGCTCGGAAGAGGCAGAGGGGCAGAGGTGCGGAGGGGCAGAGGGGAAAGACGGGTGTAATTTTTCTTCTGCTCCCCTGCTCCCCTGCTCCCCTGCTCCCCTGCTTCCACCAAAGGGATTGGGGATGAATTTTTCTTGTGTTAAATCGGTGCGGTTAAGGTATTCTCTAGCTAGACCATCTCCGCCAATATAAATTTCTCCGGGTACACCAATACCCACTGGTTGTAGTTGGGAATCTAACAAATAGATTTGTGTGTTAGAAATTGGCTGCCCGATGGGAATAGTTGTCGCGCCTTCTGGTACATCTTGCACTAAGTACCAAGAACTAAATGTTGTATTCTCTGTTGGCCCATAAACATGGAGCAATCGCTGCGGCGCACCATTGTTGAGTACTTCTTTAACCCATTTAGGATCGACAGCCTCGCCGCCAAATAGAAGATGCCGTAGTGAATTGAAAGCAGAGGGGACTTCTTGAGCAATTTGATTGAACAATGCAGTTGTCAAAAATAACACACTGATATTTTGCGATCGCATAAAGACTGCGAAATCTTTGGGCGAAAGTGCCAAATCTTTGCTTACCCCTACCAACCGTGCTCCGTTTAGTAACGCTCCCCAAATTTCAAAAGTAGCAGCATCGAAGGCGTGATTTGAGGCTTGGGCAATTACGTCTTGAGGAGAAATGCTGATATAGTTGGTTTCTTTGACGAGTCGAACTACACTTCGATGGACAATGCTTACACCTTTGGGTTGACCTGTAGAACCGGAGGTGTACATTACATAAGCTAAGTTATCAGCTTTGACACTCGTAGTTGGGTTTTGTTGTGTGTGTTGACTGATGATATCCCAGTTTGAGTCTAAGCAAATTACATTAGCTTTGCCGTTGCCTAATTTATTAACTAGTTTTTCTTGAGTCAATACAACTGATAACTGAGTATCTTCAAGCATGAAGGTCAATCGCTCTTGAGGATATTCTGGGTTAAGTGGCACATAAGCACCACCTGCTTTGAGAATCCCCAATAGTCCCACAATCATTTCTAAGGAACGCTCCACACATATCCCCACCAGCACATCTGCTTTCACACCCAAAGACTTCAGGTAGTGCGCCAACTGGTTAGCACGGCTGTTCAATTCGCGGTATGTGAGATATTGATTTACTCTGCGAGAAGCCTCGCTGCGCTCGTCTACGTACACCACTGCTACAGCATCGGGTGTAAGCTCTACCTGCTCCTCAAACAATTGATGAATAGATTTATCCTGGGGATAATTAGATTGGGTATCATTCCAGTCAACTAATAACTGTTGTTGCTCAGATTTTGTTAGTATTGGCAACTGAGAAATTCGTTGCTGAGGATTAGTAGCGATTCCCTCAAGCATTGTGACAAAATGACCCAGCATCCGGCTAATCGTTCCATCTTCAAATCGACTAGCATCGTACATCACCCTCAGCGATAATTGCTCACCAGGGGAAACTACAACCGCCAGAGGATAAGTTGTTTGTTCAATCCATCTAAAATTCGAGAGGGAAAAATTGCGATCGCCTTTTAGAACAGCAGTATCAACAGGATAATTCTCAAAAACAACAATACTCTCAAACAAAGAAGTACCCTTGGGAACATCACTTAGCCCCTGAATCTCTGCTAATGAGCTATAGGAAAATTGCTCAGACTCAATCTGTTGTGCCTGTAAATCCTTCAACAAACCCAGCAATTCAGTCTTCTCGGAGATTTGTACCCGCACTGGCAGAGTATTGATAAATAAACCCACTATCGACTCTACACCAACAAGTTCAGGCGGACGACCAGACACAGTTGCACCAAAAACCACATCTGTTTCTTGGCTATAACGAGACAGTAACAATCCCCAAGTCGCCTGCACCAAATTACTCATCGTCAATTGATGCTGTCTGACAAAAGACATTACTGCTGTTGTTGCTGACACAGTTAAGTCAATTTGTTGTTCACTGTAGCTCGAATGCTGCTCCCGCATTGACAATGGTTTATCCACAGTCAAAGGAGTTGGTGTGGTAAAACCTTGGAGTTTTTGTCGCCAAAATTCTTGAGCTAAATCTCGATCCTGTTGCTGTAACCAAGCAATATAGTTGCGGTAACTGACAGTTCCGATGTTAGATAAACTTTTACCCTGAGAAATAGCTTGATAAAACTCCAACAGGTCTTGGAAAACCAAAGGTGACGACCAGCCATCAAGTAATAAATGATGATGACACCAAACAAACTGATAAGTATTCCCATCCAACTGGATTAGATGTAGACGCATCAATGGCGCTTGCGACACTTGGAAACCCTGTTGTCGCTCAGAATCCAGAAAAGTTTCTAATTGCTGTTGCTGCTCTTGTGTAGATAACTCCCGCCAGTCATAAGTTTCGACCGTCACATTTACTTGTCGATACACCACTTGAACTGGCTGGCTCAAAGACTCCCATAGAAACGCTGTGCGGAAGACGGGATGCCGAGCTACGACTTGCTGCCAAGCTTGCTCGAAGGTTTTTACATCTAGATTTCCCGTCAAAATGCAACTTATCTGCTCAAAATATACGCCTGAATCTGGAGCATACAAACTTTCAAACAGCATCCCCTCTTGCATGGGAGATAAAGGATAAATATCTTCAATATTTTGGCGATTAGTTTTGCTAAGTTCTAATTTCATAAATTTTGTAATATCTGATCTATTTCTAGTTGGTCAAGTTGAATTAATGGAAAATCTGTAGGCGTATAACCTGCATTTTCTGTTGACAAACAATGAGCAATTAACTCTTGCAAAGTTTCGACAAATTCTTGAGCAATATTCTCAATCGTTTCGTGCTGATGAATATTGCTGCTGTATGTCCAATCTATTTGCAGTTTTTCATTGATAATGATGGCATTAATATCTAGCAAATAATGGCGCTGACCTTGTAAACTCTGACTGTTTCCACTAGATTCATTAGCTATTTGTATCAGAGAAGATGTATTCACAACCTGAGCAAATTGCCCCAAATAATTGAAGCTAACTTCTGCTTGGGGAATTTTCTCTAGTTGGGCATTAATTTCTGCATCAACATTCAGATAACGCAATAAGCCATAGCCAATGCCTTTATTAGGAATTACACGTAATTGTTCCTTGACGGATTTTAAAGCAGTACCCAGATCATCTGTGATTCCCAGTTCCACAACTACTGGAAAAATCGTTGTAAACCAACCAACAGTGCGTGATAAGTCTACACCATCTACGATTTCTTCCCGCCCATGACCTTCTAAGTTGAATAACACTGAATCAGAGTTAGTCCATTCGCTTAATACCAGCACTAAGGCAGTTAACAAGACATCGTTAATTTGTGTTTTGTAAGCTTTCGGAACATCTTGCAGGAGAGAAAGAGTTTCGGCTTCATCTAATGATACTGTTACTGTCCTAGCCGATGCAGTAGTGTTTATTCCTTGTGCATAGTCCACTGGAATAGAGTCAACTGCATCGTAAGATGGACTCAACCAATAATCTAGTTCTGATTTTAAGACTTCTGATTGGGCATAAGCTGTTATCTTTTGCGCCCAATCTTTGAAAGATGTAGTTTTTGCAGGTAACTGAATGGTTTTGCCTTGACTTAGTTGCTGGTAAGCTGTCTGCAAATCTTCTAACAATATCCGCCAAGAAACACCGTCTACTACGAGGTGGTGAATTAATATCAGCAATCGCGCTTTTTTGTTAATACCCAGCCAGAAAAATGCTACTTGCACGAGATTTTCTGAAAGATTTAAACTCGCCTGTAATTCATTGGCTGTGGTTTCAATGACAGTTTCTATCTCAATTTCTGGAACTGTCGATAAGTCAAAATGGCGGATAGTAATATTATCGGTTGGGTTAGCATGAATCTGCTGCCATATTGTGTCTGCTTGAGTGAATCTTAGCCTAAGAGCATCGTGATGTTTTAGTAATTGCTGCCATACTTGCTCTAATATTTCTAGGTTGAGGTCTGATGGTATTGTGAGGAGGAATGATTGATTAAAGTGGTGTTTTTCTGGGAACTTTTGCTCGAAAAACCAGTGTTGAATTGGTGTTAGGGGTAATGTTCCTGTGACTAATCCTTGTTCGATTGAGAGGGCTTTTGTTGTACCTGCAACTGTGGCTAATTGGGCGATAGTTTGATTGGCAAATAGTTGTTTGATTGTCAGTTCTATTCCAGCAACTTTTGCTCTGCTGATGATTTGAATGCTGAGGATAGAATCTCCTCCTAGTTCAAAAAAGTTATCGTGTATGCCTATTTGCTCTACCCTTAATACTTGCTCCCAAATTTGGGTTAATTTTTCTTCAATGGGGGTGCACGGTAGCACTATCTCGTTTTCTATTCCTGTGCGTGCTTCTGGTTCTGGTAGGGCGCGGCGGTCTATTTTGCCGTTGGGGGTTAGGGGTAGGGATTTTAGGATGACGATCGCACTTGGTACCATGTATTCTGGTAGCTTTTCTTTGAGGAAGCTACGCAGAACGCTTACTGTGGGTGTACTTCGACTTCGCTCAGTACAAGTCTGCTGTGGCTGCGGTACTATATAGGCGACTAGGCGTTTACTTCGGCTCCGCTCAGTACAAGTATTTCCGGGAATGTCTTCGCGGACAATGACTACAGATGTTTGCACATCTTGATGTTGGCTTAGTGCTGCTTCGATTTCTCCCAACTCAATGCGGAAACCCCGGATTTTTACTTGGTTATCGATGCGACCCAAGTATTCTATGTTTCCATCTGGAAGATAACGAGCCAAATCCCCAGTTTTGTAAAGTCGGGGACTGGGTACTGGGGATTGGGTACTGGGGATTGGGTACTGGGAATTGGGAAGAATTTCTGCTCCCTTGCCCCCCTGCTCCCCTGCTCCTCTGCTTCTATCAAAGGGGTTGGGGATAAATCTTTCTTGTGTTAATTCTGGGCGGTTGAGGTATCCTTTTGCTAATCCTGCACCACCAATGTGCAGTTCTCCTGGTACACCTATAGGTAGTGGTTGTAAGTTTTGGTCGAGTATGTATATCTGGGTATTGGAAATTGGACGACCAATAGGGACAACTTGTGGATAAATCTCACGCTGACAATTCCAGAAAGTTGCATCAATACAAGCCTCTGTTGGGCCGTAGAGATTATGTAAATTTACATCTAGCTTACTTAACAAGCCTTCTTGCAGAGTAACGGGTAAGACTTCACCGCCACAGAATAAGTGTTTGAGGGAGTGACAAGTTTCGATTCCTCCCTGTTCTAAAAGCATTTGCAGTAAAGATGGAACAAGTTGAACAGTAGTGACCTGCTGTTGGGCAATTAACCTTAAGAGATAAGCACTGTCAGTATGACCTCTTGGTTCAGCTATTAACAACTGTCCACCTGCTAACAATGGAGCATAGAATTCCCAAACTGAGGCATCAAAGCCAAAGGGAGTTTTTTGCAGTACTTTGTCTTTTTCAGTCAGGGGGAATGTTGCTTGCATCCAAAACATGTGGTTGCAAAGGTTACTGTGAGATAGCATTACTCCCTTCGGTTGACCAGTAGAGCCAGAAGTATAAATCACATAAGCTATGTTACTAGCTTGCACTTGGGCAATTGGATTCTCTTGGCTAGACTTACTGATTAGGAGCCAGTCTTTATCTAAATGGACTACACGCGCTTGATGTCCAGGTAATTTCTCAACTAGATGCTGTTGAGTAAGTAGCACAGAAACTTGAGCGTCTGCCAGCATAAAATTCAGACGGTCTTGGGGATACTCAGGGTCAAGTGGTACATAAGCCCCACCCGCCTTGAGAATGCCCAACAGCCCAACCACCATCTCTAAAGAACGCTCTACACATATCCCCACCAGGACATCTGCGGACACTCCCAAAGACCGCAAATAATGCGCCAACTGGTTAGCACGAGTATTCAACTCCTGGTAGGTCAATTGTTGATTCTCAAACACCACCGCCACTGCATCAGGTGTACGTTGAACTTGCTCCTCAAACAACTGATGAATACATTTGTCTTGGGGATAATCTACGCTTGTATCATTCCACTCAACTAATAACTGTTGCTGCTCCGATGCTGTGAGTATTGGTAATTGCGAAATCCTCTCGCTGGGATTGGCGACGATACTTTCCAGCAGTGTCACAAAATGACCAGTCATTCGCTCAACGGTGCTGCTATCAAACAAGTTAGTGTTATATTCCCACCCTCCCACTAGTCCGGTGCTAGTGTTTTCCATTGATAAGATAAGATCAAACTTAGCGATCGCACTTTCTATTGGCAATTCACTGACAGTTAATCCAGTCAACTCTATTTCAGATTTGGGCGCATTATTGAGAACAAACATCACCTGAAATAGTGGTGTATAGCTGAGATCCCGTTCTGGCTGCAATGCTTCTACTAGCATTTCAAAGGGCAAATCTTGATGAGCATAGGCTCCGAAAGCCATTTCTCTTAGGCGCGGGAGTAATTCGTTAAAGGTGGGATTCTCAGATAAATCAGTCCGCATCACTAAAGTGTTGACAAAAAAGCCAATTAACCCTTCTATTTCGGTGCGATCGCGGTTAGCAATTGGTGTCCCCACCAAAATATCTGTTTGTCCGGTGTAGCGATAAAGCAGGGTATTATATGCCGCCAACAAAGTCATAAACAAAGTCACCCCTTGCTGTTGACTCAGTTTTATCAACTTTTGAGTTAACTCAACAGACAGGGCAAACTCAAGATATGCGCCATTGAAAGTCTGTACAGCAGGTCTAGGTCTGTCTGTGGGTAATGGTAAGAACGTAGGTGCATTTGCCAATTGTTCTTTCCAGTAACTTAATTGGCTTTGTAGCATCTCCCCTTGCAACCATTGTCTTTGCCATAAGGCGAAATCTGCATACTGAATCGGCAGTGGTAACAAAGGTGACGGTTGACCTTGAGAATAAGCATTGTACAGTGCTTGTAACTCCTGGACAAACACACCTATTGACCAGCCATCAGAGACAACGTGGTGCATACACACTAATAACCACTGCTCTGTAGAAGACAGCACTATTAATGTCGCTCTGATTAATGCATCATCAGCTAAGTCAAAAGGAAGAAACGCTTGTTCTTGGACTAATTTCTGTGCAGCAGTTTTTTGTTCTGTTAAAGGTAAATGCTTTAAGTCAACAACTGATAGTGTCCAAGGTATATTTTCCTGTTCCCTATTCCCTGTTCCCTGTTCCCTCCAATTGTGAATGATTTGAGTAGCTTGTCCATCAACTGTGATGAAGTTAGTGCGTAATGCTTCGTGGCGATGAATAATTTCAATTAAGCTTTGTTCTAAGGCGACAACATTCAGAGTTCCAACTAAACGCAACCCAAAAGGGATGTTGTATGAGGCACTGTTCGGCTCGAACTGGTCTAAAAACCACAAACGCTTTTGAGCATAAGACAGTGGTATTTCTGCATTGTTTGCCCGCCTTAAGATGGGTGGTGCAGCTAGTTCTAAGTTTTGTTGCTGCAACTGCTGAATGTTATGCGATAATTCAGCGATCGTTGGTGCAGCAAATAGCGATCGCAATGGCAGTTCTACTTTCAAGCTGCTACGCACACGGGAAATAAGTTGCGTTGCTAATAAAGAGTGTCCTCCTAGTTCAAAAAAGTTATCATGTCTGCCTACAAGGTCTACTTTTAGAACTTGTTGCCAAATCAGTGACAGTATTTCTTCGATGGGGTTGCGTGGGGCGACATATTTCTCTAATAATTCACTACTTGGCTCTGGTGCTGGTAGAGCGCGACGGTCTATTTTGCCGTTGGGGGTAAGCGGTAAAGACTCCAGGATGACTATTGCCGAAGGAACCATGTAGTCTGGTAACTTTTTCTTAAGGTCGCTACGCAGTTCGCTAATTGTGAGTGTTACTTGTAGCTGCGGCACAATGTATGCTACTAGGCGCTTATCACCCGGAGTATCTTCACGGGCTATGACACATGATGCTTGCACATGGGGATGTTGGCTCAGTGCTGCTTCTATTTCTCCCAACTCAATGCGGAATCCCCGGATTTTTACTTGGTTATCGATACGTCCCAGGTATTCTATATTTCCATCTGCTAAATAACGAGCCAAGTCCCCAGTTTTGTAAAGTCGGGGACTGAGGATTGGGGACTGGGAATTGGGAAGAACTTCTGCCCCCCTGCTCCCCTGCTCCCCTGCTCCCCTGTTCCCCTGCTCCCCTGCTCCCCTGTTCCCCTGCTCCCCTGCCCCCCTGCTTCTACAAAAGGGATTGGGAATGAATTTTTCTTGTGTTAAATCTGGTCGGTTCAAGTAACCTTTTGCTAATCCTGCACCACCGATATGTAACTCTCCTGGTACACCTACGGGTACTGGTTGTAAGTTTTGGTCGAGTATATATATCTGAGTATTGTCAATTGGGCGACCAATAGAAATCAAGCTCTCACTTGATTCGAGTTGACATACTGATGACCAAATAGTAGTTTCTGTTGGGCCATAAAGGTTCCAGACAGAAGCACTCCTAGCAAGCAGTTCATTAACTAGATCCCCAGGTAAAGCTTCACCACCGCAAAGTATTTTTAGATCGCTAAATTGGAAGTTGGAGTCTAAAAGCAATCTCCAAGTAGCTGGAGTTGCTTGCATAATTGTTGCCTTAGACTTAACTAGCAAATCAAATAATTCTTTTCCATCAAGGGTTACATCACGACGGGCTATGACCAGACATGCACCTACACTTATAGGCAGAAAAATTTCTAAGGCAGCAATATCAAAGGAAATAGTAGTGACTGCAAGCAGTGTATCTTGTTCTGTTATTCCTGGGCGCTGCTGCATGGCAGATAGGAAATTGCTCACAGATTTATGTGAGATTTGCACACCTTTGGGCTTGCCTGTAGAACCGGAAGTATAAATCACATAAGCTAAGTTATTAGCTTGGACATCAGTGATGGGATTTTCTTGAGCCAACTGAGAAATAAACTGCCAGTTAGTATCCAAGCTTACAAGCTGCGCCTGACACTCAGGTAATTTCTCAACTAAATGCTGTTGGGTTAGCAGCACTGAAACTTGAGCATCTTCTAAGATAAAGCGCAAACGCTCTTGGGGATACTCTGGGTCAAGTGGTACGTAAGCTCCACCCGCCTTGAGAATACCAAGTAATCCCACCAGCATCTCTAAAGAACGCTCTACACATATCCCCACCAATACGTCGGCTCCCACTCCCAAAGACCGCAAGTAATGCGCCAACTGGTTAGCACGACTATTCAACTCGTGGTAAGTCAATTGTTGATTCTCAAACACCACTGCCACGGCATCGGGTGTACGCTCTACTTGCTCCTCAAATAACTGATGGATACATTTATCCTGGGGATAATCTACGCTTGTATCATTCCACTCCACTAATAACTGTTGCTGCTCAGATGCCGTGAGCATTGGCAATTGGGAAATCCGCTCGCTGGGATTTGCCACGATCGCTTCAAGTAGAGTCAGAAAATGACCAGTCATCCGTTCGATAGTGCTGCTATCAAACAAGTCAGCGTTGTACTCCCACCACCCAAAGAGTCCATTGGGAGTATTTTCCATTGATAAAGTTAAATCAAACTTTGATGTGGTGATTTCTATTGGCAAGCCACTGACACTTAACTCAGTCAACTCTATTTCAGACATGGGAGCGTTCAGGAGAACGAACATCACCTGGAATAATGGTGTATGGCTCAAGTCCCGTTCTGGCTGCAATGCTTCCACCAACATTTCAAAGGGCAAATCTTGATGAGCGTAGGCTCCGAAAGCCGTTTCTCTCAGTCGCAGGAGTAATTCATTAAAACTGGGGTTCCCTACTAAATCAGTCCGCATCACTAAAGTGTTGACAAAAAAGCCAATTAACCCTTCTAGCTCGGTGCGATCGCGGTTGGCAATTGGTGTCCCCACCAAAATATCTTCTTGTCCGGTGTAGCGATAAAGCAGGGTATTATATGCTGCCAACAAAGTCATGAACAGGGTACAACCTTGCTGTTGACTTAGCTCCAACAACCGTTGAGTTAACTCAACAGACAGAGTAAGCACATGATATGAGCCATTGAAAGTCTGCACAGCAGGTCTGGGTCTATCTGTGGGTAGTGGCAAGAATGTGGGTGCATTTGCCAACTGTTTTTCCCAGTAACTCAAATGGTTTTGTAATACTTCCCCTTGCAACCATTGTCTTTGCCATAAGGCGAAATCCGCGTACTGAATTGGCAGTGGTAACAAGGGTGACGGCTGACTAATTGAATAAGCATTGTAGAGTGCTTGTAACTCCTGAACAAATACACCTATTGACCAGCCATCACTGACAACGTGGTGCATACATACTAATAACCAATGTTCTGTAGGAGACAGCACTATTAATGTCGCTCTGATTAAGGCATCATGAGCTAAGTCAAAAGGCTCAATTGCTTTTTGTTCCAGTAATTTCTGTGCAGCAGTTTGTTGTTCTGTTACTTCGGCTTCGCTCAGTACAAGTACGGGTAAATGCTGCAAGTCAACAACTGCAACTGTCCAATTTGTTTGAGTTTGAATTATTTGTGTTGGCTTTTCATCAACAGTAACAAAGTTAGTGCGTAGGACTTCATGGCGATCGATAAGTTCTTGTAAACTTTGTTCTAAGGCGGCAACATTAAGAGTTCCTACTAGACGCAAACCTATGGGTAGGCTGTATAAGACACTGTTCGACTCTAACTGGTCTAAAAACCATAAACGCTGTTGAGCATAAGACAGTGGTATTTCTGTATTCCCTACCCGCCTTAAGATGGGTGGTGCTGAGAGTTCTATAGCTTGCTGCTGTAACTGCTGAATCGATGGTGCTAACTCGGCAATTGTTGGCGTAGCAAATAACTCACGCAATGGTATTTCTACTTTCAATCTGGTACGCAGACGGGAGATGAATTGCGTTGCTAGTAGGGAGTGTCCCCCTAGTTCAAAGAAGTTGTCATGTCTGCCAACAAGCTCTACTCTCAGAACTTGTTGCCAAATTACTGCGAGGATTTCTTCAATAGGAGTGCGCGGGGCTACATATTTCTCTGATAATTCACTACTTGGCTCTGGTAGAGCGCGACGATCTATTTTGCCGTTGGGGGTTAGGGGTAAAGATTCTAAGATGGCGATCGCACTTGGTACCATGTATTCTGGTAGCTTTTCTTTAAGGAAGCTACGCAGTTCTTTAACTGTGGCTGTCTGCTCTAGTTGCAGTACGATATAGGCTATTAGGCGCTTCTCACCAGGAGTATCTTCACGGGCTATGACACATGATGCTTGCACATGAGGATGTTGGCTTAGTACTGCTTCGATTTCTCCCAACTCAATGCGGAATCCCCGGATTTTCACCTGATGGTCAATACGTCCCAAGTATTCGATATTGCCATCTGGCAGATAACGAGCTAAATCCCCAGTTTTGTAGAGACGTTCTCTCCCCCTGCTCCCCTGCTCCCCTGCTCCCCTGCTTCTACTAAAGGGATTGGGGATGAATTTTTCTTGTGTTAATTCTGGTCGATTCAGATAACCTCGTGCTAATCCCACACCACCAATGTGCAGTTCTCCTGCTACACCAATGGGAACTAGTTGTAAGTCCGAGTCTAAGATGTAGATTGTTTTGTTGGCAATTGGATGACCAATGGTAACTTTCTCGTCCCCTGGAGTGCATTTTGCCACTGTTGCACAAACACTCGCTTCTGTCGGGCCGTAGGCGTTGAAGAAGTTTCTGCCTTTTGACCATTGTCGCATCAATTCCAGAGGACAGGCTTCTCCGGCGACAACGATCGCTTGCAATGTTGACAGTTCTTCTGTTGGCAGAACTACCAAGGCTGATGGTGGTAGGGTGACATGGGTTATGCCATCATCCCTTAATCGCTCAATTAAAGGCATACCCGGCATTATCGAGTCTTTTGTTCCCAAATACAGTCTTGCCCCTGATCCCAAAGCCATCAAGATTTCTGATATGCAAGCATCAAAACTGAAGGAGGCAAACTGGAGAACTCGACTATCAGAATGCACGCCGAAAGCCTGAATTTGAGCTTGAGCTAGATTGCACAATCCACTATGCTCAACCATTACCCCTTTAGGTTTGCCTGTGGAGCCGGATGTGTAAATCACATTCGCTAGATCGGTACTCGTTACTACCTGAATCGGGTTGTTCTGTTTGTTTTGCAGAATCTCTGACCAGACTTCATCTAAACAAATCAGTTTTGCCTGATACTCAGGTAGGCGATCGAGGAGTCGCTGTTGAGTTAGTAATACTGCAACTTGAGCGTCTTCAAGCATGAAGCTCAGACGGTCTTTGGGATATTCTGAGTCAAGCGGTACGTAAGCCCCACCCGCCTTGAGAATACCAAGTAATCCGACCACCATTTCTAAGGAACGCTCGACACAAATCCCCACTAGCACATCTGGTTTTACACCCAAAGATTGCAAATAATGCGCCAATTGGTTAGCACGACAATTTAACTCGTGATACGTCAATTGTTGATTTTCAAACACCACCGCCACTGCATTGGGTGTACGCTCTACCTGCTCCTCAAATAACTGATGGATACATTTATCGATGGGGTAGTCTACTTGAGTATCATTCCACTCAACTAATAACTGCTGTTCCTCAAATTGTGTGAGTATTGGTAATTGGTCAATTCGTTGCTGGGGATTTGCCACAATTGCTTCAAGCAAAGTTACAAAATGCCCCATCATCCGAGCGATCGCACTATCATCAAATAAGTCTGTGTTGTAATTCCATGTACCTTTGAGTGAGCCAGGTTCCTCAAGAATAGTTAAGGTTAAATCAAAGGCGGCTCCTCTAGACTCTGCAATCATTGATTCCAAGATCAAACTATCGATATCCATACTCTGGCGGGAGCGATCGCAGACTAAAGCTACCTGATAGAGCGGCGAAAAACTGGGGTTGCGGACAGGTTGCAGTTGCTCCACCAGCAGGGGAAAGGGATAATCCTGATGGTTTTGGGCATTTAACACACAAGAGTGCGATCGCTCCAGCAACTCTTCAAAGGTGGGATTTCCTGAAAGGTCTCCTCGCAAGACCACAGGATTAGCAAAGTGACCGACAATATTTTCAAACTCTGAACGGCTCCGATTCTCCATTGGAGAGCCAATTAAAATATCTTCTTGATTGGTATAACGTCGTAATAGTATTTGTAATGCTGTTAATAAAACGATATAAAGAGACGCACCCTCTCTCTTCGCCAATTCTGTGAGTGATTGCCGTAGTTCTTTTTCAACAGTAAAAAAGCGGGAAGCACCATTATAGGTTTGGCTCTGAGGTCTTGGTCGATCTGTGGGCAAATCTAGCAATGGCAATTCACCTGATAGTTGTTGCTGCCAGTAAGTCCACAAACTTTCTCCCTGTAAACTAGCGAGCATTTGCTCTGACCACTTGATGTAATCTTGATATTGATAGTTTTGTGGTGATAGTTGGGCTGCTTCACCTGTGGCGTAGGCGTAGCCCGCACTTCGGCTGCGCTCAGTGACCGTCGTAGACATCGCTTTATACAAAGCTCGGAGTTCACCAATTATGATTTCTAAAGAACAGAAATCCCCGACTATCTGATGTAGCGTGATTAAGAGAATATGTTCTTTTGTTGCTAATGTATCAGTTTTAATATGGTTAATTAATAAATCAAAGCGCAATATTGGCCCCTGTTCTAAGTTGAAAAGGCGATCGCTTTTTTCTGAAAGCCACTTGTTTAGATCATCTTGGTCAAAATCGAAAGCTTCTTCGATGCTAAAGTCAACTTGCTGATTTTCGTGAACTGTTTGCACAGGTTCGCCGTTAATGGTTGCAAAGGTAGTCCTCAAAAGTGGATGCCTTGCAACTAGAGCTTGTGCTGCCTGCTTCAGGGCGGGAATATCTAAATTTGTGACTAATTTTCCTGCATACGTGGCGTTGTAGGCGGTACTGCTGGGTGCTAATTGATATAAGAACCAGAGTGCCTTTTGACCGTGAGATAGGGGATAATTTGCAGCCTGATTGCTACTCTGGGATAAAATTCGGATAATTTCTGGTTCATATTGCTTAATTTCCTGCAATAACTCAGGGGTTAGGGAGTTTTCAGGCGATCTATAGCGCAGGTTGTCTCCATCAACCCACAATTCAACATTCTTTGCTGAAAGATTTTCTAGAAGCCCTGTTAAATTCATAGTTTTACTCTAATCGATGCTAATTTTAATAAACTAATATTTTCCTCTCAAGCTACCTTAAATTCTTACAGTCTTAGCCAATAGAAAAATTAATATTAACTATAATTTGTGAGACTAGTTAGTATCAGAAATTTGCTTTTCTACCGATACATCTTAACTAGTTTTCAATAAAAATTTACTTTTAAATAAGCGGAGTTTGTTTAAAGCTGTACTTTTTAATTGAATTTATGAATCATCTCACCTTATTCAAAAAAATACAATACCAATTAAGACAGTTAAGCGGACAGTTAAGCGGACAGTTAAGACAGTTAAGACAGTTAAGACAGTTAAGACAGTTAAGAGATATCCACTCGGTAAATTGGGGTAAAAACAAAAAATAAAATGTAAATTGGTTTATACTGCGTTATAGAATATTAAACATGGTGCAAAAATTATTTGCTGAAAACTTATTAACTGCTGCCAACTCTTGACACCAAGGAGCTTGCAGCAGATTTAATGAATGCGTCAGTTTGTAGAAATATTGGGCTAAATAATACCTTCACAAGCATATTTAGCGATTTGTGATAAAAAGCCTATAATTCTCCAAAAAGCCCAACAATTACACTAGGTCAACTTGATTTTTTATTTATGGCTATAATGCTTATTTAGTAAGGAATTGAGCCTTAACACTACTTTCATATAACTAGCTTAATTATTAGCTAAAGTCTTAGTTTAGTTTCAGAATATGCCAACCCAAGTTGTTCAAGCTCAACCTTCAACAAATGCTCTTTTCGGTTTTCTTCAATTTTGGAAAGACGTAAAAGCAGTCGCCCAACCTTACTGGTATCCAAACGAGCCAGGAGATAGAGCATTCTCAGAAGTGATTCGCTCATGGGGGATGCTTATTCTCCTAATATTATTAATAATTGTCCTTGTTGGTGCAAATGTTTTTAATAGCTTTATTAATCGCTATTTGGCGGATATCATCATTCAAGAGAAGGAAATAGCTAAATTTTATGATGCTTTACTGCTTTATGGTTCAGCCCTAGCATTGGGAACTCTCTTAGCCGGGTTCTCCAGACTAGTGAGAAAAAAAATTGCTCTAGATTGGTATCAATGGCTGAATAATCAGATTTTATCAAAATATTTAAACAGTCGAGCTTATTATAAAATTAACTTTACATCTAATATTGATAATCCAGATCAACGTTTATCTCAAGAAATCGAACCCATTGCAAGTAATGCTTTAAGTTTTTCAGCTACTTTCCTGGAAAAAATCCTGGAGATGACAGCTTTTTTATTAGTTCTTTGGTCAATCTCTCAGTCTGTTGCACTGATTTTAGTTAGTTATACGGTTATAGGCAATTTTATTGCTGTCTACTTGACCCAAGAATTAAATAAAATTAATCGACAAGAACTCGAAGCGAAAGCTGACTACACCTATTGCCTAACTCATTTTCGCACTCATGCTGAATCAGTAGCTTTCTTTCAAGGAGAGAACCAAGAATTAAATATTATTAACCGCCGATTTAGCAATTTGATAAAAAATGCTAAACGCAAAATTGATTGGGAGAAGAACAATGAGATTTTTAATAGAGGTTATCAATCTGTAATTCAAATATTTCCATATATAGTATTTGGGCCTTTACAGATTAGAGGTGAAATGGAGTTTGGAGAAATTATCCAAGCGTCTGTATGTTGCTATTTTTTCGCTAATGCTTTGGGTGAGTTAATCAATGAATTTGGGAATTCTGGAAGATTTTCTAGCTATGTTGAACGGTTATCTGAATTTTCAGATGCGTTAGAAGAAGTAATTAGAGAACCAGAGAATGTCAGTACTATTAAAACAATAGAAGAAAACCAGATCGCTTTTGAGAATGTCACTTTACAAACGCCCAACTATGAACAGGTAATTGTTGAAGATTTGTCACTGTCTGTCAAAGCAGGAGAAGGTTTATTGATTGTTGGGCCAAGTGGCCGAGGTAAAAGTTCTCTACTGAGAGCGATCGCTGGTTTGTGGAATGCGGGGACTGGTCGTTTGGTGCGACCTCCATTAGAAGAAGTTTTATTTTTACCTCAACGTCCTTACATAATTTTAGGAACCTTGCGCGAACAGTTGCTTTATCCTACTACAAATAGTCACATTACTGACGCAGAACTTAAAAAAGTTTTGCAACAAGTCAACTTACAAAACTTGCTAAGTCGAGTCGATAACTTCGATACGGAAGTTCCTTGGGAGAACATACTATCGCTAGGAGAACAACAACGTCTGGCTTTCGCACGATTATTAGTTACTCATCCAAGGTTCACGATATTAGATGAAGCAACAAGTGCCTTAGATTTAAAAAATGAAGGAGGTTTATACCAACAGTTACAATCCACGAAAACAACGTTTATTAGTGTTGGGCATCGAGAAAGTCTATTTGATTATCATCAATGGGTTCTGGAACTTGTAGAAGATTCCAGTTGGAAACTTATGAGAGTACAAGATTACCGGGAGCAGAAAGGTCAAAAAGTAAATATTACTAAACCCACCGCAAATGTCCAAATAATAATAGATGATTCATCTCAAGATAAGTCCCTAAATGATTCAGAGAGCAGCACAACTAAAAAGCTCAGTCATAAGGAAATGAATGAATTAACCTACTATTCTGTTTCCACTATTAGAAGTAAGGCAAGCAAAGGGGAGTTTATCACTACTAGAGAT
This sequence comes from Nostoc sp. KVJ20, assembly GCF_001712795.1. Classification (GTDB taxonomy): domain Bacteria; phylum Cyanobacteriota; class Cyanobacteriia; order Cyanobacteriales; family Nostocaceae; genus Nostoc. The sequence goes on from NZ_KV757747.1 coordinate 39,993, forward strand.
GGCCTTACCTATGGATATGATAAAGACCCCAAAATATTGAAATGGGTGAGAGTTTAGCAGCTGGAGGTAATTTAGTTTTTTCCTATAAAAGGTAAAAGTAACAGTGTGATGTAGAAGATATTGTGAGATAGAAATATATCAATCAGCAAGAAATCATGTTGCTAATTACCAAAGTAGATGAATTATTCATCCGGTGGGATAAACCTAATTCCCCTGGCTGTGCTATTGCTGTTATTCAGAATGAGGAGATAATTTACCAACGGGGTTATGGGATGGCTAACTTGGAATACAACATTCCCATAACCTCTAATTCTGTCTTTGATATCGCTTCTAACTCCAAGCAATTTACAGCAATGTGTATTGTCTTACTAGCCAGACAAAAATTGCTTAACTTAGATGATGAATTACAAAAATATATTCCAGAAATTCCTCAATACAGTCACTCTATTACTATCCGCAATTTAATCGAACACACCAGTGGTTTGCGTGACTATTTACATTTAATGTTATTTGCTGGAATGAGGTTTGAAAATAAGTATTCAAACGAAGAAATTATTGCCTTAATTGCTCGACAACAAAGCTTAAATTTCGAGCCTGGAACTGAGCAATTATACTGTAATTCTAGCTATATTTTACTAGCAGAAATTGTGAGACGTGTCTCTGGCAAATCTTTACGTGTATTTGCCCAAGAACATATTTTTGCCCCGCTAGGAATGAAAAATACCCATTTTCACGATAACTTCAGAGAAATCGTGAAAAATAGAGCCGATGGATACGCTCCAAAAGATGGAGGGGGTTTCCAGATCGATATGTCTTTTCACGATTTCTGTGGAGACGGACAGCTTTATACAACTATTGAAGATTTACTACTTTGGGATCGAAATTTCTATCACAATATCTTAGGTGAATATGGACAAGATTTAATTGAAGAAGTAACTACTCCACGCAAACTCAATAATGGCGAAATCATATCAGGTGCATTTGGGTTGCGGATTGGCGATCGCGGCGGCTTAAAAACAATTAGTCATGGAGGTTCTTGGACGGGTTATCGGAGTGATTTTATTCGATTTCCCGAACGCCAGTTTTCTGTTATCTGTCTGGCTAATTTAAGTACGCTTAACCCGACTAAATTAGCTTTTCAAGTTGCTGATATATATTTAGAAAATGATTATATTGAAAATATCGCTAAACCTATTTCGCGTTCTATTAGCTCTATTAATTTACCTGTAGTGGAGCTACAGCTTAAAGCTGGATTTTATCATAACCCCACGACTGGAAGCATATTGGAGTTAGAGATAAAAAATGGAAAATTAATGGCTAAACTAGCGTGGATGTATTTTCAACTTATTCCAATTGACACCAATTATTTTCAATCTGCCGATAATCAAATTGACTATGATATTGAGTTTTCTGAAGATATTATTCGCCTGATAGGAAAATTAGATATTGGTAATGTTATTAAAACCTATACCTTTGAAAAAATACTAGATTCTCCAAAAGATATATTAGCCGATTATCCTGGTACTTATTATTCTGCTGAATTAGAGTATGACTTTAAAATAAATCTAGTAGATAATAAATTATATTATAAGAGCAAAGGCTATCCACCATCTCATCTCATAGTTGCTGGACAAAATCTTTTTCTGAGATATCTTATATATGTAGATAAGTTTGAATTGGTGCGAGATCGAGAAGGTCGAGTTATCGGTTTATATCGTTGTTGTGACAGGGTACGAAGAGTGTATTTTAGTAAACAGTAAATAATCAGGAGCAGTAAGAAGCCATTCTCAAAGCCATTTATGGAGAACGTAGTAAAAATGGAAGACTTAGTTGTTTATGTAGTGATGTTAGGCTTATTCGCACCAGAACAATTTTTCAGTAGACCGAAAAGTTTTGCGATCACTAAAAAATAGTACTTTATCCCTGTTGTTGCTACTCGTAGTGGTACAGCCACTCCTTCTTTGCTTCCTGAAGCCACTACTTGTTCTGATGATTCTGACTTGTTGACTGCTGCCTAATTTTATTCCTTGATTTTGGGGTGGTTTTTCGTCTTCTTTATACCCCCTGAACGCTTACCATTTTTTAAAGCTATATAGTATTGAAAATACTATATAGTTTAATCTTAATAAAGATTAACTAATTTTTGCTTAACTGTCTTAACTGTCCTTGCACATATATTTAATTGCTGATATATTTTTGATTGTCAAAATAATTTACCTCAAAAAAATACCATGTCTACAAACACAGCCAAAACAGTGGATGTTGGAGCATTACCATTCTTTGCGCGTTTTTTGGAAGAGCAAGCTACTGAAGGTGAAGGAACAGATGTTCCTTGGACTTACAAGTTTCCTTCAGACTTAGAAGATAAATAATTTAGTCCCTGCATCTGAAAGTACTTTTCTACTCAGAAAAATACCTTGTAGTTGGCTGAATCATAATTTCATAGAGTAGCAGTTATCAAATAACTGAAAGCTACTCTATAGAAACGCGATGGCACAGAGCACCCGCCGTAGGTGATCGCTCTCATATTACCTTTTCCATAAGATAGAGGTGATTACTTTTTATAGATACCTAAGTTTTTTAAATATTTTGGCTTCTAAAAAGCAATTTGTTTGCTAATACTTAATAGCTACCTCATGAAATTATCATAAAAAATATTTATGCATCTATCTCGTGATGTTATTTTATTAATCACCCACAGTGGTGATTTCTTCACAATAGATAGAGTGGCAGAAGCCTTATCAAAAAAAGGGGTGCAACCATTTCGTCTAGATACTGATAAATTTCCTCTAGAAGTGCAATTAACAGCACATTTTGATAAGTTTAAAAGCTACCACACTATAGAATGTAACAACCACTCTATTAGCACAGAGCAGGTGCAAGCTGTATGGATGCGTCGGATTTGGGAACCACAACTAAGTCAAGAATTAGCGCCAAAGTTCAGAGAAGCTTGCTTTAGAGAATCACTTGCAACTTTAGATGGTTTTTGGGACAGCCTAAAGGAGGCTACGTGGGTAGATAATTTAGAGCGGATAGATTATGCAAGTAACAAGTTGCGCCAACTACGGATTGCGTCTGAAGTAGGTTTTGTTATTCCCCAGACTCTTGTCACCAACAAAGCCCAAGCAGCACGAGAATTTTTTGAGCAAGTCAACGGCAAAATGGTCAGTAAGCTTTTAACTGCTCTTTCTCGCAGTATGGAAGCTAACTCTTCGTTTTTTCTGTACACCAGCATCGTCAAAGAAGAAGACTTAAAAGATGCCGAGTCACTGCGCTATTGCCCAATGGTTTTTCAAGAGCAAATTCCAAAGCAACAGGAATTACGAGTGGTGTATGTGAATGGTAATGTATTTGTGGGGGCGCTAAATGCAGATGTGTATGCAGCAGACAAAGTTGATTGGCGCAAACCTGGTGTTGAGGTTGGCGCATGGCAACATCACCAGCTTCCTGATGAAGTAGTTAGTCGTCTCAAAGCCTTTATGGGGAAATTTGGGCTGTTATTTGGAGCGTTAGATTTCATTGTCACACCATCAGGCGAATACGTCTTTTTGGAAATCAACCCTGTGGGGGAGTGGGGAATGCTAGAAAAGGATTTAGAGTTGCCTATTGCGAGTGCGATCGCAGATGCTCTTGTACCAATTCGTAATTCGTAATTAAGAAAGTCAATTACTGTAGGGTATCTTAGGCGCAACTCAATTATGACTGTATTAATAGTCACGTTTAGCAAAGATAACGAAAGCATTCCTCTAGTCATCAAAGAAATTGAGGCTAGAGGAGAAAAAGCATTTCGGTTTGATACAGACAGATATCCTACCGAAGTCAAGCTAGATATTTACTGGGGCGATACTGAACGCGTACTTATTACTGATGGCGAACAGAAGCTAGATTTGAGTGAAGTCTCCTCAGTTTGGTATCGGCGGATGCGCTACGGACAAAAAATCCCCGACTCAATGGACAAGCAATACAGAGATGCATCTATTAACGAATGTCGCGCCACAGTCAGGGGTATGATCGCCAGTCTTCAGGGATTTCACTTTGATAAAATGTCCAATGTAGATCGGGCTAATAATAAGCAACTACAATTGCAAGTTGCACGCAAAGTTGGTCTTGTAACTCCACGCACTCTGACTTCAAACAATCCAGAAGCAGTCAAGCAATTTGCTCAAGAGTGTAGCCAAGGTATAGTTACCAAGATGCTTTCTTCCTTTGCTATTTACGATCAGCAGGGGCGAGAAAACGTTGTATTTACCACTCCAGTTACAAGTGATGATCTGGAGAATATGGAAGGACTGCGTTTTTGTCCGATGACCTTTCAAGAAAATGTGCCCAAGGCGCTAGAGTTGCGGACAACGATTGTCGGACACCGCGTATTTACTGCCGCAGTAGATTCCCAAAGCTTAGAAGGATCTACTTATGACTGGCGCAAAGAGGGGAGAGCCTTAGTTAAAAATTGGCAACCCTACGACTTGCCAGAAGATATTGAGAAAAAACTGCTTAAACTGATGGCTTATTTTGGCTTAAACTATGGAGCAATTGATATTATTGTCACACCCGATGGTCGCCATGTATTCCTCGAAGTTAACCCAGTCGGGGAATTTTTTTGGCTGGAGATATATTCACCACACTATCCCATTTCGCAGGCGATCGCAGAAGTATTACTGACTAATAAAGATTAAGGTATTGAGCCTTATAGATTTTTAATGGGGAAGACCACTTTTAAATATTATGTTTGACGGTAGTAGTGAAGTGGTAGCTGGAAAATTAGAACAGTTGTTTGAACCTACTGATAAAGAAGCTCAAAGTTTTTATTATCGCTTTCAAACATTGTTAGATAGTGAACTAGAAGAAATAGATAATACCAAACTCCAAAATACTCGTCAGCTACAAGCTATAGCCCATCGACTAATATCTAACAAAAGTCAACAAATCGATGAACTGTGTAGTTTTTTGTTGAGCTAAATCAGATTTCTTATATCTTGCACCAACTAACTGGTGCAAGATGTAAGATTTTTAATTTCTTCCCAAAAGAAATTAGTAATGACTCTCTTAGTCATGTTTTCACTTTATAAGGATTGTAGGTAAGTACAATGGATGAACTCGTCAAAAAAATTTCTGGTTTAGGCCTTCCTGGCATACTTTTCGTGATCGCAACGGGTGCATCAGGGGGTAATGTCGCTGCCGTTGTCGCTATGCTTTCAACGCTGGGCGGGCCTTTCGGTCTCTTAGGAGGTTTAGGCTTGCTTGGGCTGACAGCCATTCTAGGGGAATATATAGCGGGATTTGGAATTGAAAACATTCTCAAGCTTGTCTATACAGAACGTAGCAAAACTGAATCTGTCAGATTTCTTCTCAAAGAAATTCAAGAATTGCCCATTTCAGATGAGTTAAAACTCAAACTGAAACATCATATTAGCCCAGTAGTCGTTACTGAACCTGACCAAGGCCCTTTTCCGAGAACAGTTGAAATTGTTGATGAGGAACCATTGACCTAGTGCATTCGATTTGATCCCCCCTAGCTCATGTCGCTAACCTGCCTTAACGCTGACAGCGTTAAAGCAGGCTCCCCTTTAAAAAGGAGGAATTTAGGGGGATCTACAAATCTCGAATACAACACCATAAAACTTTTCAGATATTCTCTAAAAGAAAAAATGGTCTCTGAGTCTAACTTGATTTTCAAAGGCCATTTCAAAATTCCTAGTGTAATTAGTAAGGTCTACATTTTTAGAATATGCAAACTCCATCTGTGCGTGAGCAAAATACAACAAATCCTTTTTCAGCCTTAATTCAATTTTGGCAGGATGTGAAAGTAGTTGCCGGGCCTTATTGGTATCCAACAAAAGCAGAAGGAAGAGCATTTTCAGATGTGATTCGCTCATGGGTAATGCTCATTCTCTTAGTATTATTAATAGTCATAATTGTAGGTGCAAATGCTGCAAATAGTTACTGGAATCGTTATGTAATTGATATCGTTATTGAACAAAGAGACATTGATAAATATAATAGTACTTTATGGCTGTCCAGTTTCATTATTGTTGGGATGGTTTTGTTAGTAACTCTTTTGAGATATGTCAAAAAAAAAGTAATTCTTGATTGGTATAAATGGCTCAATCTTCATATTTTAGAAAAATATTTAAGCAATCAAGCTTATTATAAAATCAATTTTAAATCTGATATAGATAATCCAGACCAACGCTTATCCCAAGAAATAGAACCCATTACTAGTATTGGCTTGAGATTCTCTTCTTCTTTACTAGAAAAATCTTTAGAAATGGGAAGCGCTTTGATAATTATATGGATAGTTTCTTCACAAATCGCACTTTATTTAGTTATTTATACAATTGTAGGTAATTTAATAGCTGTTTACTTGAATCAAGGAATAAATAAAGTTAACCAAGAAGAACTTGTATTTAAAGCAGATTTTGCATATTGCTTAACTCATGTTCGTAATCACGCTGAATCAATCGCTTTTTTTCAGGGAGAAGATGAAGAATTCAATATAATTAAGCGCCGATTTAATAATGTTTTAATCACTGCTGAACGCAGGTTGAATTTAGAGAGGGGACAAGACGCTTTTGGTAGAGCATATCAGTCTGCCATTAGCGTATTCTCGATGTTTATTCTTACACCTTTATTTCTTCAGGATCAAATTGATTATGGACAAATAAACCAAGCTAGTTTTGCTTGCTTTATGTTTTCTAATGCTCTAGGAGAACTAATATCAGAATTTGGGATTTCTGGACGATTTTCTAGCTATGTAAAGCGTTTAGCAGAGTTTTCAGATGCACTACAGGCTGCTAGTAAACAACCAGAGAACGTCAGTACTATTCAAATTCTAGAAGAAGAACGTTTAGCTTTTGAGAATGTCACTTTACAAACACCAAATTATGAACAGGTGATTGTTGAAAATTTGTCATTTACTGTTGGGCCAGGCGAAGGGTTATTGATTGTTGGGCCAAGTGGTAGGGGTAAAAGTTCTTTATTGAGAGCGATCGCAGGTTTGTGGAATGCGGGAACTGGTCGTCTAGTGCGTCCTCCCTTAAAAGAAGTATTATTCTTACCCCAGCGCCCTTATATCATTTTAGGGTCTTTGCGCGAACAGTTGCTCTATCCTCACACAGACAGGAAAATGAGCGATCGCGAACTTGAACACATTTTGCAACAAGTTAACCTGCAACACTTACTTACCCGCGTCGATGGCCTTGATACAGAAGTTCCTTGGGAAAATATATTGTCGTTAGGAGAACAACAACGCCTCGCTTTTGCACGGCTATTAATTACACATCCTAGTTTCACCATCTTAGATGAAGCAACGAGTGCTTTAGATTTAAATAACGAAGGTAATCTATATCAACAGTTACAATCAACGAAAACAACTTTTATCAGCGTTGGTCATAGAGAAAGCTTATTTAATTATCATCAATGGGTGTTAGAACTTTCACAAGAATCTAATTGGCAACTTGTTTCTATGCCAGATTATCAATTGCAAAAAGGAATTATTAAACCAGTTGAAAAGGAGCAAATTAAAATAAATATTTACCCGAAAAATGAACTTAAAATAAAGCTAGAATCAGCAGTAAGTTCTACAATTATAGGACTTTCTCATAAAGAGCTTCAGACATTAACAGACTATTCTGTTACTACGATCAGAAGCAAGGCTAGTCAAGAAAAGTCTGTGACTACTAAGGATGGTGTAACCTACCGCTATAACAAAAACCCAGAGGTATTAAAATGGGTAAGAGTTTATTGACACTCGCCGCTCTAAAGAGACGGGGATTCTTGAATCTAAGACATAACTTGCTCATGCAGGTTTTCACCAACATGAGTAGCGGTTTCATCTCCCCAAGCGTTGCTTGCGTCTAGCGCAAAAGTTCCCGTATGCCCTACGGTACTCAATCCTCGACTAAGGATAATTCTAGCTGCGTTTTCATCTCTATCCATTAAACAGCCACATGAACATACGTGC
>NZ_KV757748.1 GCF_001712795.1 Nostoc sp. KVJ20
GACTTTTAAAACATCCTCTCAGACGGTTTATTCGCTTCTTGACTAGGATAGGATTGACTAAAATCCCAGTTATGATCAGCCCAATAATCAGAAATACAACTATTGTTTTAATCATTTGCTTTTGAGCAGTTTACATATTTAATTTATTGGTCAACTGAGATGATGCGATAATAATTTATAAAAACTATATTTCCTAGCAATCTCACTGTTATTGGATCAGAATTATACAAGATTGAACTTTAGTGGCGAGGGTTTTTTGCAGCCCTTGTTCAACTTTGACAATCAGTTTGTCAAAAGCCTCTTGATTTGCTGTCAATTGTTCTTGAAAAACTTTCTCTAACTCCGGCTTGATTTGCTCACACATATCATCAATTTTTTTGTCATTCAAAAAACTTGAACGAATCCAACTAGGAACATCCACATTTGTCTTGATTACTTCTTGAACACTCTTACGATTTAGCTCCATTCCTGCCGCCATAACCGAAGCTCCATATACTAGTGCAATAGGCCAGGTTAAATGCCCAGTCAGTATGAGAGTAATGATACTAGCCACAGCGCCTCCACCAATTACTACATTGACGATAAACGCTACTGTCTCAGCCAGGATAGCATCTCCAATTCGTAGCTCTGGGTTAACAAAATTTGGATCAATGCTATCCTCGAATCTTAAGCTGCTTCTAGGTATCTGAAACTTTCGACATATTGGATCGGTTTGTGCGGCTAAATCGGGTTGGATTTTATTGCTAAACCAAGAAGCACATTGATGATTAATTATCTGCACAGCAATATCGCTTTTGAGCCACTGTTCTGCTTGACTGAATAAAGATGTTTCCAAATCTGCTAAAGTCCGTATTTTGTTTTTTTGCCAATCTTTTAAACCTGGTTTAATTGCGTTGACAATCAAGCCATCTGTCAAAGGCTTAGTTAGTGATTCGATTAACTCCGGGATATGCTTTTCAATCAAGCCTTTAAGCTTATTTGAGGTAAATAGTTTGTTGACTTCTTGTTTAAAAGCAGCAGCACGTAGATCCCATCGTCCTACTCGTGCTAAACCCAGTGCAATGCAGCGTTCCGGTTCTGGATCAGGGCGAAGCAGCGTTTCTGGTTCGGGAAACATTTCCTGACAAAGAATGTGCGTAAACTTCATGCGAGATGCACCGCCAGTCATCAGTAAAAGTTTCGGCACGATTCCAAGTTTTTCTAGCTTTTCTTTCGCCTCGGTTAAAGAGTTGCTAAACGATCGCACCCAACTATGATTTTCCAGTTCCGGTAGGGGCTGGTTTAAAATTTCCTCCATGATCATTTTATTCACTTGGGGAATAAAATAAATCTGTTCGTTGATCGACTCGAAGCCACGCGCAAAGGATTCAGGATCGCTGTATAGCTGTTCATTAGAAAAGTAATCTTCTTTAGCTTTGCGGCAAGCAAGTTCACAACGAGCTTGGTGATGGGGATATTCCTGAAATACTTTTTCGAGTAATGCTTTTTGTTCGTGGTTGGCGAGAGTCCGGGCAAAAATAGCTTTGTCAATTAGGGATGCACCTAAAGTATTACTCCCGAAATCGATGGGTATCTCTTCTAAGCTTTTAACCAGAGTAAAATCTGTGGTTGAAGAACCAATATCGACAATTAGCACCGATGCCAGAAGTTTGTCATACTCCAACTTCCCGGCTTCCTTGGCTTGCATGAAAGCAGCCCGCGATTCAGGTACAACATTTAGTTGGGGAATGCCAGCTTCTTGAAGTAGCTTTTGGTATTCGGTGCGATCGCTAACTGTCCATCCTGAAGGGCAACCAATGTAAAAATAGCTACCTTCACCACCTTCAAGTTGTTTACTTTCTTTCAAAAGGCGGTAGTAGGTTGCCACAAAAGTGCTAATTGTTTCCCGATATTTGGGATCATTATTGGGTTTTTGCTTGAATGAAATTGTCAGTTGGGTAACGCCAGCTTGAATTAATGCTTGTTCGCCGACAAGATAACCAAGTTTGGGATGCCAGCCAAGAGCCGTAATTTGGTTCTTCTTGTTATTAATCTCCAGCATTTGGGGGGGTTCGATGCTTTCCACGATCGCTTTAGCTACAGCCGTTTCACCGTGTCCCAAATCAAAACCGATTGTTTCTAAAATTTCCATACCCTTATTGTCTATTATTCTCTAGAAGAAGAATACGCTGGCTCAATTACCCTACCGCGTCTAATTAAGCGATCGCCTTTTAACAAAGCCGGCGTTAGAGTCACGTGTTCTTTGGTATCGGGATCGATACTTGGCTCAAAGTCAAAATAATTGCGATCGCTATTTGCTCGGTAAATTTGAGCGTTAATTCCCTGAGACATTAAAATCTGTGGCAGAAGTTTCGCCAGTTCATGAGCCATTTGGGGTTTATCAAGTTTGGATGCGCCCATTAGTCTTTGGAGAAAATTCAATAGCTCTGGCAGTTCTTCTATTGCTAGATTGCCTTCATGTTTATTTGATTCTTCTACTCTAGCCACTGCTAGGTCAATAGTGTTGAGAGCATCGCCAAGATGATCGAGAAATACTTTGCTATCAACCCTAAGAATGGGTTGAGGTAATTCCAATAGTCCTTCAGATATAGAATTATTTTGCTGATTGTTTAATTCGAGTTGAAGTACAATTTCTAATCCTATAAGTAAAGAGGTTAATAAGATAGCCATCCACGCACCTGGGGTAGTTTTCGTTAAGGAAAACAAAGAACCTAAGATGCCTATATAAATTAGTCCCTTTAGCAGTTTCAGAATTAATCTGCTGCTAAACAACTTTGTCCCTGTATTAGTAATTTGCTTTTGTCCTGTTGGAGCAACTTGAAGATAGTTAGCTGCCGCAAGAGTAGCGATAGACTGCCGCAGCGTATCCAGGAAAAAGGAAGCCAGACGAACTTGAGCCAAATTCAGCTTTTCAATGTAAATTCTTTCGAGATTATCGAGTCGGTTTTGAACCAGTTTCACTATTTGCTCAATGCCGATTGTATTATCAATATCTGTCTGAAGTTGGTTGCGTTCTTCGCTAAAAAGTGAAGTAATTGTTTTCATTGCATTGACTAAGACTTTAAGGTTATTAATTAGGAGTGAAATGAACAATCGTTTTTTCATTTCAACCTGTAATCACATAATTACGAAATAATTCATAATTCCTAATTATGAATTAAGTTGATTGCAAATTACTACTCATCAGAAGGAGTAACAGAATGTTTATCTGCGTCATTGCAGACTACGGTACAGGAGATCCGGCATTTACTGAAGTCACACAACGTCTGCTGATGACTTTTCCCCATGCCCAAATTCATTTGCTTTCGGTTCCAGCATTCAGTACCTTAGCAACGGGATTCTGGATTGCCCAACTAGGACTTAACCCTGGGCCTAGCGATCGCTTAATTTATCACAACTGTGCGCCTCGTCAGGACGATCCTGAAGCCCGTCGAGATAATGAAGGTGAAGGACTAACTTATGCCCTTTTATCCAATGGTGTAAAAGTAGTGGGTGTGAATGCAGGCTACACCCTCTCCTTTATTAAAGACCATACAAAGGAGTTGCGAGTAGTCAACGTTTCTCGTGGTGGTTCGCAGTTTCGCTCACGGGATGTGTTTCCTCCAGCTGCGGCTGCCATTATGAATGAAGATTTTAGCCTTTTGGGAGACAGCCTCAAGAGTGAGCAAATTCCAGACGTTCCACCAGATCGCATTGCCTGGGTTGATGGCTACGGCAACATCAAAACAACTATTGGGGCGCATACACTTAACTTGGAGCCTCAAAGCAAGATCGTGATTCGCATTGGAGATGTGGTCAGCGATGCAGTATATTCTGATGGCAGCTTCAAGGTATCTGAAGGAACTTTAGCTTTTGCTCCTGGTAGTTCCGGTTGGTCAAGAAGCGATTCAGGAGAACCATTACGCTTTTTAGAGCTATTTCTGCGAGGAGGGAGTGCTTGGGAACGCTTTGGCCGTCCCCGTGTAAATCAGCAAGTAACTAGAATTGCCTAAAATCGATCGCCCCCAGAAATTCTAAAAGAAAACTCTTGAAGAAGAATTCAGAAGTCAGAATGGGCTAAACCTTAGCTATCCGCTAACAGGAGTCAGAATCAATCAGTCGCGGGTCGTACAGAAAACATTGCTGAATTCTGACTCCTGACTCCTGAATTCTGTTCGATAAACTACCAAATCAAATCCACTCCCCCACGCCTTACAAATAAACACTATCTATGTTTATCTGTAGGTGTGGGTATTAGTGGTAATAACAATGACAATTGGGGTTTGGATATTAGGCGACCAACTTTGGGTAAAACAAGCAGCTTTACAAAGTTGTTTTGATCAAGAGAACGTGCCTGTAATTTTAATTGAGTCACTGGATCATGTTCAAGTAAGACCTTACCATCAGCAAAAGCTGGTCTTACTTTGGTCGGCAATGAGGCATTTTGCCCAAGAGTTGCGACAACTAAAATATTCAGTCACATACAAAATAGCTGAAGATTTTGAAACACCACTCCAAGAATGGATTAGGGAAAATCAAATTACTCAGTTGCAGGTGATGACACCGAATGATCTACCGTTCACCCAAATGATTCAAAGTTTAGAACTATTTTGCACAATTACCTTGATTCCTAACAATCATTTTTTGTGGAGTACAGAAGAATTCAATAATTGGGCGTCAGGTCGTAAGCGTCTATTAATGGAAGACTTTTATCGGGAAGGAAGGCGACGTTTCCAAATTTTAATGGAGAAAGATAAACCAGTCGGCGGACAGTGGAATTTAGATAAAGAAAATCGTCAACCACCCAAAGGTAAATTAAACACACCACCTGCACAATGGTTTGAACCAGATGAAATTACTCTCGACGTTATTGCTAAAGTTAATTCTCTCACTTGCCCAACTTATGGAGAAATAAAACCTTTTCGCTGGGGGATAAATCGCCAACAGGCACTTCTAGTATTAGACTGGTTTATTCAAAACCGTCTACCGAATTTTGGCCCCTATCAAGATGCAATGGTAACGGGAGAAGAAACAATGTGGCACGCGCTACTTTCTCCTTATTTGAATATCGGGTTACTCCAACCAATTGAGGTAATTGAAGCCGTACAAGAAGCATACTTCCAACAGCAATTGCCTTTAAATAGTGTGGAAGGTTTCATTCGTCAGCTGTTGGGTTGGCGAGAATATATGCACGGTATTTATCACTATGTAGATGCAGATTACTCAGATAAAAATTGGTTTAACCATACACAACCACTACCAGATTTTTTCTGGACAAGTAGAACCGAAATGAATTGTTTACACCAGATTCTTAGGCAAGTGGAACGCACTGGCTACGCTCATCATATCCAACGGTTAATGGTGTTGAGTAATTTTGCTTTAATTGCCGGACTTTCACCACAATCTGTAGAAAACTGGTTCCATGCAGTGTTTATAGATGCTTATGACTGGGTAATGCAGACAAATGTTATTGGTATGGGTTTATTTGCTGATGGAGGTGTGTTGGCATCTAAACCCTATGCTGCTTCTGCTAACTATATAAATAAAATGAGTGACTATTGTAAAAGTTGTGTTTATAACCATAAGGAACGTGTAGGTAAAAATGCTTGTCCGTTCAACTTCTTCTATTGGGATTTTCTTGACAGACACCGCCAACAACTACAGTCTCAAGGAAGGATGAGTTTTATTTTAAAGAATTTGGATAAAATGTCTGCTGAAGAATTACAGTCTATCCGTCAACAAGCTCAAGATTGGCACGCCCAATTATAGGTATCGTAAAGGTATATCAGAACCAGTCACTTATCAGTACGGTAGAGGTACTTAAATGACAAAAACAACCGAGAACACATTTGGTTCAGGGATGACTAATGAAGATTGGTTTAACTTAGGAAAATCTGATGCTTGGGCTGGAAAAGCTAAATTGGCACCAGAAGAAGATTCTCAAGCTGCTAGTATGTACGACCTGGGTTACTGCGAGGGAAAAATTAAACGGCCGCCAACTGAAATTAGTCAGTCTGCTACAGCCCTTTGATGCCGTCTTCAGCTTGACTAACATCGTAGCCAGCCATTTCCAATCTGCTTTGGCTGTAGCAACTTCTGTCTTCACGTTTGAGTGTTTCGCGCACGCTGTAGCAACTTCTGCCTTAACTGTAGCAACTTCCGCCTTCACGTTTGAGTGTTTCGCGCAGTCTGTAGCAACTTCTGCCTTGGCTGTAGCAATTTCTGCCTTCACGTTTGAGTGTTTCGCGCAGGCTGTAGCAGCTTCCGCCCTGACGTTATCAACAGTAGATGTAAATTACTGAAATTCTAAGTTTATTGATAAAAATCAATAATTTTACGTATGACAACTTTTTAAACAATTGTCCACTATAGAGTTATGTAAATTTAAAAAATGAGTAACAATTATGGCAAGACCAAAACGTAATTCACGTATTCTTGGCAAAGCTGAAACACGTCTAGCAAGCATTAAATCTATTAATTCAAGTCTAGATGTCGGAGAGGGATTGTCAGTCAAAGATTATACTGTAAAAATCGAAAGCCTGCGACAATCTCTAGAAGCATACAATACCACTCTCTCCACTATTGATATCTTGTTAACCCAGATCCTTGAAAATGAAGAAGATTTGGCAGACTATTCTGAGAAAATTTTGCGTGGTATAGCTTATAAATTTGGTAATAATAGCTATGAGTATCAGATGGCTGGAGGTACTCGTAAAAGCGCTCGCAAGCGTATTGTGCGTCAAAGTGTGGTTTTTGCTCTCGGTCAACCTGCTTCTACTGGTTTGCAAATTAAATAGGATATCGCAGTCTTCAATCATTAGTAGAGACGTTGCATTGCAATTAGGGTTTTTATAAAGGCGATCGCACACTTCTTTCCGGGATGAGGCGATCGCCTTTATCGATCTTGGGGTTTAGATTGAGGCGATCGCTTAATATAAAAATATCCGCAACGCCCAGCCAACAGGTGAAAAGCTATGTCAGAAACTATCCTAGCTGCACCAGATATTCAACTCCCACCCACCCAAGCAGAATTACCCTACGATGACGGTATTCCAATGGAAAGCGCACGCCATAAAGCCCAGATGGACTTGCTCATAGATGCTCTGATACCTTGGTTGTCAGAACGAGAGGATGGGTTTATTGGCGGTAATATGTTTGTTTACTACAGTCTGGCGCAGGTGCGAAACAAAGACTTTAAAGGGCCAGACTTTTTTGCTGTGTTGGGAGTCCCTAAAGGAGAACGACGCAGTTGGGTAGTTTGGGAAGAAGGAAAAGCACCAGATGTAGTTATTGAGTTACTTTCTGACAGCACAGCCCAAGCAGACAAAAACTTCAAAAAGCTGATTTATCAAAATCAAATGCGTGTACCGGAATATTTTTGGTATGACCCTTTTAACCCTGATGATTTGGCTGGTTTCTCTAATGACAAAGGAGTTTATCAACCCATTACAGCAAATGCTCAAAATCAATTGGTGAGTCAATCTTTAGGGTTAGCATTGCAGCTTTGGCAGGGAAATTATAAAGGTATTGATGCTACTTGGTTACGGTGGGGAACTTTACTAGGGGAATTACTGCCAACTCCTGAAGAAAAGGAACGCCAAAGGGCAGACAAGGCAGAATCACAGTTATTACAAACTGCACGCAACTTACTTGAGTCTGGGATGACAGTGGAACAGGTAGCTAGGTTAACAGGTTTGAATAAATCTGAAATAGAAACGTAGAACTTAGAGCAGAATTCAGAATTCAGGAGTCAGAATTCAGGAGTTAGAATTCAGAATATTTAGAATACAGTTGAGGCAAAAATGCGATCGCCACAGTCGCTAAAGGTTGCATAGCTATCTTTTACTCAGTCTTCTTTAGAAGACTTTAGCTATTGCCTCAGAATTCATTCTGAGGCGATTGTGGCAAGGAGTGCAATATCTGAAGATAGTTTAAAAGCTGGTATAAAAGTACACAAAATTCGTAGGTTAGCACAACGGTGCTAACCTACTAACCTGGACATTCACCAGCTATAATTGTTGGGTGATTTCACTCCACCACTGTTACAGATGCTCCTTCTACTGATGGAGGGATACCGGGTAACTCAAGACAGTATCCCGCACCATACACTGTTTTGATATAGCGGGGATGGCGAGGATCTGGTTCAAGTTTGGTTCTCAAGTGGCGAATATGCACTCGAATCGTTTCTATGTCATCATCAGGATCGTAGCCCCAAACTTCTCTGAGGATTTCGCTGGGAGAAACTGTTTGACCGTGGCGTTGCAATAAGCAGTGAAGTAACTCAAATTCCAAGTGAGTCAATTTCACCGTCTCATTGAACCATATTGCCTCAAATCTTTCGGGAACGAGGGTCAATGAGCCATAGTTGAGAATCTCACTATGCTTTGCGGCTTGGGGAATCCTGTCAGTCCGCCGCAAAAGTGCCCGTACTCGCGCTAGCAGTTCTTCAACTTCAAAAGGTTTGGTGAGGTAGTCATCTGCGCCAGCATTGAAGCCTTCCACCTTGTCCTGAGTTTGGCTCAAAGCCGTCAACATTAACACGGGAATCTCAGAGGTGCGATCGTCTCGGCGCAGGCGTTGGCAAACGGTGAACCCATCTACTCTAGGCAACATTAAATCGAGCATGATCAAGTCTGGTTGTAGCTGGAGAGCCAGCGCTTGACCTTTGATGCCATCTTCAGCTTGACTAACATCGTAGCCAGCCATTTCCAAGTTGACGGCAACTAGTTCTGAAATCGCTGGGTCATCGTCTATGACAAGAATCCTCGGCATTCTTAAAAAATTATTACTACTTATTAAGGATAATTAACAACCTTTGATAGATACAAAGATTTTTGAATCAATGATGAAAAAGTTTTTAAATCTTACATAAATATTAAGATTAAATGACTGTGAAATCAAGACTCAATTACACGAAATCTTATAGTCTATGATGTGTTATACTCCCCCCTACAATCCGTCTTGGTTTTTACAAAACGGTGTGATCATGACTGTATACACCGCTTTGTGGGGAAAACGTAACTGGCAAAGTACTACTAAAGACCCAGAACCGTCTTATCACGAGAAAATCTTCATTGGTGGTCAAGGTGTGCCAATTTTTGGCTTGGTTGCCATCCCGGAAAATGCTCACAGCACGATTATTGGTACTTATGGCATTACCGGAGAGTTAGAGACGGAATGGTTTTTGAGGGTGCTAGGACGTAAGGCTTACGCTCAAGGATACGCGATTGTGTTATTTGATTGGCGGGCCCACGGCAAAAGTGCCGAACTGTCCCCGACTCTAACTTCTGATGGTTTGTATGAGGGGGAAGATTTTGTTCGCATCGCCGCCGCAGCTAAGGCAATGGGATGTCCGGGTAAATTTTGGTTTACAGGGTATTCTTTAGGGGGGCAATTGGCGCTATGGGCGGTGAAGGTGGCTGGTGAGGTGATTAGAGACTATGGAGATTTAGGACTAGAAGATAGCGATATTGGCGGTGGTATGGTGATTTGTCCAAGCTTGGATTCGGAGCGATCGCTATCTTATCTAGTTACAAAGCCATTTGGTAGATATTTGGAAGCAGGGATTGCCCAAAATTTAAAAAAACTGGCGTGGCGAATTCATGATGCCCATCCTGGAAGCCTTGACCCAGAAGCGATTGAACGGGCGAACAGTATTTGGGGTTTTGACAATGAACTGGTAATTAAGCGACTTGGTTTTCCTTCCGTGGAGGCGTATTACCAAGCTAGTAGTGCTTTACAGATATTGCCGCAAATCTCGAAACCAACTTTGATTTTATATGCCGCTGATGACCCACTTTTTGACCCAAGTATCATACCGGAATTAGAGGAAGCTTGCGATCGCAATTCTGCAATAGATTTGTTTCTCACTCAGTACGGCGGCCATGTTGGCTACTTGAGCAGTAAAGAGTGCCAGCGTCAGGTAAACGATTCTGATCCTTGGTGGGCATGGAATCGGGTCTTACAATGGTTAGAGCAACAACGAACAGAGTAATAGGCAGGACGACATTCTAGTTGCTAGGATACTCGACGGATGGAGTCGTATTGCTTGGAAGCCTAAAATAGAGCAATCCTAAATCATTCGTGAAAAAAATCTCTTGCCTATTGCCTATTGCCTATTGCCTGTCTCCACAACTAATTTCACAACTCAAGTAGGATTGCTATAGAGAATATGGCATTGACCCAGAAGCTACCACAATATCATTGGTAAACCAGCAAGAACAGAAGCAATACCTGTCCAGAGAGTAAAACGCGCAATATCTAACTCATCCAAAGCAACGCTCATTTGCCTAATTGCTGATAGCAGCGCTGCTAGTAGCAGTATAAAAAAGGCAAAGTACTCCAAATTAAGAATCATTCATCCTCACTATGTTCTACAAAAAAGTAGTTGTAATAGGTTTTTAACAAGCTTTGGCAAGGGTTTTTTGTTCCAGATTTAACACTTTTGGAGAAAACCTATTTACCAGTGAAGATATATCTACGTCAGAACACTTGCAGACATTCCTCTTAGTTGCTTTGAGTAAAACTGTAATAGCTAATGTTGTAGCCAAAATAAAATTTGCGATTCTCTGTCAAGAGTTTTAAAGTATTCTCTCTCAGGGGATTTAACGTGGAGTTGAGGAGCGTACATCTAGAGTAATAAATTATAATATTTAGCTAGCAAAAGCGATCGCGGCTACCTGTATTTAGGTTTACAGCTAGACTTAATATCTAACAACACCTATGGTAGATTCTAGGAAAAACACGCGCAGTTGTATATAGTAATGCTAAAGCGTCAAACTAGATCCACCCATAATAATCGTTGTAATTAAACAAACTATTAAAGTAAAACTCCCTTGACTTTTTGACTCAATGACCGCTTCTAATGATATTTGGCTACCTGCACCCACGGATTTCACTTTGCTACCGGATGAGATTCATGTCTGGCGCATAGACCTTGACCAACCAGAAACAAAACTGCAAAGTTTAGCAGCAACTCTTTCCAGTGACGAAACGGCTCGTGCTGAACGGTTCTATTTTCAGGAACATCGGCAGCGTTTCATTGTTGGTCGCGGTATCCTCAGAACTATATTAGGTCGCTATTTGGATATCCAGCCCCGACAAGTACAGTTTAATTATCAACAGCGTGGGAAACCAGTATTAGCAGATAAATTTGCCGATAGTGGACTGGCGTTTAACTTGTCTCACTCCCAAGGTTTAGGTTTGTGTGCGGTGAATTGTACTCGCCAAATTGGTGTAGACCTAGAATATATTCGCCCGATGTCTGATTTAGAAGCTCTTGCCAAACGGTTCTTTTTGCCGAGAGAATATGATATGTTGCGATCGCAATCTCCTAACCAACAGCAAGAGATATTTTTCCGTTACTGGACTTGTAAGGAAGCTTATTTAAAAGCAACTGGAGACGGACTATCCCAGTTAGAGCAAATTGAAGTGTCGCTCACTCCCACAGAACCAGCCAAGTTACAGATAACTGAAGACTGGAGTTTATTTGAACTAGTACCCGCAAACAATTATGTTGCTGCTGTTGCGGTAGAGAATTTTGGCTGGGACTTGAAGTGTTGGCAGTATTAATACTAGTCATTAGTCATTAGTCATTAGTCATTAGTCATTAGTCATTAGTCATTAGTCATTTGTTATTCTTCCCCAATGCCCCATGCCCCATGCCCCATGCCCCATGCCCTTACTTATCCTCCTGCATATTTCGCACAATTTTTGTTACCAGGTTTCTAGGTACGAATCTGACGCTTTTTGCAAGTATTGCATTGAGTAAACCAGGAATGACAATGGTTTGACCCTTCATTAAGGCACGAAAACCAACTTCTGCTACTGTTCGTGCATCCATCATTCTCTTACCCTTGAGCAGCTTAGAGTCAGCCATTCCGGTTCTTTCGTGAAAAGCGGATGCGGTTGAGCCTGGGCAAAGAACTGTCACAGTGACACCAGTACCTTCTAATTCATTAGCGATCGCTTCCGAAAACGATAAGATATAAGCTTTAGTAGCAAAATAAACTGCCATCAAAGGCCCTGGTTGAAAAGCAGCAGCCGAGGAGACGTTTAATATCTTACCTTCACCTTGCTTGACCATGTGTTTCAGGAATAGCTTGGTTAAATGGGTGAGACACACCAAATTTACTTGTAGCATTTCCAGTTCAGTAGCTAGGTCTGTTTCGTGAAATAATCCATAGATACCAAATCCGGCATTATTTACCAGCACATCAACATTAATATCGGCTTTTTGTAACTCTGTAAAAATTTCTTCAGGAGCCGTTGATATAGATAAATCCTTAACAATAGCCTTGACAAAAATTCCAAATTTCTCTTGGAATTTAGCTGCAATTTCTACTAGCTTTGGCCCGTTTCTATCTACTAAGACCAGATTGTAATCATGAGCAGCAAAAATACAGGCTAATTCGTAGCCAATTCCACCGGCTGCCCCGGTAATAAGAGCAGTTTGTTTGCTCTGTCTTTGAAGTGTTGTGTTCATTTAAGAATATTGGTGAATTCAACTTGATCAAGCTGCGTTGCATTTACAGTGGTTCTCGTTCTACAATTAAGTACGCGTAATATCTCAACCTACAAGAAATATCTTGAGTTATTACTCTTTCAAATGCTTGTTTAGTGCATTGGATAGATGTAGCAGTCCAAACGCAAATTTAGGACTTATGCATCGAAGAAGTTGGGCATTAAATAAGTTCGGTTATTTCAGATTACTAGCATAAGGCTTTTAATCACTCACAAAAGCCAGCAGGTAAAATCAAACTTTATGCCCGACATTAACCATTCTATCCTCAATTGCTTCTGTCAAGGGGTGAATACTAAATGTTTACATGATTGAGCATAAAAAAACAGGGCAATTATATTGCCACTGTTGGTATATAAGTTGTTGCTGGCATCTGAAATATTAACTATTCAGCAGTACTGAGTTTTAAAAAACATCGACTGAATAAACTTGTTTTGTTGTATTTGTAGGGTGTGTTAAGGCTTCCGTAACGCACCGAAAGTATCCGGGATAATACGTTACGTTCCTAACACATCCTACGCAAGTTGTGAATTTCTAAGCGAGATTCAAGAAGCCGCTTTGAATCAAGTAGGAAGTATAAGTCATAAACAATTGAGAGTCAATGGGAGGACAAGCAATAGAACTACCTGCCAATGCATGAAGAGTATCTTGGCAGCTAATATGGGGTCTTCTAGCTTGTAAATACAAATCAGGAATAGTCAGTTGTTCATCAGACCAACGTTCCAATAAAAATGGCCGCAGAGTGTACAAAGGATTGTCAGCAGAAGTGACATTATTGATTAACTCAGATTGCCATTTTTCGTAAGGAATCATCTCAACTGAATAACCAAAAGAGCGTATCCACTCAACGAGCATTTTCAAAGAGGCGGGTTGAGGATGTTGTAAATTGAAAGCCTTACCTATGGATTCTTTTTGGCGTGATAGATAAACAATGGCTTTACTTACATAGTCCACAGGTGACATATCCAGCATATAATCTACATCAGGGAAATATCCCATTTGTAGACAGCCCTTGGTCATCAAATTGATAAAGTCATGTGTGTTACAAATGCCTGTTTTGCTATCACCTGAAATCAGTGGTGGTCTGTGGATAGTTACAGGAAGCCCACGGTCACGAGCAATTTTAACTAACTTTTCAGCAACCCATTTTGTTTGTGAGTAACCCAGATAAATACCTTCCCAATGATTGAATTCATCCTGTTCTTTAACAACCTTGCCAGCATAAGCAGTAGATTCAAAAACAGCAACACTGGAAACGTAATGTACAGGCTTGACTTTAATTTGACAAGCCAATCTCAAAACTTCTTGAGTTCCTAAAACATTGGCTGCTTTCAGTGCAGAGTATGGGAAAACATAATTCAACAAAGCAGCACTATGATATATAGTATCAATATTGGCAGCTAAAATTTGAAACTGTTCCGAACCAATACCTAACAATGGTTGAGATAAATCGCCGACAATCGGAATAATTCTGGAGGTAAATTCTTCCTGCCAAATAGCATACTGTTCCAGATTCTTTTGGAGTTTGCTTTTGCCTTCTTCAGCATTAGCAGCACGCACCAAGCAATAGATATCCGCATTGGTTTCTTGTAGCAATTCCCGGATGATAAAGGCTCCTAAAAAGCCTGTTCCGCCAGTTAAAAAGATGTTCTTGGGTTCACCCACAAGCACATTAGATGCAGCACCAGGATGGATGGTAGGGTCAAGAACAGCCTCAGCACCTAAATCTAGAACAGAGGGTGCAGTGTTGGCATTAGAGGCTACTACCTTTGTATCTTGAACTGGCGAACCATCTTGCACTTCTTCAGCTAAACGCTGTGAAAGAGCTTCAATATTTGGATAATGCCACAGCAGCAACGGAGAGGGTTGAAATCCGAGCAACTTTTCTAAGTTACTGACTAGAATCATTGCTTGGGCTGAATCCAAGCCATAGTTTTCTAAATGTTCTTTGACATCTATTTCATCAGTTGCGACTCCTAGCAACTTAGCTAAGTTAGATACCAAAAATCTTTGAATATCGTCTGCTGTGAAAGACTGTTTTATAGTCATTTTTAAATCTCCAACAAGGATGTAGAACGAACAGGGTGATATTGACTGTAATAATCGGAAGTTTGCAGCCCTTGAATTTTCAAATTTTGGACGCGGTACAAAAAGGCTGCACCAGTCATAATTTGATTAGCAACATCAACTACCTGACGATTATTTGGTTCAGACAAATAAGAACCGCGTACCCAGTCATTGAAACCGCCCATTGCCGGGCCACACCAAATTTGATAATCGACTTCTCTACCTTTTTCACCAGAACTAGACCAACGAGAAGATAATCCTAGATACCAGCGGAAAATCAACGCCATTTTCAGTTTAGGATTATTGACTGCTTTCCCAAGTTTCTCAGGATTCTTTTGGGACAAATAAGCCGCAGTTCCTTCCCATACTTCAGCGATAGTTTTGCGAAAAACTTGCTTTTCTAATTTCTCTCTTTCTGCAAGGGGGATGCTTTCAATGGAATCATAAGCGCGGTAGAGTTCAAATAATTTCTGCGCTCGCATGGGGAACATCGTACCCCGTTTGAGAACTTGCAATTTGACTCCCATTTCAAACATATCGGCTGCTGGGGCCATAATCATATCAGCCATTTCTGCTTGGGCTAGTAACTTTTTGGTATGTTCACAAGCCCCAGATTCAACACATGACTGATTAATGGAACCGGTCATTATATAAGCAGCACCCATCATAAAGGCTGCTAATGCTGATTGTGGTGTCCCAATTCCCCCTGCAACGCCGATTCTGATTGGTGTTTGGTAATGATATTGTGCTTGAATTTCATCCCGCAAGGCAATAATAGAAGGCAGCAAACAAACCAGGGGACGGTTATCTGTATGACCTCCAGAATCAGCTTCGACGGTAATATCATCAGCCATCGGAACTTTAGTTGCAAGAGTTGCTTGTAACTCAGTAATTAACCCTTGTTGGAGAAGTTCTTTGAGGATTCTCGCTGGTGCTGGTTGCAGAAATTTAGTAGCAACTTCTCGACGAGAAATTTTGGCAATGACTTTATTTTTGATTTCAATTTGATTGGCGCTATTCAACCCCAATCCAGCAACACGGTAATAAACAATGTTGGGGGTTAAGTCGAGAAATGCAGATGCTTCTACTGTTCTCACTTGATATTTGAGGTATAAATCCACAGCGCGGCGTTCAATCGCAGGTTCGTTGGGACTGTGGATTAGATTAAATGCGTAGGGACCTTGAGGTAAAGCTTGTTGGATGCGATTGATGGCTGCTTCCAAACGTTCTGGAGTTAAACCACCTGCACCAAAGGAACTCAAAATTTGCTCTTTTCCGAGTGCAATGACCATTTCTTCGGAAGCAATTCCGCCAGCCATTGCACCTGTAACGTAAGCATATTTTACTCCATGAGAGGAGAGAAAATTGGGATCTCCAAATTGTTGAATGCGGATTGGGGCTGCAAATGTTAGTAGTTCTACTTGTGCTGTTGTGCCATTATCACCAGGGCATAAATACCCCTCGTTTGTGACACCGATTTTTCCGGCAACTTTCACGATGTAGCAGGGTTTATTTAACACCATCAATTTATCTTTGATGGTTTGTTTCTCAAAAGATACAGTTTCTAAAGAACCTTTCCAAACCTGGTTTTTGTTATATGACCAGGAAGAAAAATTAAGGCCATTATCGTGTTTACTTAGTACCGTATCTACGGTTGTCACGGCAGTTATCCCTCGGATTACAATTATTAAATAAGGGGAGTGGGGAGTGGGGAATAGGGAATGGGGAAGAAATATTTTCCTTTTATCAATCCACCTTTCCCCTTACCCAAGGTTATTGACGGTTGAAGTATGTAGACTTATGTCAAGATTCGTCGTTAAGTAAGTTTTGGGCGCAAGCTAGTTGCAATTGAATTATTTCGCTCATTTGCTGACTGTAATCTTGTCTAGCTTGTAAGAAGGCAGTGTGTGCTTTAGTTATCTTTGAATTATTAGCATTGAGCTTTTGATACTGGGTCTTATTTAAATCGAACATGCTGATGATGCTACTAATTTTTCGAGTTATGACAGGTGCAGAAGAAAGAGGAATTGGCTGTCTAATTGCGCTTGACTCAGAAGATTGTAATTGTTCTTTCGGTTCAAAAACGTTATCAATGATATTTTTCGGTTTTACTTCTTCTGGCTGAGGCAAGATGTTAGAGGAATAAGTTTCTTCTTGGGTTATGTGTTTGGAAGTATTAAGAAAATCTGTGATTTCAGGTTGTTGGAGATTAGGTATATTTGGATGCTGTATTTTGAAGCGTTCGCATTTAATATCCTCAACCAAATCTTTAACAATCTGGCGATTTTCTTCACTCAAAATTGTAGCAGCGATTGCTTTTCCACCCAAGGTAACTGTTCTCAATGTTGCTTTATTTTGATTAGCAGTTCCTTGAGCTTTGTTGTACAACGGTGATAAATCGACATTCACCTGATGACTGAGTAGTTTTGCTAATGCTTTGACCATTGCAGCATGGTCATCCATCCCTCTACGATTTAGAGAAACTGTGATATGTTCTTGGTTGCCGAGAATTTTATCAATCCATCGCGAACAGACATTACCTGCGCCTGCTTCTAGAAATATTTTGACTCCATCACCATAGACACGATTAACTAATTGCGGAAAATCAAGTTCTTGGCACAACCCTTTGGCGATGTTGTGGGCAATGGTATCGCTATCAAGTGTAATTGGTTGATAATCGGCGGCTGAGTAAAAAACGATACCGGGAAGATTCTGCGATGGTAAGGTGTTTACCTTCTTGATTTCCTCGTACTGCGATCGCATCGCTTCACAATGTATCACATGGTCGAAGGGCGCGGGGAAGGCATTACAGCCTAAAGTCGCAATCACTCGCTTACAGGCGGCATCGTCACCAGCGATTAATACTTCTTCTGGTGTGTTGATTTGAGTTAAGTAGACACGATTCTCATGTTTCAGGCATTCTCTAACTTGCGATGGAGTAGCCATGAGAACATAGGTATTCCAAAGATTGTTGTTTGGTGAATCGGTTAATCCCCAATATTCCCGCACAGCATTTTTCGGTCCAGATAACTTATCGCCAAATAGAGGTGATGAGTTTAAGGTATTACTTCCACCCTCAAAATCACTCCAAACTCCTTGGGCAACCATCATACTAGTTTCACCCAAACTATACCCAAATACAGATTGCGGCTTGACTTTAAAATCATCTCGGAAAATTGCCGTCATGTATCTAGCAAAGGCGATTTCACTTTCAAACATTGCTAGGGAATCATCTAACAATTGCTTTTCAAGAGTTTCTAATTGCCTGGTTGTTAATTTAGGTAAGCTTCTGGGATAAACTAGCTTTTCAACATCGGCAGCCCGGTTGTAAAGATTGTTACTTTTTAAATCCTCGAAGACTTTCGGAAATAACCGGAAGACGGTACGACCAATGCCAATATAAGAATTGACTGCGGCGGGATAAACGTAAGCAACTGCTCCAGTTTTACCTAATGGTTTCGCGGTGAAATAACTTCCTAGTGGTGTTTGCCAATCTGTGCCGTTTTCAAAGGCATTATTTATACCTTTGCGGGCAGATTCAATTTCTTTGAGTAAATCTTTTGTGTTACGTCCTGTGATTGATAAGACGTATTTGGGATTAGAATGCTGTTGAAAAGTAGCGAATGTCTCGCTGGCGGTAGCTGATAAAGAAGAACTCGCTTCTATGGTATTTTGGAGATTGTTGAGAAGATCGGAGATGGTGGTGCGATCGCTAACTGCTATCGGAAACAGATGAAAAGGCATTTGTTGCAAATATCTGTTGTCCCGTTCCTCTTGGCTGGGTTCCTCCGATAAGATTAAATGGGCGTAACTGCAATCTATACCCATGCTATTAATTGCTGCTATTCTGCGTGTGCCGCCTTTATCGACAAACCAAGGTCTTGATTCCATTGCCACATAGAAAGGACTACCTTCCCATACTTGCGGTGTTTTGACACCAGACCATTTGGGTGTGGCGGGAATATACCTGTAATAAAGACAGAGAGCGGTTTTGATTAAGCTAGCAATTCCTGATGCTGTATAGGTGTGACCGATATTGGCTTTGACGCTACCTAATGCACAGTGCAGACCATTGCCCACTTTCGGATAAGCTTGCAGTAAACCTGTGATTTCCGCTTCATCCTCCTGAGGAACGCCGCTACCATAGACTTCCACATAGTTCACCTCTGTGGGTTGAATCTCCGCCATCTGGAAAGCTTGTTTGCAGACATCACTGATAGCTGAAGCATCAGGTTTTACCAAAGCGTCACTCAAAGTAGAATTACCTTGCGCGAAACTCATAGCATCAATTACTGCATAGATGCGCTCATTATCTTCTTTAGCAGCTTCGTAGCGCTTGAGGACAACAGCACCAGCACCTTCGCCAACCGTCCAACCATTTGCTTGTTGGTCGTAACCCAACGTATTTACACCCGTATTAATTGGTGCAAATTGGCTGCGGAACAAGACATTTTCCACACCACCGGCTAAATCTACTGCACCCACAACGACTGCATCTACTTCTCCCGTAGCGAGTAGCATTTGGGCAACTTCCAACGCCTTGAGGGCGGAATTTTCGCCAGCGCTGACGGTGAATGCAGGGCCAGTGAAATTCCACAAAGCAGAAATTCGACTCGCCATAATGTTGGCGATGTGACTGACATATTCGCCGATTTCTACTGGTTGGTGGATGCTATCTTTGACAATGGTTTCCAGTTGCGCCAGGTGTTCAGCAGGTAGAGAAATTCCTTGGTTGAGTAAGCCGTCCTTAACTTGCCAAGATAGATTCCATCTTTGCTGTAGCTGATGCACAGAGAATTCTGTCTCGGCGGCGACTATAACCGCTACATTGCCACCTTCCTGTAGTTTCGCATCTTTGACGGCGCGATCGCTAACTTTCAGGAGCAACAATTGTTGTGGGTTTAATTTCTCTATCTCATTCGGTGGGATTTTGCACGATAAAGTATCGATTTCAAAATCCTTGATATATGCCCCTACTGGTGCTTTCCCGTCTGTTAAACCGTACTCTTTTAGCACACTTTCTTGATTTTCTATACCATGCCATCTTTGAGGTGGTAAGGAAGTAAAATGCTGTGTTCCATCATAAATGCTGCGTTCAAAAGCATCCAAACCATTGCAATTACCAAAAAAGGCATCCATGCCGACAATGGCAACTTTGGTAGGTGGAACAGGCGGAGTTGATTCAACTGATTGTGTTGTATTTCCTTGTTCTAAAATCAGATGAGAATTAGTCCCGCCAAAACCAAAAGCGCTAATAGCCGCCCGTTTTATTGGGGTATTATTATTAGGCCATGCTGTAGCAGTTCTAACAATTTTATCGGCGGAAATTGTACCTTTTTCTGATGTTAAAGGTTCCGAAACATTCATGGTTGCTGGAATTACACCATGAGACATACTCAAAATCACTTTAGTCAAGCCAACCATGCCAGCAGCAGTTAACAAGTGACCAGTATTGGCTTTGGCAGAACCCACCAGAGGCGCGGCTTGGTTTTGACCAAAGAATGTTTCGATGGAGTTAAATTCGGTTGTATCTCCTAGCAATGTGCCAGTGGCATGACACTCTAGGTAATCGATGGTTTTAGGACTAAATTTCGCCTCATTATAGGCTCGTTCAAAAGCTAGGACTTGTCCTTTAGGATTTGGACTGAGTAAATGTTTACCTTTACCATCATTCGATAGTCCATTACCGCAGATGGTAGCGAGAATATTGTCGCCATCTCTAACGGCATCAGAATATCTCTTCAGCATTACCATTCCAACACCGTCGGCGGGAATTAGCCCTCTAGAGGATTTATCTAAGGGGCGGCTAATACCGTTTTCTGCATACCCTTGAACGCCGGAAAATAACATCCGCACGAATAGGGAATCTGCACAACTGATGGCTCCAGCTAACATGACATCAGCTTTGTGTGACCATAAGTAATGAGATGCTAGTTTAATGGCATAAAATGAAGATGAACAAGCAGCATCCAGACATAAATTAATCTGAGATAGAGATAGAGCTTGAGCAACGATAGATGCTGGTAAACCAGATATCATCGCATTGTATAAAGATGCTTTGGTTGCACTTGGTAAAGTAGCTAAATCAAAGTCTTCATGCTGCAAAAGTTCTCTGACAGCAGGATTAATAGCTTGCTGGTAAATTGGCGAGAATAATTGATTAGATAGTTTTGTCGGGAATGACAAATTACCTAAAATTACACCGCATTTTGCCAGGACAGTTTGATTACCCCA
Organism: Nostoc sp. KVJ20; assembly: GCF_001712795.1. Classification (GTDB taxonomy): domain Bacteria; phylum Cyanobacteriota; class Cyanobacteriia; order Cyanobacteriales; family Nostocaceae; genus Nostoc. The sequence goes on from NZ_KV757748.1 coordinate 20,801, forward strand.
ATAACCACTTTGTTCAATTGCTTGTTTAGCGGCATACAATGACCATTTGAAGGTGTTATCTAAGCCATCAACAAATTCTGATGGTAGATTATATTCGGAGGGGTTAAACTGGAAATTGCGGATGTATCCGCCTTTGAGGGAATAAGTTTTGTCTGGTGTACCTTTGACTGGATTATGAAATATCGTCGGATCTACTCCGATTTCTTCGACGGTTGCAGAGGATGTCGAATCTTTTTGATTAACGATGTTTTGCCAGTATTCTTCAGGATTCTTTGCATCGGGGAATAGGCATGACAATGCGATGATGGCTATTTTTTCCACGATTTATATGCTCCGAGTTTGGGTATTTAGCAAGAGATAATTAACAGGCAGGATTTACGCTGTTCCCCAAACTTTAAACGAGGCAAGTTATAGCAATCCTAAGATTTTGATAGTTTGTAGTAAGCACTTTAGTGCTTATATTAAGAAGCACTAAAGTCCTTACTACGAACTTTAAACTTGACAGATTACTAGCTTCTGAGCATTTTCATTGACCAAATAATGGCATGAGCGCCGAGCATTCGTGAATAGATTTTACCTTGGCGGTCGTGTATGATAAAGTTTGCGATCGCACTGCTTGGTGTCTTAGCTAGTACTTCACAAGAAACATAAAATGTTTCGTTATGTGGTATCATTTCAAACTGTTCAAATTTCTCTACTTTTCCAGGTAAACAACCTTCTTCATGAAAGTGTTGTGTCCAAATCCATAAAGCGTGCATACTCAAGTCAGTGGTGTAAGGATTTACCCATTGGACGGGGAATTGTCCTTGTTCCTGTGCGGTGAGTTCTGGCCAAAGACATTCTGTAGTGATTCTTTCAGGACTGATGTTTAAAACTCTCTTAACTTCTTGAAAACCGGGGCCGTGAAATAATGTCGCCCCACCATTTTGGTAAAAAGCTTTTCCTGTCGCCGTGATGATGTTATCTTGTTCGAGATTGAGAGATTCATAGATTGGTGCATCTGGGATTTCTCGCTGGAGATTGAGTTGAGCGCTAAAATGAAAATGGATTCTCCCTTCTGGGTTTTTACTCGAAATTTTGGCTTTAAGTTCGATTCTTTCAAGATTAACTTTAGAAATTTCTTCTATTTCTAAAATATGTTCCTTTGCCAATGTTTCATTGAAAGTAATCCCCTTTAAAACCTTAAAATCTTGGTAATTAAACAACCGATAACCGGGATATAATTGTTCAGAAGCATTGATAATCCAAGTCATTGCACAAGTTGCTGGTAAAACTGGGGAACCAGCAATCGTATGATCGTGTAAAAATGGATTAGCCTCTAATGTCATTTGGCGACGAATACGATAGGTTCGTAGTTCTGAATCTAACTCCGCCGCCAGGGGAACAAGCGGGCTACCAATAACAACTTGTGCAGTTGCGTGATTGGTATTATCCATTTCTTTCACGAGCATTTGCGCCCCAACTGCAATGGGAATTATTTCGATTTTTCGCTCTTGAAAAATCTTCTTTAATTCTGCTGTCACCATGCCACTATCCCAAGCGCCCCAATTGATAGCGACTACGTGACATGAGGGATATTGTTGCTTGAAAATATGGGCTGATTTGTTGAGAATTTCATTTGCGATCGCATAATCAGATTGTCCAGGATTTCCGTAAAAGCCTGTGACGGAAGAAAACAAAACTAAATGCTGAAGTTGATTAGGATTAACGCAAGTTAGTAGGTTTTCTAAACCTTGAACTTTGGCGGTATAAACTTTTTCAAAATCCTCTTCTGTTTTCTTTTCAATTAACTTATCAGCTAAGTTTCCCGCGCCGTGGATGATTCCGGTAATTGGGCCGAGATGTTGGACAGCAGTGGCAAGTTTTTCTTGTAAAGCTGGCGTATCTGTGACATCGACGCTGATATATTCTGCTTTAGCTCCGGTTTTTTCAATCGCTGCTAGTGTCTTTTTAATTTCCCGGCTGGAGGTAATTTTGTTATATATTTTTTGCACATTCATGGGTGTAGGCTTCTCTCCTTGAGAAAGAAGATTTTCCATGATGCATTTTTTCAATGCGGAATCATCAGAGTTTTGAGCATAATCTGGCTCGGTTTCTAATAGTTCGGAGCGACCGAGGAGGATGAATTTGCAGGGTTGCTGTTGGGCTAATCTGATAGTACACTCAGCCGTAATCCCTTTTGCACCGCCGCTCACGACAAAGACAGATGATGGACTAAGCTGGGCTGTTTGTGTCATAAATCCTCGTGAATACCTGCATAAATTGGGTTTGATGTGTAACTTATTCTTGAAACCCTCGCTTCCATTCCTCTCCCCTAAAGGACTACGGTGTACACACAAGTCTGAAGTAGCTGATTAACCAGGGTTTTACCCCACCCTAACCCTCCCCTTGTAAAGGGGAGGGAACTAGATTTCTTTTTTCCCCCCTTTCCAAGGGGGGATTAAGGGGGGTAATTCGACCGTAGCCACAAGGAGAAAGGCTTTGATTCTTACTCCCCTTCCCTTGTAGGGAAGGGGTTGGGGGTTAGGTTCGAGAGAAAGTTGCACACGGCGTTAATCTGGTTTTTAATCGGCGATAATGGTGACTCGTCCTTGTGAGCCGTAGCCAACTTCACTTATATAAAGGTTGGGGTCGTGAAGTTCGGCGATGATGTTTTGTACTGACTGTTTAGCATCAAGTCTGGGGCTTAGGTCGATCGCACGAGTAAATACTTTTGGCCATTCCCATCTGAGAGTTTTGGTTAATCCGAATAAACCAGCGCCGATCGCACCGAAGTTGACTTTGTACTCTAAACCGAAGGCTCCATCAAGGTGAGCAACTGTGCAGAAGCAACTACGTCCATGCTTTGCAGCTTCGTTGAGGGAGGGTTTGAGGTGTTTCGCCATCAAAAATACGTGCTTGACGATCGCCTTTTCTGATTCGTTATAAGAAATACTTCCGGTGTGATTTCCTACAAACATCGGATGTAGATGGATGAAAGCCCCAATCGCTCCGCAGTGAGATGCGATCGCTTGCAATTGTTGTTGGAGATGTTCTTCACTCAAGTTTGCTAAGGTGACGCGGGTTACTCCTGTGGGTAGGGGCGCTTGCTGGACGAGAAGCGATTGGGGAAAGCTGATAACTACTACTTTCCAGCCTTTCTCGATTAGGGATTCAGCTAATTTGTAAGTGGTGAGGGAACCATCATCGGTAATTAAACTGATGTGTCCCTCTGGTAACTTGAAATCCAAATAATCAGGTTGTGGTAGGCTTCTGAGTTTGACCGGATGGCGCTGGATAGTATGCTCTAGTTCATGTTCTAATTGAGGTGGCTGCTGTTGGACAAACTCAGGCTCAGACTTTTTTTTTTCACCTCCAGCCAACTGCTGTAGGTAATCAACTATTTGACCGATGGTGCGAAGATCGCCGAGTTCTTCAATATTTGGTTTGGGTAAGTTGGGGTACGTTTCTTGCATCGCCCCTAAGATTTCTACCCGTTTAATCGAGTCAATCCCCAAGTCGGCTTCCATGTCCATTTCCAGTTCCAGCATCTCGACTGGATAACCGGTTTTATCGCTGGTGATGGCTAACAGGGTTTCACCTAAGTTTGCAAATTCATCACTTGTAGCGGGAGCAACTTCTGGTTCTGGGGTGAATGCGACAACTACGCTTACTTCTGGTGTAGTAACTACCTCAACTACTGGTGCAGTCTCTACTGGAATCTCAGTTACTTGTTGCACTTCGTGAACTGCAATTTCTATCGAAACACCTTTGGAAGCATGGGATTGCAGATACTCTACAACTTGACCGATGGTGCGTTTTTCTGACAGTTCTTCTAAATTGGGCTTGGGTAGGTTGGGGTACATTTCTTGTAGCGCCCCTAAGATTTCTACCCGTTTGATAGAGTCAATCCCTAAATCAGCCTCCATATCCATGTCCATTTCCAGCATTTCGACTGGGTAGCCGGTCTTGTCGCTGGTGATGGCTAAAAGATTTTTATCCAAGTCAACAATATCGATAGTTGCGCCAGATACAGGTGCAGCAGTTGTAGGTGCTGGTTCTGCAACAACTTCCTTGACTGGGGGTGAGCTAATTTTGACTACAACCTCAGCTTGGGGTTCTTCTACTACTGGGACAGGTGGCGCAACTACAGGCTCGACTGTCTCGACAGTGGCAAAATGGGGAGTGGGAAGTGGAGAGTAAGAAGTTTCAACTACAGGCTCTACAGCAGCCGGGAGAGGTTCTTGGGTAACAGCTACAGGCAAAGGCTGGCTTTCTACTATCTTGGTAGGTGCATCACTAACAGTTGTTTCTGTGGTGAACGGAGTGAAATTGCTGAGTTTCTCTGTTAGTTGCGTTACTCCCTCACCTGAGATGATTTGAGAATATTCTTGCTGAATGAGTTGGAAAAAGCTCTTAGTATATTCCAACTGCTCTTGAAGATATTGCTCATGGATGCGTAGAGTTTCACCTTGTTGGGAATGAAACTGCATCATGCTACGCTCTAAGCTTTCCATGACAACTAGCTTCATTTTGGCAGTTTCGGCTGTTGATTTACTTTCACTCAACAAGGAATTCTGCTGCTGCATTAGTTGGAAAAACGCTTTAGCGTATTCCATTTGATGGTTGAGATAAGTACCGTGAACTTGTAAATTCTCGGCTTGATTTTCCTGAAACTGTGTCAGGAGATATTCTAAACTTGCTAAAAGTTGTTCGTAATTTGTAAGTTTTTCTGGTGTTGGTTGCATCTTAGATTCCTGGGCTGGTTGTGACAGGGTAACAGGATTCATCTGTTGCTCTGGCTGGGCGATGATAGTAGCAGTCACACCGTTCATTGCTGGGGCAAGTTTTTTATGTCCGTTAGTCTCGATCGCTGCGAGAGTTGGAGTCACACCTGGGCTGCTAAATAAAGGAGCCACAGTTTCAGAATATTCAGGAGTAGGTAATGTGACTTTATGCCCATCCTGTAAAGCTAGAGCGAAGGCATTTTTCGTTTTTTCGGATCTATAATTGATGCCGTTTAAACGAACATTTAATGTCTTCTTCGTCTCAATTGGGGGAATAGTTTGGGGAAGTTGGTAAGGATCGAGATTATTCAAAGTCAAACCAATCACCCGCAACTGCACAACCGCTTCTCGCAAAGAGCGATCGCTATTCTTTTGAGTGCTGGGGTTTAAAGATACGGTAATATGAGGGCGATCGCCAAGAATCTCTTTCACCAAGTTGCTCAGAATTCTCCTCGGCCCAAATTCCACAAAGCAAGTACCACCCGCCGCATAGATATTTTCAATTTCCTGTTTAAACAGCACTGAGTTGGAAAGGTGCGTTTCCAGAATCTTTTGAATACCTTGGGCTTCCTTGGGATACTGCTTACTGGTAACGTTGCTGTAAACAGGGATTTTGGGACTTTGGAATTTAACAGACTTGGTAGCGATCGCAAAGGATTTCTGAGCAAAGGCGATTAGCGGTGTATGGAACGCTGCGGAAACAGGTAGTAATACAGCCGTATATCCTTTCTCGTGTAAAGCCTCTTTGATTCTCGCTATTTCTGCGGTAGGCCCAGCCAAGACAAATTGAGTTGGAGAATTTTGATTAGCGATCGCAACCTGGGGAAAATGTCTCAGCACTGCTTCCACTTTGCTGATGTCTTCTTTGACAGCCAACATACTACCCGCATCATGATCCGGATCTTCGGGTGCAGCCATTGCTTGACCCCTAGCTTTCACTAAGAACAAGTAATCTTCTGTACTCAAAACTCCCGCAGCCCATAGTGCGGTTAATTCACCAAAGCTATGTCCCGCCACAAAATCTGACTTAAACCCAGCTTGTTGCAATATGCTGTACATCCCTGCACTCAACACCCCGATGGCTGGTTGAGCATATTCTGTGCGTTGCAAGGCAGCAATTTGGACATTCTTTTCTGCCTCTCCAAACACAGGATGAGGAAAAACAATCTCTGACAACGGCTGCAAATTATCTTTGAGCAACAGGCTATCCATATAACCATGCAGACGGCGCATCAAAGGAAAATTCATCACCAGTTCGCGTCCCATCTCCAGGTATTGCGAACCTTGTCCAGAAAATAGAGAGACAACTTTTCCGCCCAACTCCATACCAGAGGAGCGGTAATAAATCCCTTGGGGATGTTCCCAAGATGCTGCTGACCCTTTGAGTTTCAGCCAGTCAATGCTAGTTTGCAGAAACTTGCAAGCTTCTTCCAGATTTTCAGCGACAAACCCAAATCTGGGAGCAGAGAGGGGAATCTGTTGTGATTTGCACTCATTGACTAATTGTGAATAGTGTGTAGGTGCTTCAGGCGATCGCAACTTACCTAAAATCTCTTCCGATTTGCTCAACAATTGCTCTACTGTGGGAGCAAACAACAGCACTTCACTAGCATCACTGTGTAAGCGGTAAGCGTCGTTTTGGTCAGCTTCATATTCTTCCAAAACGACGTGATAGTTGGTTCCGCCAAATCCAAAGGAACTCACACCTGCGCGTCTTGGTGCTTCCCCTTCTGGACGAATCCAAGGTCTGGTTTGGGTATTCAAATAAAAGGATGAATTTTTAATGTTGAGTTTTGGGTTCGGCTCGGTGATGTTAATTGTCGGTGGTAATACTTTGTGATGTAAAGCCAAAGCAGTTTTAATCAAACTCGCCGCACCCGCAGCCGCTTTTGTGTGTCCGATTTGTGATTTCACACTACCCAAAGCGATGTGCTGCTTTTTGTCATCGTGTAGATCAAAGTAGTCTTTTAAAGAACCGAATTCTGTCGGATCTCCAGCCATTGTACCAGTGCCATGTGCTTCCATCAAACCAACAGTTGCGGGAGAGAAGCCGGCATCTTCATAAGCGCGTTCTAAGGCTTTAACTTGGCCTTCTTTGCGCGGAGCATAAATGCTCTTGTAACGTCCATCGCTGGAAGTACCAATACCTTTAATTACGGCATAGATTTTATCGTTGTCCCGTTCAGCATCTTCCAACCGTTTGAGGACAATCATCCCAATACCTTCACCCAGCATCATCCCATCAGATTTAGCATCGAAAGGTTTGACATTTTCACTAGGAGAAACCGCCGGTGTTTTGCTGAATGAGATGTAAGCCATGATGGTGTTATCGGTATCAACACCACCAGTCAGCATCATGTCAGAGCGATGCTCAACTAGTTCGCTAATTGCCATTTTTAAAGCACCAAAGGAACTAGCGCAAGCGGCATCAACTACACAATTCATTCCGCCAAAATTTAGGCGATTGGCAATTCTACCCGCGACTACGTTCGCTAACATTCCAGGGAAAGCATTCTCATCCCATTTCACATAAGCGCTTTTGATTTTATCGACGATTTTTTTAGTATCTTCGTCAGATAAACCACTGCTTTTGAGTGCTTTTTCCCAAATCGGATATTCCAACCTGGCAGACAGTGGCATTCCTAACTGCTTGGCCATAGCCACGCCTAAGATTACCCCAACCATTTCGCGGTTAAACTCACGTTTTTCGCCATAGCCAGCATCTTCCATCGCTTCTTTCGCAACCACTAAACTTAATAGTTGCGATACGTCTGTGACTTCCAAAATGCTAGGTGGGATGCCAAATTCCATCGGGTTAAAATCTACCTCTGGAAGAAACCCGCCTCTTTTACAATAGGTTTTATCTTCAGTGGTTCTAGGATTTGGATCGTAATAATCTTCGACGCTCCAGTGAGTGGAAGGAACATCAGTAATACAATCAATTTTGTTTACAATATTTTGCCAGTATTCCCGCAAATTTCTAGCTTGAGGTAATAGAGAAGCCATTCCAACAATGGCGATAGGATTGTGTTGTAATTGTCTGTTAATTTTGTTGATTGACACTGATTTATCCGATTTCATTTTTTTTCCCTCGATAGACTTAATCACAGCCTGTTCACAATTATTTATCAGGCTCTCTAACTCCGTTAAGGCAGTATCAATTGAATAAGCAGACATAGGGCATAGTTAGTACTGTGAATTGTGTAGCTACAGTAATTTCTGTTGCCTACTAAATAATGAAAAGCTCTCGTTTTGTAAGCAGTTAACAGATATGAAATCCTGGCGAAAAAGTAATTACGAATTACGAATTACGAATTATGCCAGGTAAAGCCTTATGTTTCCAGGCGGCTTTGGCACACTGCGTAGGCGTAGTCCATCGTAGACATCGCACAAAAATGTTATCCAACGCTAGACTCTTGAAATTGTGGCAATAGGTCAAAGACGTTGTTAAAACTGGTAAAATAGTTTTGGAGTGTAATAGCTGCTTGACCAGTGAATTTAATCCATTTGTAATGGTAAAGATTTTGAGTAATGGTATCCTACTGGAGTGATGGGAACTGAGGAGTAGCTAAGAGAACAGAAACGTTTTTTCACCCAAAAGCATTTGATTATCTAGGCTAACCACAGCAACATAGCTGTTGTGAATGACAACGTTCTGCATCTTGTTCAATGTCATAGCCAGTTTCAACGTCCGGGATAATATATTTTATGCTATTTAAACCAGGAAAGTTGACAAGCTTGTTACACAAAAGACACCACCTTGAATCCGAATTTATGTAACTTGAACAAGTAATGAAACGGTCACAAGGTAATGACAAAGCAGTTATCTTTAGTTATTTTTAATTTAAAAATCTCAATTAAATAACTAGTTTGTTTAACTACTTTAAAGCATTGAATTAATAAAAATACTAGCATATTTTACAGAAACTAAATCATTTCTTTAAAGTTATTTTATAAACAAACATCCACAATTACTGATATTAATTTGAATAAAATTAAGCAAAAAAGTATAATTTATGACTCTATAAATGTATGAGATATTTTGTTATCTACGTGTTAGCCATAAGTTTGTGCTGAATTAAGTTAACAATGAAAATCTGTTGTCTAGTAAATCACAATTCAATGAATACATAGATAAATTGAATAGTCATAAGTATATTTTCTCAGATAAACATCATAATTTAGTCAAAGTTTTTGGTTATTTTTCAATATAAGTCAAGTTAAAAACCAAAGTGGTTATTTATAAAGCAAATATTAATTTTTAGTATGTTACTTGATAAACATAATCGTGATTGCATGATTTAAAATGGTGCTTAAAAAGCCAGGGCGAATGGAATTCGCGGTTACTCTACAAGAATGCTAAGAGGATGTTTTAAAAGTCCTTTTGTCAGTATCAAAAGTTTTAGATCCCCCTAAATCCCCCGATAAATTGGGGGACTTTGACTCCGGGTTCCCCTCTTTTTAAGGCTACCGTGTACACACAAGTCGAATTACCCCCCTTAATCCCCTTTCAAGGGTAGGGGTTTAAAAATCAGGCAGTAGAGAGAGTGATTTGAGACACATGAAGTTGTGGAGGG
>NZ_KV757749.1 GCF_001712795.1 Nostoc sp. KVJ20
CACCCGTCCGCCACTAAATCCGAAGATTTCGTTCGACTTGCATGTGTTAAGCATACCGCCAGCGTTCATCCTGAGCCAGGATCAAACTCTCCGTTTTGTATTGGAAAGCTCTATAGCTCAATTAGCTGCTCTTTTAAAACTTCAGCTTAGTTCTCTTTATTTGCTTGACGCAGGCCACTTGTTGTATAATGGCTTTCAAACTATAATATTTTCAAGGTTCGGTGTCCTTCAGGCGTCGCTCTTTCGCGCTCCGCTTCAGGCACTTATTCAATATAGCGAACCCACCTCTTTGTGTCAACTACTTTTTCCAAAATATTTTGGGATTGTTTCTTCGTCTCCTGAAACTAGCTACAGTGTTGGGTTGTAGGCAACAATGGTTTATGCACTGTGTTAAGTAGGGAAGGAGGAAGCGTGAATTTTCAGTCAGTAATAGGTTTATTGCATCAGTTTTGGGGCGATCGCGGTTGTCTCATTGCCCAGCCCTACGATATAGAAAAGGGAGCTGGTACAAAGAATCCCCATACATTTTTAAGAGCATTGGGGCCAGAACCGTGGGCTGTTGCCTACGTTGAACCCTGTCGTCGTCCTACAGATGGGCGCTACGGCGAAAATCCAAATCGTTTCCAACACTATTATCAGTACCAAGTTCTGATTAAGCCATCACCAGATAATATTCAAGAGATATATCTGGATTCCTTGAGGGCTTTAGGCATTCGTCCTGAAGACCACGATGTTAGGTTTGTGGAAGATAACTGGGAAGATGCAACGGTAGGAGCTTGGGGCACTGGGTGGGAAGTATGGTTAGACGGGATGGAAGTTACTCAATTTACCTACTTCCAACAGTGTGGAGGAATTGATTGCCGTCCGGTGTCGATTGAGATTACATACGGCTTAGAGCGGCTGACAATGTATCTCCAGCAAGTAGAAGCATTTACAAAGATTCAGTGGACAGACAACATTACTTATGGAGATGTTTTCCTGCAAAGTGAGATTGAGCAGTCTACTTATAACTTTGAAGCGTCGAATCCTGAGTTGCTATTGACGCTGTTTAATTTGTATGAGCAGGAAGCTACCCAATTGACGGAGCGAGGATTGGTCTTGCCTAGCTTAGATTATGTAATGAAGTGTTCACACACGTTCAATCTGCTGGATGCTAGAGGTGTGATTTCGGTGACGGAGAGAACTCGCTATATTGCCAGGATTCGGCATTTGGCTAGGAAGGTGGCTCATTTATATGTTGAGCAAAGGGAAAAGTTAGGTTTTCCGTTGCTCAAAGATACTATGAGTTCAACAGGAAGCCCAAGATCCTAACGGGTGTAGCTACACGAACTAAGTACAGCTTTGTGTGAAAGCATAGCGTTTTTAAACTCAGGGAACGCAAAGGTACGCAGAGTCTTGCCAAATTAAATTTGCTACGACTTTATGTTCTGTTTATCCGTGCTGTGCTGAGGTTTAAGCTAGATATATCTTTAATAATTTGGCTTTTGCTAAAAGACAGAAATACGGTTAAATATTGAGTCTAGAACATTAAAGCTATAAGGATAAGGCCCGCCTGTGCGGGCTTTGTTTGTATAAACTTGATGGACTATACTTCACCAGAAGCATAAAAAATTTTCGCTGTTGCTGATTAAAGAGATGAAAAGCTCACCCAGAGACGCTTGAAGCGCAGATAATAAGAGTTTGGAATATTTTATTTTTGAATTTTATAGCCAAATTCAGAAATGCCGATTTTTCTCTATTGCTACCCTAACTATTTTTAAATCAGCGGCAAGTTCAGGTTTTCAGGCGCTTTTACAAAAATCTTATGATTCAAACTAGTGGTGTAATTATTTGTCTTGGCTACATTTTTGGGTTGCTGTTTACAGCAGTTCCTTGGGGTGGTGTGTGGATTTTGGTTCTGGGGATAGTAGGAGCAGTTATCTTTAGAAGACGCACTATCCTACGGCAATTTGCTCAGAAAGCAGAAAATGCTGGAAGTAAAAATAAAGCAGTGCCTAACACTTGGCAAACTATTCCCCATCCTCGAATATGGCTAGCTGCTGGCTTGTTGGGATTATTGGCAACTCTATATTTTCAATGGCGAGTGCCGCAACCAGGTGAAAAAGATATTAGTCAGTTCGTCCCGCCTGGAAATAGCAGTAATCAAGAACAACTTGTGATTATTCGCGGTGAAGTGGCGAGTAATCCTCGCTTAACTCGCAGTCAGCGAGGACAATTTTGGCTGGAAGCGACTCAGCTAGATGAGGTTAAAAATGAAAAAGGTTCCGCAGGTGTTCCAAAAGGGGTGACAGGCAAATTGTATGTGACAGTGCCTATACTTCAAGCTACTGGGTTATACCCTAGTCAACAAATCGCTGTGACTGGTATTTTGTACAAACCAAAGGCAGCTTCCAATCCTGGTGGTTTCGATTTTCAGAAGTTTCTTAAGCAGGAAGGAACGTTTGCTGGTTTGATTGGGCGACAAATAAATGTTTTAGAGCAGGAACGGAAATGGGGATGGTGGCAAATTCGGGAGCGAATTGTGCGATCGCAAGTTCGTTGGTTGGGTGTCCCTGAAGGCCCTCTTGTCAGTGCAATGGTTTTAGGTAGCAAAGCTGTTGATTTACCCTACGATATCCGCGACTTGTTTGTACAAGCCGGATTAGCTCATGCTTTGGCAGCTTCCGGGTTCCAAACTTCTTTGATTTTGAGTGTGATCTTACAATTAACAAGGCGGGCAAAAAAAGGAACGCAATTTACCCTTGGCTTTTTGGCTTTAATAATTTTTCTGAGTTTAACAGGTTTTCAACCAGCAGTACTCAGAGCGGTAATTATGGGTTTTGCGGCATTAGTAGGGCTGCTATTAAAAAGGAAGGTAAAACAGTTGGGTTCGCTACTATTGGCGGCAACTCTGTTATTAGTGTTTAATCCTTTATGGATTTGGGATTTAGGGTTTCAATTGAGTTTTTTAGCAACGCTGGGATTAGTCGTAACAGTACCCGCATTAGTCAATCGTCTAGCATGGTTACCTCCTGCGATCGCTTCTTTGATTGCCGTTCCCTTAGCTGCAACTATTTGGACTTTACCTGTGCAACTTTTTGTCTTTGGGGTTGTACCATCCTACAGTTTATTACTAAATGTTCTTAGTACTCCCCTAGTTTCAATCATTAGTATAGGCGGCATCATTAGCGCCATAACAGCGTTAATCTGGACTCAGGCAGGAAGCTTTTTAGCTACTGTGTTGCATTACCCGACTGATTGGCTAATTAAACTAGTGGAATTTTTTAGCAACCTGCCAGGAAATTCTGTGGCTGTAGGTAGTATATCTACTTGGCAGCTTCTGACAATTTATTTACTGATTATAATGGTTTGGTTAGTGCCTTGGTGGCAGCGGCGATGGTGGTTTGCTAATATGATTGCGATTGGTTTAGTATTCATCCCCCTTTGGCATTCTACAAATACATTGTTTAGGATAACAGTATTAGAATCTGGTACGGAACCAATTGTAATAGTTCAAGATCGAGGTACTGTAACTGTAATTAATAGTGGCGATGAAGGTACAGGACGTTTCACAGTCCTACCGTTTTTACAACAGCAGGGCGTCAATCAAATTAATTGGGCGATCGCAACTGATTTTCAAGGCAACGAAAGTAATGCTTGGTTTGAATTAATGCGACGTTTGCCAATCAAAAACTTTTATGAATATTCACCCAAATCAGAAAATGCTATTACAATTCAGGCAATTCAACAAGAACTACAAAAAAATCAAGGAGTTTATCAACCTTTGGCTGTTGGTCAAGCTGTGAAAGCTGGTTCGATAGTAGCACAATTAATTAATGACCAATTACCCATCTTACAATTGCAAATTTTAGATCAGAATTGGTTATTAGTAGGTAATGTTAAGTCTAAAGAGGTTCAACAACTAGTTAAAAATGGAAGTCTACCTCGCCCACAAGTACTTTGGTGTGCCCCTGAATCCTTGAAAGATTTAGTTATTGCTCTACAACCACAAGTAGCGATCGCTTCTTCTGCCAAATTTGATCCAAAAAATTTATCTGAACTTAATCAAAGTAAAACAAAACTGTTCTTCACAGGAAGAGATGGAGCTATTCAATGGACACCGAATGGCCAATTTGAAGCGTTTATTGAAGCGACAGAAAATAAATCATCTGTTTTATAAAAGACTCACAAATTCAGTAAATTAAAACTGGTATAAACTTCTATGACAATCTATTTTTATAGCACTCGTGAAGAATATGGCTGTTTCTCTAACTTTTCGCCCCACGGCTTTGAATTAGATGAATTGTATTGGTCAACTAGCGAACACTACTTTCAAGCACAAAAGTTTGTGGGTACACTTCATGTAGAACAAATCCGTCTAGTTAAAACACCTAAAGATGCGGCAAAAATGGGACGTGAGAGAACCCGTCCCCTACGTCAAGATTGGGAACAAGTTAAAGATGACATCATGCGGCAAGCTGTGCTGTGTAAATTTCAAACCCATACAGATATTAGGGATATCTTACTTTCCACAGGCAATGCAGAAATTGTTGAAAACTCACCGATAGATTTTTACTGGGGTTGCGGAGCCGATGGTAGTGGTAAAAATATGCTAGGGAAAATTTTAATGGAGGTACGCGAGATCCTACACCATACATACAATACAGATGTTGATAATAAAAATGTTAAATAATATTATTGCTATGAATATTTGCACCAGTATCGATTTCTAGAATCTAAATTGAAGAAGAGAGATAATTAAAGGTATAAAACTAAGATTACTAGGCTTAAATATTTAGTAGTCTATTGCTATAAAAAATATTTTTATTAGCGATCGCTTCATCGATAAACTATCACCCCCGCTAAACTTAGGCTGTGGTAAACCAGTCTGATGAAAGATACATCCTGGTTTTGGGAACAATAAATTTATCACCAGACTTAATAGGAAGGGGTTGATGCCTAAAGGTGCATGGAATGATAGATCGAAAAATACAGTTCCCCTGCAATTACCCATAACATACCTAAAACCAGTGAAGCGTAATACGATTACTCATGAATTTGACTCTGGTTCACAAGCAGAAATACTACCTCCACAGGAAAGTGATGACCATTCATCGGAAGCGTCAAACCTACTAAGGCAAGGAATTCAACAGCAGCAAGCTGGTGAATTAATAGTAGCGATGAAGTCTTTACAACAATCTTTGGAGCTATTTCAAGCAGTTGGGGATTTGCAAAAACAGGCACAGGTGCTTTCTTTTTTAGCACTGGTAACTTACAGCGCTGGAGACTACAAAGGTGCTATCTCCTACTCCCAACAGTGTTTGTCTTTGCTCAATAACACCTCAGATTTAGCAGTGCAAATGCAAGCACTTTCCCATCTAGGCAATGCATACCGCCACCTGAATGAACATAAAAAGGCAATTGAGTTTCTGGAAAAGTGTTTAAAAATAACGAAGCAGCTGCAAGACAAACGGAGTCAAGTGGCAGCACTAAATAATTTGGGATTGGTATATAAAGCTTTGGGCAATTTTACACAGGCCATTGAGTATCAGCAGCAAAGCCTAGAGATTGTGCGGGAACTCAAAGATAACTGGGGTGAGGAACAGGTACTCAAGAATTTAGGTAATGCTTGGTATGCTTTGGACAATTACCCAAAAGCGATCGCTTATTATGAGCAATGTGTATTACTAGCACGCTCCTTAAAAAATGTTCGCAGTGCTTCTCAGGTATTAAAAAATCTGGGAAATGCTTGTTATGCCTTAGGTGATTATGCTAAAGCCATTAAGTATTATGAAGATCGTTTGCAATTAGCCAAAGAAATTCAAGATAAGCGTAGCGAGGAACAATCTTTAGGTAGTTTAGGAGTTGCTTGTGAAGCTTTAGGTGACTATAACAAAGCAATTACATATTATGAAGAACGTTTAGTGTTAGCTAGGAATCTCAAAGACCGCCGCAGTGAAGAACAAGCTCTTGCCAGTCTGAGAGTTGCTTGCTACGCCTTGGGTGATTATGCCAAAGCTATGCAATACCAACAGGGAACATCTTTAAATAGTTAAAAAACAGAGATAGAGAAACAATTCAAAATTAATCGCACAGATCAATATCTCTCGTTGTCTTTATGTTGCTGGAGATATAAGAGAACTTCTAATGTATCTACTTGGGGAAATTCGACATAAAAGTTACTCACACTCCGGAAGGGTTCTGGTGTTTCCAAGACTATTGTGCGATCGCCCCACTGTTCTAACCAGGGTAGCAATTTTTGTGGCGCTACTGGAGTACATAGCCAAACTGCCGCTGGAGAAAGCGCTTTGAGAGCAGTTGCTGCTACCGCTATTGTCATACCTGTAGCAATGCCATCATCAACTAAAATAAGTGTTGCATCCTGTGTATTTACTTGGGGACAAGCAGAAATTAATTGAGCCTCAAGAAACTTAGCTTGATTGATCGCTTTATTTAAAGCTACTTCCCGCCACCGCCCATCATGTTTAAAACGAAATAGCTTTTGATCAGTCCAGATAACATTTCCAGAAGTAGTCACTGCACCAATTGCTAACTCTGGGTTTTCTGGATGGCTAATCTTTTTTGCTACGAGGATTGTCAACGGACAATTCAAAAGACGTGCTATTGGCGCTGCTACTGGTATACCCCCTCTGGGCAAAGCATAAACAATTGGTACGGGCTTTACCCCAGAATCAATAGTTTGCTGAGTTAAAACATCATGGATTACTCGCGCTAATATCTCACCCGCATGGGTGCGATCAGCAAAAAGTGGGGTATGTGACATGGTTTTCCCCAGCATCTTAGGACGGCATTGCTTTTATCATGACTGAATTTTGTCTCAAATTAACTGATACAATAAGATTTGTATAAATAATTAAGTATTCAGCGATAGTCTATTTATTCTGATAAATCTCTAACCAGAGCGAGTATTTAACTCAGATAAGCAGCTAGCGCTGATGCCAAAATCCTGATTTTCATGAGCAGCGAAACCCAACTCAGCCTCTTCGACGACTCAAGCTTTAACCAACGAGAACTGATTCCTACAGACGCGAAAATTGCGATCGCTCCGGGAACTTATTCTGGCATAACGGAGTTGAAACAGGATTGCGATCGCTGTCACCGTTGTCCATTAGGGGACACTCGGACTCATGCGGTTGTCGGACGCGGTAATCTCAAAGCCCCAATTATGGTTATAGGAGAAGCGCCTGGTCAAAATGAAGATGAAACGGGTTTACCGTTTGTGGGCAGATCAGGGCAGTTGTTGGAGAAAATTTTGGCATCAGTGAATCTGACTACTGATCATGATGTATACATTGCCAATATCAATAAATGTCGCCCACCAGATAATAGAGTTCCCACTCCTGTAGAAGTGGCGGCTTGTTTACCCTACTTACTAGAACAAATTCGCCTAGTTGACCCCAAAATAATTCTGTTAACAGGTGCAACTGCTGTCAAAGGTATCACTGGCGATAAGCGAGGGATTACGAAAATTCGCGGTCAGTGGCTAGAGTGGGAAGGACGTTTATGTATGCCAATTTTTCATCCTTCCTACTTGTTGCGTAACCCTTCCAAGGAAAGAGGTGCGCCGAAATGGTTGATGTGGCAAGATATTCAGGCAGTGCGTGCCAAGTTAGACGAAATCCAAAATAACATCTAATGACTCAATTTTGGATTTTAGATTTTATAAGACTTACGCCAAATTACACGCTGTAGGGGCAATTTATATTTCAGGAATTGTGAAAAGTGCTATTAGTTGCAATTTATCAAAAAGGTTGCCGAAT
Source organism: Nostoc sp. KVJ20 (assembly GCF_001712795.1). GTDB lineage: Bacteria > Cyanobacteriota > Cyanobacteriia > Cyanobacteriales > Nostocaceae > Nostoc. Next base: position 7,761 of record NZ_KV757749.1, read on the forward strand.
AGATAACCTTTGTACAGGACTCATTGATGAATCACTTAGCAGTCTTTTTCAAACCTTGCCATCTTTCTCGCAGTCGCTTCAAGTTAGGCGTATGACCACCATAACGCCAGCCAACATAGGCTTGGCTAATCTCATCTATTACCTCAGCAGTTGCAGGGGCGTGATGCTGGTATGAGACTCTGGCATACTCTAATGGTGTTTGTGCTGGATGCTTACCCAAACCTTTTTGGGTTGTCCATTGCAGCATTTGTTGATACAGGCTTTCCATCGCTGGCAATTTCTTTAACCATCGACGGTTGCGCCACTCTCGCCACTGACCCCAACCGAGCCAACCAAAGAAAGCTGCTGTGGTTGCTAAAATTAAGCCAGTCAATACGCCAAACCAACCTTGAGAAAATAAAGCGATAAACCAAGCGATCGCTCTAATCACCCACCTAAATATTGTCTCAAATACATTATTCAACAAACCTGTCACCGGAGAAGGCAACCACCCAGCAACCCAATTCCACAATTGGCGCAAGACACTAAAAGTCTGAGTGTCTTCAATAGATGGGGGAATCAGGGGATGATTGGGAATGGGGTCGAAGGCAAACCAGCCATATTTAGGAAAATACACTTCCGTCATCGCATAAGCATCAGTATTACGGACAATATATAGCCCTGTAAATGGATTAAACTGTCCAGCACTAAACCCCGCTACTAATCGTGCTGGAATACCAATGGAACGCAGCATCACCGTGAGAACTGTCGAAAAATGGTCTGGATAGCCTCCTTTATACTTGAACAAAAAAGCTTCTACCAAGTCTTCTTTTTCACTTAAATAAGGCAGTTCTAAGGGATTTTGGGGAACAGAGTAGTTTTGCTTTAGGTATTGAGCTAAGTAGAGAGTCTTTTCATAGGGTGAATCTAGGCTTTTAGAAGACTTTGCAACTCGTTCCTGATTATAGTTGGCGAGGATTTCTTCGGTGCGTTGCCGGACTTTTTCAGAAATTTCGGGAGGAATTTGCAGATAATGCTTCTTAATCTGTTGCGGATATTTTGTCGAAGCTTGACCTAATAAAGTGCGATCGCGGTATGGTACTTCGGAAATTACAGTGTAGGTTAGTCCTTCTGATAATTCCACAGGCGATCGCAATCCGTCTTCTTTATCAACTGCGATCATCGGTGTGGGAAAGTAAATCTCTTTGGGATAAGCCATCGTTGGAATTAGGTTAGGCAAATCCGCTACTACTGTATAAGTTTGTACTATCTCCTGGGTTTTAGTAGTAATCAGAGGTGGGGGAAGAAAAATTTGGTAAGACCAAGGCGATCGCCTAATAGTCGTAACATCTTCATTCCGAGAAACTTCCCATCCCTTACCTGTATAACGGTCAAATCCTAGCACCCGCCAAAAACCCTCAGCTTGCGATCGCACCCGCATCACAACTTTAGGTTTCATCTCGCCACGCAAGTTTTGATTAATTTGGCTATTAAAACCGTAATAAAAGTTATTATCTACTTTTCCTGGTTGACCAGCTTGGTTTTGCCCTGTACCACCGCTACCACCGCCTTGACCATTACCATTGCCTTCGCGGACATAACCGGGATTAATGATACTACGTCCTGTGAAATTACCTTTTACTTGAATAGCAGAACTTACAGGAAAATTCCGTAATTGATAGCCAGGAAATCTCGGTAAAACAGCAAAAATTGCCAGTCCCAGACCGACAATTAGCAAAAAATTCAGAATTAAAAATTTAAAATTAAGAGTTGAGGAATTATTCTTATTGAATTTTTCCTTTTGAGTTTTTAATGGTTGCAAACCCAAACGTGAGCGGTAATCTAATACTAAAGTTGGTAAAGCGATCGCTAAAAACAATAGCAACACAGGTGCAAATGCTAAAGTCTGACTTAGGGTTGCTGCCACACCCAATAAAATCAGTCCTATAACAATTGAATAGCCCAAATTTTTGCGGCGGGGTGTATCAAAGCTATGCAACACCTGGAGTTGAATTAATAACTCTGCCAAGCTCAACCGCGTATCATTTAACTCCCCCACTAATCGCCCAAAAAAAGCACCCAGTGCTACTAGCATTCCAATGGCGATGCAGAACTTAACTGCAACATTGCGATCGCAGCGACGATAGTAACTCCAAATCGCGCCTACTACACTTAAGGGTAACGCCCAAAAACTAAATGAAGTCTCAGCGGCGATATCCGTCGCTACAATTCCCAAAATAACCAACGCTAGCACCAACACCCGCAAGGAAATTGAATCTTCTACTTCTATCAAAGGCGACCCCTGCGGATTTTGTCGCCAAAAATTACCTACAGGGAGACGCCAAAACCGATTCATCCTGGATAAGTTAAACATTTGAGTCTAATGGAAGCAATGATGTAGATGCGACAGACACAATGCGGGGGACGTAATTGGCTACCCTACTACTGTGTCAAAAAAATGATAGATATGGGGAGATCGGCGAAGCAAGAAGATATGGTGAGAGAGACATGGAGACACGGAGAAACGATCAAATTTCTCCGTGTCCTTGTGTCTTTGTAATAACTGCTTCTCGTAGACACCCTAATGACCGCTTGTTGAAAAATAGGATGAGCTTCAAAACTAGGAAAATCCTCTTAATATATGTCGGCGTTGGGCGACGTAGTGTGCTAGCGGTGGTAATTTAAACTAAATCGTGGGATTAATGACGAACAACAATGGCTGTTGGTCTATTTCTGGAAACTCAACTTCTAGGGTATAAATTGGGTTAAGTTGCTCGCAGCTTAACTCTACACTTAAGTATTCTGAAGTTGAAGATGTTGCCATTGCTAATGTGCCACTTCCCCGCAGCGTTAAAGTTCCTTTAACGGGTAACTCAGCTTGAACAAGTAACTTTGTAAGTTTACCTAGAGACTGATACTCTACTCTGATGTTCAAAGTACCAACACTGGTTAGCCATTCTCTTTCAACCACTGGACTGGTTGCTGAAAGTGGTAGAGTCAGATTTTCCAGCAGTTGTTTAGCTGCTAGCAACGACAAAGCCATCTGTTGACGCGGTTGTAAATCTGAGTAATCGCTCTGAATAGTGGGCATTGTCTCCAGAGTATTTACAGAGCGATAGGTGCTTCTTAGCACCAGTCCAGCTATGTCATTTAGTGCTTGAGACTCGTTGGGAAAAAAGTTCTCCACCACTTGAACTAATTTTGCCCCCAACGGCACTGAAGATGTCACCAAAGCCTGACACTGTTCTAGCAATTGTTGGAAAACTCTTTCCGGTAAGCGAGTCGGTAAGTTCAACTTTGACTGTTGTACCATCCATCCCCACGTAGGAACGAGTGTCATTGACGGCTCATCAACAAAATCAGGATAATCGATTAATTGTGTTTCCCAGGGAAACAACGGTGGGTGGTCTTGGGCTTGGATTTGTAACCGATGCTTAAGGACGGCTTGAAAACGATCTTGCACAGTAGGAATTTCTCCCAATTGAAAGGCCTGGGGTGTTCCTCCCAATTTTGGCTCACTGCTTTTTGAAGCGGTGGCTTCCTTGAGGAGGTTTTTTACCCCGTCATTTTCCTCACATTCTACCGATTGCTCGTTATTTTTGACATCATCTGTCAATAACCAACCGAGACACTGGTGTTGTAAGGATTCTGAGTCACTATTCATGAGTAGATGCACCTGATCCGGAAACTAATGAGTTACGAATTTCCCAAGCTTGCTCAAGAATCTTAAACCATCGTTTTTGAAGTTGTGCCATTGACAGCCCTAAAGTTTTTGCTATTTTTTCATCAGCTTGTCCTTGTTGCTTCAACTCTAATAAAGACCGTTGCTTATTGTCCAGCTGTGCTGTATATACTTGCCATTGCTGGGGAGTTAAGCCCAAATTGGTGTGCAAAGAAGCTTCCAGCCACTCGTGAACTAATTCCCAACGGTGCAACAAGGCAAACCGAATCAAATGATACTTAAAGCGCTGCTGTAAATAATCTCTTTGACGAGGAGTTAAACCCAAAACCGACTCAATTTCCTGTGCTGATAAATCCTGGAGGCGAAGGGAAAAGTAATCAGCACAGTCAGATTGTTGCCGTTGTTCGAGATAATTCATTAATTCCGTAACGACAACGGAGCGCAAGGTGTCTTCTTCGGGTTCGGGTTCAGCTTGCGTCGCCATTGTGGAGCGTAATTGATGCACTGCTGGTTCTTCCCAAGAACCGTCACCTTCATTATTGCTACCTTCTGCGGCTTGTTCTATATCTACACTAGTTTCCGGGGGCTGCTGTTGGGAAAAAGTTTGTGCCCGAAGGATAATTAACTGCTGCTGACGGCCTGGTAAAGGAATGCGTCGCTTGCCGTAGCGCTCGGTAAATGCCATATACTCGGACAATTCCAAGAGTGTCTGAGGGCGATAAGTAGCACCAAGTTGATTTTCTCGGCGGAAAGCATTCAACGCTTCCAGATAAAAACTCTGGAGAAAATCTTCAATTATGGTCAGCCGCCCTTGATAGCTCAATTGTCTCTGAGGGGGATTAATGTATCGATAAATAATTGCACTCAGAGTACTGTGTAATTCTACCCTGCCCCGATTTGAACCCAACTGATAGTACCTGAGACATTGTTGCAGCCGATGCCGAGCCAGGGTCATTGCCGAGCTTTCTACAGACCCAGAAGCTTGAATGCGTTTGCTTTCATGACAAATCCGGTAGACTTCGGTAGTAATACGTGTTGCGACATCGTGGCAATTTTTTTCCGAAGCTTTGGTTGACTGCTGAAACTCCTTGGACAGGAGTTGAAAGATCACCTCCACGCCTTTAGAATTGTCTCCCAGAATAGTTGCAGATGGAATAGTTGCGGTTGCGGCTGAATTCATAGTCTCGGTTTTCAAAAGACCCTAAGTATTTAAATACAACCTGTACGACTGTGGGTATTGGCTTTTTGAGTTTTACGTATAAGCTAAACGCAGACCAATCCGACATTGAGGATGTGGCTGATTTTATTATTCCCAACTTTGATGGGATTGTTCACACTTTGATAGATGTTATTGCCATTACCCAGGAGCCGTATACAAGTCATTATGGATTTAGAAGCACAAATTCAATTGCTGATTGACAATGCACCCCGCGATGGTATAACACCAAATCTGATTGCAGCAATTGCTCCTGCCCTTAGAGCGATCGCTCAAAAATTACGTCACTCCCAGTACTATATTCTCCAAAATTCGGAGTCAAGCTGGGTTTTAACTACGTTGAGCAATCGTGCTAATCCAGGATTGGAAAAGCGTGTGATTTATGCTTTCCCTACCATACAGGATGTCTCTCTAATTTCCCCTGCTGGGCTTGACCCTCAAATGCTAGCTAAAATTGTTCCTGTCACCCATATTTTGTTTCAATTGGTGGCATTAGAACCCGTAGATAGTATCGTTTTTTTGGAGACGCCGGGTAAGACCACTCATACCGTTGAAGTTCGGCGCTCTGAACTAGAAAAACTCATGCAACAACAGTTGCGACAACAGCGATCGCCAAAACAGATACCCCCTGATATTGCATAGAAAAAATTTGGATGTGAGATTTTTTAAATACAATCCCACATCCAAATTTTTAAATCTCAAATTCATTGAAAAAAGTTTTCTAAGTTGAGGAGAAAAGAATTTTTTTTCTTTCCCTTACACCATGTTACTGGCTCAACCTTGGTGAAACCTAAAATTGGTTAATAAACAGTTATCAGTGAACATTTTTTAGTTTTAGTTTTCCATTGAACCAGAGTTTATTCGTGAAATGTCCCCGATCCAAAAATATTACCTCCCTAAGTCGTGGCTGATTTATGACGAAGATGGAGAATTGAATCTTGCTTTTTATCGGGACTATTTTATTTATGGTGTGAAGTTACACGACCGATTGAGAACTACTATTAGGTGATTTGAGTAATTGATGAGTTTTTTCTTTCAGCACCGTGTTAATATTGTATATTAGAATACCAGGAATTTTCTGAAGACACTGTACATAACAAATGTTACTGTGGCCTAGTTGAAAACCAAGAGGCAGATAGCCTTTACCAGTATTGAATCTGCTTTGTGTTTCTACACAACAGTCACGGTCATGGGCACAATATTTAAGTAGCTTGAAATATGAAAATCACTCGTATTCACCGCCAGTTTGAAAAACTATGGTTAACCGTTTTACTTCCGTGAGTACTGCCCTCACAGTTAAGGTAGTTGGAATAATCTGCATTTTGTCCTTTTTCGTTGACTTTTTGATTCTATTGTTACCCTTTCAACCGACTGATCGGGTATGGCAAATCAATTTGGCAACAGCGCTAGTTGATCGGGGAATTGTTCCTCTGGTAGGACTGGGGCTTTTATTTGCAGGGTATTGGTTTGATAGTGCTGATGCTGGAAGCGATCGCCCCCAAGGTATCGATTTAAGATTGCCTGCTCTGATCATCTCAAGTATTTTAGGGTTGATGTTCTTGCTGATTTTTCCCCTACACCTCAATAACGTCAATCAAGCTAAGACTCAAACACTCAACCGAATCACCCAAGAAGCAGATCAGGCAGAAACTCAACTGAATACTCGGTTATCGCAATTGCAAGCACAACTGAATACTGAGCAAGGAAAAGCTCAACTAGAGCAGCTGCGAAACCAAACCAAAGCTCAGTTCAGTGAAATCCTCAAAGATGAGCAAAGATATAAGCAAGCACTTGAAAGCCCTCAAATTCCCGCAAACATCAAAGAGTTACTGAAGAAGGCTAAAACAGATCCTCAAGTACTTGAGAAAGCTATCGAGCAACAAACAGATATTCAAACGCTGCAAACTCAACAATTGAGCCAAGTTCGCCAGCGCAGAGACGAAGCACTGCAACAAGCTAAAGATACTGCTTGGAAGTCTGGACTGCGGATTGGGATTAGCAGTTTGCTGTTGTCTATTGGTTACATTATCATCGGCTGGACAGGCTTAAGAGGTAGGGGTGCTGTACAAGGTGGTAAACCTAGAGCTACTGCACGCTAATCCTTTCAGGAGTGGGGAGTTAGGAAGAATAACTCCTAACTCCTAACTTTTAACTTTTAACTATAAAACTTGGGTAATGTTCTCAATTTACATACTGACATATAACGAAGAGTTAGATATTGCTGCTTGTATCGAATCGGCGATGCTATCGGATGACATCATTGTTGTGGACTCATGCAGTAGCGATCGCACTGTGGAAATCGCTAGTCGCTATCCTATCCGCGTCGTTCAACACGCTTTTGAAAGCCACGGACGCCAACGCACCTGGATGTTAGAGTCTATCCCCCCAAAGCACCAATGGGTTTACATCCTCGAAGCTGACGAGCGCATGACACCAGAACTGTTTGCAGAGTGTGAAAAGGCAAGTCAGAATCCAGACTACATTGGTTACTATGTGGCTGAACGTGTGATGTTCATGAATCATTGGATTCGCTACAGCACACAGTATCCCCGCTACCAAATGCGACTCTTCCGCCACGGGAAAGTGTGGTTTTCAGACTATGGTCATACTGAGCGGGAAGTTTGTGACGGTGCAACTAGCTTTTTAAAAGAAACATACCCACACTACACTTGTAGTAAAGGTTTGAGCCGTTGGATTGACAAGCACAACCGTTATTCCACGGATGAAGCTCAAGAAACATTGTATCAACTAGAACAGGGAAAGGTTAACTGGCAAGATTTATTCTTTGGTAAATCGGAAGTCGAAAAACGCCGCGCCCTAAAAGATTTGTCTTTACGTTTACCTGCTAGACCGTTGCTACGGTTTGTATATATGTATTTTATCTTAGGTGGCTGTTTAGATGGACGCGCTGGAATCGCTTGGTGTACATTGCAGGCATTCTACGAATATCTAATTTTGCTCAAAGTCTGGGAAATGAAGTATCTACCAAAACCTAATTTAGACGCAACAGGAATTTTGGTACAAGAGAGTACACAACAGTTACAGTGCGTAGATTCTGAAACTACACAGGTTGATGCGGCATAAAGAGGACTAGAGATTAGAAGGATTCCTAGAAAAATAAACAAGCAGCGATCAGGCGAGTATGCGATCGCAAAATCATAATTCAGAAGTAAGGGCGCATAGTTAGCTGTGCGCCCTTACTGCCTTTTACATCTAAAAAAATACGACCATGATAAATTAATATTTTTAACAGACCATTTTCATAAAAGCCCCTCCTGCTCAAAGGTGAGTGAATAACCAGATAAAATAATTATTTAGGCTACTCTGTTGTACTTTCACAATCATGAGCAGCTTTTGATTGAGCGCGGTAGATTAGTAATATCTCAGGACTTGCAACAATCATTTACAAGTCTTGCAAAGAAAAGTAACATCCTCTGAAAATAACCAGTCGCCATCGTATTGGTTAAGGTCTATGTGTATGCTTATAGGAAAATAGCTGATTTACAGCAACAAGTGCGTGTTTTTGCGGCAGCACCAACTTGCTAGCGTTTTGGACAGTTACTTGTGGCAAAAACTGCCTAAAGTTAAAGTCTTCTGAATTTGACAAATCTGCTGGTATGGATACCAATAACAAAAGTTCCTCTAGCTTAAAACAGGAGAATCGGAGCTTGGTAATCGATCGCCTAAAACAGGACTTAAAAAACGACCTGATTGCTGGTTTGTTGGTAGTAATTCCCCTAGCAACCACTATCTGGCTGACAATTACCATTGCTACTTGGGTAATCAACTTCCTCACCCAAATTCCCAAACAACTAAATCCCTTTGATGGGTTAAATCCACTTTTAGTAAATCTACTGAATTTATTAGTAGGATTAACTGTACCACTACTGTGTATCCTTCTAATGGGCTTGATGGCTCGGAATATTGCTGGACGCTGGTTACTAGATTTTGGTGAGCGGTTTTTACAGGCAATTCCCTTAGCTGGACAGGTATACAAAACTCTCAAACAACTTTTAGAAACAATACTAAAAGATTCTAATGGCAAGTTTCGCCGGGTAATTTTGATAGAGTATCCCCGCCGAGGAATTTGGGCGATCGCCTTTGTCACTGGTGCAATTAGCAGTGATATCCAAGCCCAAATGCCTCGCCCCGTGCTAAGTGTTTTTATCCCCACCACCCCGAATCCGACTACTGGATGGTACGCAGTCGTTCCTGAAGACGAAGTGGTAAACCTCTCCATGTCCATTGAAGACGCCTTTAAAATAGTTGTATCAGGTGGCATTGTCGCCCCCAATACACCCTTGGTTTTCCCCAAAGAGTCAACCTTGGAGGTGAAACACAACGAAATCAAGCAGCAAGCTATTCCCGTTGAAGAAACTTAAAATCAATCTGGCAAAGTCACAAGCAAATCCGTAATGTTGTTGTTTGACTGTGCCAAAATTGATAGACTTGTAAGTTTGTCCAGCCAAGTTAATCAGTTCTCGCACAATCACCAATCACTTTTATGCAACCTCGTAAACCCCAGCAAATTGCTCGTGAATTGGCGCTTTTAAGCCTTAGCCAATTGCCAGTCAACCCAAAAAAATTAGATAAATTGGAAGACGATCAACTAGTATCCAAGTTGGTGCTAGGAGCAGTACGCACTCTGACTACAGAAGTACAAGATACCCTCGATAATGCCGCAGGGGAACTCCAACGCAGTAACGATCGCCTTTTAAGTAGCCAAACTCGAGCTTCCGACCTGAATTCTGCCAGAACAATGCTTCAAGAAGCGATCGCTTGCACCCAGACAGCAATCAATCAGTTGGGTACGGCAGTTGAGTTCCCAGTATTGATTCAGTTAGCTAATCAGGACAAGGGAGTTCGGAATTACGCGAAAGAGCTTGTGATTACCGTCAATGAAAATCGACACATTATAGATGAACTCATTTCTGCTGCCTTAGTAGATTGGCAAGTAACTCGCCTCGCCCAAATTGACCGCGACATCTTGCAAATCGCCGTTGCAGAAATGAAGTTCTTAGGAGTTCCAGACAGTATCGCCATCAACGAAGCTGTGGAACTAGCCAAACGATACAGTGGAGACGATGGGCATCGATTTATTAACGGTGTTTTGCGCCGAGTCACTGAGCAGAAAAAAACAGCATAGTACCACTGCGTAATTCGTAATTTCTATACTGCTATGGAGAAAAATTTGTAGCCGCTTCTGCGGCTTCCTCCGAGCGGAATTTCTCCCTTCGAGACACTGCGTGAACGCAGGAAAACTTCTGTTGTAAAGGATTTTCCGGAAACTGCTGCCCAAAGGTGAGGATAACCCGGAAGTTTTCACCCCAAGAAAAAGTGCAAAGTTAAATTAAACTCATAACTTATAACTTATAACTCATATAACTAATACTGCTGCAATGGTATTTAATTGGTTCCGTCGTCAACATAACGATTCCTCTGATCAGAAACAGGAAAAAACTCCTCCTGTACAAGAACCCCAACCAGAGCCAGCCGAAACATCAACACCAACTGCTGAAACTGCACCAGACTCGACGGCAGACTTGTTGGCGTTTGCTAAAGCTGCCTACAAAAATATTCAGCAAAAACAACAAGCTGAGGTAGTAGAAACCCCATCTGATTCAGCAGATACCTCAGCACCATCAGTACAACCTGAAACTCCAGAAACGGCAATTGCAGAAATTACCGAACCAGAAGCAACTGAGGAACTTGTTAATACAACTGTAGAAACAACACAGCCAGAAGTTATCCAAGCTGCGACTGAGGAAGAAATTACAGAAGATTCCTCAGTCGCGGCAATTACTGATCAGCCAAATGTCGCCAGCCCAGAAGTAACGCTAAGTGAAGTTGAACCAACGCCCACCGAACCACTAGCGACACCAGAGGCAACACAGCCAACAGCACCATCCTTCTTAGAAAGGGCGGCGGCAGAACGGCAAGCCAAGCTGGAACAACTAATAGCTACCGCCATTGAAGTTCCAGAACCGGAGGTAGTACAGCCAGTAGCTACAACAGAAACAGGAGAGGAAATTCCCGGACTGCTATTTGATGATGGGTTTGTCTGGTCGGCGAAAGTTTTAGCAGCTCAAGGTAGAAATCCAGAAGACGTTTCTATTGAAGAAATTACTTGGCTGAAAAAGCTCCGGCAAGGGTTAGACAAAACTCGTCGTAGTATTCTTAACCAACTGAAGGCGATCGTCGGTCAAGGGCCTCTTAACCAGGCTGCTGTGACGGAAATTGAGGCATTGCTCCTGCAAGCTGATGTGGGTGTAGAGGCGACAGACTTTATTATCAATGCCCTACAGACAAAACTTCGAGAAGAAGTTACCGCACCTGAAGAAGCGATCGCTTACTTGAAAAAAATCCTGCGGGATATGCTGGATGCACCGAGCAAAACATCCCACAAAACTAGCTTTACCCCAGAAAAAGAAACCCTAAATATTTGGTTAATCACTGGGGTGAATGGTGCCGGCAAAACCACTACCATCGGCAAAATTGCCCATCTAGGACAAAAATCTGGTTATAAATGCTTGATTGGGGCGGCAGACACCTTCCGCGCCGCTGCTGTGGAACAGGTGAAGGTTTGGGGTAGTAGAAGTGGCGTCGATGTAATTGCCAATCCGGGAAAGAATACAGATCCGGCAGCAGTTGTCTTTGATGCGATCGCAGCCGCCCAAGCGCGTCAAACGGAATTACTTCTAGTAGATACAGCAGGGCGACTGCAAAACAAGAAAAATTTAATGGATGAACTCGGCAAAATCCGGCGAATTATCGACAAAAAAGCCCCAAATGCCAAAGTAGAATCTCTTTTGGTTCTAGATGCCACTTTAGGGCAAAATGGACTACGGCAAGCCGAAGTTTTCTCCCAAGCGGCTCAACTGAGTGGCGTTGTCTTAACCAAGTTGGATGGAACTGCTAAAGGCGGCGTTGCCCTTGCAGTTGTGCAGCAGCTAGGTTTACCCATTCGCTTTATTGGTGCTGGCGAAGGAATTGAAGACCTGCGTCCCTTTTCGAGCTATGAGTTTGTCGAAGCTCTCTTGAGTGGCTAGTTGAAAAATTTGAAGTTAAAAATTTTTCTTGACAAATTGATAAATTTAGGGATAACTGATCTGGTATTATCACTTGAACTAACTAGAAACAGTTGAAGTCCTAAAACCATGAGTTTCTTACAACAAATGGGTGACTTTTGCTAAAATTTCAAGCTAATGTCCTTTTTCCATGCCCTGAATGGGCTTTTTAAATGTAGCAACACGGGCATTTAGTTGCGACACTGCGGGAGGGTTCTCCTCCCTCGGTGACTGTTGCTAGCTATGACTACTTGTACTCCTACGGAGAAGCAATATGGCAGGCTGCATATAGCTGAATCAAGAGTAGAGTTACGAGGGTGATTTGTTTGCCCAAAGCTTATCTCTAAAGAAGGACGGTTTCTGAACATTAGCATTTCGGAGAATCGTTCACTGTGGACTCAAAAAGAGAATTGGTGTAAGTAAGCTGGTTCAACACTCTCAGGTGTATTCTCATCTCCTACTTGCGAAAGTATCTACAAATATTTTTAGTAAATTGAGAGGTTTGAATTCTCATGGTTAAACAAGAACACTCTTTCTGGTTTTTGACTTAAAGTTATTGGAGGATATTTTTTTAGATTTAGTGTCATCTTTTGTATTCCTATCCTACACTTACCAAATGGCTTAACCCTAAAATCAATTACAGGCTAATGTTTTAAGTGTATTATTGCTGGCTCACGAGATTGGGTTATCTTATTTTTATTCCGTTTCAATGCGTTTAAGTTTTGCATCTTCAGCAACTCAGAATTCGCAAAACGAGAAAATTAAAATGGAAAAACTCGATTTTGGCAATTATCCCAGCAATTATGGTATACCAATTAAGTATTTGAAGACTTATTTACATATTCTCAGGTTTGGGAATGAGTGTAAGTCGGTTTTTTACCAAACTAAGCTTGATTGGAGAACTACTAGAGGTTTTGACTCAGAAGACTTATAGTCTCCTAGTTACATCTTTCCAAACAGTCACTCGGAATTATTCTTTGAACAAAGTATTTTTATGACTTTAGAGATATGCTTTGGAAATTAAGTTATGGAAAAATGAAAATCTTTATGAACTATCATCGAAACTAGTAATTTTTACTGGTTGGGTTTGGACTAAAAATACATGATTTGGAATTGCTAATATTCCATCATAAATACAATAAGCAAATAAAATACTTATAAAATTTGTCTGCTACGTCTTTATACTCTTGCTAAAATGACAAGTCTTGTCTAAATATGGTTTAGCAATGCCAAAGCCAAAAAGTTTATAAGTAATCTAATAATCTGCCAATATAAAGTGCAATAATACCTGTGCCTGTGTCTCAACTGCCCTCTCAACCCACTGACAGCAATAGTAGTGCCGCGACAGATGTCACACCAGTCGTAGCACTTAAAGAACTCGTGGCAAGGTTGCACCGGGAACAGAACAAAATTCAAGATTTGCTAAGTTCTTTAGGATTTGCCCTGAGAAGTTTCAATAATTTGAATCAGTTTTTGGAACTGATACCGCTGATGGCAACAAGAGTGACAGATGCAGACGGCAGCGCCCTGTTTCTCTACAAACCTAATGGTCAAGTCAGGTTAGAACAGTTACATTGGCAAGATAGTGGTCAGCGCAAGAATATCCGCAAAGCGCTAGAAATAGCCAGTAGTCAAATCACGCTTTTGCCCAATAGTGCGCCTCTAGCCAATGCCACGGGGATTTTGGATGACCAGATGCATCGCTATTTGGGGCCAGATGTGCAAATCTTTGGTACGGCGATTCTGGTGAAGCATACAGAACGGGGATGGCTCTATGTTTTGAGCCGCGATCCGGAATATAGTTGGACAGAAACTAGGCAAAAGTTAGTTAGGTTAGTGGCAGACCAAACAGCAGTAGCGATCGAAAACGATGAACTAGCTGTAGAACTCAGAAAAAAAGAACGCCTAGACCAAGAACTAGAAATTGGCGCAGAAATTCAACGGCGGCTTTTGCCACGTCAATGTCCCACAATCCCCGGTGTAGTCCTAGCGGCACGCTGTAAACCTGCCAATCGCGTTGGCGGAGACTACTACGACTTTATTGCTACCAATCACAATAAGATTCAGTCCAAGACCAAAGGCGGCACGGAAAATAGTCGCTGGGGTTTGGTTATTGGAGATGTTATGGGCAAAGGTGTACCCGCTGGGCTGATTATGACGATGATGCGGGGAATGTTACGGGGAGAAGTGTTACATGGTAATTCCCCAGCAGGAATTCTGCAAAACTTAAATAGAGTTATGTATGCGGATTTGGAAAATTCCCACCGCTTTGTAACGCTATTTTATTCAGAATATAATCCCCATAACCGAATTTTGTCTTATAGCAATGCAGCACACAATCCTCCCTTGTGGTGGCACGCAGCTACAAAAACTGTCAGCCGTTTAGATACTCTCGGAATGCTAATCGGTTTGGATGCTAACAGCCAATATGAGGATGCCCAGGCACAGTTAGAACCTGGAGATACAATTATCTACTATACAGATGGTTTGACTGATGCTGCTGCCGCTGGTGGCGATCGCTTCGATGAAGATAATTTTGTCGCTAGCTTCAATACTGCTTGTAAGTACTGCAATGGGCCAGAGGAGATTGTGGATTACCTATTTGATCAAGTTCAGCAATTCATTGGTGATGGGAAGCAAAACACTGATGATATGACACTAGTTGTTCTGCAAATTTTATAAAAGAAGGCAGGAGGCAGGAGGCAGGAGGCAGGAGGCAGGAGGCAGGAGGCAGGAGGCAGGAGGAAATACTTTCTTTCTCTAAGTGAGGCTGCGCCAATGACAAGCTCAGGAGCCATAGTTCTGGATATTACCCAGTTTAAAAGGAAGAATTTTTAAAAGCTGAAAGTGCAGCGAGATACAAAGCTTCCATAGCCTATAAGTCCCGCGTTTTCAAATATGGGTTACTCACTGGAGTTTGGACTAAAAAGC
>NZ_KV757750.1:0-1025 GCF_001712795.1 Nostoc sp. KVJ20
GTCACTTTCAGCACCACCATTTAGAACGTCATTGCCATCACCACCATCGAGATTATCATTCCCGATCCCACCAGTCAGAACATCGTTGCCATCACCACCTTCGAGATTATCATTCCCGGCACCACCATTCAGAATGTCATTAACAGATAGTATCGTTGCCCAGGCCAGCCTTGATAGTATCGTTGCCAGGCCCACCTGAAAGAAGGTCGTTTCCTGCACCACCATCTATAGAATCATCTCCTACTTGTCCAACGACTAGATCGTTACCATCACCACCATCGATAGTATNNCCATCACCACCATCGATAGTATCGTTGCCTTCTCGAGTAGGAATAGTGTCGTTCCCACTACCTGCAATAATAAAGTCGTTACCAGATCCAGTGGCTATCAAGTCATCTCCTGCAAAGGCAGTAACAGTAATATTATCTTTTGAGCTTATAAGTGCGAAAACATCATTTCCTTGAGTTCCGTTAACAAATACGTTTGCCATTTCTGCTTTTTACCTCTTGTAGATTGTAGATGTTGTTGTAAAGTATTGGAATTTACACATTGAAGCCACTAACATAGGAGCCTTTCAACGCGTAAGCTTTGATAATAGACAAGGATTAAATTACTAGAATTCCTACTTGATGCAGAGAAATTCAGGAGTATTAGAGCAATACCTATAGGTATTGATTCAAGCAGCTAATAATAAAATTATTAGCTTTCAATTATTATTAAATTGAGAATTACTCTCACGTAATTGAGCTACTTGGTTGAAAAATAAAACTTATAATCAGGATATGGTAGTAACCAATGCTAACGGGTGTAATTTTGCATTAACTGTTATTTAGCATAGGTTACTATGGCGAAATCAATGCTTACGAGCTTACAATAGCATAACTAAATATGACTATTCAAGTAAGATTTGTCTATTAGTAATCACGCAGAAATAACTTACTTATTTTGGAGTAAAGATTGAGGTCTAAACTAGAGGTATTTAAAGATGTCGCTTGTACATCTGCAATAAATCAAAACGTTTTCCT
>NZ_KV757750.1:1051-20739 GCF_001712795.1 Nostoc sp. KVJ20
AAAGTTTTTGTAGTCTACGATACTGTTTAATACCCCAAGGCAATGAATCTGTGACTCGTTCCTAAGCCAACACATAACTAAGGGTGAGAACACCAAGGAACAGAACCTTGAAAATCTCCTAACGAAACCTGGGACAAAGGTGAAAGCCCTCTCCTACAAGGATAGTAGCTACTCCTAACCTCAGGGCAAACGCATCTAAATATTGACAAGTCTGAATCAGAGTGGGATTTAGCGTAACCCTTATTAAATAAGGATTTTAGTAAATTAAATTCTCACTTTTATAGTAATGATAATCATTATGGTGAGAGAGTTGGAGATAGCCGACGGTTGCCTGTCAAGGAACATGGTATGTTACTTCAAAAGCCCCGAAAAAGCAGAACCATATATGCGGATACTGTGGATTAAAATTCGCAGATAATGCATGTGCCTTTCTCTATTAATCTCAAAAAGTGTGTTCGCCTTTATTATTAAAGCAAGACGATAATTCTAAATAAGTCGGAGGTAAAAATCGGTAGTTCCAGTCATTATGGAATTTAATTTTTTCTAGGTGGACTCTTGACAATTCTTTGTCATTAATATCTATATCTATCTGGCATTTATTTTCATCTTTTGGAGTACTAATTACTAGTTCTTCATTGGTGGTAACAGTACTAATTAAATTAATAGCTACTTCTTTAATGGTTAGTGGTCTACCTCTCCAGTTTTCTGTAATCAGACAGAACATACGATGTTCTATGTTGTTCCACTTACTTGTAGCAGGCGGAAAATGTGCAAACTGAATGATAAGTCCAATTTCGTTAGCAAGTTTCTGGAGTTGGGCCTTCCATAACTGCAAGCAATACTCATCACGCTCACTACAGTCTGCTGTAATAAACAATTCTGTAGCATTTTTGTAAGTTTTTTTACCCATATCTTGCCACCATCGACGAATTGACTCAACAGTGACCTCTACAGTGGCATTATTAATGCCCACATTTACCCATCCCTGGCTTGTAGTCAAATCATAAGCTTCATACGGTAGAGTATTTAAGAGTTTTTGATATTCGGGAAAATAATCAGTATTAGCCTTGATAAACTGTTTTTTAGATTGACATTCTTCTACATCTTCCTTCAAATTTTTAATCACTTCTTTTTTCTTGATTACAAGTGAAATTATCAGTTGTCCACGGGCTTGAAAATTCTGCACTTGATCATAAATATATTGAAGTTGAATGTTTCGATCATAGTTAGAAGATCGTTCTTTAGTTTTACAGTTTTTTTGTAGACTGTAGCCCAGTTCACACAATAAATAAGCAACTTTTCTAGCGCTGATAACATGACCCTTAGTTCGCAATTTTTCAGCTATTTTTGTGGTGCTTTCACAAGTCCAACGTAGAGGTGGATCTGAATTTCCACAACTTACTGGTTGAATTAATAATTCCAGGTCTGGAATTAAGGTTTGGTCAGTGTCTAGCAGACGCTTTCTACCACCTCCTTTACATCGAACTTTCTCCTGAAATTGAGTATGTTTGATTTGAGTATCTGGCTCAATTTCAAGTTCACGGATTCCGACACGAATCGTTTTTGGTGACAGACCTGTTGCTTGAGAAACTTGCGTAATCCCACCTCTTCCGAATGCAATAGCTTCTGCGGCAGCCCACAGACGTATTGATCTCTCATTCAGATGAGGATAAAGGGAATCAAATTTAGCTTTGAGAAACTCTTTTGCTGACATACAGCAATCCTAATATATTAAACAGTTATAAATTTATCAGAGATTGTTTAAGATTTTATGCAATTTTTGTCAGTAATAGGTTAAATTATCCTTTTTTCAAGGGTGTTGCGAAAAGCATTCGTGAAAGGTTAAGAAGGGTTTATCCCAAATTGCACCCCGAATTGCACTAAGAAAAGCTCTAAGAAGATGTTTTAAAAGTCAGAGTCAGCTAAAAATTATGCAAGCCGTCGAACCGTGATACGAATCATGGCAACATAAATGAATGTCTCCGAAGTTTCGGGTAGTCTTTCATAATCTTTACTTAAACGCCGACACCAATTCAGCCAGCCAAAGGTGCGATCAACAACCCAACGCTTGGGTAAATGGACAAAACCCCTTTTCTCCAAAGGTCTAAGAACAATTGCCACAATCCACCGAAACGTATCCATTACCCAACGCATAAATTCTGGATCTTCTGTACTTGCTATGCCAAACTATTAGCTGTATATGTTAAATACTTTTAAAAAGGGTATCAGTAAATAGCTGGAACTGTTGCAAAGGTTGACATATAAATAACATTTACTATTAACTATAAATACAGTGAAGAGTATTTTTAGATAAGTTCAGAGTTATGACTGGTAAAAGAGGTATTAAAATTTTAACAGAGCTTCTTGATTTAAGCGGTGTGAAAGTTATATCACATCGTCTTTATGTTGGAATTGGGATGATTTTACAAGTTGAACAAGAAAAGTCGTTTAGTACCTGCCCTAGATGTGGCACAACCAGCCATAAATTACATCAAAACCATAGATATATTATTAAAGACCTGCCTTTTGGAGAAAAAGAAGTATTTTTAGAAATTAATAGACGACAGTTTAAATGTGAACAATGTAAAAAACCTTTTAGTGAAAATTTAGATTTTGTGAAAAAGAAAAGAACTTATACAAAACGCCTAGCAAATAAGACAATACAAGAAGTTTTAGAAAATGATATTCTTAGTGTAGCATCAAAAGGTATAGTCACAAAAGACGAAATAGAAAGAATGCTCAAAGATGCATCGGAAGAATTACCAAATTTAAAACCTATAAATTTAAAAAGATTGGGAATTGATGAAATAGCCTTAAAAAAAGGACATGGTAATTACTGCGCTGTATTAGTTGATTTAGATCAAGGCAAATTAGTTACAATCTTAAGTGGGCGAACACAAGAAATAATCAAGCAAACCTTTGTAGAGTGGGGAACAGAGATTCTAGGAAATATAGAAAAAGTCAGTATAGATTTGTGGAATGGCTATAAAAAAATAGTAACAGAATTAATGCCAAATGCCCAAGTAGTAGCCGATAGATTTCACGTAATGGCACAGATTAATAAAGAATTAGATACACAAAAAAAAGAGAAAAATGCAAAGGATAAGATTTAATTAAGAAAGCAAATGCCACAGAAAAATCTAAGTATGAAGAAATATTAGCAGGATTAAAAAATAGTAAACACCCCTTGCTTAAGAATGAAGATAAATTAAATGAGGAGCAATTGAATCAACTGATTAAGCTGAAAAATGTATCGCCTATTTTGAAGGAAATTCACGAATTGAAAGAAAAGATTAGGAAAATTTTCAATAACGCAAAGGATTGGTACTCAGCAACTTTTAGACTAGGTATTTGGTTATCAAAAGCTAAGAAATACTTCCCAAATAGTAACAATACTATTATTCGTTGGTTTAGTGAAATTATCGCTTACTTTGATAATAGGACAACCAGTGGCACTGTGGAAGGAATTAATAACAAGCTCAAGCTGATTAAACGTTCAGGGTATGGATTTAGAAACTTTGAAAATTTCAGAATTAGATGCGTATTAAACTGGCATTTGATTTAATAGTTTAGCATAACAAGTATCGAAGATCCAACTGTGTCTCAATTAAAGGGTGCAGCAAAGCGCAAATTTATGGCACAGACAGTTCAGGGCTTAGGTTTAGGAGGGCAAAGGCTTGCACAATCAGAATTAGGATGGAATAGAGACACAATTCGCAAAGGAGTAAGAGAATTAAGGCTCATTGATTCGTCTGATGGTAAAACGAATGACAGTTTAATCTTTTGTTTACGAATCAGCTCTTAATACTTCACCCATCAATAATTTCGCCACCACTCTACTGAGTTTCATTTTAGTGTTTTGTGTAAGCAAATAGACATACAATCCGGTTCGGATAAGGTTTTTTGATGACACGCAACCAATCGCAAAGACGCGATAAGTCGCCGTCTTGACAAGAATCAGTCCTTTGTAGAGACGGCGATTTATCGCGTCTCTTGCCTTAGGCGAACCGTATTGAATAGACATATTGCTTTCTCATTTCAGTAGATTCAGCAAGCAAATAGACATATTGCTTTCTCATTTCGGTGTTTTCCGCAAGCAAATAGACATATTTATTTTTTATTCTGAATTCTGAACAGAATTTGTTTTATTCCAGGGAACGCATCTGATTTGTTGATAAAAACATAATGCAAATTTGTTACTGTTGTTACATGCTAATAAACATTAATGTTTTTAAATAATTAACAGTGTCTATCTGCGGTTTATGGATATCCCAATCATAATTAATCCCATATCACAATTACCGTCAGAAGCAACAGAAATCTTTCAAGATTTACCTCTATCATCTCAGGGTGCAGAGGTAATTTTAGGCAACATTATTGAACCGCAGCAATTAGTTATACCTGTAGCACCAAGTTCTATAGAAATGTTTGGGCCTCGTGGTGCTTGTTTGTTATCAGAAACTGGCCCTTTGTGGGTATCAGATACAGGACATCATCGGTTATTGGGATGGCGAAATTTACCTACTAGAGATAGTCAATCGGCTGATTGGGTAATTGGACAACCTGACTTTTATCATGAAGGACAAAATGCTAAAGGTACACCGGGAAGCGCAACTTTAAGTGTACCAACTGGGATTTGTGCTTGTGGCGAAGGATTAGCTGTAGCAGATGCTTGGAATCATCGGGTTTTGATTTGGAAAAACTTACCAGAAGATAACAATGTTCCAGCAGATTTAGTGTTAGGACAAGCTAATTTTATTGATAATGAACCCAATCGGGGAAGTCAACAAGCATCTGCCAGTACAATGCACTGGCCCTATGGTGTTTTTTATCATCAAGGACAGCTATTTATTGCCGATACAGGAAATCGAAGAGTATTGATTTGGCATCAGTTACCAACAGAAAATGGTCAACCTGCTGATTTAGTTTTGGGACAACCGGATATGATATCTCGCAATGAAAACGGCGGTGCTTCTGCAACCGCAGCGAGTATGCGTTGGTGTCACGATATTACCTTTTGGGGAGAGAATCTGGTTGTCAGCGATGCAGGTAATCATAGAGTGATGATTTGGCAGGGAATACCAACAGAAAACAATACCCCTTGTGCAGTGGTTTTAGGACAAAAAAGCTTTGATTTTGTGGAAATGAATCAAGGAGTTTATTTGCCAAGCGCTAGTAGTTTGAGTATGCCTTATGGTGTAGGGGTAACTGAAGATTGGTTAGTAGTTGCAGATACGGCTAATTCTCGGTTGTTAGGATGGAGAAAGCCAGAATCAATTTTATCATTGCAAGGTGTAGTGGCAGATGGGTTGGCAGGACAAATGAATTTTCAAAGTAAAGGTGAAAATCGGAATTTTGGGCTGCCGAAACGAGATAGCTTAAATTGGTGTTATGGCATAAAAATTTGTGGGAATACGGCGGTAATAGCTGATTCTGGAAATAATCGAATATTGCTGTGGCAGATTAATAATTCGTAATGACGCTCGTTCCTCGCTACCGCTACGCTAACGTAATTTGTAATTTGTAATTTATAATTTTTGAAAGTCAAAATTATATGGCGAATGAAGAAATTAGAGTTCGCGGTACTGTTCAGGGAGTAGGATTTCGCCCTACTGTATATCGTCTGGCTAAAGCTTACGGTTTATGTGGAGATGTTTGTAATGATGGTGAAGGTGTATTAATTCGGGTATCTGGTAGTGAGGAAGCATTAACAGAATTTGTTGCCAGATTGCAAACAGAGTGTCCACCATTAGCAAAAATTAATGAACTAACTCGAACTCCTTACAAAGGTGAATTTAACTTTAATAATTTTGTGATTTCTAGTAGTGTTAATAGTGCAATTAAAACAGAAGTTGTTCCTGATGCAGCCACTTGTCCGGAGTGTCAACAAGAAATATTCGACCCTTTTAGCCGCTTTTATCGCTACCCATTTACTAACTGCACTCATTGCGGCCCACGCCTAAGTATTATTCGTGCCATTCCTTATGACAGATGCAATACCAGTATGTCTGCGTTTGTTATGTGTCCCGAATGTGGAAAGGAATACCACGATGTCGAAAACCGTCGTTTTCACGCCCAACCTGTAGCTTGTTATACTTGCGGCCCTACAGCTTGGTTAGAACGTGCTGATGGGAAATCGGTTACTGCTTCTATGTTTTCGATGTTGGATGATGTCGATGCTGTTTGTAGCTTATTGCAAAAGGGAGAAATTGTAGCAATTAAAGGGTTAGGTGGTATTCATCTGGCTTGCGATGCAACACAGGAAACTGTTGTACAAAAACTGCGTCAGCGTAAAAAGCGCTATCATAAACCCTTGGCTTTAATGGCGCGAGATATTGAGATAATTGAACAATATTGTATTGTCAACGCCAAAGAAAAAGAATTATTGACAAGTTCCGCCGCACCAATTGTTTTATTACAAGTGACAGGTAAAAAAGTAGTAGCACCATCGGTAGCATCTGGGCAAAATATCCTTGGCTTCATGTTACCTTATACGCCCTTACATCATTTGATTTTGCGGCGGATGAATCGCCCAATAGTTCTAACAAGTGGCAATCTTGCTGATGAACCACAATGTATTGATAACGACGAAGCAAGAGAGAAATTAGGGAAAATAGCTGATTACCTTCTCTTCCACAATCGAGAGATTATTAATCGGGTAGATGATTCGGTTGTGCGTGTTATCGGTGATAAAGTTCAAACAATTCGCCGTGCTAGAGGATATGCACCAACACCAATTAGTTTACCACCAGGATTTCACAAAATACCGCAAATTTTAGCAATGGGTAGTGAGTTAAAAAATACCTTTTGCTTATTGCGGGAAGGAGAAGCAATTCTCTCTCAACATCTGGGAGATTTAGAAAATGCTGCGGCTTTCAATACTTATCAAGAGACTTTAAATTTATACTTAAATTTATTTGAGCATAAACCAGAAGTAATCGCTATTGATAAACATCCTGAATATCTCTCAAGCAAATTTGGTAAAGAACTTGCAGAAACCAATCAAATCAAAATTCATCACATCCAACATCATCACGCCCATATCGCCGCTTGCATGGCAGAAAATGGGATTCCTTTAGATTCCCCTCCAGTATTAGGCATTGCTTTAGATGGTTTAGGTTACGGCGACGATAGTACACTCTGGGGTGGAGAATTTCTTTTAGCAGATTACCGGAAATTTAAACGCCTAGCAACATTTAAACCAGTAGCAATGCTTGGTGGTGAACAAGCTATTTATCAGCCTTGGCGTAATACATATACCCAATTAGTAGCGGCTAACCTTTGGGATGATTGCGAACAAAAATATACTGATTTAGAAATAGTTCAATTTTTGAAAAACAAACCACTCAAACTACTCAATCAACTAATAGATAAAGGGATTAACTCTCCTCTAGCTTCCTCAGTGGGGCGATTGTTCGATGCGGTGGCGGCGGCTATCGGTATTTATAGAGATGAATGTAGCTATGAAGGACAAGCTGCGATCGCAATGGAAGCTATAGTAGATGTTAGTAGCTTAAATAATGATAAAGAAACGCTAATATATCCTTTTAGTTTTAGCTTTTCAGATAGTATTTATTGTATAGACCCGCGTCCCATGTGGCAAGCTTTGCTCGATGACTTGCAGCAACAGATTCCACAATCAGTTATAGCTGCTAAATTTCACAAAGGTTTAGCAAATGCGATTGTAGAAATGGTTAAGCATCTTAGTCAAGAAAATCTGATTAATCAGATAGCCCTAACAGGAGGCGTATTTCAAAATTGTATATTGTTAGACCAAGTTACTAAAGGATTACAAGCATTGGGAATAAAAGTACTTACTCACAGCTTAGTTCCAGCTAATGATGGCGGGTTATCTCTAGGACAAGCAGTTATTACAGCCGCACAATTAATACATGAGTGTTGATAGTTGACAAACTTTTGTTTAGAAATAATTTCTTCTGCGGTTAGTTTATCTTGACAAATAAAAAAATGTGTTTAGGAATCCCCGGACAAATTATAGAAATTACCAATGCTAACCATAAATTAGCGATAGTTGACATTGGTGGTGTTAAACGCGAGGTAAATATTGCTTGTATCGTAGATGAACAACATCCCGCCGAAGCTTGTATTGGCGATTGGGTACTAGTACACGTTGGCTTTGCGATGAATCGAATCAACGAACAAGAAGCGGCGGAAACTTTACAACTATTCCAAGAATTAGCAGCAGCACAAGTAGGGAATAGGGAATAGGGAATAGGGAATAGGGTTTAAACTTTATTGGTATATGGCTTTATTCTTAAATTTTGTACCTGATTTACCTAGAATCTGCTATAAACAATAGACCTTTTTTGTGTCAAGAGGCAAAGAAAGGCAGAGAAAGCAGTTTGTTAAAAAAACTTCCTACCACAAAAGCGAAATTAACTGATATAGGACTCATATTTGATTTCTGAAAAAACTCAGTACAACTAAGAAGCCTTCTTGCCTATTGCCTATTGCCTGTCTACGCAAATTCGTTCAGAAATCAAAGCGGATTCCTATAGATAAAACTCACTACTCTTCACTTCCTATGAAATATGTTGACGAATTCCGCGAACCGGAAAAAGCTGAAGCGATACGCCGCGAAATCGCCAAATTATGCCGCCAGCTAGAAAAACCTATCAAAATTATGGAAGTATGTGGCGGACATACCCACTCTATATTTAAATATGGTATCGAAGAAATTTTACCCGAAGCTATTGAACTAATTCATGGGCCTGGTTGTCCAGTATGCGTGATGCCAAAGGGGAGATTAGATGATGCGATCGCAATCTCTCAAAATCATAACGTCATTTTTGCCACCTTTGGCGACGCAATGAGAGTTCCCGGTTCCAAAACCACATTACTGCAAGCTAGGGCACAAGGTGCAGACATCCGTATGGTGTACTCTCCCTTAGACAGTCTACAAATTGCCAGAGATAACCCCAACAAAGAAGTAGTATTCTTCGCTTTAGGCTTTGAAACCACAGCCCCCAGCACCGCCTTCACCATTCTGCAAGCAGCAGCCGAAGAAATTCATAACTTTAGTCTGTTTTCCAATCACGTTCTCGTGATTCCCGCCCTCAAAACACTACTAGATAATCCCGACTTACAACTAGATGGATTTGTTGGCCCTGGCCATGTCAGCATGGTAATTGGCACTGACCCATACCAATTTATTTCCCAACAATATAATAAGCCAATAGTCGTCTCAGGATTTGAACCCTTAGATATTCTCCAATCAATTTGGATGCTATTGCAACAGCTAGTAGAAAATCGTTGCGAAGTTGAAAATCAATATAACCGAATTGTCGAAAAATCTGGAAATAGAGTAGCCCTGCAAGCCATAAATAAAGTTTTCGCCGTCCGAGATAGTTTTGATTGGCGTGGCTTAGGTGACATCCCTTATTCAGGATTACAAATTCAACCTGAATATGCCCAATTCGATGCCGAACTTAAATTTACCATTCCTAATCTCAAAGTAGCCGACCATAAAGCCTGTAAATGTGGAGAAATCCTTAAAGGAGTCTTAAAACCTTGGGAGTGCAAAGTATTTGGTACAGCTTGCACACCAGAAACACCAATTGGAACTTGCATGGTATCTTCCGAAGGTGCTTGTGCAGCCTATTACAAATACGGGCGACTTTCCACCATTGCCAAAAGAACAATCGCCCAAAAACCAAAAATAACTCAAGAACCTCTCCCCGCCTGCGGCTTCTCTTCAGACTTATAACACTCAGCGTACCTCTGCGCTTCCCAGCCTGCGGCAAGCCGCAAAAGCGTCTACTGCGTCCCTTTGCGTTTAAAAAAAAATTTAATATGAATATTTCCCCCACAAACCCAGTCCAAAATCCCCTATTCCAAAAAATAGAAAAAGTCCGTCGTCGCCAAACTAAAGTGCAAGACACTCATATAACTCTCGCACATGGCAGTGGTGGTAAAGCCATGCGCGATTTAATAGATGATATCTTTATCAGCAGTTTTGATAACCCAATTCTCTCCCAACTAGAAGACCAAGCCAGCTTCAACTTAGCCAGTCTCATGCAACAAGGAGACAGACTCGCATTTACAACAGATTCTTATGTTGTAGACCCCTTATTTTTCCCCGGTAGTGATATAGGAGAATTAGCCGTTAACGGCACAGTTAATGATTTAGCAGTCAGCGGTGCTAAACCTTTATATCTAACTTGTAGCGTAATTTTAGAAGAAGGATTACCTGTAGAAACCTTACGCCGTGTCGCAAACAGCATGAAAGCAGCCGCAGAAAAAGCTGGTGTTAAAATTGTCACTGGTGACACAAAAGTTGTACATCGTGGTGCTGCCGATAAACTCTTTATTAATACTGCTGGTATTGGTATCATCCCACGAGGAATTAGCATTTCCGCCCATAATATTAAACCTGGAGATGCCGTAATAATTAATGGTGAAATAGGCAATCATGGGACAGCAATTTTAATTGCCCGTGGGGAATTAGCCTTAGAAACTACTATTGAAAGTGACTGTCAGCCGTTGCATAATTTAGTAGAAACTATTCTCCAAGTATGTCCACAAGTTCATGCTATGCGAGATGCTACACGCGGTGGGTTAGCTACAGTATTAAATGAATTTGCCCTCAGTTCAAATGTGGGAATTCGTCTTTACGAAGAATCTATACCAGTGCGTGAAGAAGTCAACGGAGTTTGCGAAATTCTCGGTTTAGACCCATTATATTTAGCTAATGAAGGTAAGTTAGTTGTAGTGGTTCCAAAAGAGAATGCTGACAACGTTTTATCAGCTATGAAATCTCACCCAGCAGGGAAAGATGCTTGTATTATTGGCGAAGTTATTACCTCACCCCCAGGTATTGTATTGTTAAAAACAGTTTTTGGTGCTGAAAGAATTGTTGATATGTTGGTAGGCGACCAATTGCCACGAATTTGTTAATATTTAATAGATTTTATAGTATGCACGAACTCGGAATCACCCAAAATATTGTGGCAATTGTGACTGAAAATGCCAAAGGCGCAAAAGTGCAGCGAGTTTTATTAGAAATTGGCAAACTTTCAGCCATCATGCCCGACGCTATCCGATTTTGTTTTGATATTTGCACTCAAGGTACAGTTTTAGAAGGGGCGACATTAGAAATTTTAGAAATTCCCGGTTTATGGAGATGTCGGCAATGTGGTGCAGAAATTAATTTAGATAAACCATTTGGAATCTGTAACTGCGGTAGCGTGGAATTAGATTTAATTACTGGCGAAGAACTTAAAATTAAAGAAATAGAAATAGAGGAATTATGTGTGTAACCTGTGGTTGTTCTGATGATGGCGAAGCTAAAATTACCAATTTAGAAACAGATGAAACTGAACATAACCATCATCACCATACTCACACTCTCCCAGATGGTACTGTCATTACTCATTCCCATAGTCACGACACTCATATAGAAGCGCCTCAAATTCATGCCAAAATACACAACACAACGATATCTTTAGAACAGGATATATTGGCAAAGAATAACCTGCTAGCTGCCCAAAATCGCGGATGGTTTAAAGGTCGAAATATTCTCGCCTTAAATTTAATGAGTTCTCCCGGTGCAGGTAAAACAACTCTTTTGACGCGAACCATCAATGATTTAAAGCAGCAATTATCTATTAGTGTCATTGAAGGCGACCAAGAAACTGCTAATGATGCCAAAAAAATTAAAGAAACAGGTTCTAAAGTCATCCAAATAAATACCGGAACAGGCTGTCATTTAGATGCATCAATGATAGACAAGGGTTTACAACAACTGAATCCACCACTGAATTCAGTTGTGATGATTGAAAATGTGGGAAATTTGGTTTGTCCAGCCTTATTTGATTTGGGAGAAAATGCAAAAGTCGTGATTCTCTCCGTCACAGAAGGAGAAGATAAGCCGCTAAAATACCCACATATATTCCGTGCTAGTGATGTAATGATTATCACTAAAATTGATTTATTGCC
This sequence comes from Nostoc sp. KVJ20, assembly GCF_001712795.1. Lineage (GTDB taxonomy): Bacteria > Cyanobacteriota > Cyanobacteriia > Cyanobacteriales > Nostocaceae > Nostoc. The sequence goes on from NZ_KV757750.1 coordinate 13,010, forward strand.
TTATGTAGATTTTGATGTTCAAAAATGCATAGAATATGCTGTACAGGTGAATCCCCAAATTCAGATTTTTCAGGTTTCCGCAACTACTGGTGTAGGTTTAGATAATTGGTATAAATGGATAACTAAAAATTAAGGTAAGAAAGGCGATAAATCGCTGTCAAAACGAAAGACTGATTATTTTAGAGACGGCGATTTATCGCGTCTTTTTGATGATTTATCCGAACCGTATTGAAAGCGATCGCACCATACCTACCATTGAAAAAATTACACCCGGAAATTATTTTCAGTTCCGGGTGTAAGTTTGTCGGCTTCAAATTATGAACTTGTCAGACTCATTTCTCCAAAATTCTAGATCAGCTGGATGTCTAAGCTAACCGCGAAATTACTAGGCTTATTCTCAAGAGTCGCAAATTGAGTTCCTTGGAATAACAACGCACCAGTCGCGTCATTGTAGCTGAAACCACTGAAGTCAGTAATACCAAATCCAATTTTAGAAATCTGAATCTTATCACCTTCCACTCGACTGAAGTCCTTGATAACGTCAAGTCCTTCAAGCTTAGAATTGAAAACAAACTGATCTGCGCCAGTACCACCAGTGAGAATATCACTGCCAACTCCGCCAACCAGAAGATCGTTGCCAGCACCAGCAATCAGCTGGTCATTACCAGCGCCACCAGTGAGGATATCATTGCCAGCAGCACCACGCAGGACATCGGCGTATTGTGAACCAGTAAGTTCAAATCGCTCAATATTGCTGTAGCTGAGTACGGGATTCCCACTCAAACGGCTGAAAATGGCATTCTGTCCATTGAATCCGACATCAACACCAGCCCCATTGCTCAATTTGCTGTAGTCTGCAACTAGAGTATCAGTGCCAGCACCACCATCAACAATACCATCGGTGTCAGTTATTCTGTCGTTGCCATCGCCACCGTTGAGCGTATCATTGCCAACACCACCAAACATTAGGTCATCGCCAGCACCGCCATTGAAGATGTCATTGCCAGTACCACCACGTAGGACATCGGCGTATTGAGTGCCTGTAATTTCAAATCGCTCAATATTGCTGTAGTTGAGTACAGGATTTCCAGTCAAGCGGCTGAAGATGGCATTCTGTCCATTAAAACCGACATCAACACCAGCCCCACTATTCAACTGGCTATAGTCTGCAACTAGAGTATCAGTACCAGCACCACCATTGACAATACCATCTGTGTCAGATATTCTATCGTTGCCATCGCCACCGTTGAGCGTATCATAGCCAGCACCACCAAAAATCTGGTCATCACCAGCGCCACCATTGAGGATGTCATTGCCAGCAGTACCACGCAGAACATCGGCGTATTGAGTGCCTGTAATTTCAAATCGCTCAATATTGCTGTAGTTGAGTACAGGATTTCCAGTCAAGCGGCTGAAGATGGCATTCTGTCCATTAAAACCGACATCAACACCAGCCCCACTATTCAACTGGCTATAGTCTGCAACTAAAGTATCAGTACCAGCACCACCATTGACAATACCATCTGTGTCAGATATTCTATCGTTGCCATCGCCACCGTTGAGCGTATCATAGCCAGCACCACCAAAAATCTGGTCATCACCAGCGCCACCATTGAGGATGTCATTGCTAGCAGTACCACGTAGTACATCGGCGTATTGAGTGCCTGTAATTTCAAATCGCTCAATATTGCTGTAGTTGAGTACAGAATTTCCAGTCAAGCGGCTGAAGATGCCATTCTGTCCATTAAAACCGACATCAATACCAGCCCCATTATTCAACTGGCTGTAGTCTGCAACTAGAGTATCAGTGCCATCGCCACCGTTGAGCGTATCATTGCCAGCACCAGCAATCAGCACGTCATTGCCAGCACCGCCATTAAGAATATCATTGCCAGCAGTACCACGCAGGACATCGGTGTATTGTGTGCCTGTAATTTCAAATCGCTCAATATTGCTGTAGTTGAGTACAGGGTTCCCAGTATAGCGGCTGAAGATAGAATTTTTACCCTGGTATGCCACTTCAATACCAGCCCCATTATTCAACTGGCTGTAGTCTGCAACTAAAGTATCAGTGCCAGCACCGCCATCAACAATACCATCGGTGTCAGTTATTCTGTCGTTGCCATCGCCACCGTTGAGCGTATCATAGCCAGCACCACCAAAAATTAGGTCATCACCAGCGCCGCCATTGAAGATGTCATTGCCAGTACCACCACGCAGGACATCGGCGTATTGTGAACCAGTAATTTCAAATCGCTCAATATTGCTGTAGTTGAGTACCGGATTTCCGGTAAAGCGGCTGTAGATGGCATTTTGACCCTGGTATGCTACATCAATACCAGCCCCATTATTCAACTGGCTGTAGTCTGCAACTAAAGTATCAGTGCCAGCACCACCATCAACAATACCATCTGTGTCATATATTCTGTCGTTGCCATCTCCACCGTTGAGCGTATCATAGCTAGCACCACCAAAAAGCTGGTCATCACCAGCACCACCATTAAGGATGTCATTGCCAGCATTACCACGCAGGACATCGGCGTATTTTGAACCAGTCAGTTCAAATTTCTCAATATTGCTGTAGCTGAGTAAAGTAGCAGTATTTACACGGCTGAAGATGGCATTTTGTCCATTAAATCCCGCATCAACACCAGCACCATTATTCAACTGGCTATAGTCTGCAACTAGAGTATCAGTACCAGCACCACCATCGACAATACCATCTGTGTCAGATAGTCTGTCATTGCCATCTCCGCCATACAGGCTATCAAAGCCGATTCCACCATATAGGTTATCGTTGCCAGTTCCACCATCTAGGATGTCGTTACCAGCTCCACCAAGTAGGTTGTCATTACCTTCATCGCCATAAATTTTATCGTTCTGAGATTTACCAGCTAGGTAGTCATCGCCTCCTTTTCCAGAGAGCAACCAAGGTTGTCCGTCTTCGTCAGCGATGAAAGTGTTGTTAGAATTATCACCAGTGTATGTTCCCATTTGAATTTCTCCTTAATTGTTGAAAATAATGTTTTCGATGAAGCGATAAGCCTCGTTTTAAGTCGGGAAATGTCCTGTTTTTGGGTGCTTTACCCTTTCGTTTTTCAGGACTCCTTTACTTTAGGTTTCTAGCCCGATCGCGTCGATGGAGATAAGTTATGGAAAGTTAAGGAGATAATTAAGTCGAATTTTTCTAAAAAATTAATGACTTCTCACGGGATTTGGAAAACCTCTCTCCTTTTAGAAGAGAGACTTTGAATTTTCCCCCTTCCCGCGACTAGTTGGGGGTTTGGATAAGGTTTTTTGATGACACGCCGCTAATCGCAAAGCAAAGACGCGATAAATCGCCGTCTCTACAAGGGACTGATTCTTGTAAAAACGGTGATTTATCGCGTCTCTTGCCTTAATCGAACCGTATTGGCGGCAATGGCTGCTGGAAAAAGCGGAATGGTAGCGTAAATCGAAATTCTGTGGTCAGAATTGAGTGTAATTTGCCTATGATTGAGGATGCCCGATTACAGCAGATAAAGTAGTCAATAAATCTGTCGCTGTGTAAGGCTTAGGCAGAAACTTCTCAGCACCAACGGCAATAGCCTTTTGCTCGTTAGCGGGTAAACCACTGGTGGCAATAATCTTAATATTGGGGTTGAGCGATCGCAAAATGGAGATAGTTGTTAATCCATCCATGTTGGGCATGGACATATCTAGCAAAACTGCACTAATTCGTTCTTTATACTGGGCATACAAAGCGATCGCCTCAATGCCATCGTTAGCTACAAGGGTTTTGTAGTTATAATCTTCTAAAGTTTCCTGATTGGTTTGTTTTACTAACTCTTCATCATCAACAACTAAAATCAATTCGCCATTACCTTCAGGTAATTCTGCCTTTGTTATTGTCTCGGTTGCTTTGCCTTCTCCTCTGGGCAAAAAGACCTGAAATCGTGTCCCTTTACTTACCTGAGTTGATACTTCCACAAAACCACCGTGGTTTTTGACGATACCTAAAACTGTTGACAGTCCTAGCCCTGTACCTTTACCAACTTCTTTAGTTGTAAAAAAGGGATCAAATATGCGCTCTAAGAATTCTGGAGGGATTCCCGTCCCTGTATCTGAGACGGTAACAACGATGTAGCCTCCTGCTTTCGCGTCCAGGCGCATTCGGGCGTTTGTTTCGTCAAGCATCCGGTTTTCGGCATTAATTGTGAGTATACCCTCATTGGGCATAGCGTCACGGGCATTGACTGCCAAGTTCATAAATACCTGTTCTAGTTGAGTGGGATCGGCTTGCACCATCCATAATGTGTTTATGGGAATGTCATTAACAATTTCAATAGATTTAGGAAATGTCTGTTTGATGACTTTGACCAATTCTTGGAGCAAATGCCCAGGTTGCAACAAGATGCGCTTCCCTTCTGTACCACGGGTAAAGGCGAGAATTTGTTTAACTAAGTTCGCTCCACGCTGTGAGCTATTTTCTAGTGTTTTGAACAGTTCTTGAGTCCGCGCATCCACATTTTTGCATCTCAAAGGCAGCAATTGGGCAATCATGATTATGGGAGCAAAGACGTTGTTGAGGTCGTGAGTAATGCCACTGGCTAGAATTCCTACACTCTCCAAGCGTTGAGCGCGGTAAAATTGTTGCTCTAGTTGTTTTTTCTCGGTGATGTCGGTGTTGACTGATAAGATAGATTGGCTTTGTCCGAATTGATTGTGTACCAGTGTCCACCGACTAGCAACGATAATTTTTCTCCCAGTTTTGGTGGTTTTTTCTAACTCCCCTTGCCAAGAACCTTGTTCAAGAGTGGTTTTTACACCAGCTTCCATTTGAGATAAGGATTTTACCTGGAAAAGTTCATGGGCTAATTTCCCTATGCTTTCCTCTGCTGTCCAACCGTATAAGTTTTCAGCACCTCGACTCCAGAACAGAATGCGGTTTTCTAAATCGCGGACAAAAATGGCATCGGTAGCAATATCAATTAAAGCTGCTTGTTCGGCAATTTTCTGTTCGGCCAACTTGCGATCGCTAATATTACGGCTGACGGCTGCTAGACCAATTAGCTGGTCGTTCATGTCTTTGACGCAAGAAACGCTGTAAACCATCCATAATGCTTCTCCCGTCTGGAAATGACGGAAACGAATTTCTAATTCCGCCCGTCCCTCACGCAAAACACGCGGGAAAAATTCATTGATGATAAAGTCCTGATCTTCGGGAAAGAAAAATTCCCTGACTGACGTTTCCCTATATTGCTGAGTGTCATTCAGCCCGACTAGTTCCATACCCGCCCGGTTCAAATAGAATGGCACAAAATTCATATCGCACATACCGATAAATTCTGTGCTGTTATCAATCAGAGAAACAAATTTACGGATTTCAAGTTCCGCTTGTTTGCGCTCGGTGATATCTATATTCACCCCGATCATCTGGAGTGGCTTATTGGTGGTGTCATCATACAATACTTGACCCTTGCATACTGACCAACCAACTGTGCCATCTGGGTAAATAAACCGGAATTCGAGATTATGGGGTACTTGCTGGTCAATTGCTCGCAAAACTGATTGATGCAACAATTCGCGGTCTTCAGGGTGGACAATGAGATTTGAAAAATTTTCATAGCTGACATCAAAGGTATCAGGAGTTAGACCAAATAAAGTAAACAAACTCTCAGACCAGATAACCTGATTGGTTTTCAGATTCCATTCCCAAGTGCCAATGTTACCAACACTAAGCGCCAGTTGTAACCGTTGCTCACTTTCTCTGAGGGTTTCCTCAGCTTGTTTATGATCGCGTAGCGCGGCTTGGCGATCGCTCACATCCCGCAGTATTGCAAGATGACGATGTGGTATAAAATTGGCAACCGCCGCAAATTCAGTTTCTCGCACTGTGCCATCGGGACAATATAAGGTGAACTCACCCAACATTTGTCCTTGTTCGTAGAACTCTTGCCAAGCTTGGGTAAAATCAAATTCGGGTGCTGCAAAATCCGCGATTGTGGAACCTAACAGTTCTTCCTTAGATACACCAAATAGCTTACAGGCTGCTGGATTGACCTCTATATAGCGCCCCTCGTCATCGGCAATAGCGATCGCATCAAGAGCATAATCAAAAAGAGCTTTCCACTGATGTTCACGCTGCTGGAGTGCTATTTCAGTCTGTTTGCGCTCCTCAATTTCCCGTTTCAAACGTACATTTGCTTGCAGTAGTTCAGCTGTACGCTCTGCCACTCGTAACTCTAATTCTTGTTGAGCTTGGCGACGTTGTTTAACTTCCTGTTCTAACTGCTGGTTGCATTGCCTAAGTTTAACTGTTTGTTCCTCAACTTTTGCTTGCAAAACTTGAATTACCCTGTCTATTTCTAGGGGATCAAGCACTTGCAGGAGATTAGTTTGTGTCACCAGTCCTTGCAATTCGCTTTGTTCTCCAACTACAGTTAATCGCCGCACCCTTCGCTCTTGCATCAACTGGTGAACAGTCCATAAACATTCAGTGGGAGTGATGCTTAATACAGGGGTACTCATCACATCTTGCGCCTGGGTTTGGGCTATATCTAATCCCTGTAAATGGAATTTAATAATATCTTTTTCAGTGATCATCCCTACCGGGATCAATTTCGTCTTCTGTTGGGCGACAATTACCACACAACTGATCTGGCGATCGCTCATAATTTGAGACAACTCCAGCACAGATGTAGTTGGGAAAGCATGAATAACTTCAGTTACCATTACTTCCGTCACACATTGCAATTTCAACAGGTGAACTGGTTGGATAACCTGACGAATTCTGTCTTGGGTAATTAAGCCTACCAATTGTCCAAGATCATCTACTACAGGTAGATGGCGAATACAATGTTGACGCATGAAAGATAAAGCTGTGAGGGCATTTTGAGCCTGAGCCAACCCCAGGCTGATGACTGGTTGTGTCATCACCTCTGAGATTTTGACACTGGATAAATCTTTGCCCATCCCAGTCAGGCGGATTACATCCCGTAGAGTTAATATACCGATTAAGTTTGTTTCTTCAACTACTAAAACACAACTACTAAAATCAAAGTTAGACTCTACTATACTGCTGTTTACCCTATTCATTAGAGCAATAACATCAATAAGTGGGGTATCAGGTAATACAGTTAAAGGAGAACGTTCAACTATCTGCTCTAAAGTAGGTAAATCCACAGGAGAAAGTGATCGCATTAGTTCAATCTGTTGGTTAAAGCAATTAAAGAATTGATTTCAAAAATCAGAGAACAACAAAATAAGCTTAAAAATTTAGGACTTACGCACTGTACAACTTAATCATGGTATGCATATACGAAAATGGGTCGTTTCAGCCTTTTATTAATCGTTCTTCGATGGTCATCTGTAGGGGTAAAACACATTGCTCATTGGTGTCAACTTAATGCGAAACCGCACGTCTGCCAGGGATTGTAAATCCCTGTCTCATAGCTAAAGTCCTCTGAAGAGGACTAGATATCCCCAAAAATATTCAGTCTACTTCAGTAGACTTTAGCTATGAGCCAGAGAATTCATTCTCTGGCGGGTTATGAAGCCCGCAGCGAAGCTATTTTTGGCTTAAGTTGACACCAATGTTCATGAATTGTCCCTACATGAAAATCAGTGTTTCGGCTATTGTTTGCGTAAGTCCTGAGAATAAAAAACCAAAGAGTTAGGATTAGGGAATCAAAGGGAACAATATATACGGAAACATCACATCTATTCATGAAGTCTTTACCATAATCATT
>NZ_KV757751.1 GCF_001712795.1 Nostoc sp. KVJ20
ACAGCTACACCGACAGCTACACCAACATCTACACCAACAGCTACACCGACATCTACACCTTAGTCATCAGAAAAAATTCCTACCTCAAAGACTCAAGTCATCTGATTTGGTTCTTCTAAGGGTCTGCCTTTGGGTGTAGGTAGAATTGAACGGCGGTCATTGTAAGGCATAGGAATGTACTGCACGCTGGGTCGTCCTCCTTGTGACTGTGGGTACAAATCCATGAGTTCATAAATAGAATGGGGCAGTCCGACGGTTACGGGCAGCCCCATTTCTGTTGCTTCTTCAATAGTGATGGGATAGTCGTGGGTAACGCGCCCAGTTGTTAAGGCTTCGATAATCGGTTCGATATTTTCTGGAAGAACTTTTTGTTTGGGTATACTGTCTTTCAGCAAAGTTCGTACAAACCGCTGTACTTGTTGTATTGCTTTGCGTGAGAGGTCGGCCATAATTAGAGTTTGGTCATCAATCTCACTGATGGGTTTATCTTCAACTACTTTCAGGATACTTGCTGCGGGGTAATTACCCAATTGGGGATCAACTGGCCCTAAGACAGCGTTAGCATCCATAATAATTTCATCAGAGGCGAGGGCAAGCATAGTACCGCCACTCATGGCGTAGTGGGGTACAAAGACTGTGACTTTTGCTTGGTGGCGAATTAATGCTCTGGCGATTTGTTCTGTAGCCAAAACCAAACCACCAGGAGTGTGCAAAATTAAGTCAATGGGTACATCTGCGGGTGTGAGGCGAATTGCTCGCAATATTTGTTCTGAGTCTTCGATAGTAATGTAGCGAGATATGGGAATTCCCAGGAAGCTAATGGACTCTTGGCGGTGAATCAGCAAAATCACCCGACTGTTGCGTTCCTGCTGGAATTCTTGTAAAGCACGCAAGCGCCGATATTCTATTTGACGTTTTTGCCAAAGGGGTTGCAAAGAAGTCAGAAGTAGGAAAATCCAGAATAAATCACCAATACCAAAACCCATAATAATTTATTGTTCAATAATCACGGTTGCCGTCATTATTGTCGCAAATTTGGGGCGATCGCAGTTCTATCTGTAGATTTAAAAGTATCGAACTACACTCAGCACATAGATATGTAAATTCAAAATTACGTTAGCGAGTCCGCGTACCCCTACAGGGAAGCAATCTACGCACAACGTCTCGTAGAGAACATCATTAAAAATTACGTTAGCGACGCGCAAAGCGAGTCCGCTTACTCTGTAAGAGTTGCAAGCTACGCTTTTAGCATCTCGTAGAGAGCGTCATTACGAATTACGAATTACGTTAGCCCAGCGGTAGCGAGTCCACGAGCGTCATTACGAATTACGAATTACTTACTACCCTCTTCGCCAAATCTTGATAGTGTCGTCATCACCACCACTAACTAGGGTTTGTCCATCGGGACTAAAGGTAACACATCTAACATAGTTGGAATGCCCTATAAGTGTGCTGATTTCTCTGCCACTGTGTACGTGCCACAATTTGATAGTGTTGTCCCAACTGCCACTAGCGAGAAATTGCCCATCCTGGCTAAAGGCAACTGACCAAACTGAATCAGAATGACCAATGAGAGTACGAATTTCTCTGCCTGTATTTACGTGCCACAGTTTAATCGTATTGTCACCACTGCCACTAGCAATAATTTCTCCGTCTTTGCTGAAAGCAATACAGTTGACGAAAAAGGAATGACCTAATAATGTGCAAATATTTCTGCCTGTGTATAGTTGCCACAGTTTAATCGTGTAATCATTACTACCACTGGCCACCAGTTGTCTATCCTTGCTATTGGTTGCAGGCGTTTTCGGAGAGTAAGCAACTGACGAAACTGAGTCAGAATGACCTCTGAAAGTTTGGGTTTCTATACCTGTGTGTACCTGCCACAGTTTGATTGTACAATCAGCACTACCGCTAGCCAGAAACTTACCATCTGGACTAAAGGCAACGGAATTCACCCAATTAGCATGACCAATGAGAGTACGAATTTCTTTGCCTGTGTTGACATCCCATAATTTGATGGTGTTATCCCAACTACCGCTAGCTAAAATTCTTCGGTTCAGGTCTACAACTCCCGCAGATTTACCAGAATCCCCTTGAAAAGAAAGGTTTGAAGAGATTGGGCTAAAGGCGACGGAATGAACCATGCTGGAATGACCAGAAAACCAACGGCCCAGTTGACGGACTAGCTTACCAGTACCCACTTGCCAAAGTTTGATAGTCTTGTCGTTGCTGCCACTAGCAATAAATTGCCCATCTGGACTAATGGCGATCGCATGAACCATACTAGAATGACCTTTGAGGGTCTGTATACATTGCCAGTTCTGCTGATTTAATACAAGTGGTAAAACAGGTGGAGGTAATTTAAGTCTAGGCGTTATCACTAAGGTAGATGATGTTGCTGTGACATCTTCCCCTCTATCCGGGCCTAATAAATCCAACCACTCCTGCACAGACTGGGGTCGATAGGTTGACTCCAAATCCATGCCGCACATAATAGCCTGATTTACCCTATTACTGATACTGGGATTAAAATATTGTGGTGGTTCTAAATTGATATTGTGACGTCTATCATCTGCACTTGTTGGTACAACTGCGGTGAGTAAATTATACAAAGTAGCGGCTAGGGCATAGATATCAATGTATTCTCCTCGTGGCGCTTCTGATTCATACTGTTCAGGTGGGGCAAAACCAGGGGTACGATACACTGTATGCCTTTGGATCATATTAGGAATAAATTCTCTAGCGATGCCAAAATCTATCAGCACTGCTTCTGATTTATCAATGCGGATCATGATGTTGCGTGGTTTAAGATCCCGATGCAACAGTCCTTTAGAATGGATTAGGGTCAAAGCGTCGCCAATTTGCCGGATGTACAACAGTGCTTCCGCTTCTGATAGCACCCCTATCCGCTTCAAGCGCTGTCCTAAGTCTTCGCCTTCAATGTAATCCATCACCATGCAGGGCAAATTTCCCTCATCAAAGATGGTTTCTATCTGTACTATATGAGGATGGTGACACACGGCCAGCCGAACTGCTTCATCACGAAAGTCTTGCCGCAACTTGTTTCGGTGGAGTATCCAGGCGGGGTGATTCAGGATTTCTTCTTTGAGGGTTTTAATCACTCGCTGTTGATTCCGTTGATTTCTGGCAAGATAAGTAATGCCAATTCCGCCTTCACCTAGTTGGCTTTCGATAATGTAGCGTCCCCCGAATAAAGACTTTCCTGCATTCCACACCATTAGTAATATTTGACAATTGCTGGTATTTATTTTGGCACGGTATCAGAACAGCCAACACGAATTTTTAGGAATTCCATTTGAATTGCTGTTGTAGTTTTTTGGAGCTTAGTTATTTAGAGAACATTTTCATTAACCTCAATAATTACTAATAGTATAAAGTTGTATATACCCTAATAGTTTTCGCTAAACTATGCCTTTACACCAAAATATGAAAGTTAATTGCTCATATTAAAGTAAATGATGACTGTAGTCATATTTGTTCATAATAATTTGACTTGTAAGTAATACAAAATTATGCTAAGAAATTTAAATCTGAAACAAAAGTTTACAATTCTGCTATTGATAATTTTGACATTCGGTCTGAGCCTGAGTGGATTTGCTCTGTCTTCTCTACTTAGGGAGAATGCTAAACAAGATATTAGCTCCACAGGTCTCATGCTCATGGAAACGATGAGTTCTGTTCGTAAATACACTAGTACTCAAGTGAATCCAGAGCTAGCTGATAAATTGGCTACTGAGTTTTTGCCGCAAAGTGTGCCTGCATACTCAGCACGAGAGGTCTTTGAAATTTTACGAAAAACAAAAGACTACCGCGAGTTCTTTTACAAAGAAGCAACTCTCAATCCCACTAATCTTCGAGATAAGGCTGACGGTTTTGAGGCGGAAATTGTAGAAAGGTTCAGAAATAAATCAGACCTTAAAGAAGTGAGTGGATTTCGCTCAATTCCTGGTGGGGACATCTTTTATATTGCTCGTCCCTTACCAGTGTCTGAACAAAGTTGTCTGGTCTGTCATAGTGTACCCGAAGCTGCACCTCAAAGTATGATTAATCTTTATGGTGCAGCTAATGGATTTGGGTGGAAGCTTAATGAGATTGTTGGCGCTCAGATTATATCAGTACCTGCAAATAATGTCATCAATAAAGCAAATCAGTCTTCTTTACTAATTATCCTAATTGTATCAACTATATTTATAGCGACTATCCTATTAGTCAACTTATTCTTGAATCGACAAGTTGTTATGCCTCTCAAACGCATGACTCGCATTGCCGAAGAGGTTAGTACCGGACATATGGAAGTGGAATTTGAGCAGATGTCTAATGATGAAATCGGTAATTTAGCTAAAGCCTTTAAACGGATGCAGTTAAGTTTAGAAATGGCAATGAAAAGAATCAAACGCACTCAGGGAAGTACAGGAGACTAAACAATCCAAAATTAAATATTATCCTCTTTAAATCTCTATGAGAATAATCTTTTTCTGAATTCAATAGCTGCTTGAAAGTCAGGAATTTGTCTAGCTATAAGTTCAATCAACTGTTCAGGTGAGATGTAAGGATTTTCATCTAATATTTCTTCTATAATCACATTTGCCATTGGGCCTATGTGGTAGGCTAACCCTTGGTGACAACTTTTGATAAATGCTGGTTGGAGGGTAGGTTGTTGTTGTTCAATTCGCCCAGTTTGCGGACTAGTAGGTGAACTCAGTGAACTAAAAATTGTTTCTCCAGCTTGGTTGTATGACTGCGATATTGCCGACATAGCCTGAAATTCAGGATTAAATACCGTGGCAGGTAAATCATCAAACATGATTGCAGGAGACATTGCCACTTTTGTTTCTCCAAGACGCTGTAAATCTGTGATAACTTCCCTAGCTGTTTGGTATCGTTTGTTAGGCCTATCTGCCAACATTTGATCAAGTACTTGAGCAAAACTATCAGTTACGTAGGTATAAGAACGCCAGTTCCACTCAAGTGAATACTGATCCATTAGTAAAGATGGATCTCTACCTGTGAGTAGCACAATAGCTGTTACACCCAAAGCATAGAGGTCACTAGAGGGGGAACATAAACCCAAGCTAATCTGTTCGCGGGGAGCGTATCCCACTTTACCGACGAGGGACATTTTGCCAACAAAGGTTACCTGGTGGTTAGAACTTCTCCCTTCGTTCACGTCAGCAATTTGTTTACCGACACCAAAATCAATCAGTACTGGCAGATCCTTGCCAGTGGGTAACATAATATTATCAGGAGAAATATCTCGATGGATAATGTTGTGCTGGTGGACATATTCCAAAACAGGCAGCAGATTTTTTAGCCACTGGATAACTTCGTCTTCAGAGAAATTTCTTCCTTGACGTTGAAGTTCTCCTAACAATCTCGAATATGTTTTACCATCAACATACTCTTGTACTAGAAATAGCCGACCATCTCCTTCAAAGCAAGCCAAAAACTTGGGAATTTGAGGATGTTGCAATTGATGAAGAATTTTTGCCTCTCTTTTAAATAAGTTGCGATATTGTTCCAGTCCACTCTCCCCTGTGCCAATGGGTGCAAACTCTTTGAGGACACAAGGTTCATCAAATCTACGAGTGTCAAAAGCCAAGTAAGTTCGTCCTAATCCTCCCTGTCCTAGAAGTTTTTGGATAATATAGCGGTTATCGATTAGAGTTCCAGCAGCTATTTCTGGCCTTGTGATATGTAACTGTGACATCTCATCGCACTCCTAGCGATTTTATTGTTGATAGATTATTTAGTTTGCTGAAAGTCAGAAACTCTAGCAGATAAAGGCTGATAACATCCTTCAAATTGAGGTTAGCACCACTATCAAGACAAGGAAATACACTTTTCTACAATCTTTCGATGGTCTTGTGTGACCAAATAGACAATTTTTACCTGGGTAGTTTAATCATACTACTCACACTTAGGTATTCTAGCAGCCGCAACATAGCCAGTGTCTGCGGTAATATCTGCGAATGTTCAGGGCATCGCCTTTTGGATTTGCAACTGAACCTGATCTATACGCCTAGTAACCCAATTGACACTGAGTTTAGGAACAGTAAGGATATAGCGTAACATCATGGTTTTTCAGAAAAACTGAGGTTCCCATAGACTTCCTGAAGAAAATATTATATGTATTTCAAGTGCTAAATATGCGATCGCTCTCAAAAATTAATCTTTCTGAGAGCCAATCTCATTATGAGATAGCTGTTTCGGAATCTGCTATCAAGGTTTTCAGTACAGGTGATTTGTCAAAAGCAGAAAAATATGCTGTGTATCAAAAAATACTCCTGAAGCTACAAGAATTCATCTAGTTCATCAGGATTCACACCTAACTGACGCAAACGTTCTGCTAATTGTTTTGCTTTTCGTTTAGCTTGAGCAGTTTCTTGTTTAGCTTCTGTAGCTTCTTGTTCTGCAATGATAGCTCGTTCCGTTGCAGCAGCGGCTTCTTCTGTAGGTACGGGAATTAATTCACCCGCCAAAGTGAACCATCTTAACCACAACCTTTCAATATTTTGAAATGAACCCTGCCATAAGCCTAAACTTAAATCTATCTCTGGCATTAGCAGGTATCCATCAGTCAAGTTCATCGGTTCATAGTGACCACCGACTAACTGGAAAGCCCGAAGTTCATTAGTATAGCGACTAAAAACAACATAGTAGGGAATCCGCAAAATTCGTTCATAAACTTCCCATTTACTAGGAGGTTTATCTGCTGCACTTTCTCTTCTTGTGCCTAAATCTTCATCTTCCGTACCTGGAGATAATAATTCAACAACCACGAAGGGATTTGCTGGTTCTTGCCACGTTACATAACTTAACCGTAAATCCTCCCCTTTGTATAATTTTCCTACACCTACCACACCAAACCAATCTGGGCGTTTATACCACAAAGGATGCTGGAGATCATAGTAGAGATTAAGGTCAGCCGCACTATAAACTAGTTCTGGATTCCAGTTAATTGGCTGAAAAGTTAAATATAAAAGTAAGGGTTGTAAAAAGTGAAAATCGTCTGGCAAACCGGGTTCCTCTGGGTTTTCACTTGGTAAATCATACATTGTTGGTAGAGTTTCCCAAGGAGGAAGCGGCGGATCAGATTGGGGAATATAGTGGGGAGAAGAAGTCATAGCCAAATTCTGAACATTTTGAGAGTGGCTGGATACAAATTATGCTTCCAATTTTGCCGAGTCTTTTAAGTGCGATCGCTCCCAAATCCAATCGAGTAAAATCGGATTGACTAACTCCGGCGCTTCATCCTGCGGACAATGCCCCACTCCCTCTAAAGGAATAAACTTTTGTACTTGAGGAAAGTTAGCTAATTCTCTTCCTAACTTAATTGGTTCCCACGGATCAGCTGTTCCCCACAAGATAATCGCCGGACAGGATAACAGTGGTAAAAGGTCTTCTGGTAAAGGGCCTGTAGAATAAGAAGTAAAAGCTAGAAACACAGCCCCAGCACCAGGATCGCTTGCTGGTGAAGTGAGAATATCTACCAACTCATCTGTCACCACTTCAGGATTGGCATAGGCTTGTAGCAGAATCTTCCGCACTGTTTTCGGTTTGGCGAGTTGATTGAAAAAGAACTCGCCGACTGGTTTGATAGATAACAGGCGTTGCAGTAGAGGCGCTCCGTAACGACGAGATAAAGGTAAAGTTACTCGTTTGCGATCGTGCAACAGCCGTAAAGAACAGTTGAGTAAAGCAACTCCCAGGGCAATATCTGGGTTGCTTACTGCTGCTTGCATGGCTACAATACAGCCAATAGAATTTCCCACTAAAAAAGCTGGCTCACCGACAACTTCGCGACAAAAATCTGCTACTTGCTGTCCCCAGGTTTCTAATGTGTAGGCAATTTGTTCACCAGGTTTAGGTTTTGCGGAAGCGCCAAATCCAATCAAATCAATCGCATAAACACGGCAACTTTCCGCTAATACGGGAATATTTTTCCGCCAGTGCCACCAAGAAGCGCCAAATCCATGCACGAGGACAACAGCTGGCCCAGTGGTTCCTTGGGTTTGATAGCAGATAGGAAAATCGTGCCAAATCCAGGTTTTTGTAGAGGTAAGTGCTGTGTTTGAAGTTGAGGTTGTCATGGGAATTTTTGATGAAAACAAGGGTAAAAGCCTTTCAGCAGTAAGACGCAAGTAAAATTGTTTTGAATTTGAAGAAAATTTATCAGATTTTCAAAATAAATCTTTTGCTCTAGTGATAGCCTATACCTATACCACGAAAGCTTCTAGGCTGGTAACACTAGCATCAAGCTGATAGTTTTATCTAGTGAAAGAGAGTTTTCATCTTGTTGATAGAGGGTAATTTACTCACAACTTATATTTATTATGTCAGTATTAGAAATCAGAAATTTTGTAATGTGAGTAATATTTTCGCTATTTGGAGATGTAAGCGAATTAGCATCAGTGATAGATTCAGTAGTTTCACAATTTACGATCGCCAATGTAAGTCTATAAGATTGTCGAATATGAGGCATCGGCTAAGGGGTGGTTTGCAACTGGAAACTGACGCTGAATTTAACAATACTTTTCTTGTTCCTAGTTCTGCGGGCCAGAAAACATGAATATACTGGAAACAATTGATACTCCGGTTGGGAGTTATGCACCAGATTTTGAACTGCCAGGAATTGATGGTCAAGTACACCATCTCAGGCGTTATCTTGAGAAGTTTCGAGCAGTAGGCGTCATTTCCATGTGTAACCACTGTCCTTATGTAGAGTGGTATCTAGGCAAGCTAAAAAACATTCAAGCCGAATTTGGTCCAAAAGGCTTCACACTAATTGGAATGAATGGTAGTGATGGCGATCGCGAAACTCGGTCAAGCTTTGAAAATATGAAAGCTTTTGCCCTGCGTCACCACTTGAACTTCCCCTACCTGTGGGACTCTACGCAAGATGTGACCCGCAGTTTTGGTGCGACAAAAACACCAATGGCTTTTTTAATAGATACTAATGGTATAGTCCGCTACAAAGGTAGAATTGACAATCATCGCCAAGACCCATCATCGATGGGAGAGGATTATTTGAGAACTGCGATCGCATCTCTGTTTAAAGGTCAAGAAATAGATATACCACAAACAGAACCAATAGGTACTACATTGATTTGGCGTAACTAGACATAGATAGTCCCTGTAACTGTTATCTTAAATTGGAGGCAATTGCAACTTTTTTGATAAAGCGGAACTTCATGGGAACGAATTACCGACGGGTTTTACTCAAACTGAGCGGTGAAGCCTTAATGGGCAACATGGGCTATGGCATTGATCCAGAAGTGGTCAAAGGAATAGCACAAGAATTAGCAGAGGTGATAGCCACTGGCACTCAAATCGCCATAGTTGTTGGCGGCGGCAATATTTTTCGTGGCGTCAAAGCAGCGTCGGCGGGGATGGACAGGGCAACCGCTGACTATATCGGGATGATTGCCACGGTAATGAATGCCATGACGCTACAAGATTCTCTGGAACGCATAGGAGTACAGACGCGGGTGCAAACTGCGATCGCTATGCAAGAATTAGCAGAACCATATATCCGTCGTCGTGCCATCCGTCATCTTGAAAAAGGGCGGGTGGTAATTTTTGGTGCTGGTTCTGGGAATCCCTTTTTTACTACAGATACCACTGCGGCATTAAGAGCCGCAGAAATTGATGCTGAGGTGATTTTTAAAGCCACCAAAGTAGACGGAGTATATGATGCAGATCCTCATATTTATCCCGACGCCAAGCGTTACAATAGCCTCACCTACGCGCACGTTTTAGCCAAAGATTTGCGGGTGATGGATAGTACTGCGATCGCCTTGTGTAAAGAAAATAATATCCCAATTCTGGTATTTGACCTAACGGTGCGAGGAAATATCCACCGGGCAGTCTTGGGAGAATCCATCGGTACCCTTGTGGGAGGTTCTTGTGAAATTAGCTGAAGCTGAGAGTACGATGCAAAAGACCGTTGAGGCGACTCAACGATCTTTTAACTCAATTCGCACTGGTCGAGCCAATGCGAGTCTATTAGATAAGGTATTGGTGGATTATTACGGTTCGCCCACTTCCTTAAAATCACTGGCAAACATTAGTACGCCTGATGCTACGACGATCTTAATTCAACCCTACGATCGCAGCAGTTTAAATATAGTCGAAAAAGCGATTTCTTTGTCAGATGTCGGTTTAACCCCCAGCAACGACGGTTCCGTGATTCGGTTGAATATTCCGCCGTTGACAAGCGATCGCCGTAAAGAACTCGTCAAAATAGCATCTAAATATGCTGAAGAGGGTCGTGTTGCTATTCGCAACATCCGCCGCGATGCCATAGACGCCATTCGTAAACAGGAAAAAAACGCCGAAATTCCTGAAGACGAAGCACGAGATCAGCAAGATAAATTGCAAAAACTAACAAACAAGTACACTGCCAGAATAGACGAATTGCTGGCAGAAAAAGAAAAAGACATTACGACTGTTTAAAGTCTCAAGTCTTAAGTATAAAGGCTGAAGGATAATGGATAAATTCTTCAGCCTTTATCATTTCTTAGGTATCTACCAAAAATTAATTAAGTATCTCAATAGAAAAGAAACTAATTCAGGAGCAAAAATTCAGCCTTATGTACGACTGCATCATCGTCGGCGCTGGGCCAGCTGGTGGAACAGCGGCATATCATTTAGCCAAACAAGGTCGCTCAGTATTAGTGCTGGAAAAAGAATCCTTGCCAAGATATAAACCTTGTGGCGGTGGTGTATCTCCAGCGATCGCTCAATGGTTTGACTTTGATTTTAACCCAGCGATTTCTTTGAAAGCCGACTCCCTTCGCTTTACCTGGAAATTGGGCGACCCCGTGGAAGCCAAAATCGCCACAAAAGAACCAGTCTGGATGGTGCGACGAGATATTTTTGACCATTTCCTAGTGCAGCAAGGACAGAAGCAAGGGGCTGAACTACGAGACAATACGGAAGTTACGGGTATTGAATTTAAAAGTGACTATTGGCAAGTTAACACAGCCAGTGGCCCAGTTACAGGTCGCTACTTAATTGCGGCTGATGGTGCTAAAGGGCCGATGGCAAAATGGCTAGGCTTCAAAGAACGCAAACGTTTCCTCACAGGGGCTTTAGAGGCAGAAATCCCTGGAATTATAGAAAACCAACCCGTAATTCATTTTGAGTTTGGCTTGGTCAAAAACGGCTATCTCTGGAACTTTCCCAAAGCTGATGGTTATTCCATCGGTGTTGGGACGTTTATTGGCCGTCAACCCCAGGACTTCAAAAAGATTTTGGATGAGTACGCCAAATCGTTGAATGTAGACCTCAAAACCAGCAAACAATATGGTCATCCCCTATGTATTTGGGATGGTAATCAAAAGATGCACACCCAAAATGCGGTTTTGGCTGGGGAAGCTGCTTGTGTAGTTGATCCCATGACCGCAGAAGGCATTCGCCCCTCAATTGTTAGTGGTTTGCTGGCAGCCGCAACCATTAATGAAGCACTTTCTAATGACACTAACGCTTTAGAAAGATATAGCGAAGCCATTAATGAAGAGTTGGGTACTGAGATGGCTTGGGCGCAAAAGTTAGCTGGAGCGTTTTATCGGTTTTCCAATATTGGCTACAAAGTTGGTGTTAAGCACCCCTCTGCTCCCCAAATCATGGGTAAGATTATGTGTGGAGAACTGCGCTATGGCGACATTGCAGGTCGTGCCCTCAAGCGTTTAGTTTCTGGTTTTGGAGGTTAATTAACCAGACAAGTTGCTCAAAGCAACTTGTTAAAGGTAGGCAAACTTCCGCCATACTGTACTAGGCATTTCTAAATATGACAATATGGCAATTTACTTGACAAAACGGCTATCTGTGTTCGCTAATATTCTTGCTCTTGTCCTCTTCATGCCGGGAATTGCCTTAGCCGCACCCGTTCAAATCAATACGACTTATGGTGTGATTTTCGCCCAGGCGGCCAAAACTGCAAGCTACTCCACCTCATCGGAGATTAGCCTGACTCCCTTACAACGCCAGGAACTCCAGGCTGTGCGTCAGAGAAGAAATAAGGAAATTGCGGCAGTATTAAACTCATCTCAGCGTGACCAACTTAATCACAATCTCCGGGCTGGTAACAATATCAAGCAAGCGCTAGAAAAACTAAATTTGCAACCAGAACAGCAAGACTTAGTAAAGGCGATCGTCCAATTTACTAACTTGAAAATTAAAGCTATTTCATCTAGACATCTGCTACAAGTTTGGCAGAAGTAAAGGGTTTAATAATACTGGAAAATTTTGATAATAAGCGATCGCCTTTTTTATATTAAGGTAATCGCTTTTATTATTACAGACTTATCATCTAGCATGATAAAACAAGTTTCGTTTTATACAATATTCTGTTGTAAGCTGATCAGCAAAGTGTCACTAAGGGGCCAATAAAAGCAAATCCCTCAAGAGTTGCCTAGAGAGGGATTTAGTGTGGGCTAGAGAGATTTTGGGGTAGTGTAGCGTTGATTTTTGGACTGCTAGTTTAAATTATTTGCTTTCTCAACTGCTTCCTTTAACTCTTCAAAGGTAATACTACCGTCTTTGTCCGAATCATACTGTACTAGTAACTCCTGGGGACTAGTGGTATTTGTTTCTGATGAGATGATTGCACTTAAGCCAGGACTTAAAAAAAGATCATTAATGGAGATTTTGCCGTCTTGATCGCTATCTAAGGTATTAAAAAGAGATTGAAGCTCTTGCTCAGTAGCCATAAGTTTTTATCCGAATTGATTTTTCAATTTAATATCTCAAAATCTTGACAAATACGCAAGGACAGTTAATAAAAAGATTTTATTGGGTGCGGGATGAAGATGGATATACTTTCGCGAATCGATGCGGACACCAGCGATATCTGGCTCAGGTTCGGAGTATTGGCTCAAATAAATGGGATTTTGCACCCGAAGTAAGGCAATTTCTACTAGCAGCCGCTTGAGGTAGTCAGATGCACAAGGCGTTGTCGCTGCATGGACAGGATTTTTGGCGCTCATCGGGATAACTCGCCCATCAATCAGTTCTACCCGTTCAACCTCTGTAATAATACCCGTTTCAAACATCCGATGATATTCGTTGACAGTCCACAGGCGCACTCTAGTTTGTGTGATTGTATGTTTCCTGCGGCGGGCTACGCCTACGCGCATCACTTTTAGGCGATTATTGCTTACTCTCAACTTTGGCAGCATCTATAATTAATCTTGCCCTATTTAGTTCGTTACCATGTCGGAAGAAGATATCCGAGCCGCGAGGCTGGAGAAAGTAGAACAACTCAAGCAGCTAGGCACTAATCCCTATGCTTATCGTTGGGAATCTACCCATCATGCAGCGCAGTTGCAAGAACAATTTGCCGATTTATCCAATGGTGAAGAAGTTGATTTAGAAGTTGCCATAGCTGGACGCATTATGGCACGTCGCGTTTTCGGTAAATTAGCTTTCTTCACCTTGCAAGACGAAACCGGTACAATTCAGCTTTATCTGGATAAAAATCGTATTCAAGAAGGTATGGCAGATATTGATGCCGATGCCTTCAATCACCTGAAGCAACTTACAGATGCAGGCGACATCCTGGGAGCCAAAGGTACTATTAAACGGACTGAAAAGGGCGAGTTATCTGTCTACGTTAAACAATATACGATCCTCACTAAATCCCTGTTGCCCCTACCCGACAAGTGGCATGGATTAACGGATGTTGCCAAGCGTTACCGTCAGCGCTACGTTGACTTGATTGTTAACCCAGAAGTCCGACAAACTTTCCGCCGTCGCGCTCAAATTACTGCTGGTATTCGCCGCTATTTAGAACAGCGGGATTTTCTGGAAATTGAAACACCAGTTTTGCAAAGTGAGACTGGGGGTGCAGATGCACGTCCATTTGTCACCTACCACAACACTTTAGAAATGGAGTTGTATTTGCGAATTGCCACAGAACTCCATCTCAAGCGGTTGATTGTGGGTGGTTTTGAAAAGGTGTTTGAATTGGGGCGGGTTTTCCGCAATGAGGGAATTTCAACTCGACACAATCCCGAATTTACGACGATTGAAGTTTACCAAGCCTACGCCGACTACAACGATATGATGGCGCTGACTGAAGGAATTATTACCACTGTCGCCCAAGAGGTACTCGGCACATTGGAAATCACCTACCAAGGAGAACCGATAAATTTAACACCACCTTGGCGGCGGGTGACAATGCACGATTTAGTTAAAGAATTTACGGGCTTGGATTTTAATTCGTTCCAAACTTTGGAAGAAGCAAAAACAGCAAGTAAAAATGCTGGTATTCCTGGTATCGATGAAGCTCAATCAATTGGTAAGTTACTAAATTTAGCCTTTGAAGAGAAAGTAGAAGCCAATTTAATTCAACCTACCTTTGTAATTGATTATCCCGTAGAAATTTCGCCTCTAGCAAAACCCCACCGTTCTCAACCTGGTTTAGTGGAAAGATTTGAGTTATTTATAGTCGGGCGAGAAACTGGGAATAGCTTCTCAGAACTTACCGATCCTATCGATCAAAGAGAACGTTTTGAAGCACAAGCTGCACGGAAAGCTGCTGGTGACTTAGAAGCCCAAGGTGTAGATGAAGACTTTCTGACAGCTTTGGAATATGGGATGCCGCCTACTGGTGGTTTAGGGATTGGGATCGATCGCTTGGTGATGTTATTAACTGATTGTGCCAGTATTCGGGATGCGATCGCCTTCCCCTTACTCAAGCCAGAAAAATCAGAATTATCCCCAGATTAAGTCTGGGGATTGGGGACTGGGTATTGGGGACTGGGGACTGGGGATTGGGGACTGGGTATTGCTTCTCATATCCCTAATCCCCCAATTCCTACACCACTACTTTTTCTAAGATCAGCTTAGAACGTTTCACTTGCTCAGGAATCACCACGGGATAATCTCCGGTGAAGCAGGCAGAACAGAAACTATTGGTGTCTTCTCGTGTCGCTTCTAGCATTCCTTCCCAACTCAGATAGGCAAGGCTGTCTACTTCCAGTTGCTTGGCAATTTCTGCTACTGACTTGGTAGCAGCAATTAGCTGATCCTGAGAATCGGTATCGATGCCATAGAAGCAGGGATGAGTTACAGGCGGAGAAGAAATTCGCATGTGTACCTCTACTGCACCTGCTTCACGCAAAGTTTTCACTAGTTTACGGCTGGTAGTACCGCGAACAATCGAGTCATCTACAATAATTACTCGTTTCCCTACCAGCACATCTTTGAGGGGATTGAGTTTCATCCGCAGACCCGATTCCCGCATGGTTTGGGTTGGTTGAATGAAGGTTCGCCCAACATAGCGATTTTTAATCAGTCCTTCGCCGTAAGCGACACCAGACGCTTGGGAAAATCCAATAGCAGCAGGTATACCAGAATCAGGAACACCAAAGACAATATCGGCATCTACAACAGATTCTTTAGCTAATTGGTGTCCTAACCGCATTCGATAGCTGTACAAACTCTCGTTGTGCATAACGCTATCAGGACGGGCAAAGTAAATCATTTCAAAAATGCACAATTTCCGCTCAGATTTTTGACTCCAATGATAGGAAGCCAAACCTTCTTCAGTAATCCAAACTAATTCACCTGGTTCTACGTCTCGCAGGTATTCGGCTCCAATGATGTCTAAACCACAAGTCTCGGAAGCCAAAACATAACGAACTGGATTACCAGCCAAAGTCCCGATTACTAAGGGGCGAATGCCATTAGGATCGCGTACACCCATAACGCCTATAGGAGTGCCAATTACTAAACTAAAGGCTCCTTGACAGCGGTGAAATGCGTGAATTGAAGCTTCTAGCCAATCTGCACCAGCATTGATCGCTTCTGCGATCGCAAAAGCGATCATTTCTGAGTCTGTTGTGGTGACTAAGTTACATTTATTTTCAAGCAACTCTTGACGTAGTTGCACAGTATTGACTAAATTACCATTGTGTGCAAGAGCCAATGAGCCTAAACGGGTTTCTAATACTGCGGGTTGGGCATTAACTTTGCGGCTAGAACCTGTTGTGGAATAACGAGTGTGACCAACAGCAAGACTACCGGGCAATTGATCCAAGACAGATTCATTGAAAACTTGAGACACCAAGCCCATGTCTTTGTGGAGATGTACCTTTGTACCCTCAAAGGTGGCAATACCAGCTGATTCTTGACCCCGATGCTGGAGGGCATACAATCCAAAGTAGGTCAGTTTAGCAACGTTTTCTCCTGGGGCGTAGATCCCAAAAACACCACAAGCTTCTTCTGGCTTGTCAGACTGATTTTCATGACTATTGATTGGGTCGTTGGTCTGGTCGGGGTATTCATCCGAAGTGACAGAATGAATAGAAATCATGCTAGCTTTGCTCCTGGTGGGGGGGTCAAGTCACTGGGATTATATAAATGGTTGCGGAGTTCTTAACAAATCTTTAACCATCCATTAAAACAGTACCGTAATTATGCTCAGAGACGCTAATAAAAGAGTAAGGAGTTATGCTTTTTATTCCTAACTCCTCACTTTTTTAACTAGGGGTAGTGGTGTGGATGGCGATACGTCTGGCGATCGCATGGGAATAGCGATCGTTCATATCTTCGATACTAACTTTGATTAAGGTTTGGTTATCAGTGGTGAAAACCCCCAAACCCGCCTCAAAATTACCAACTGTACCCAGTTTTTGCCAATTTTTACCCAGATGTTCCTGTAAGTATGATTCCCAAATTTCTTGTTGTGCTGATGCTACAGAAACTAAAATCCTGGCACCACCTTCGGCAAACAGCACTTCATCTAAGCGGTTTAATTGCGTTGGTGCTATTTCTAAATTGATTTCAGCGCCAAGGTTTGCAGCAATACAACATTCGGCTAATGCGATCGCCACTCCTCCCTCAGCAGAATCGTGGGCTGAACGTACCCAACCATTACGAATTCCTTCACGACAAACTTTCTGGACGCGGCGTTCCAAGTCAAAATCTACCCGTGGCGGCTTTCCGGCAACAGTATCGTGGATAGTGGCTAAATATTCAGATGCTCCCAAACTGATTTGGGATGCCAGAGGCAATCCGAGAAGATAAATCACATCGCCGGATGTTTGCCAACCTTGGCCACAAATTTTGGTGATATCGGGAATTAAGCCCACCATTCCCACAACAGGAGTGGGATAAATGGGTTGTGGGATGCCTTCAGAATCTAGGGTTTCGTTGTACAAAGAGACGTTTCCGCCTGTGACTGGTGTTGCTAATTCTCGGCAACCTTCCGCCAAACCGCGACAAGCTTCTGCTAATTGCCAGTAACCAATAGGTTTTTCTGGAGAGCCAAAATTTAGGTTATCTGTCACAGCCAGAGGTTCTGCACCCACACAGCTAAGATTGCGGGCTGCTTCTGCCACCACTGCCTTCGCTCCCTCATAAGGGTCAAGATAAACATAACGAGGATTGCAATCTACCGTAGCAGCAACACCGGGTTGGACATTGGGAATTCTTCTCTGCTCCTCTGCCCCCCCGCTCCCCCGCTCCCTATCCTCTTCCAGGGGGCGCAAACGGATAACAGCGGCATCTGCACCACCTGGCAGTGTTACCGTATTATTTTGTACTTGATGGTCATACTGACGATATACCCAATTTTTAGAAGCGATCGTAGGTGTATCAAGCAAAGTTAACAGAATATCATTCCAACTTTGCAGTCCTCCTGGAAGTTCTATTCCAGCAGTTGTGGAAGGAGGTAAGGATTCAGCAGTCCACTCCCAAGCTTGACGCGCATATTCTGGTGCTTCTGCCAATAACTCCCGGTTATACAGTGGTGTATTCTCCGCCAAAGCCTCAGCGGGAATTTCTGCTGCTACTTCACCCTGAAAGAGAATCCGCACAATGGGTTCAGCGATGACTGTCCCCGCGACAACGGCTTGAAGTCCCCAGCGGTGGAAAATATCGATTAATTCCTGCTCACGCCCCTTGTGTGCAACGAACAGCATTCGTTCTTGAGATTCCGAAAGCAGATATTCATAAGGAACCATCCCCGTTTCTCTGACGGGAATCTTATCTAAATCTAGTTCAATTCCCACACCGCCTTTTGCCGCCATCTCTGAGGTAGAACAGGTGATCCCCGCCGCTCCCATATCTTGGGCGGCGACAACTGCACCCGTCTTAAACGCCTCCAGACAAGCTTCAATTAACGACTTTTCCAAAAAGGGATCGCCCACTTGCACAGCAGGGCGATCGTCTATGGATTGATCACTCAATTCTGCACTAGCAAAACTCGCACCTCCCATACCGTCGCGCCCAGTGGTGGAACCAACATACAGTACAGGGTTGCCTAAGCCAGATGCTCCAGATTTGACGATTTCTGATGTTTCCATCAACCCCAGTGCCATAACGTTCACCAGAGGATTACCAGAGTAAGCAGAGTCAAAGTAAACTTCACCGCCAACGGTGGGTACTCCCACACAGTTACCATAATGAGAGATTCCTGCCACCACACCGCTAAACAGCCGTTGGGTTTTGGCATCTTCTAAGGAACCAAAGCGCAGCGAGTTTAATAGGGCAATGGGACGCGCACCCATTGTAAAAATATCTCTGAGAATACCTCCGACTCCCGTTGCAGCTCCCTGAAAGGGTTCGACCGCTGAGGGATGGTTATGGGATTCAATCTTAAAAGCTAGTTGGAGTCCGTCACCCAAGTCTACAACACCAGCATTTTCACCAGGCCCCACGAGAATGCGGGGGCCCTCGGTGGGAAATTGTTTGAGTAGAGGTCGAGAATTTTTATAACAGCAATGCTCAGACCACATCACGCCAAACATTCCTAATTCAGCTTTGTTGGGATGACGGCCTAACCGACGGACAATTTCTACGTATTCTTCTGGTTTAAGACCAACAGCCGCAATTTCTTGGGGGGAAAAGGCTGGTTTTGAGGTTGCAGTCATGGAAGTAATGCACTCTGGGGGACAGAGCATTATTCTATCGATTTACTTGCCCTGTAAGTGCAGTTCCATGAATGCAGATAGTTCTTCTTTGGATATTTCTTTCTGAACTACTTGAATCACCAAGTTGTAAGCTTGCTCTTGAGATAAGTTGAGAATATAGCCATTTAAGGTTATGAAGGTATCCATAACCGCAAATGCAGTGCGTTTGTTGCCATCAATAAACGGATGGTTCATCGCTAAATGGTACAGGTATGCTGCTGCTTGCTCGTGAATTGTAGGATGGAGAAGTTCGCCGCCAAAAGTAGCTTAAGGTTGTGCCAATGCTGAATCTAGCAAACCTTCGTCTCTGACACCAGATGTTCCACCAAAGCTGTTTATCTCATCTTGGTGAATGTCTAGGACTTGAGAAATAGAAAGAAATCTAGGAGTCTGCAAGGCGACGGTAAACCTCCTGCCATTTCTGTTTAGAAGCTAAATAAGCCTGCCATACCTCTTCATCTGAGGCAATCTGATTTGAGGCAGTATTTTCTAACTTGTCTTCTTTTTGCTCAATCTCGCGGAAAAATTGGG
The DNA here is from genome assembly GCF_001712795.1 of Nostoc sp. KVJ20. Lineage (GTDB taxonomy): Bacteria > Cyanobacteriota > Cyanobacteriia > Cyanobacteriales > Nostocaceae > Nostoc. Next base: position 19,473 of record NZ_KV757751.1, read on the forward strand.
CAAAATCAGGAATATTTAATAATACTTTTTCAGTAACTTCGTTTTCTTCTGTTTTTTGTAAATAAGCAATAATTGCAACTGCTATTCGCAACTTCTCAGTAGAAAGCTGACGCAAAAGGCTTTCGGCTTCTGATAAATAATTGCTGTGCTTTTGGTCTGTTGCCATCGTTACCCCAAGCTAAGTATGTTGCAAGACATTGTGAATCAGTTCTGCTGCTAACTCTAGCTTATCGCGCTGAGTGAGGGCTTCCAGGTCAACAATAATTGAAGCTTTTATACACGGATATCCGTCTTACACCAAATGCTTTAATCTTTAAAGATAACTTGATTTTGTCATCTCAGTGAAATTTCTAGCTCTTGAACTTGCATAAATCTGCTGTCAATCAGAGATTATTCGGGTATATGCAGCTTAGATGTAACAATCAAGTGACGAGAATCACACATATCGATGATTCGGATCGTCTCTTTGCGATCGCTAACTAAGCATAATTAATGACAACTGAACTCTAGCCGAGTCATTAATAGGGAACACACTTAAATTGCCGACAGCCTTAATCAAGGACTGTCGGTTTTTTGTATTTGTCATTGGTCATTGGTCATTTGTCATTAGTAAAATGCCCCATGCCCCATGCCCAATACCCATATCCATAAAATTTCCCCACAGTTGATTGGTAACTTGACAGAGATTTTGCCACAGCCACTACCAAATGTGGGGAAGGTATGATCAAATTGGGGATCTTATGCCTATCGAGTGCTAATATCTTGCACTCACTCTAGTAGACCGGAAGTATATTCCTAGAACCAGCACACACTTTGCATTAAGACATCGCTTGAATGATGTAATCAAAGTAGGGTGCTGCTTGAGCAGCGTCTTCCGCACTCAGTAAGCTAAGGGAGGCTGTTTTGAGGCAATTGATCGCTGTTACCATTCCAGGCACGGGAACGCCCAATGAATTGTACATTTCCCGCACACCAATCAAACCGATTTTTTCAATTGGCTCTTTATCACCGGCAAGCACACCATAGGTAATTAGGCGTAAGTACCAGCCAAAATCACGGATACATAGAGAGCGTTGGCGTTCTCCGTAAGCATTGCCACCAGGGGAGATAAACTCAGGACGGTTCTGCCAAAGTTGTTTGGTTGCTTCCTGAACTATCTTTTTTTCATTTTCGGCTAAGGTAGCCGCAATCCGCGTCCGTTGTACGCCGGTTTGCAAAAAGTCTTTGATATTTTTAAGTTCGCCACTGCTGGGATAACGCAGTTCGTCGTCGGCTTTGAGAATAACTTGGCTAATTACAGTCATGATGATTGAAATCACCTGAAATATTATCTGTTAGTTTAGCGAGTTGGAGGTACACAAGTGAAGGGATCGGAGATACTTATGTATTGAATTTATCTATTTAGGGGTGTGGGGACTGAAGAAGGGAATAGGTAACAGGTTACAGGGTACAGATTATTCCCTATCACCTGTTACCTGTCACCTGATCCCAATGACTAATGACCAATGACCAATGACTAATGACCAATGACTAAAATAATTTGGCAACAGGGTGAATTAATTGAAGTGACGATCGCTAATCTGAGTGATACAGGCGATGGTGTGGGACGCGCTGATGAGCGTGTTGTGTTTGTCCCAGATACTCTTCCAGGCGATCGCGCCATTGTCCGCTTAGTACATGTTAAACCCAAATATGGCCACGGTAAGCTCCAACAGCTATTAGAACCATCCCCACATCGGATTAGACCTAGCTGTATTGTGGCTGACAAGTGCGGTGGTTGCCAGTGGCAGCATATTAGCTATGATTACCAGCTAGCAGCAAAGCAAAATCAAGTTATCCAAGCAATAGAGCGCATTGGCGGTTTTATCCAACCACCTGTAGATCCGGTACTCGCTGCCCCTTCTGCTTTGGGCTACCGTAACAAATCTACATATCCTCTAGGCACATCAGCAACAGGACAAGTACAGGCTGGTTACTATCAAAAAGGTAGTCATCAATTAATTAACTTAAATCAATGTCCAGTCCAAGACGCGCGATTAAATCCCTTACTTGCCGAAGTTAAGCAGGATATTCAACAGCAAGGCTGGCAAATTTATGACGAACAGCGCCACCAAGGAAAAATTCGCCATCTCAGTTTACGCATTGGCCGACACACTGGAGAAATGTTGCTGACTTTGGTGGTGAAGGACTGGAATTTATCAGGAATTGAAACCCAAGCCCAGGAATGGTTAAAGCGCTATCCGCAGTTAGTGGGAGTGTCGCTCAACCGCAATGGCGATCGCACAAATGCTATCTTTGGATCAGAAACCCGTTGCATCGCTGGAATCCCCCACCTGCGTGAAAATTTTGCTGGACTGGAATTTCAAGTACGCCCAGATACATTTTTCCAAGTGTACACAGAAACAGCAGAGGCACTATTGCAGGTAATTCAATCAGAACTCAATCTTCAAGGGCATGAGTTGCTAGTTGATGCCTACTGTGGTATTGGGACTTTAACTTTACCCCTCGCCAAAAAAGTACGTATTGCTACAGGATTAGAAGTGCAATCAGCAGCAGTAGAACAAGCTATTTTGAATGCCCACCGCAACGAAATTGATAATGTGACATTCCAAGTAGGCGCTGTAGAGAAATTGCTTCCAAAAATGGGCACAATACCAGAAGTAGTAATACTCGATCCGCCACGTAAGGGGTGCGATCGCGCTGTCATCGACACTTTACGGCAATTGAAACCATCTCGGATCGTTTACGTCAGCTGTAAAGTAGCCACCCTCGCCCGCGACCTGAAATTACTTTGTCAAGACGGGCTATATACTATCACACGGGTGCAACCTGCCGATTTTTTTCCTCAAACGGCTCATGTTGAAGCTGCTGCCTTTCTTGTGTTATCACATTTAGACCAGGGTAGTAATTCCTTTAAAAAAACTGAAATTTGAAATTTTTAGTTTAGTGCATACCAAAGATGCTAGAATTGAATTAATCCAAAAATAGAAATTCATTTTGTTTAAATAAATTCAAGTTGCATAGGTTCTTAAAAATATGAAGTGGATTGTGTAAATGAAAAATCGGCAACTAGCTAGAGTATATAAATACTCTTTAAACTTAACAGCATATTTTTAATTTGCTGACTTCATTATCAAAGTTATTCCAGCCGTCATATATCTGAATAATCCCAACTCATACTATAGAGCCAATGCTCCCTAGCATTTTCAAAATTTAGTTTTAAAGACGCAAGTTTGAAGGCAGCATGACCACCTCAAGTTTTATCAGGGTGCCTGTAATAGCAAACTGATGTCTAGCTAACTGAAAGCTATGGGGTTTCTCTTGTGATTACTATTTCACTCCGTCCAGTTGGACGTTCTTGGGGCACTATTAGTTTTGCCTCAACCCTCTACCTTTGTCCCATATTAGATTTATTGTTGGCAGAAATTCCAGCAAAATTGCAAGCAGAACTGCGGTTAGGACTTCAAGAAGCCCTAGTAAATGCAGCTAAACATGGAAATAATCTTGATCCAAGTAAAACAGTTGTAGTTCGTTTTTCCTTAATAGATAATCAATATTGGTGGATAATATCAGACCAGGGTAGTGGCTTTACTCCCTCATCCACTAGTAATGAAGAACCAACAGACTATCTTCCACCAGATGAGTCAGAAAATGGTCGTGGTTTATGTCTTCTGCATCAAATTTTTGATCAGGTAGAGTGGAACCGCAAAGGCACAGAATTGAGGCTTTGTAAACAAATGGAAAATCGCCGTGGATTATCTCTGCGACGATAAGAGGGGAATAGTGAGTGGGGAGTGGGGAGTGGGGAAGGTTATTGATTAGTTGTTTTTTACTAACTATTCCCTATTCCCTATTCCCTATTCTCTATCCCCTATTCTCTATCCCCTACTTCCCTACTTCCCGTGAGTTGGGCAGGGAGGCGCAGAAATGGAGCGATCTAACCAACCAATTGCTTGCTCTAATCTGGCTTGAGCTTCTTGTGGCTGATTTTTTAAAAGATACACAATCGCTGCTGCCACTTGTTCATTAGCGCGGGAATTGCGGTTAGACTTGAGGCGATGCCAATCGTTAGGGGAAATACTCAGTCTTTCCATCAGGGCTTGAGCTAGTTCCAGAGTACTAAGTTCATTCAGTTGACTGGTTTTCGGCAGCTGGGTAGATTGAGACATAATTATAAGTCCTTTGTCTTTTGTTCTTCGTCCTTTGTCCTTCGTCCTTTGAAAAATTACCAATGACAAATGACTAATGACTAATGACAATTGGTTAAGATTTAATCTTAGTTTACTACCTGTACATGAAGCCGCCAAAACAATCACAGTCGTCAGCAGAAAATCAAGAACCGGATTTTGAACAAGAACTAGAGGAAGTAGAGCGATCGCTCCTATCCTTAAAAGAACGTTACGATCAAGTGCAACGCGATCGCCAACAACAGGCACAATGGCAACAGCGTCGGGATCAATTAAAGCACAATAAATCTCAGACACCAGAAATCAAAGCAGAGTTACGGCAAATTCAACGACAGTTGGAAATGCTAGAACTAAACTTAGAAAGCCAGTTATTTTCTTGGCGTAGTCTCAAAAAACCTTTCTGGCAAGTCGTCCGCTTTGGTGGAATGGGCGTTATCATAGGCTGGATATTAAAGTCTTATGCTGGATAAATCCAACTTTGGATTTTGGATTGGGTTAAATAGTTAAGATTCTTTAATATTTGTACTTCTAACATTGACGAAATATAAGTTGTAAAATATGGCAAATCGACGGATTGCAGAAATATTGCGAAGTGGCCAACCTGATGAATCCCTCCAAGTGCAAGGCTGGGTGCGGACGAAACGCGAATCCAAAGGGTTTGCTTTTATTGAAGTCAATGACGGCTCATCACTAGCTAATTTGCAAGTCGTCATTAATCAGGATTTGCCAGATTACGAAGCTATCTTGAAAAAATTGAATACGGGTGCTGCTGTTGAAGCGACAGGGCTACTAGTGGCTTCTCTTGGTAAAGGACAGCGAATTGAATTGAAAGCCGAGACAGTGAAAGTTTACGGTGAAGCTGATCCCGATACATATCCCCTGCAAAAGAAACGCCATTCCTTTGAGTTTCTGCGAACAATTGGACATTTGCGATCGCGCACTAATTCCTTTGGTGCAGTTTTCCGCGTCAGAAATGCTTGTTCGGCAGCAATTCATCAATTTTTCCAAGAAAGAGGCTTTTTGTGGGTACATACACCCATCATCACCGCTAGCGACTGCGAAGGTGCGGGTGAACTGTTTAGCGTCACCAGTTTGGATTTAAAGAATATTCCCCGCACAGAAAACCAAGCAGTAGATTACAGTCAAGACTTTTTTGCTAAACCCACATATTTAACAGTTAGCGGCCAGTTGGAAGCGGAAGTGATGGCGATGGCGTTTTCTAACGTCTACACCTTTGGCCCTACCTTCCGTGCAGAAAATTCCAACACCTCCCGTCACTTAGCAGAATTTTGGATGGTTGAGCCGGAAATGGCTTTTTGTGACTTAGAAGGCGATATGGATTTAGCTGAGGCATTTCTCAAACACATCTTTAAATATGTGTTGGAAACTTGCCCAGAAGACATGGAGTTTTTCAATGAACGCATTGATAAATCTGTGTTGGCAACAGCCGAAAATATAATTAATAATCAGTTTGAACGCTTAACTTATACAGAAGCTATCAAACTTTTAGAAAAAGCTGATGTTAAATTTGAATATCCTGTGAGTTGGGGTTTAGATTTACAATCAGAACACGAACGCTACCTAGCTGAACAGCAGTTTAAAAAGCCAGTAATTGTTACAGATTATCCAGCGCAAATCAAAGCATTTTATATGCGTTTGAACGACGATGAAAAAACCGTCCGCGCAATGGATATTCTCGCACCGAAAATTGGCGAAATTGTCGGCGGTTCCCAGCGCGAAGAACGCCTAGAAGTTCTAGAACGCCGTGTATTAGCGCAAGGATTAAACCCAGAAGACTTATGGTGGTATCTTGATTTGCGTCGTTATGGTACTGTTCCTCATGCGGGTTTTGGGTTGGGTTTTGAACGACTCGTGCAATTTATGACTGGTATGGGAAATATTCGTGATGTGATTCCCTTTCCGCGTACACCCCAAAGTGCTGAGTTTTAGTTTGAGAATTTGAAACTCAGGTGATTAAAAATCGCGCCTTTCCAAACCAAGTGCGTCTGCGCGGATTAATAAAAACTTTGAAACCCGCGAATGCGGGTTTTGTTTGTATAGGCACGTGTTTTCTAAAGCGATTAATTAAAATTAAGATTTTTGAATCTCCTCTTGCAAAAGTTGAACTTGCTCAATAGATAATTCAGTAACTTGAGCAATTTGTTCTAAACTCATTCCAATTCGCAGCAAATTTAAAGCCAATTTTCTTGTTGTTTCTGCTTTACCTTCTGCTTTACCTTTGGCTTCGCCTTCTTCTAGGATTTGTTGATAAATGACTGATTCGCGCATAATCTCACTCCTTAAAATCTTGCTAATTACATCTTTATTTAATACCAGACCTGCTAAAATGCCACTGGCAGCAGCTATATTTCTTTGTAGCTGGCGATGCCTGCGGCGGGCTACGCCTACGCTAATCGCTTCAACCGCTTTGGCTACTTGGGTTAATACCATTGTAGGATCGTTTGTCTGACTTAGCACGGCAAAGGGTAATAGACCTGGAATACTCAAAAACCTTTCTGTTGGTTGTTCCCACAGGCGTATTACTTCAAACTGATGGTAAGTGTTGTTTAATCTAAAAGTGTTTTCACTAACTAATTGTGAACTTGTTTTTCTCAAATAGATTACTATTTGACGCATTTCTTTGTTAGGAAAGCGGCGATAAACCCTAACCCGATAATCTAACATCCGAAAGGGAATATCTTCATCAGGGTCTGTTTGAAATTCGGTATGTAGAACTAAATCATCAGATTGCAATAAAATTAACGAATCTGCGCGAATTGGTTCGCTTGATAATTCAGTAGGGCTAAGTTCTGTTAATTTAATCGGTGAACCTAGCAACCAAGTTGCCAAATCATCTTTGAAGTTTTCGGCAATGAATTTACAGATGTTGTCATACATGGCAGCTTTAAAGAATGGGTATCATGTATTGCTGATAAAAATTAAATTTGTTAGTCTTGGGTTTCCTTGCGTCAACCCAACCTACTATTACTAGACATCCTATGATAGGTGTCTTGCATAGTCTACAAGTAATACAAAAGCTAGCACTGGAGATGTAAATTAGTGTTAATGTTACTTCTCAACATTGGAAATGAGCGATATGCCATAGAAAGCCGACAGGTTATAGAAGTAATACCACTTGTTGTACTCAAAAGTTTGCCCCACCAGCCTGAGCATATCGCTGGTGTTTTTAACTATCGGGGACGCATTGTACCAGTAATCGATTTATGTCAGTTGATGCGTGGTAAACCCTCCAGTGAGTATCTGAGTACTAGGATTGTATTAGTCAATTATTGGGGGAGTAATAATACAGAACTTCAAGCTCCCTATATTTTGGGTTTAATGACAGAACAAGTTGTAGAAACATTACATAAGTCTGAGTCTAAATTTGCTGATTCCAATATCCAGATAGATACAGCGCCATATTTGGGCAAAATGATTGTAGATGATCGAGGGATGATTCAGTGTCTTCGCATTGAGTATTTATTGTCAGAAGCGCAGCAAGTCAATCTCTTGCTAGAAAGTCATCACAATACTAAATTTTAGATTGGTCTGAAGATTCTATAAATGGCACAATCTGTTATTGAGGCTTTACTAAAAAGCAAGATTGGTTTGGATGCAAATTCTATTGGTACTGATGCGATCGCAAGTGCAATTTATCAACGCATGGCAGATTGCGGGATCACGGATATTGCTCACTATCTGGGGAAGTTACAGGTATCTACCCAGGAATGGGAAGCACTGATTGACACTGTAATTGTTCCAGAAACTTGGTTTTTCCGAGAACCAGAGTCTTTTGCATTTCTGAAGCATTACGTATTATCTGAGTGGTTGCCAAAAAATCCCCAGGGTGTGCTGCGGGTTTTGAGTGTACCCTGTGCAACCGGTGAAGAACCATATTCCATTGCGCTCGCTCTTTTGGAAGCAGGATTAAATTCGACAAACATTCACATCGATGCTGTTGATATTAGCAACAAGTGCCTGTCAAAAGCCCAACGAGCAATCTACAGTCAATACTCGTTTCGCGGCAATAGCCAATCGTTTCAAGAGCGCTATTTTCAGGCAACTGAGGTAGGATATCGCCTGTGCGAACAGGTGAAAAGTATGGTGAATTTTATGAATGGCAACTTGGCAGATCCGGCTTTTCTTGCTGACACACCGCTTTACGATCTAGTCTTTTGCCGTAACCTGTTGATTTACTTCGATGTGACAACAAAAGAGCGCACCATTCAAGTCCTAGAAAGGTTGCTAAGGCCAAAAGGCTTGCTATTTGTGGGACACGCTGAAACTTGGTTATTGTTTAAAACTCAATTAATCTCAGTTCGTCAAGATTCAGTAGTTGCTCATCGAAAGTCTACACCGGGCGAAAATGTTCGCAAAAATCATCATCCAAATATTCATAAACAAGGCATCACAGGCAAAAATATAGATGTTCTCAACAAGCGACATCTGCCGAAAAAAAATAATTCTAAGTTTGTCGCCCAAGAGAGGTTAAGTGTTGCTTCTCAGAATCCGATATTGCCAATAGAACTAAAAGTAAATTTGTTAGAAACAGCCAGAGCTTTAGCCGATCAAGGTCGATTAGATGAGGCGGTTAAACTATGCAACGATTATCTCAACCAAAATCAAGTGAGTACTGAAGCATATCTTTTACTAGGTCAGGTGCAGCAAGCGATGGCACAAAATGAGCGGGCGGCACAATCTTTTCAAAAAGCAATTTATTTACAACCTACTCACCAAGAAGCGCTGACTCATCTGGCATTACTCAAAGAACATCAAGGAAATGCGGATAGTGCTAATCTTCTCTGGCAACGAATTCACCGATTAAATAATTCGTAATTCGTAATGACGCTCCTGCGTCGCTAACGCTGCGCTAACGTAATTCGTAATTACGTTTTTAGGACTAGAAATGTGTAGGTTGGGTTGAGGAATGAAAGCCAACCTATGAATATAGCGGTTCTTGTTTGTGTGCAATAGACTTTGACCTCTCTCCTAAAAGGCTACGGTGTACACACAAGTCAAAAAAAGATCAATTTCGCGTTATTCTCTCGTTTATCTCGTTCCTATGCTCTGCATAGGAATGCCTGATTAGAGGCTCTGCCTCTAGTCAGATATTGAGTCAGAGACTCAATGAATGCATTCCCAGTCTCCGACTGGGAACGAGGAAATGCTTATCAAGCTAGGTTTTTAGGACTTGTGTGTACACCGTAGGCTTGCGGGGAGGGGAGACAAAGCATAGCTTGGGCGGGGTGGGGTTCTTTCTTATTTTTGATTTATGCAAGAGGCCTCATCATTGCCTGAGAAATTGCTGTGAATTAACTAAATTTTCTCAAGGGATAAATTCATGA
>NZ_KV757752.1 GCF_001712795.1 Nostoc sp. KVJ20
ACGGCTTTGTGATTAACGGCATTGATGCGGGTGACGACTCAGGCATTTCTGTAAGCAGTGCTGGGGATATCAACGGCGACGGCATCGATGACCTGATTATCAGGGCACGCTTTGCCTCCCCCAACAGTCAGTTTAGGGCGGGGTCAAGCTACGTGGTGTTTGGCAGCAATGGTGGCTTTGATGCCCAATTCAACCTCTCGTCCCTAGATGGTAGCAACGGCTTTGTGATTAACGGTGTTGACTCAAGTGACTACTCAGGCCGTTCTGTCAGCAGTGCGGGGGACATCAACGGCGACGGCTTCGACGACTTGATTATCGGTGCACTAAATGCCTCCCCCAACGGTCAGTTTAGGGCGGGGTCAAGCTATGTGGTGTTTGGCAGCAATAGTGGCTTTGATGCCCAACTCAATCTCTCGTCCCTAGATGGTAGCAACGGCTTTGTGATTAACGGCATTGACTCAGATGACTACTCAGGCCGTTCTGTCAGCAGTGCGGGGGACATCAACGGCGACGGCTTTGATGACTTGATTATCGGGGCATACCATGCCGACCCCAACGGTCAGTCTAGGGCGGGGTCAAGCTACGTGGTGTTTGGCAGCAATAGTGGCTTTGATGCCCAAATAAACCTCTCATCCTTGGATGGCAGCAACGGCTTTGTGATTAACGGCATTGATAGATATGACGGCTCAGGCAGGTCTGTCAGCAGTGCGGGGGACATCAATGGCGACGGCTTCGATGACTTGATTATCGGTGCACCTTTTGCCGACCCCAACGGTCAGAGTACTGGGTCAAGCTACGTGGTGTTTGGCAGCAATAGTGGCTTTGATGCCCAAATCAACCTCTCATCCCTAGATGGCAGTAACGGCTTTGTGATTAACGGCATTGATGAGCTTGACAACTTAGGCGATTCCGTCAGCAGTGCGGGGGATATTAACGGCGACGGCTTCGATGACTTGATTATCGGGGCATCAGGTGCCTCCCCCAATGGTCAGCTTTATGCAGGGTCAAGCTACGTGGTCTTTGGCTTTCAAACTACGGCTACCACTAATGAAGATACCGCCGTTAACATCCTTGCTAGTAATATTCTACGTAGATACACAGATATCGATGGCGATACCTTAACTATTAGTGACTTCACTAGCCCCACTAACGGCACATTGTCACTTAACGACAATAACACTCCAGACAACCCCAGTGACGACTTCTTCATTTACACCCCCAATGCCAACTTCAACGGCACTGACAGCTTCACTTTCACTGTCAGCGACGACAATGGTGGTAGCATTACTAATACTTTTAACCTCAATGTCAAGCCCGTTAACAATGCACCCATTGCCGTCAATGATAGTCTGACTACTGGCTTTAATACTGCTGTCACCATCCTTGCTACTACTCTGCTGGCTAATGATACTGACATCGATAGCAGTAACCTCAGCATTACTGGGGTTAGTGGTGTAACCAACGGCACTGCTGTGCTGAATGATAACGGCACTCCGGGCAACTCGACAGATGATTTCATCGTGTTTACCCCAATTAATGGGCTTAGTGGTGATGCCAATTTTAATTACACCATTAGTGATGGTAGCCTGACTAGTACTGCTAGAGTTGCGATCGCTGTTGGTGCTAATATCTCTGGCGGTGCCGGCAACGATAACATCTCTGCTGGTGAGGGTAACGATAACATCTCTGGCGGTGGCGGCAACGATACGATTGCTGGCAATGGAGGCGACGACACCATCTCTGGTGGTGCCGGCAGTGATAACATCTCCGGCGGCAATGGCAATGACTTGTTGCTTGGTGGCAATGGCAATGACACGATTGCTGGCAATGGGGGCAACGATACTATCTCCGGTGGCAATGGCAACGATACTTTTGTCTTCCGCCTTGGTGATGGAAATGACACTATCGCCGATTTTACTGGAACAGGAATTGGTTCAAATCCATCAGCAGATGTGATTAGCCAACTGGATACGTTGCAATTTATTGGTAGTGGTTTAACTGCCCGAAATCTGCAATTAACTCAAAATGGTGATAACTTAGAACTCACTTTTTTGGATGCGGCTTCTACGAAAGTTACCTTGCAAAACTTCCAATTAGAAGACCTGGATAACTTACCAACAACTGGTAATATCCTGTTTGATGGACAAACCAGTGTAACTGACAGTTTTGATGTCTTCAATGCCAACTCCACTCAAACTAATCTCTTTAACAAGAACACAGTTACTTTCCTCAATGACCTTAACAATAACGTTGCGGGTTTTAATAACTCCAATGATGTAATTAATGGTCAAGGGGGTAACGATATCATTAATGGTAATAGTGGCGATGACCTTTTGCGGGGCGGTTCAGGCGATGATATTCTCATCGGTGGAGAAGGCAATGATACTCTTGTGGGTGGCAGAGGCAATGATATTCTCATCGGTGGTGTAGGTGCTGACTTTTTCCTTTACAACAGCAATGCTGTTGGTATTGATGCGATCGCTGATTTCAATAGTTCTGAAGGTGACAAAATTGTACTGGATAAGACTACCTTTAGTGCAATTGCTTCTGCTCCGGGAACAGGTTTCAGTAATACCAATGATTTTCAAATCACTTCTTCAGCAGCGGCTAGCACGGCAAAAATTGTCTACGATTCTGTGAGTGGGCAATTGTTCTACAACCAAAATGGCAGCGCGGCTGGTTTTGGCAGTGGTGGTCTATTTGCAACTTTAACTGGTGCGCCAACTCTCACGGCATCAGATTTTATGTTGCAGGCATAGTCCGATAACTCTCAATACTTGTCGGTTAAGGGGGAAAGGGGAAGGGGGAAAGGGAAATTAAAAACCTTTAACCCTTACTTTTTAACCCTTTCCCAAAACCAAACTTTGGGTTCAAAATGCTTAACCGAGTAGTATTGCGATAACTCTTATCAAATCACTTGCAATTCATCTACCGTACCTAAAAAGTACAGTGGATGAATTGCCGTTTTAGATAAAAATAGCTTCTGGCTATGGAAGAATTACAGGGAATTGGATTACCCTCATGTATTTAAAATATCCTGAAATAATTCCACAACTTCTAACCGTAGGTTGGTTAATGATATAACCTCAAGAATTATGATTAGTTTATGAATTCAAAGAGGGTGTTATCAAAAGTTCTTCTAGCGAATCTGTTCAAGAAGACCTAGCTGATGGGGTAACTTCGGAAGTTCATACAGAATCTAGCCATCAGCAGGAAAATAGAACACAATCAGAAACATTATCACCTTTGACAGCCGCCGCAATCAAGCGGGTAAAAGAGGGTGTAGCGGCGGCTAGCGATCGCGCTGTTCGTCAAATTATCGAAAAAACTCTCAATCGCCTAGAAGCTATTAATCAGGGGCATTCCGAACCCAAAGCTAGCTCTGGGCTGCGTCGTTTTGTAATGCGATCGCTCATCCATTCCTTTTTCAAGGTACGAGTAGAACACCTCGAAAGAATACCTCAGCAAGCTGCAATCTTGTCTGTCAACCATCTCCACCACATCGATCCCTTACTCCTCCTAGGCGAACTTCCCACCCAACCTTACTATTACATCCTGGGTGATGCTCGTACTCTCTATAACAAGTGCTGGAAACGCTTCATTCTCGATTTTGCAGGGGGCGTTATTCCTTTGGAACGGGTGTGGAAAGAAGAAATTGCTGTCATGGAAGCGGCTAAAGCAGGAAAGCAAGATTTAGTTGAGTTAGCCGCAGCAATTAAACAGACAGTACCCACAGGTGAAGACATACATACACTGCGACAAATAGACCGGATTATTCTGGCAATTTTGACTCGTGGGGATGGGATGATTCTCTTTCCCGAAGGACGACTAGGAACTACTGAGGCTCAATTGCATCTCCCCTTGAAGCGCGGGACTGTGATTTATGCCTTGCGGGCTGGTGTACCAATTATTCCAGTTGCGCTAATCGGAACTCATGACCTCTATTTGGGAAAAGAGTTAACAATTCGGGTAGGTGAACCGTTACACTTTGCCCAAACAACCAGGCCAAAACGCCAAGAAGTTGACTTAGCTTTGGAAAAATTGCAGAATGCGATGCTGGCTTTGTTGCCAACTGACTATCAAGAACCAACAGGATTAAAGCTGTTACGTTATTTCCTCAATCATATATTGTGGTGATAGATTATTGTTCTAAAAAGTTTGTAACTTTGAAATTTGATGTCCCCTCCCAACAGTGGTTTAAAAATGCATTTACTTGAGCATCTGCGGAATCAACCGATTCCCTAGAAGCGTTAAATTGTACTGCTGTCACAATGTACTCAAAGATAATTACAAACTGCTTTTGGGGTGAAATTCTTTCGACTACAATTGTTTCACCTATCTTAGGGATTTGAGGCACATTTACCACAAATGTCTCAATTTTTGGTTTATCTAATGGATTTTTGAAATTGAAGTATTTACAGTAAACAATAATTTTCACTTAGACAACCACCAATAACATTATAGATATTGAACCTCACATGACTAAAAGTCACGCTCAATATAAAAGGGAAAAGGTTAAAGGGGAAAGGGGAAAGGGGAAAGGGATGATGATTGTCGCGCCACTTGCGGGCGTTAGCGCCGCGGGACGAAGTACGGTTTTTACCTTTCCCCCTTCCCCTTTCCCCCTTCCCCTTCTTCATAAAACGCCTAACTCATGAATACAAGTCACGAGTGTACGGCTTGTAGACATCAAAGTTATCCTTAAATTGAAAAATTGTTACTATTATAATAGGTTATTAAAAAATATCTACCAGCTTATAGCAATTATCCAAAATTAGGCTACAGATATAAACCTGGAAACCCAGATTAAATCTGACGAGTCTTAATTACGAATTACGAATTACGAATTAGTATTATTTTCCCTGCCATAGCTGTCGCAACGACTGAAAAATATTTACAAATTTCTCTTCTAGCCAGAGCATAACATAATCAAGCCATTCTAGAACTTGCTCTAAGGGATGCTTCTCATACCCATTTGAAGTTGCTTTAATTTCTATCCAGTCTGGCTGTGCTTCAACTTGACTACTTTGGTGAAATTGCTGTTGTAAAATTTCCCCTTTTCTATTCTCGCTTTTAGTTTGAGAAATGCGAGCTTCGGTTTGTTTTGCAGAGGCGACTTTTCCAGATGCTTTTTGACTGGAAACGAGATTATTAGTTGTTTGTTTTCTTCGCACTAAGCCAGAGCCGACTTTAGGCTGTTTTACACTCAAATTCTTTTGTGGAAAATGCCCTACGGATAAACTTGATGCTAAAGCAGGATTTGTCTTTTGAGAAAGTGTAACCGAGTTTTCAGCAACGGTTTCGGTGTTACCAAATAAATCATTCCACGTTAGCCAAGGATCATCTGTTAAATCCTGATTCTCTAATTGAGGGCTTTTGGATAAAGCTTTTCTAATGGGTAATGAGAATAGCTTACCTGGTAATCTCTCATCACTGGTTGTTGGCTCAAGTGTTTTTCTACTACCAACACCAAAAAAGTAATTAAGCGCCGCCTCAATCAAAGCCTGAAGATTCAGTGTATGAGTTTCCAAACCATCAGCATTGGGTGCAATTTCTCCCCTATCAGCTAATTGCTCTTTGCCATAAAGAAATATGTTTAACTGAGTTTGAGCAACTTGAACAATTTCCTGACTACGTTCTTGCGCTGGGACGAAAGCATTTGATTCCAACTTAGCAACAGCTATATCTAAAAATGCTAATAACTTCTCTGTATTAAGTAAATCTTTTGGTATACCCTCAGAGGATGTTTGAAAAGTCCTCTTGTCGGTATCAAAAACTTTAGATCCCCCTAAATCCCCCTTTTTAAGGGGGACTTTGATTCCGGTTACCCCCTTTTTTAGGGGGGATCTAAAAGTGCTTAAAGTCACAGCAGAAAACTTTTCAAACAACCTCTCAGCTAAAACTGGAATTTTTGCTGTATTTCCATCAGTTAGTTTTGCTAATAAATGGTCAATTTGTGGTAATAGCTGCGTTTCTTTTTTAGCGATAATCAACCGCCTTCGTGCAGCGTCTTGTAGAGAAGACTGCCAATACTTAGCAACTTCGTTAATAATTCGGTCTTCTAATTTTGTCTGCTGTTGGGGTGTTAAAATATCTAAAATTTCATTATCGGCACTAACAAGTACTAAATTCCGATTCATCAAATTTGTGGCAATTCCTCGCACTATTGGAAGATGCTGTTGAAGGTCATTTTCCAAGTGTGAAGGATTGAGACTTCCGGCTTGATTCTCTGTAATATTTGATGATTGAGTAATATTAGAGCCATGATTAACGAATTTCAGCCGAAAAACTCCCAATGAAGCCAAGAGATTGAAATGTTCAGATGTTTTCGTAGGAGTGGAAGCGGGTTCATCTGATGACAGATAATTGACTGCCTCTAATACATTTTGAATCGGAGTATCAGCATTTGGCAGAGTTTCTGGCTGGAAATCGGTATCATTTGGTTGTAACTTTAGTCTAGTTTGTGGTTCTTTAGTGTGTAGCGTTTTCCCAGACGATTCCGATGACTGAAACAGTAGATACACTGGATAAAGTAGTGTCTCGACACCCCACTTAGTAGCAACTTGCAAATGCCGAAAGGTGTGTTCCCACTGTTGTGTCACCCGCCGAGATTGCTGATGGACAAAGTTAAATAGTCTGCTTTGATAACGTCCAGAGGAACCAGAAGACATAGTAGTAATTTTTTAGTTCAAGTCTTGTTAAGTTGTGAGACTCGCGCCAAACAATAAAAACGACCAACACCTCATTTTAGCGAATATATGACCCCGACTGTCTCTCAATCCCAAACCAAATCCATCTCACAAGCAATTGAGCAATTGCGCTCTTTTTGTCAAGTTAATCTTCAGTCTACTTGGCTGTATCAGGAATCTGACCTGATTATTACTGATGTTGTAGCTGCTGATTTGTCTCATTGGCAACCTGTCGAGTTGAATGCTAAAGAACATATCGCTTGGACAGGGGGGAAAAAAGTGCTATGGCTAGTGCAAAGATTGGTAGTTCCCCAAGATTTACAGGGTTATTCCTTAGCTGGGTTATCTTTGCGGCTGGCGCTGGTTTGGTGGGCGGATTCTGCTGAGATTTATGTAAATGGGGAGTTAGTGCTGGAGGGTGATTTATTTGATTGTTCGCCGAGAGTGCTTCTCAGTCAGGGGGTGACGGTAGGGGAAGAATTCACTGTGGCTTTGCGGTTAGTGAGTCCGGGACATTGTGATGGTGCTTTAGTGCGATCGCTCCTAGTTTACGAGTCTACTGTTGATGATAATCCCGATCCGGGCTTTGTGGCTGATGAATTAGCTGTGGTGCAGCTTTATTTGGAAAAGTTTGCGCCGGAAAAGTTGGATGTTTTGGCGACGATGGTGGCGGAGATTACGAACCCCAGAGGCGCAGAGGACACGGAGGAGAAGGAAGAGTTAGTAAAATCGTTTTTATCTCTACGCCAAAATTTAATTCAATCCAAAATCGTTCGACTGAGCGAAGTCGAAGTCCAAAATCCAAAATCTAAAATTTTCTTATTGGGTCATGCTCACTTAGATTTAGCATGGCTATGGCCTGTGAGTGAAACTTGGAATGCAGCGCAAAACACTTTTGAATCGGTTCTGAAGTTACAAGCAGATTTTCCTGAGTTAATTTTCTGTCATTCGACTCCCGCACTTTATGCGTGGATTGAAGAACATCGCCCGGATTTGTTTCAAGCGATTCAAGCACAGGTAGCCGCCGGACGTTGGGAAGTTGTCGGCGGGATGTGGGTGGAACCAGAACTCAACCTAATTTCTGGTGAATCAATAGTCCGTCAGCTATTGTATGGTCAACGCTACATCCAAGAAAAATTTGGCAAGATTTCAGCTATAGTCTGGGTTCCAGATACTTTTGGTTTTTGTGCAACTTTACCGCAGTTTTTCGCGAATGCCGGAATTGAATATTTTGTGACGCAGAAGTTGCGGTGGAATGATACTACCAAATTTGATTATGGGGCTTTTTGGTGGCGATCGCCTGACGGTAGTGAAGTCTTTAGTTTGATGTCTGCACCCATCGGTGAAGCTATAGACCCAGTTAAAATGGCATCCTACGCTCTTGAATGGCAAACTCAAACTGGTTTATCAGAATCCCTCTGGCTTCCCGGTGTCGGCGACCACGGCGGCGGCCCCACCCGTGATATGTTAGAAACCGCCCAACGCTGGCAAAAGTCACCTTTCTTCCCAGACTTAGAATTCACGACAGCTGAAAAGTATTTACAGAAGATTAGTAGTCAGTTAACTTCACAATCCAAAATCCAAAATCCAAAATCCAAAATTCAAAGCCCCACCTGGAATGACGAACTATACTTAGAATTCCATCGCGGTTGCTACACTACCCACGCAGATCAAAAACGTTGGAATCGTCGTTGTGAAAATTTATTGTATGAAACTGAACTATTTGCTACCTTGGCAACTGTAAGCTGTGGCGTGACATATCCCAAAGCAGAAATTGAAGCAGCTTGGAAGCAGGTGTTATTTCAACAGTTTCACGATATTTTACCTGGTTCTTCAATTACCCAAGTTTACACAGATGCGTTGCCCCAGTGGCAGCAAGTGGAACAAGTAGGAACGAAGATATTACAAGAATCACTTTTAGCGATCGCATCTCACATTAACCTATCAGAACCACCAAAACCCGATAGTTTGCCTATTTTCGTTTTCAATTCTCTCAACTGGCAACGTTCTGAGGTAGTCTCTGTAGTTTTACCCACACCAGAAGAATGGCAGATTTACGAAACTTCTGGAAAGCAGCTTGTCTCCCAATTCTCTGAACCATCAACGCTATTATTTCTCGCCAGCGAAATTCCACCCGTAGGCTACCGCATATTTTGGCTTTCTCCCCCATCTCCCCCATCTCCCTCATCTCCCCCACTCCTCCCAGACTGGATTTTAGAAAATGAATTCTTGCGAGTTGTTATAGATCCTGATACGGGAGATTTATCAAGTGTTTTTGATAAAACTTATCAACGAGAAGTTTTGAGTGGGGCGGGGAATCAACTACAAGCTTTTAAAGACAGTGGTCAATATTGGGATGCTTGGAATATCGACCCCAATTATGCTCAACATCCTTTACCCTCAACAAATCTTCAATCGATTCAGTGGTTAGAACCAGGCCCAGTGCAAAGTCGTGTGCGCGTGGTGCGTCAGTTGGGTGAATCGGAATTTTGCCAAGACTATATTCTGCAAGCTGGTTCACCTCTGCTAAAGATAGCTACTACCGTCAATTGGCAAGAAAATCATGTATTAGTGAAAGCTGCTTTTCCTCTAAATATCGAAGCAGACTTTGCTACTTATGAAATTCCCTGTAGCGCGATTCGCCGCCCAACTAAACCGCAAACCCCCGCAGAACAAGCAAAATGGGAAGTCCCCGCTTTGCGTTGGGCTGATTTGACAGCAGAAGACACAATCCAAAATCCAAAATCTAAAATCCAAAATCGTTATGGTGTCAGTTTACTGAATGATTGTAAATACGGTTACGACAGCAAGCCAAATCAACTCCGTTTGACACTGCTACGCAGTTCCAATTGGCCAGACTCACAGGCTGACAGAGGTTTTCACGAGTTCACATATACCTTGTATCCTCACGCTGGTAGCTGGGAATCAGCCCATACGGTACGGCGTGGCTATGAATTGAATATCCCGTTGCAAGTGATATTAAATCCACTCACAACTCAAAATTCAGCACTGACTCAACGCCCCGTTACCGCTAACAGCACTATAAAAGGGGTGAGTTTCCTAGATTTATCCGCTGAAAATTTAATCTTGATGGCCTTGAAGCCATCAGAGGATGACCCACAGCAGTTAATTCTGCGGTGTTATGAATGTCACGGAGAAACAGCCGAGTTATCTTTGCAAAGTAATTTAGGGTTGAATCTAGGAGAAACAGTAGATTTATTAGAGCGTTCCTCTACCACTGAATTCTCATCTGGGCAACAAATCTTGACGATACAGCCTTGGAAAATCGCCAGCTTCAAGGTGATACCAGCGATTAATTTCAGTCTTGCATAAGTCAATACAAACCTAACCCCCAGCCCCTTCCCTACTAGAGTTGGGGAGTAAGATTCAAAGGTTTCACCCCACCCTAGCCCTCCCCTTGCAAAGGCTACGGTGTACACACAAGTCAAAAGAAGATCAATTTCTCGTTGTTCTCTCGTTTATCTCGTTCCTATGCTCTGCATAGGAATGCCTGATTAGAGGCTCTGCCTCTAGTCAGATATTGAGTCAGAGACTCAATGAATGCATTCCCAGTCGGAGACTGGGAACGAGGAAATGCTTATCAAGCTAGGTTTTTAGGACTTGTGTGTACACCGTAGCGATGCATTGGGG
>NZ_KV757753.1 GCF_001712795.1 Nostoc sp. KVJ20
GCTGAAAAACCCAAGGTTTTACCCCACCCTAACCCTCCCCTTGCAAAGGGGAGGGAACTGGATTTTTATGTTTCCCCCCTTGCCAAGGGGGGATTAAGGGGGGTAATTCGACTTGTGTGTACACCGTAGCCTTATAAAAGGGAGGGAACTTGATTTCTTGGAAAGGGGGGGATTTAGGGGGATCTAAAATTTTTGATATCGACAAGCATTCTCGTAAGAGTAGCCCCTGCGCGTCTACATGAATTGCTCTAAGTCTTATTAATGATAAATACTCAACTTTGTTGATAATTTAATACGTAGGTCTAAAGTTTTTCTGAGTGCTTGCGATCGCACTCGCAAATGTTAAGGAAAGTATAATCAATGGTTAAGCATTGGTTTATTTTAGCCTGATTATCTCTTCGCAAAAAACTGGGATACTCTAGTCGCAATTAAGTACCAAAAAGTAACTTAAAAACCAGTTGATAAATACTAAATAACTGCTGTATTATGGCAATGATTTCTTTTTTGAAATCTAAGCTCGACTTTATCCATTTTCTCTGAACACGATTGCTAACGCTGAAACCTTAGTGGGACTGTTGTTTTACTTTTTCGATTTCACCGAAAATCAGTGACATGGTAAAAGTTTTGCTAAAAGACTAGGGTTTTTGCTGGAGAAAGAGAAGCAAATTCTTAATTTTGGATAAAGTCGAACTAAGTACACCTCTTAATACAAGAAAAAACTTGCACTCAATGCTTGATTTGAGTTGAGACAGATAGATTGTTTTTCACAGCCAAATGGCTTGAGAAGGACTTCAATTTATTTGTTTCTCATATTCTTTGGGATGTAATACTGCTCGGATAAGCATTTTAAACTCGGAATTGGGTTTGGGGAAAAGGTTAAAGGTTTTTTCTTTCCCCTTACCCTTTTCCCCAAAACCCGACAAGTATTGCTTTGGGATGGCACTGCAACTGAATTCAGTCTCTATTTGCAACTAAGGACAATGTTCATGAGTTCTATCCGAAAAGTCTTGCAGACACTATGCCTTATTGTTTTTCTTGCATTCTGCCTTCCTTCAGGAATCGCTTATGGTGTAGAAGTTACATCTTTGGTAGGAAGTCCTACGCAACTGACAGTTGCTACCTTCAATGTCGAAAATCTTGATCCTAAAAAGGAAGATGTTTCTAAGGTTGATCGCAATTCGACTAGAAACGTCGATGATGATGTCAGAAACGGTAAGTTTACAGCTTTGGCAAATCAGATTGTTACTAATCTTGAAGCACCAGACATTATTGCTTTGCAAGAAGTACAAGACAATGATGGCGCTGAGTTGAGTTCAGTGGTTGATGCTGCTGTGACAGCTAAGACTTTGATCGATTCAATTCAATCTGTAGGAGGCCCAAGGTATGAATATCAAGAAATTCCTCCTCAAAACGGACGAGATGGAGGCCAACCAGGTGGCAATATTCGAGTAGGTTTTTTGTTCAATCCTCAACGAGTTAAGCTACAAAAACTTGAACGCTTTGCGGATGACCCAGCTTTTTTAGAAAGTCGCAAACCTTTAGTGGGTGAATTTACTTTCAATAATATTCCCATCACTCTGATAAACAACCACTTTGCTTCTAAAAGCGGAGGAGCGGCTTCTAACCCAAAACGGATAAAGCAAGCAACAATTGTGAACGAATTTGTTGCAGATCGCTTAACTACTGACCCCAATGCAAATATTGTCGTTCTTGGCGATTTGAATGATACTCCAGACTCCCGGCCGATAAAAGCTCTTGCAGGAAATCAGCTAGAAAATTTGGTAAATAAAATTCCACTAGCAGACCGCTTTTCTTTTGTCTTTCAAGGAAGTAAGCAACAAATTGACCAAATCCTGGTTACTCCAAACTTGCGTAACAATGGAAATCCTGAGATCAATGCTGTTCACATTAACGCAGGTATTTCTAGATCAGCCAGCGATCACGATCCTGTGATTGCTCGGTTTACTCTATCAGCTGTTGGAGAAGCTACTCCTATTACATCAGTCCCAGTTACCAATCCTGAACCAGCAGTTACACCAAGCACGATTCTTTCTGGGATTACTGGAGATGATTTACTGAAAAAATTGGATAGCCTTTACTCTCCTCGTACTAGCCTTGGATATGGTAGCGCTCGTGACCTGCTCTACACCAAAATAGATAACCAAGGCGGTATATTAACAGACATCTACGCTGGTTACAGTGTGCCGCTCAACCAAAATTCAGACAAACCCAGAGAAGAAGCTGCACGACACAGAATCAATGCAGAACACGTTTGGCCGCAGAGCATGGGAGCCGAAGGCCCAGCAAAAAGCGATTTGCATAACCTTTTTGCTTCACGGATGGAAATTAATAGCGATCGCGCCAACTTTCCCTTTGGAGATATTCCTGATAATCAAACCACTTCTTGGTATCTCGACGATGAAGAACTGAGTTTGAAACCGAATCCCCAAGATATTGACAAGTACAGTGAATTCAAACGGGGATTTTTTGAGCCACGGGAGGCGAAAAAAGGAGATATTGCTCGGATAATTTTCTATTTCCGCACAGTCTACCCAGAACTAGCAAATGCCAGCTTCTTTGAGAAACAAAAGGATACTCTCTGTAAGTGGCAAGGAGAAGATCCAGTTGATGCTGGGGAGGTAGCACGCAGTAATGCGATCGCTAAAACACCCCAAGGTAATGATAATCCCTTTGTGTTAGATCCTACTCTGCCACAACGAACCTACTGCAATTAAAAAGTATAGAGGTCTTAACTCTATCCTATTTGAAAGAGTTTTAGACCTCTGATATTTTTGGTATAGCGGTTCTCCACAAGCGTGAAGTACAATTTTGACCTCACTTCCATTCCTCTCTCTTAAAAGGCTACGGTGTACACACAAGTTCTAAAAACCTAGCTTGATAAGCATTTNNTTGAGTCTCTGACTCAATATCTGACCTGACTTTTCACGGCATCTGGAAAACCTCTCTCTAAATCAATACGCTTAGGTTAAGGTTACTGGTGTAGATAATTTGTCTTTGAAGACGCGATGAATCGCCGTCTCTACAAGTGTTTTGTTGCTCATTCTGAACTGTATTTCTCTCTAAATCTCTCTCCTAAAAGGAGAGAGACTTTGAATTTTCTCCCTTCCCGCAACGAGTTGGGGGTTAGAAGATGTTTGAAAAGTCCTCTTGTCGGTATCAAAAGTTTTAGATCCCCCTAAATCCCCCGATAAATTGGGGGACTTTGACTCCGGTTCCCCCTTTTTTAAGGGGAGTTAGGGGGGATCTAAAGTGCCTAAAATCACAGCGAAACACTTTTCAAACAACCTCTTAGGTCTATTTGCATACCTGTACTCACCAGATTGAAAATGGCTATAAGTAATTATTCAGTTACTACATCAGAACAATATAAATAAAGTCAAATTCAGTCAGTCATTTTGCTGATTGCTTTCTGATTTTGGTATATTTAGAAAGCAAAAAGGCTGATTGCTTTCTCATTTCGGTAGATTCAGCAAGCAAAAAGACATATTGCTTTCTCATTTAGCTTAAATGCTTTCTCATTTCGGTATATCGCGTATTCATTTCGGTAGATTCAGCAAGCAAAAAGACATATTGTTTTCTCATTTAGTTTAAATGCTTTCTCATTTCGGTATATCGCGTATTCATTTCGGTAGATTCAGCAAGCAAAAAGGCATATTGCTTTCTCATTTAGCTTAAATGCTTTCTCATTTTGGTATATAGCGTATTCATTTCAGTAGTTCGCGCATTATCATATCTGTTCTGCTTGATTGAGATCATTTATTACTAAACCAAAACTTAGTTACAGGCCAAGACAATTCACAAATAGTCCCTCTAGAAGAAAGGGATACTCGTTGAAATTTACCTTTAAGTTGCTTGGCTAAATTTCTAGACTGTTGCGTGCCGTGACCTTCTCTAGATGAGTTAATACCCAACCCATCATCTATAATGCTCAAAGTGTACCAACCTTCAGATGCAAAGCAAGTCACTTCAAGACGCGTGACTCCTGTGGCGTGTTTGCCGACATTGCACAAAGCCTCTTCTAAAAATCGGCAGAGTCCTTGCTTTTGTTCAATGCTTAAGCATCGCTCATCTATCGGCTCAAAGGTACGGATTTTAATTTTAATGCTTCTAAAGCAGGGAAAGTCTCGCGCTAGGGTATAGCTGTAAACTTGATAGAGAATTTCGTGAAGGGGGTCTTGCAAATTTAATACTAAAGTATTTCCTAAATAAAGACTATTGTCTTGAGTTGGAGGTTCTCGTTGTAAAAACTCATAAATTCCTCGGAGTTCATGGTTTAATTTCTCCAGTTCTTTTTCCAATTCTGGGAGCAATTCTTTTATTGGTAATTCTTGGCATCGAACCAGTTTCAAAACTTTTGCAAGACTTTGTAGTGGGCCATTATGAATTGTTTCAAATGTGCGTTCAATGACATCTTGTCTAGCTTTGAGTCCCGATCGCAAAACTTTGTCACATTGATATAAAGCAGTAAGTTCTATGCCATTTACAGCCAAGACAAGAATTGTGGGGATTACTGGAACCCACCAACCCCAAGTTAAAAATAAATAACTCGTGACCACTAAAATAGCACTAGTTATACCAACAATTATCAAATTTGCTAAAGAAGATTTAGTAAATCGAGCGATCGCAATTCCTAAAAAACCCCAGGCAAAAATCCACAGATATTCCCATTCATCTTTCCAAGTTTCTAAAAGTGGTCGGTAGGGCCGTACTTCTTGAGGATGCAGGTGGAGAAGACGATCAAAAGCTATCGACTCTAAAGATTTCATTGAACCACTAAAATGGGCAATTATCACCAATGCAATAACTACAATTCCTGGTAATACACCTACACGCCAAATGCTAATTTCTTTTTTGATTATTTTCAAAAGTCCAGGCTGCATAAGCTTGTCTCCTAGCCTTTAGCTAAAAGTAATTAGTAAGTCAATTTAATAAATAAAAAAATAAATTTTATTAAAAGCTAATGACAGACAACCCTTAAATATTGATTATTAACTAATCAATTAAACCTTCTTCCCTAGCTCGTATTTCAGTTTGAATACGAATATTTTTACCCTCATCAGGATAAACATCTAAAGCGTCTTGTAGCTTACTCCAGTAATGACGCACCATTCGTTCAGATATACACATTCGTTCGGCAATAGCTTTATCTTGTAATCCTTCCCCAAACGCAAGAGTTAGTACTCTAAGCCACTCTGGTTTAAATTCTAATCCTGCATAAATTCCTTTGATATCTTTCGTATGAGTTAATCCCTGTAATGCCCAATCAACTCTGGTTAACATTTCTTGGCTGGAAAGACTTTTATCGGCAACTGTAAAACCTCCTTTATGACTATCAATATCAAGTCTAATTCTCACTAGTGTTCTGACATGAGCAGTTTGGACAATAATATTTAAGTTGGGATGGTGTTTCATAAGAGTTCTGAGTAGTTGAACACCTGTATCAGGTCGCGCTGTCATCCCATAATCTTCTGGAATAGAAAGATCCATAACCACAAGGTCTAGCCCAGGGTTAATAATTTGTTGGAGAGCATTATTAGCATTTATGGCAGTAGCAATTTTAGCACTAGGATAATGTTTTTGTAAGATATCTACCGTTCCACTTAAAACTGATTCATGGTCATCAATTACCAAAATTTTCAGCAATGACTTATCGGATATTTCTTGTTTCATAATTAATAGCCTGCTGATTGAGCATACAGTTTTAATTTTCCTCTTATTTATCTACATTAGCCAATTATTTGCTGTCAGATTATATTGTTTGATGACGGTTAAATATAGCAAATATTAAAAATATGCAAAGGAAAGCTAAAACAGTTACCAATGAAAGTACCAAGAAACGCTTAGATTTCTAGTGCGACTAAAGCATTTACCTGATGTTAATAACCGAAAACTTTCACAAAGATAATTTAATTCTGGTAGGCGAGAATGTAAAACAAATGCAGAGAGATTAGGGTAGGTAATCTCTACAATTAGTTGTCCTATGTTGCTGTGTTGTTTTAAATTGATATAAATTGATGTTGGTGCCAAAACTTCTGCTAAAGAGATGATCAGTAACTCATTTAAAGCTGTTAAAACAATTAGACTGCGTTCTGCTGGCTCATGTCGCCAATAGACTGGCATATCGATTTGAAAATATAACTGCGAATTCGATGCTAGCCAAGGTTCTAATAGGCACTCAATAGCTAGCGGAAAGCTATCTTGAAGGGATGCTGGAAATAAGCGATCGCTCAATTGCACTAAAGAGTGATGAAAGTTATCAATGTGCTTTAAGCATTCTTGAATTCTATTGTCTGATAAATTTAAATTATCTACTGACAACAAATCTAAGTTGCGACGGATTGTAAAAGAGTCTTGTAATAAATTATCCCGAATTTTTTCTGCTTCTAAAAACAGCTTTATTGACTGCCTAGAAGACCACCACTGCAATGCTTGTTGAATACTATGATAAGATGTCAGAAACCGAACAAGGGACATAACGTAGACAATTCAAAGTATAATTTGCGTACATAATTCCACGCTCACATAATCTTGTTATGTCAGCTATTTTAGTAGCATCAGAAAAAAGTTATATGCAACCCGCGGCATATTTATGCCAAAAAAAACTGTCAACGTTTGCAAAATGGTTGCTCAAAAGCGCCATGATGATTTCCGAAAACTTCACAGTAGATCGCTAACGCATTTCATGTGATATTTCTCGCCATTGCTGAATATAAAAAGGACAAAATTCTCTTACCTATTTATGCCAGTCAATAACAAGTTGTGGTGGGTAAACACTAGACATTACATTCATATCTGCTCACAGATCAGTGGTAAGTCTGGCCTTTCTCAGCATAAATTGCAGTGCTGTCTCTTCTTGGGAGATGATATTAGCTTTTGCATCCATCCCTGATTGGATATGACACTGATGAGCGTTATTACCAAATGTCAGCATTTCCGGTTGAATAGTTGCTTCAAAATAGCCAGCACCAGGAGTTGATGTCGGTACGTTAATATTATTAGTTTGAGGTGTAATTACATCTGGAGAAATGGCACTAACAACAGCACTGAGAGTACCATAATCAGGATATGGACAGGCATCAACTCGCAATTGTACTTTTTGACCAACGGCAACTTTTTTAATCTCTGCGGTCGGAATCATTGCTTTAATTACTAAAGGAGCATTCTGAGGAACAATTTCAGCAATAGATTCGCTAGCACGCACCACTTGACCAGGGTTTCGCAAATTGAGCTTGAGAATGATACCGTCACTGGTGGCGCGAATGATGCTATTTTGCAGTTGAGTTTCAATTTGTTGAAGTTCTTTTTGATATTGCTTGAGTTGGGTTTGCATTTCAACTTGTCGCTGCATTAAAGCTTGTTTTTGTTGGTTTAAAGTAGCGATAGTTGCTTCGCCTCTAGCAATTTCTTGGGCAATGCGTTCTTGAGCGATCGCAATTATTGCCATACTAGGATTAACTACAACTTTAGCTGATTGCAATTTAGCCTGAGCAATTTCAATAGATATTCTTTCAGCTTCAAGTATTAATTTACTCTGCTCAACAACTAATTTTTTTTGCTCAAATTCACGCCGACCAATTGCGCCAACTTGTGCTAGTTGCTCATAGCGATCGCTATCCATCTTGGCAAAGTCTAAATCAGCTTGGGCTTTTTGTAAACTTGCCCTAGCTTTTTGCAAACTGGCTTGGGAAACCAGGAATTCGCTTTGAGTAGTAACTTGTCGTTCTTGATACTCACGTAGGTTACGTGCCAACTCTGCTTTTGCAGAAGCAACACTCCGTTCGGTGAATCTTTTTTCAGCGAGAATCTGAGTATCTAAAGTGCCACTTTGGGCATCAATTTGAACTAGTTGCAATCTACCCTGTTCAATATTGCCTTGCAGTTGGCTTTTTTTGATTTGCAGTTGCTCCGTATCGAGACGAGCGATCGCTTCTCCCTTTTTGACAATCTGATTTTCTTTCACAAAGATAGTTTCAACAGTTCCCTCAATAGATGGTTGCACTAGCTTGGTGTCGCCTATGGGCCGAACAGTTGCAGCCGTTTCCACCATGACATTGTATTTAACCCATGAAGAGAGAGCGATCGCAGAACCAATCGTTCCCACAAGAAATATTCCAGCTAATGATGTCCAAGCACTAATGGGAGGAAGAAATTCATCCTTTTGAACCGATGGTAAAAATTTTTGATTATGAGTGTAAAGCATGTTTCTCCGAATAATTGGAAATATTTAACAAAACAGAATTCAGGAGTCAGGAGCCAGAATGGGCTAAACCTTAGCTATCCGCTAACAGAATTTAATTCTGTAGACTAGTGGATAAATAAACGGGTTTAATTCCCCAGTAACTTTTTAATTTGGTGGTCTACAATTAGTGGAGCTTCTGTAGATTTATTCCCCACTAATTGATTCTGAATTCTGAATTCTGAATTCTGACTCCTGAATTCTTCTTCAAGGAATTAAAAAGTCTATATGATCTCCGGGTTTGGTTCGCAACTCTTCCAAAGAACCTTGAATTTTCAACTTACCTTGATCTAGCAATACAATCCAATCAGCGCGATTCACTACCTTCGGACGGTGAGTAATTAAAATAGTAGTTTTACCCCAGCGATGCTTAAACAATTTATCCAACACTTCTGCTTCACTTACTGGATCAAGTCCACCAGTAGATTCATCCAAAATGAGAACTGATGGATTGGTCACAATGGCTCTTGCTATTGCTAACCTTTGACGTTGACCACCAGAAATATTTGCACCAAATTCACCTAAAACAGTTTGATATTTGTCAGGTAACTTACTGATAAATTCATCAGCTTCCGCAACTTGGCAAGCTCTGACAATCTGTTCAAAGGTAACCTGTGGTGCGCCTAAGCGAAAGTTTTCCACAATAGAACGACTCCAGAAATGAGGCTCTTGGGGAACAAGAACTACCTGTTGACGCAAACAATCAAGAGAAAGGTCTTGGAGGTTATAAAGTCCAATCCGAATATTGCCAGATTGTAGCGGATATAACCCAGCAATCAATTTAGCTAGAGTACTTTTACCACAACCTGATTTACCGATAATAGCGACAACTTTTCCACCAGGAATAGTTAAAGAAAAGTCATCGATTAAATCAAGCCTACCAGCATAGTGAAAGTTAATATTTGTACAAACAATATCAGCATCTCCCGGAATCTCTGCAAAAGGCTTGATCTCATCACCTTCATTTTCGGAAGTAGCGTCTATAACTTCTGTGAGGCGTTGTGTAGCTGTTTTTGCACGAGTAAATTCTTCAACAAAACTGATTACAGTTGCAATTAAGCCCAGAAAATTACCATTCATTGAGTTAAAAGCAAGTAATTGCCCAATACTCAGATTTTCTGCTGGGTTAATTACTAAATTACCACCGAACCAAAGCAAAATAACGCCACCAATACTAGCAACAAAGCTAGAGAAAGTATTATTGATAATTCCAATTTGAATCGTGCTAAATGTGACATTAGCAAGACGAGCAAATCGGCTTTGAAATTCGTCCCAAAATTGCGGTCTAGATGCGGTGGTTTTGAGGGTCAGAGCACCTTTAAATGTTTCTACTAAAACCCCTTGTGTTTCGGCTTCTTGAACTAAAAGTTCACGAGTCTTTTGGCGCAAAGTCGGCTGGAATACTACTGTAGATATGCTCATCACTACAGCAATAAATACGGCCACTACTGTAAGTTTCCAGCTATAAAAAGCCATGAAACCAAAAGAAATCAATGCAATAAAAAATTGGCTGGGTAGACTGATAATTAAATGAGCAACTAACTGATTAATTTGGTCAATATCTCGCAGGCGGCTAACGATTTCACCACTACGACGAGCTTCATAATAAGAGAGAGGTAATCGCAGAATTTGCCGCCCAAATTCTAGAACTAGCCCTAATTGCAGACGTTGTGCAAAGTGAGCAATCAAGTTAGACTGTACAAACGACAGACTACGCGAAACAACATTCATCACCACAACTGCGATCGCTACAGTCGTAAGTAACTTTGTATCACCTCGAACCAGCACATCATCAGTCAAAATTTGTAGCAGAAAAGGGGAAGCTAAAGACAGCAAACCCAACATTATGTTCAGGGGCAAAACTTGAGCTAAAATAGCGCGATAAATCCAAACGCGCTTAAAGAAACGCCAAAATCCGCCAACTTTCTCATCCTTTTGGGCAAAAAAGCGTATTGGATCAGGTTCCAATAAAAGGATCAACCAATCTGTCCAACCTTCTGCTATCTCTTGTTGAGAAAGATAGCGAATACCTACAGCCGGATCTGCAACTAAACATTTTTTGCCTTTTTTACCATATAAAACAACCCAATGATTCCCTTTCCAGTGAATAATTGCCGGTAGAGGCGCTTCATTCATTCGGTTGAGAAGTTCTGGGGAAGTTTTCACTGGACGAGCGTTAAAACCAAGTGTTTCTGCTCCCCGTTTTAACCCTAATAAAGTAGTTCCAAATTGCCCAGTCCCTACGGCTTCACGAATGCGACTGAGAGTGAAAGTACGTCCATAATATTTGGCAATAGCAGCAAGACAAGCAGCTCCGCAGTCTTCTTCACTATGCTGTTTAACAAACTGGTATTTCATCGGTAAATTGCCCTACATAATGACAACTGCTACCCTAAAATGTTGTCAATCTATTGCGATATTTTTGAATTCCTAAAGACTATTAAATTCTTCTGCTATCAACCAAGCTAATTTATGATTTTCACCATAATAAAAACATCAGAAACAATTTATCGCAAAAACTTAAGCTACTCCCGCCTTTTCCACTAAATCCAATCGTAGTTTGTGAAAGCGCATATCCAGTTTCTTGCTTACTAGAGAAACTAGAATCACCATCAGAAATATTACTTTCATTAATGGCAAAAGTTTCTATATTTGTCTTTTGCAAGAAAAAAGAATTAGGATTAGAGAATAAACTTCCGGCAGATACAATTTCTTGCTCTTGTTCAGATAAATCAAGAAATAACTCACATTTCTTGTGTTTGATATTGTTAGACATAGTATTAGCTCTATACTTTGGCAATCTAAACAGTTTGCAACAGCATGAACAGCAAAATAATCAAATCTTTTGACGTAGTAATGTTGTAAGCACCCAAAGATAATCAATGTTGAAAAATACAAAATTACAACAGCGAAATATCAGGTACTACTTTGGAACAAAAGATGACCCATATAATCGTCTTATTATGGGTCATCCGTAAAATCTTTAGTACCAAGTTGTTTTTAAGTGTGCCGCTAATGTTCCCAATGCAGAAGTTTTAAACAACGCCTCTGTGGATTATTTTTTAGTGGTCGTCTAAAAGGTTAGGAATGTGATTAGCATCTAAGGCTAAGAAAGCTAGTCCAGCAGTCTTAATATTTTTAGACTTACCATTAGATTCAGCGGTGCTGCCATGTGGCCCTGAAGAACTACTGCCATTTAGAATATTTTCACTAGCGTTGTAAAAAGTAGCATCTATTTGAAAATCGACACCACCAGCTACAACTTCTTGTTGCTTGTTGGATAAATCTGTAAACAATTCGTGAGACATAGCTGCAAACTTCCTACTTTTGATTTGATGAACGTTTAGTATTAACTACATGAGTTCGTGACTAAGGCTTGAAAGATTGATTTTGTCATTCTATTAAGTCCTTTGTTTTGAAACTATTTTCATTGAACTCATGCATTAGTTGATTGTCGGTTTTTAGCTACTAACTTAATAGCTGTATACTTTGGAAATATCAGGAGTGTCATGAGCACCTAAGCCTAAGAAAGCTAGTCCACCAGTCTTAATCTCTGTAGACTTACCGTTAGAATCAGCGGTACTGCCATGAGGATCAGAACTACTATCGCCATTGAGAATATTTTCCTCTCCTGCGAAAAAACTGACATCTAGTTGAAAATCAACACCACCAGCTACAACTTCTTGTTGCTCGTTGGATAATTCGGTAAACAATTCATGAGACATAGCTGTAAAACTCCTAGTCTTTGTTTTTATTGAATGGACCTTTAGAGCTACATGAGTTTTTTGCAGAGAGTTAGAAGATGAATTTTGTCGAACTCATGTATTAATTGATTGCTGTTTTTTAGCTGCTCAACTTAATGACCGTATCCTTTGGAAATTTCGGGAATGTCATTAGCACCCAAGGCTAAAAAAGCTAGTCCAGCAGTTGCAATCTCTGTAGACCTACCATTTGAGTCAGCAGTACTGCCACTAGGATCAGAACTAGTACCACCATTAAGAACATTTTCCCGCGCTGCGAAAAAAGTTGCATCTAGTTGAAAATCAACACCGCCAGCTACAATTTCTTGTTGCTCGTTGGATAATTCGGTAAACAATACGTTAGACATAATTACAAACCTCGTAATTTTGAGTTGATGAACATTGAGTATTAGATACGTGAGTTTGTGACGGAGGCTGAGAAGATTAATTTTGTCATCCTATCTAACTCCTTCGTTACTAAATTTATTTCATAAAACTCACGTATTAGTTGATTGCTCTTTTTTAGCTGCTCAACTTAATGACCGTATCCTTTGGAAATTTCGGGAATGTCATTAGCACCCAAAGCTAAAAAAGCTAGTCCAGCAGTTGCAATCTCTGTAGACCTACCATTTGAGTCAGCAGTACTGCCACTAGGATCAGAACTAGTACCACCATTAAGAACATTTTCCCGCGCTGCGAAAAAAGTTGCATCTAGTTGAAAATCAACACCGCCAGCTACAATTTCTTGTTGCTCGTTGGATAATTCGGTAAACAATACGTTAGACATAATTACAAACCTCGTAATTTATTTAGATGAGTTTTTAGCTATTAGGTGATTGTGCTTTTTGCGCCTCAACTCGTCGCTTGTTAATACAATAGAGGTAAGCAATTAGAATAGTCATTTGCTTTTTATGCAAACTTAGTTTCCATGTTTGTAAAAAGTTGTTGCACAATTAAGCCAGTAGTCTGTCCTAAAAATACGTATGGATAAAAACTGGGTTTTATCCTCTGTCTGGAGGATGATAAATTACAATAGGCTGTTAAGAATAAGGTAAAAAATAAACTTTTGCCCAATTATCCGTAGGAAAAATATAAAATTAAAATCTTGTATTTTGTATGCAATATCCCCTGACACAGACATACAAAAATCCTGTAGTGGAACTAAAAGCCAGTACAGGAAAAATTAAGATAATCAAATAATTAGAAAAAACTTATCAGATTTACAACTTGGTTGTTTGTTTATGCAATATTATCTACAAGCCGATCGCGAATTGTTTTGAGTCTGTCTTGAGTTTTAATTGGCTCTCGCGGTGCTGGCAATTCGGTATTAGGCCAGTTAGGTAAATCATTACAGGGGCATAATAATGCCGGCATTCCGACGTTTCGCGCTGCTACTGGCATATTGCAACGACCACAAGGCAACATATCCCATGCTGGTGTCAACAGTTCAGCAATGGTTTCGTATGTACCTTCTAGGTAACAGTCACCCGATTCTGGTGAGATAATTTTCTGCCAGCACTCTTCAAATTCTTCACTATAGCGATCGCCATTTAGCACCGATTCAGGCAAAAGGCTTGCCTTACCGTTGCCCGTAATTACTTTCTTACCCAACTGAAACCAGTAGGCAAGGTATCCTCTAACTTCTTGTTTGGTTGCCATATTACAATTTTAGATTTTAGATTTTAGATTTTGGATTAATTTGAATCAAGAGTTAAGAATCTTGACTCCTGAATGTTCCAGCATCTTCTCTATTTGGCAATGGCGAACCAAGGACGCTGAGATTAAGAACATAACCACCAGTAACTAAATAAACAGTTTCGCTGAATACACTTAGCTGGCGCACTAAAGAACCCAGGCGATCGCGGAACATCCTTCCAAGGGGATAAGCTGGTATCACACCCCAACCCACCTCTTCTGCTACAAACACTATATCAGCAGCAACCAAATCCACCGTCTCTAACAACTCTGCAAGAATGTTTTCCCAGCTAGATTCGTCCTGTTCCAGGAGATTAGCAACCCAAGTTCCTAAAGAATCAACTAAAAGGCAGGTATAGGGTTTCGCATCAGCCAGGGTAGCAGACAACTCCACAGGCACAGATACAGTTACCCAGTCTTCGGGACGACGTTGTTGGTGGTCTAGAATGCGTTGATGCCACTCTTGGTCATCTGGGTTATCGGTGGCTGTTGCTACGTAAACAACTGCTTTTCCTGACTGCATGGCCAGAGTTTCCGCCCATTCACTTTTACCAGATCGTGCTGGCCCTGTTACTAAGATGATTTTACCCAAAATGGTTTCCTGAGTATTTTAACAATATGCTAGGGTTGCAATTTATCACTAAAGTTTTTTCTTTCATCGGTGAGATTTTTGGTTTCAAATAACTTTTAAGGGATAAAATTAGCACCAGCATCATTGATGCCACAATTGGCAAAAGCCGAAAATCCCAACAACCCCATTTTTAATTATTCAATACTACTGGGGACAGCAAACTTTAGGATGTTTTTATGAACGCAGGCTTAAAACGCATTGAAGCAACTCTACACGATTTAGGCAATCGCGGCACTGCCTCTGCCGCTGAAACAGGTGATTCGACGACAAAACGGCCTTTCTCTTTTAGAATCAGCGTCGGAGCCAACGAACCCACAGAAAATAAACAAACTCCATCATCTCAGAATGGGGAACTAAATACACAAGAACAAACAATTGACTTGGGTGTAGATACTGAGAGTGATTATTCTCACGAGCAAAATTTCTTTCCTCACCACGACTCTGTGCAGACCTTTCAAGCAGAAGATAATGGTGGCAAAACACCCAGCCTACCCAAGTTGAAAACTCCGACCTTTAGTAATCATCGCCACGGTGCTAATCCAGGATTGGCGATGAATCTATTGCAAGAAATTCAGGAAACTGTCGCCGGTTGGCAAACAGAATTGCAAAATATTTTGAAGCAAATTCAGGATATTTACTTAGAAGGCCCAATTGTCAATGGCTGGTTAGAATCCAATCCCACCGAACCAGAACCAGGAGGAACCGCAACACTGCGCCATGCAGAAGTTGACCGCCTGATGAACTACGTAGAAGAAATTTGCGCCAGTGGTGGGAAAGTATCTTATCAATCATCTATTACTGGCTATCGCCTCTGTGGTGTGGACGACACTGGTAAAGTCTGGTCGCGTCCATGTCCAGCGGATCAGGTTCCCAATGTTAGTATGGCGATCGCTCGTTACCAAAAGTTACGTCAACTGTTAGGGCGCAAGCAATCCTTGGAAACCCGCCTTAGTCAACTAGCCCAAACTCTTGTAGTTTTACACAGTCATATTCAACAAACGTGAAGTTTTAAAGATTATTTCCGAAGAAACTCGGTTGGTGGGTCGGTAACTTTTGGTTTAGATTAACTCTCAGCAGTTGTGCGTTGGATTTAAGATTTTAATCTAAAATCCCAAATCTCAAATCCAAAATTAAATCCATGCCAGACACCCAAATCTCTGCCATTATCTGTACCCACAATCGAGATACCTATTTAGGGGCTGCAATTGATAGTCTTTTAGCGCAAGATTTTGCTGCTGACTTTGAAATTGTGGTAATTGATAATGGATCTAGCGATCGCACTCGTGAAGTTGTAGAAGAAAGGGCCCACAATCCGCGCCTGAAATATGTTTTTGAACCCACCATTGGTTTATCTGTCGCCCGCAACACGGGTGCAAAAGTAGCCAGTGGTGATATTCTTGCTTATCTGGATGATGATGCTGTTGCCTGCCCTCACTGGCTACAAGTTTTATATTTTGCCTATTACAATAACTCTAAGCTTGCGATCGCAGGAGGTAAAGTTACTCTCATCTGGCCCCCAGGAATTCAACAACCACGGTGGCTATCTCCAGGCCTAGCTGCAAATTTGGGTGCATACGACTTGGGTGACAGTAACATCTACATTGAGCAACCTGGCTCAACACCCAGAGGCTTAAATTACTCCATCCGCCGCAGTTTCCTAGAAGAAATTGGCGGTTTTGATCCACATCTCGGTCGAGTAGGGAAAAATCTATTATCAAATGAAGAACTGCAAATGACCGAATTTGCCCTACAGCGTGGTTGGCAAGTCGCTTATCTTCCCGAAGCACTAGTCGCTCACAATGTATCCCCAGAGCGCCTCCAACGCTCCTGGTTTTTAAACCGAGGCTGGTGGCAAGGTATCAGTGAATGTTATCGAGAACAACTCGCTGGTAAAGCTGGGATCGCTCAATTGCAGCGAGGTAGCGAACGGTTTGTACGCGGCTTGTATAAGGCATTGCAATATTTCTCTGATCCCGCAGAACGGTTTGACAAACTTGTTTATGCTTACGGTCAGATTGGTTACTTAAATGCTGCTATTCAAGGTCTTTTATCTACATCAAATAAGAAATAACCAATAACATAATTTATACACGTATGTCATCTAAAATACCAGTTTCAGTACTAATTCCAGCTAAAAATGAACAAGTAAATTTGCCTGCGTGCCTTACTAGCCTTAGTAGAGCAGATGAAATATTTGTAGTAGATTCTCAAAGTACCGACAACAGCATTGAAATTGCTAAAAGTCACGGTGTAAATGTCGTGCAATTCAACTTCAATGGACGCTGGCCTAAAAAGAAAAATTGGTCTTTAGAGAATCTACCTTTTCGCAACGAATGGGTACTAATTGTAGATTGCGATGAGCGCATCACCCCCGAACTTTGGGAAGAAATTGACCAAGCAATTCAAAACAATGAATATACAGGTTATTATCTGAACCGCCGTGTATTTTTCTTAGGAAAATGGATTCGCTATGGTGGTAAATATCCCGATTGGAATCTACGTTTATTTCAGCATAAAAAAGGTCGCTACGAAAATCTAAATACAGAAGATATTCCTAATACTGGTGATAACGAAGTTCACGAACACGTGATTTTGCAGGGGAAAGTTGGGTATCTCAAAAATGATATGCTTCACGAAGACTTCCGCGACCTTTACCACTGGTTAGAACGGCACAACCGTTACTCCAACTGGGAAGCCAGTGTTTATTTTAATATTCTCACAGGTAAAGATGATAGCGGTACTATCGGCGCGAATCTATTTGGTGATGCCGTACAACGCAAGCGCTTTTTGAAAAAAGTGTGGGTACACCTGCCATTTAAACCCCTTTTGCGGTTTGTTTTATTTTATATAATTCAACGTGGTTTTTTGGATGGCAAAGCAGGATATATCTATGCACGTTTGCTGAGTCAATATGAATATCAAATTGGCGTAAAACTTTACGAATTACGCAATTGTGGTGGTCACTTAAATACTGCAACAACCCCGAAGGAGGAAGCAGAGGAGCAGGGAAGCAGGGGAGCAGAAGGAAAGCTATTGACTATTGACTCCTAACTCTGCCAATTTTAGATTTTGAATTTTGAATTTTGGATTGAAGGAAAAATTTAAAATCTAAAATCTAAAATCCAAAATCTAAAATCCAAAATTGAATGACTAATGACCCTTTCGTAGATTTACGTAAATATGACCAATCTTGGTTTGACCGGGGGCGTCCAAGTTGGTATGTATTATTATGGTGGTTTGTACAAGCGATCGCTTTTCCTCTCACTCCTCAACCGTTAAATATTCTGCGTTGTGCTTTGCTACGATTATTTGGCGCTCGTATCGGCAAAGGCGTATTAATTCGACCCACCGCCCGCTTCACCTATCCTTGGAAAGTCACTATTGGCAACTACAGTTGGGTTGGTGATAACGTAGTTTTATACAGCCTTGATCAAATTCATATTGGTGAACACTGCGTAATTTCCCAAAAAAGCTATCTGTGTACTGGTAGTCATGATATCCAAGACCCTGCTTTTGGGTTGAAAACAGCGAGTATCACTATTGACAATGGTGCATGGGTAGCGGCAGATTGTTTCGTTGGGCCAGGAGTGCAAATCGGGGCTAATGCTGTGATTGGCGCTCGTAGTAGTGTTTTTACTAATATGCCCTCTGGGCAAGTTTGTTGGGGAAGCCCCTGTCGTCCTAAGACGGTTCGGTTGAAAGAGGCAGGAGGTTTTACCTCGATTGGGGATTCAGATCACTCCTGAATAAGCAGCCCCAAATTAAAAATTTGGTGGTGGTTTTAAACCGCCCTGTGATTTGCTCAGGTTTGTAGTAGAGGCTGGAGCCACTTACTACAAACCAATAGAATTAAATTTATTTACATTGCTTAACATAGTTTGAGCTATTTTTGTTTACTTAGTAGGGGCGTACAGCTAGCTTTGCGCCCCTACTTTTGCGACATATTGATTTGCTTTTGGGAAGAGAATAAAAGTGCGATCGCTATATACTTAAAGCGTTTACTCTCATAATAAGTTAAGTACTTGTCAAAATCGGTAATTATTATATTTAGAAGATTTTGATTGATCGGCGATAGGTGAATCGGCAAGCTAAAATTGCAAGTAGCGTAGGCTTGTAAAAACCGCAGGCATCGCCGACATTGAATTCTCAACTTGCAGTGCTCTAACCTAGAACACAAATCAAATATGAGTCCTATATATTCCAATACGGTTCAGTTAAGGGCTAATCGCACAAAGTTGTGGGTTCTTAAGACGCGATAAATCGCCGTCTCTACAAGTGTTTTCGTCTTATCTGAACTATATTGCTATATATTCCCTATATCTATGAGTGATTCAGGAATCAAAGACGCTCGTTCGCGTAGCGTGTCGTAGACAAGACTCACTACCACTTCGCGATCAGATNNTAGCGTGTCGTAGACAAGACTCACTACCACTTCGCGATCAGATTGCTATTCTCTAGAAATAATTTACTTTTAATTAAATCTTTTTGTTTTCAAGTTTAAAATTCGTGCATATCTAAAAAAATTAGCAGAAGATGTGATATGCAAAATCAGCCAGTATATAGTCTAATTAGTAAATTTTTGTGCCATTCCAACAAGTAGGTAATCAAGTGCCGATTACCATCCATTTTTCTCATCTTGCAAAAAATTTTAAAGACAAACAAATTCGATAAACTTTAAAGTGAATTTAATAAGAGGCAAGTATGAATTTTAATAAAAAAGAAAAATCTGTCATTTTAATAGTTGATGATACTCCTATTAATCTAGAAGTGTTATTCGATTTTTTAGAATATTACGGTTTTAAAGTTTTAATAACTGAAGATGGAAGCAGTGCAATTAATATAGCAGAACATGCCTCACCTGATCTAATTTTATTGGATGTATTAATGCCAGGAATCGATGGTTTTGAGACTTGCAGACTTTTGAAAAAAAATCCAGCCACTCAAGATATTCCCGTAATCTTCATAACTGCCATGAATGACAAGGTGGATAAAGTCAAAGGTTTGAATCTTGGCGCAGTAGATTACATCACTAAACCTTTAGAACATGAAGAAGTTTTAGCTAGAGTAAATACCCATTTACGTTTACGAAACCTCACAAAAAAACTCACAGAGCAAAATAAGCGTCTAGAGATGGAAATCTTTGAGCGCCAGCAGGTAGAGGAAAAACTGCGATGTCATTCCAATGCATTAGACGAGTGGAACAATCGCTATCAAGCAATAATTCAAGCCAGTGGTCAGATTCTCTATGACTGGCATTTGCATACCAACGATATTATATATGGTGGCAATGTAGAGCGAATATTAGGTTACTCTATACCTGAGATGTTAGGAGGTTTGAAGCGTTGGCTAGAGTTAATTCATCCTGATGATAGAAACTTCTTTAACAAAGAGATTAACCGCGTTTTATCCACAAAAGAGCGATTCCACCTGGAATTTCGCATCTGTCGCAAAGATGGCACTTACATCACAGTTGAGAATAACGGGTATATCTTTTTAGACTCTACAGGCAAAGTTGCTCGGATGGCGGGCTTTATAATTGATATTACCGAACAGCAAGCTGCGCTACGCGATCGCAAAAATGCAGAACAGAAAATCCGTGAACAAGCTGCTTTGCTCGATATCACCACAGACGCGATTATCGTTCAAGATTTAGTTAACCAAATTGAATTTTGGAATAAAGGGGCTGAACATCTCTACGGTTGGATGCTAGAAGAAGCACTAGCCAAAAATGCCAATCAGCTTTTATATCGAAAGCAAAGTTTTTGCCAACTGAAAAAGATCCAGGAAACTTTAGCTGAGAGTGGTTCATGGCAAGGTGAATTACATCAAGTCACCAAAGAAGGCAAAGAAATTATCGTTGCTAGCCGCTGGACACTAGTAAATGATGATGAGGGACAAGCCAAATCTATCCTGATTGTCAACTCCGATATTACAGAGAAAAAGCAACTCGAAGCGCAGTTTCTCCGGGCCCAGCGGATGGAAAGTCTTGGAACTCTGGCAAGTGGTATCGCCCATGATCTCAATAATGCACTGACACCAATGATGATGACAGTACAACTTTTAGAAGCAAAACTTCCTGACGAAAAAAGTCAGCAATGGCTGACAATTATGGAAACAAATGTTAAACGTGCGGCAGATTTAGTTAAACAAGTGCTGTGGTTTTCACGCGGTTCTGTAGGTAACTTTAAAACCTTACATGTACAGTATTTAATTTCTGAAATTGAAAATATTGTTAAGCAAACATTTTCCAGAGCTATTGAAATCCGCATTGATGTTCCTGGGCAAAACCTGTGGAATATCTTTGGCGATGCTACTCAGTTACACCAAGTGCTGATGAATCTCTGTATTAATGCTCGTGATGCTATGCCTCATGGCGGCATTCTAGAGATTTCTGCAAAGAATTTTTGGGTTGATAGCAACTATGCCCGAATGAATATTGATGCTAAGGTAGGTTCTTATGTAATGATTAGCGTCTGTGATACAGGTACAGGAATTAACAGAGAAATAGTAGATAGAATTTTTGAGCCATTTTTCACAACCAAGGAACTGGGTAAAGGCACAGGGCTTGGTCTTTCAACAGTGCTTGGTATTATCAAAAGCCACAATGGTTTTGTGAATGTAGTTACTGAAGTTGGGAAGGGTACAGAGTTTCAAGTTTGCTTACCCGTGACGCAGACAATCGATGCAGATAAGAAATTAGCTGGAGAGCAGGAATTACCCGCAGGTCATGGAGAATTGATTCTCGTTGTTGATGATGAAGATTCAATTCGAGAGGTTACTCAAACCTGGTTAGAAAAAAATGCCTATAAAGTTTTGGTGGCTAGTGATGGTATTGATGCGATCGCACTTTATACAGAACATCAACAAGAAATTAGTGTAGTGTTGATTGATATGATGATGCCATGTATGGATGGCCCAACAACTATCAATGTGTTGAAAAAAATTAATCCCGACATCAAAATTATTGGTGTTAGTGGATTAGCCTCTAATCATGAAATGATTAAAATACTCGGTAATAGCGTCAAAACCCTTTTATCTAAGCCTTACACCTCAAGCGACTTGTTAATAAATTTACAGATGGTGATTAACACAAAGTAGAGGTTGTCATTTGTCATTGGTCATTTGCTATTTGTCTTTAGTTCAAAGTGAATAATCAATGTCCAAGCAAAATGGTAAGTAGCAGTGGTAATATATTTTTATGGCTGCTCTAATCCTTACTATTGATGAACAAACTATTGGATGAAACGCTGTCAATCAAAACTGCTGAACAGATAAACAGCAGAGCTAGTACTCCGTTTGATAATGCTTACAAAGCAGCATTATCCACTGAGGGAGCAAGATACATTCAGGGATTTTTGGCTTTTGCTGGGAAGCCATATAGACCGGTTGAACACAGTTGGATTGAGGTAGGCGACGCCTCCGATGTCCGCATTATCGATCCTACATTACCGCACCTGAACAAAAAACCCGAAGAACTCTGGTATTTTGTAGCACAAAGGCTAACCGTTAAAAAACTGAAAGCCATCATTGAAGAATCAAAAGAAGATTATCCAGAAGATGAACCATTGCCAATTTATGGTGATCCACCTTATGAATATTACGGTGATATAATGTTGGGTGGTCAAGATTATTTAGCAGCATATCAAGCCGCAGAGGCGAAGTGCAAAGAAATCAACGAACTCAACCCTGAAAGAAACTAAAAAAAGTAAATTAAATAATTTGTAATTACGAATTATTTAATACGATTTACCATCGCTGCCAAAGTATTCCCTATAACCACAAATCTTGTCTCCACGGACATCAAAGGAAACTGCTACCCGATTTTTATAAAGCTGTCCAAACAAAAGTCCCTCATCTCGAAACTCAAAGACAGCCGTCGTTTCATTACTAGTAACACGGTCTAAACCAGTCAGGTTCAAACCAGGATTGAACGATTCAAAAACGTACTCGAAAAATTCTCTAGCTCGCTCTTTTCCCACATTTGAACCGTGGAATTTGCCCATTGGAAACCAAAGGGTAAAATCTTCTGTGAGCATATCTAATAATGCTTCCCACTCTCCTGTTGACATACCATGCGTCAGATGCTCAAATGCCTGTCGAGCAACTTTTAAAGTATTTTCTGAATCTTGTGTCATTATCACCACCAACTGGATATAAACTGATACAGTGTTACTTAAAACCTCACAACTACTTTGCCACAATTCTGACCACTGAGGAGATATTGTACAGCGTCGGGTATTGATTCTATGCCTTGAAACTGGGTTGGGTCAACGGCAATTTTGAGTTTGTCTGTGTAGAACAGGTTTAAAAGGCGATCGCGTGCCTCTGTCATATATTCTTTATAATGTGACATGAGAAAGCCTCTCACGGAAGCTGCTTTCCAAAATAACTGGTGATAAAGGCGTGGCTGTGTAATTTGTTCTGCGCTATTTACGTATTCGGAGATGAAACCCACCACTACTAATCGTCCCCGCACCGCCAAGTTTTCAACGCAGGTATCAAATACACTTTTACCTACACAGTCAAAAATTAAATTAATCCCATTAGGGTATTCTTGCTTGAGGACTTGATTGAGATTTTCTGTGCGATAGTTGATAATGCGATCGCACCCTAGTTCTCTTAGTAACTTTGCCTTCGCCTCAGAACTACAAGTACCAATGACATGATTACCAGCTAGCTTTGCCAATTGCACCGCAATATGACCAGTTCCTCCTGCTGCTGCTGTCACTAAAACCACTTCATTACTTTTCATTTCCCCTACTTGTTCCAATGCCACCAAAGCTGATACACCTGTAGGCATTAGTGTTAGCAATTCTGGTGTTGCTTCCCGCACCTTCACTGCTAAGTTTGCATCGATAACCTGATATTCTCGATAGCCGCCACCCCGCCAAGTCGTGACTACAGCATCACCTATTTGGAAATCTTTGACATTTTCACCCATCGCGATAACTGTCCCTACAGCTTCCACACCTAAATCGAAGGGAG
The DNA here is from genome assembly GCF_001712795.1 of Nostoc sp. KVJ20. Classification (GTDB taxonomy): domain Bacteria; phylum Cyanobacteriota; class Cyanobacteriia; order Cyanobacteriales; family Nostocaceae; genus Nostoc. The sequence goes on from NZ_KV757753.1 coordinate 23,309, forward strand.
GAATTAAGTTAATATAGGGAACATCACCATGACAAAGTAACGTGTCAAAGCCACCGTTAACGCCAGCAAATTTGTTTTGAATTACAAGTTCACTAGCCGCAGGTTGGGAAATAGAAATTTCGACAATTTCAACGGCAGATTTAAAATCTTGATTAAGTTGCTTTGCTCTTAATTTTCTGTAAGTTTTTGAGTTCATTTACCAGTCTTATATAAGAAATATAAATGGAGGATCGTTATGCTTTCAGCTAATGCACCATCAACAATTTAAGGTGCATTACTAATACTTATAAAGCGTAAGAATTCAGGAGTCAGAATGGGCTAAACGCCCCGCTATCGCTAACAGAATTCAGAATAATTAAAAAATAGGAGAAAATTTGATACATAAAGGTACTAATCATGCTGTACTCCTTTTAAATTCTGATTTCTGACTTCTGACTTCTGGGTGCTAAATTTTACTATAAAGCTTTATCCCACTCTAACTGATGAGCTAAACCATACTTGATGAAATCTTCTTTTTTAGCTTTATCGCTTTTACCAAAAACACCTAAACTGTAAGGATTATCTTGCATCCGTTGTCTGATTTGTTCTTTCTCAAATCGGATGACTTCCTCTCTAGGTTTATCCGGTTTAAAAAAGTCTACAACCAAGACAGTTCGATCATAATTAGTGTAATTATGCGGACAGTGTGGATAGCTGTGATCTAAAACCAGAAATTTTCCCTCATGCCAATAAAGCTGTTCATGGCATATTTTCATAGCCACATCTCCCTCTGGCACGATTAATCCTAGATAGCCACGATTCATGTGAGGATTATAGTTCACATGCAACTTGATATCTAAGCCTGGATGGAATGTACCATAATACACGTTTCTAATTATCTCATCATCACCAAAGTTAACTTTTTCTATCACCTGAGCTAAATTTGGGAAATATTTCTCTCTTAATGCAAGTGCTTTTTGTGATGCATCATCTGACCCATAATCAGGATATTGTATTTGATACGCTTTAATATATTGTTCAATAAACATACCTTGAAATAAAATCCCAAAAGCACTATATTTTGCATCACCCTTGGTTTTAATCGTTTGACTTTTAGGCCCCAAAATATCATAAGTTACTTTTAACTCGTCATCAGATGCATCCTTAATAAAGGATGTAAACTCATCTCTAATCACTTGCCAGTTATCTTCAAAACTTTTCAGAAAAGTAAATTCCTTTGGGTCTATATGATACTCATTAAAACTTGCCATTGTCTTTTCCCCTGAAGGTGATTTCATAAAAAACCGTTATATAATGATGAGATTTGGTCTTCGTCTCGATTCGATGTTGGAATTTCTAACTAAACTCATTTTAGTGTGAGGTCTACTGTGTCTGAAACTCCCGTATTAGATCAAATTATCAAAAATGTGCGGGTAGTTCGTCCCCATCAGGATGTAATCGAACTACTTGATTTAGGAATTAAGGATGGAAAATTTGCTCAGATTGCCCCTAATATTAGCCCAGACACAGGCAAAGAGGTATTTAATGGCAAAAATTTACTGGGCTTTCCTGGGGTCGTAGATGCCCACATGCACATCGGTATCTATCAATCTCTCGACAAAGATGCTGTAACTGAAACCAAAGCAGCCGCAATGGGAGGCGTAACTACCAGCTTAAATTATATCCGTACAGGGCAGTATTATCTCAACAAAGGCGGCTCCTACCGCGATTTTTTTCCAGAGGTGTTGGCTTTATCCGCAGGTAATTTTTTTGTAGATTACAGCTATCACATCGCACCTATAGCTAGCCAGCATATCGACGAAATACCTTTATTGTTTGAAGAACACGGTGTATCTTCGTTTAAAATATTCATGTTTTATGGCGGCTATGGATTGCATGGTTTGTCAGACCAGCAAAACCTCTTTTTAATGATTAATAAAGAGGAACGGTATGATTTCGCCCATTTTGAATTTATTATGCGCGGTCTAACTCGCTTGATGGAAAAACATCCAGAAGCGCGAGATACTATCAGCTTGAGTTTGCACTGCGAAGTTGCAGAAATTCTAAATGCTTATACCAAAATAGTTGAAAATGACTCTAGTCTGAGCGGATTACACGCTTATAGTGCAGCGCGTCCACCTCATTCCGAAGGATTAGCAATTTGCATTGCTGCTTATTTAGCAAACGAGACTAACTGTGCAAATATTAATTTATTGCACTTGAGTTCGCGTAAAGCAATGGAAGCAGCTTTAACTATGCAAGCTGCTTTTCCTCATATCAACTTTCGGCGAGAAGTTACTGTTGGACATTTGTTGTTAGATGTCGATACTCCTAATACGATTTGGGCAAAAGTCAACCCTCCTATTCGTCCCCGTGCCGATGTTGAATATTTATGGCAAGCAGTACTCAACAATCAAGTAGATTGGATAGTTAGTGACCATGCTTGCTGTTCTGCTGAACAAAAAAGAAATGTTAAAGACCCGAATAATATTTGGTTAGCAAAGTCTGGTTTTGGCGGTACAGAATATTTACTTTCTGGTGTGTTTAGTGAAGGTAGTAAGCGGGGGATGTCTTACAACCAGATGGCTAAATTGCTATCTTGGAACCCATCCCGACGCTTTGGTTTGTTAGAAAAAGGCGATATTGCTATTGGTTATGATGCTGACTTGGTGCTGTTAGACCCAAATGAAAGCTTTGTGGTAAGTGCTGCTGAGTCAGAGTCACAACAAGGTTATACACCTTTTGAAGGAGTGGAATTAACTGGAAAGGTGAAGAGTACTTTTCTGCGCGGAAACTTGATTTGCAACAATGGGAAAGTTCTAGGTTCACCTATTGGACGTTATTTAAAAAGACCTTCTAGAATGGCCACATAGAAACCTTGCTGTTTACAAACTATGTGTTTATTAGTGTGAATATGATAATACTGTTGCAAGCTTTGATAAATCCCTATCAACGCGGATAAAGAATAAGGAACCATCATCTGTTCTGTGCCAAGGGACAGTGGTAAAACTAGGAACATAGCCAAACCAATCCTTTACAAATCGAAAATCTCCTATATCACAGTATCCAGCCAAGCAATATGCTTCTTCATTATATGATTGAATCATTGGATAACTGCCATCATAATGTGCCAAGATACCAAGCAACCATACTCCACCGCCATTACTATCTTTTCTTAAATACTTTTTTTTAGATACTTCAAATTGAACTGTATCTGTCTTGTTCCACGGTAGCAATTTACTATTCAAGGCAGGGATAAAGTCACGTAGTCTAGCATCTGGATGATCGTTTGTTGCATTTTTATATTTCAATGGAATAGGGCCATTCTCCATCCAGAGGATTTCAACTTCTTCATTACCTAGAACTTTCCAAGGGCCTATTTTCACTCCTGCGGGGATAAAGGAGTAGCCATGCTTGTTTAATTGCCACTCTCCTAATTGAATAGCGCCCCTGAGTACAAAAATCTCTAAATCGGTAGTAAAGAAGCCAGAAGGTGCTTCAAACTGAGGCGGTAAAACTACTTTTGAAGTGGATGCACCAGAGTCATGCCATGTTAGTGTTCGGCGGCTTCCAGGCACAACACCTTCTGGCATTCCACTGACTCGCCACTGTTGTTCTTCTGGCAGAGTATTGGTGTCAAAAAACTGGTATTTGCGAGGTACGTGTTTGGAGATGGCTGTACACCTACCTGATAGGTTCATGCGCCCTCTTCCGTCTCCACCCCAATCCTCTTTTATAGATGCTACGTGCAAAAAATCATCAGTTTGATTTTCTTCTGCAAAATTAAAATTTATATTTTCTTCGCCCACGACTTCACATTCTCCTGTTTATATGCCAATACGCTTGGGTTAAGGGCTAATTGTACAAAACTATGGGTTTTCGAGTTTTTGAGACGCGATAAATCGCCGTCTCTACAAGTGTTTTGGTTTTATCTGATAGGCATTTAATTTTATTTGTTAATTCAGCAAATTACTTTTTTTGTGCTACGGTTTGCAACCATTCAATCAGTGGTCTTAAGGTTCCTGGTAATGCTGACTCACTGACAGTTACCGTATGCTGCTTACCGTTATCTTCCACTGTTAACTTATACTGAAAGCGATCGCTCTGAGGATTTGGCGAGGTAATTAGTTCAGGTAGCCTAAATAAATCTGCAACTTCCACCAGTCGGGGAAGTGTCGCTGCTTCATGTGGTGGGAGAGTATCTGTATCAACGGTTGTCTTTTTGCTAATTCCGGCAAAGCCACCTGTGCGTTCAAGTGATACTCGCATTTTTTTTGCTCTCCGTTGTGTTATTTGGTTGGGATAAATACAAATATTGGGAGGTGATAGTTTTCACCTCCCACTTTAGCAATAACAAACAACAGATTTATCAGTCCTGAGTGTTGAGTGAGGCAGTGGAAGGTATTGACCATTATTCCTAACTCCTCACTCAACACTCCTAACTTCTAAATAACTCCTACCTTTTGCCAAGCGTTCTGCACAGCTTTTTGTTCATCACTGTCATTACCGTAGAGTTCGCCAGCAACTTGAATAGTAACGTTGGCAGCTTTTTTAAAATCTGCTTTGGCACGCAAGCGATCGCGCAAAGCTATGTACCAGATTTTACCAGCTTTTTCCCAAGCATAGCCACCAATCTCAACAGATGCTAGATAAAAGGCATGGTTAGGGATTCCTGAGTTGATATGCACCCCAGCATTATCTTCAGCACCAGTATATTTATCTTTCATGTGACCTGGTTGGGGATCTTTACCTAGTACTGGGTCATTGTATGCTGTTCCTGGTGCTTTCATGGAACGGATGCCAACACCTTTGACAGTCGGTACTAAAAGACCTTCGCCAATTATCCAATCTGCTTCTTGTGCAGTCTGATTTTTAGTCTTTTGTTTCACCAGGCAACCAAAGACATCAGAAAATGATTCATTTAGTGCCCCAGGTTCGCCATAATACTGTAAACCCGCTTCATACTGAGTTATCCCATGAGCTAACTCATGCCCAATCACATCAATCGACTTTGTGAAGCGCTGAAACATTTCTCCGTCGCCATCACCATAAACCATTTGGTCGCCGTTCCAAAAGGCGTTGTCATACTTGACGCCATAATGCACGGTGGAGTCTAAACGTAGTCCTTTGTCATCAATGGAATTGCGATCGAATATCTCATAAAACAAGTCATAAGTAGCACCAGCAGAATCATAGGCTTCATTCACTGCTGCATCACTGCTTGGTGGGTCTCCTTCACTTCGCACCAATGTACCAGGAAGTTGCTGGCCATTTTTTGCATCGTAGATGGTGCGGCGCTTTTCACCCGGAGAAGGTGCAAATGATACAGTACCTATGACATCTCTCCGTCCGCGAAACTGTGCTGAAGCATTTAATGTATGAAAAGCCCAACTCCGTTGCTGGGGGTTGCCATTCACCACAACATTTTCCAGCATGTGGGGCGGGATGATACAACAAATCGGGCATCTAGAGTAAAGTGGATGCTCATACTTAAACCCGGCTGATTTCTTTTTATTTCGAGCCATCCAAGATATTCTCCTTTTGAAACTAGGTGATGGCAAACAGTGGCTTTAACTCCACTTTTGAAACGAGCAGAAAAACGAATCCAAATCGCGTGCCCCTGGTTTTTTTGAATAAAATTTTCTACTCTGTATTTTGGGATAGGTCTGTGGAGGATTGATAGTACCCTCACGGGTACTTCTGATGTAGAAATATTGCATAAAAACACAAGGCAAGCTTATATACCGCAAATTTCAGCTAAAATCCTTGCGTGAGTTAGCAAAACCTCCTTTACAGACCTAATGCGTTTATATATTAGTTCTTCTTAAAAAAGATCATGTTATTTATTGCTGTTTTGTTACTATCAAGCTCTTAATGCTATAAATACCCACTTGGAGCCAAATTAAAGCATCCAAAACCTCAAATTTTCACAGGCAGCCACCAAACACCGCCAGTCCATAATATTTCCAAGGCACTGCAACTGTCTTAAATCCAGCTTTGCTCAACATTTGTAAATGAGCATCCAGGGTAGCTAGCTGATCTTGACTGGAGTAACCTTGGGTGCTGCTAGTGCCAAGCTTGGCTCGAATCTCTGTTAAACTAGTTCCCTGTTCAACTGACCATTCCTCTCGTGCCGCCTTGTAAGCTTCTGCTAAGGCTGGTGATTCTGGTAAAGTGGGGTCTGCATTCCAAAAACAGCCGTCTTGAGTCAGGCTAGCAGCAATTCGCTCAAATAACTTGAATTTCATTTCATCTTGGAGATGGTGAATTGCCAAGGATGAGACACAAGCATCAAATTCGCTACCAATATCCAATTTTTCTGGATTATTTGCCCAGTCACCAAAATCTGCTTGTATGCCAGTCCAACGTTTTTGATGCCCAACTGCTGTAATTTTATCTTGGGCAAATTGCAGCATTCGAGGTGAATAATCTAAGGCAATTACTTGGGCATCTGGAAAGTGGTTGAGTATCTTGAGACTAAGTTCACCAGTACCGCAACCTAATTCTAAAATACGCCGACTTGTGGAAGGTAGACAACGGGTAATTACCTCCAACATCTCATCGTATTTGGGTAACAGTTGGCGAATACCAATGTCAAAATCAGCAGTTTTGGCGAATACCTCTCCGGGAAATAACTGTTGCATAGGTATTGGAATAAATAGACACACTTTTCCATATTAATCATCCATCATTACCGAGGTACGTGCTACATCGATAGAAACAAGTTTTTGTATTAAAAAATATTCACTCAGTATACTTTTGGCAGAATACATACATCACATTTTATGTTATGTGCAAGAAAATTATCTCTTAAATTGAAGCTGAAATCCCATGATTTTAAGGGAAAAAGCCAATTTAACTCTTTTTTAAGATTTGTAAAGATAAAAATGTTCACATATTGAGTTAAACTAATGTGTGTGATTAGTAACTCTGATAAATAAATTCTTGGTTTTCAAAAGTTACTGACGTTGGTATATTAAATACTGAACAGAAAGTTAACTAAATCAAACTAGAAGTCCACTGTCATTCTGAGTCAAACAGAGTGTAGCGATACAAGGTTCAAGACTAATGCTAAAAAACAGCGAACAGAAAGTTAATGAAGGCTGTAATCTCAAATGGAAGCCCGGAGGTAAACTATCTGTGCGGTTTTCTCTGTTAGAAATTTTGCGAAGTAGAACGGTCGGAAAGCCACTATAGTCTCGATATAGTAGGTTTTATCCTATAGTTAATCTGCATTTAGGGTAATTTCTGAAAACTCATGCTGAGTTAATCTAAATTAAGGTTAACTTGCTTAATTAATGTCAACAATCCCAAAAGAGCTTAAGCGTTATAGCGATAAGTTTTCGATGGGGTAATTTGACCAATTTTGAAGCAACCTATAAAAGGTTGGCTGAAAGAATTTAACTAAGTGATGGTGTTATTTATTAACATCATCTGGTAATAATAATCAGCTTTTCTAGTGAAAGCTTGCTTTAGGATGCCTAAAATTTTAGGCAACTAATAGCATCATTTGTTATTGCCATACATCAGGTAAATCTGAAATATTGCCTGAATATCACAACTTTTTCACTTGTATTAAGGACAACAGCAATGAATAATGTTCAAGCATCCTTTGAAGCAACGGAAGCTGAATTTCGCGTGGAAGGTTACGAAAAAATTGAGTTTAGTCTGGTCTATGTGAACGGTGCATTTGATATCAATAACAGAGAAATTGCAGACAGCTATGAGAAATTTGGCCGCTGTTTGACAGTGATTGATGCCAATGTCAATAGGCTATACGGGAAGCAAATCAAGTCATATTTTAAACACTATGGCATTGATCTGACTGTAGTTCCTATTGTCATTACTGAACCGACTAAAACCCTTGCAACCTTTGAAAAAATTGTTGATGCTTTTTCTGATTTTGGCTTAATCCGCAAGGAACCGGTGTTAGTTGTGGGTGGTGGTTTAATCACTGATGTAGCTGGGTTTGCATGTGCTTCTTACCGTCGCAAGAGTAACTACATTCGTATTCCTACTACACTGATTGGTTTAATTGATGCAGGTGTGGCGATTAAGGTTGCAGTCAACCATCGCAAGTTAAAAAATCGTTTGGGTGCATATCATGCTCCTTTGAAAGTGATCCTCGATTTCTCCTTTTTGCAAACATTACCAACGGCTCAAGTTCGTAATGGCATGGCAGAATTAATCAAAATTGCTGTTGTTGCCAACTCTGAAGTCTTTGAATTGCTGGATGAATATGGCGAAGAGTTGCTGCGTACTCACTTTGGACATGTGAATGGCACAAGTGAACTGAAAGCGATCGCACACAAACTCAATTACGAGGCAATTAAAACTATGCTGGAGTTGGAAACTCCTAATTTGCATGAGTTAGACCTCGATCGCGTCATCGCCTACGGTCACACTTGGAGTCCTACCTTAGAATTAGCTCCGATGGTACCGCTATTTCACGGTCACGCTGTGAATATAGACATGGCTTTATCTGCAACCATTGCAGCAAGACGTGGTTACATTACAACTGGAGAACGCGATCGCATTTTAAGCTTGATGAGCCGTATCGGTTTATCAATCGATCATCCTTTACTAGATAGCGATTTGCTCTGGTATGCAACCCAATCTATCAGCTTGACGCGAGACGGTAAACAACGCGCAGCTATGCCAAAACCCATTGGTGAGTGCTTCTTTGTTAACGATTTCACCCGTGAAGAACTAGATGTAGCCTTAGCTGAACACAAACGTTTGTGTGCTAAATACCCTCGTGGTGGAGATGGGATTGACGCTTACATAGAAACTCAAGAAGAATCCAAACTATTGGGAGTGTGAAAACATGACCAGTATTTTAGGACGAGATACCGCAAGACCAATTACGCCACACAGCATCCTCGTAGCACAGCTACAGAAAACTCTCCGAATAGCAGAAGAGAGTAATATTCCTTTAGAGATATTGACATCTCTGCGCCAAGGTTTGCAATTAGCAGCAGGTTTAGATCCCTATTTGGATGATTGCACTACTCCCGAATCGGCCGCATTGACAGCACTAGCGCAAAAGACCAGCAAAGAAGACTGGAGCAAACGCTTTAGTGATGGTGAAACGGTGCGTCAACTAGAGCAGGAAATGCTCTCAGGACATCTTGAAGGACAAACACTAAAGATGTTTGTGCATATTACCAAAGCTAAGAGCATCCTGGAAGTGGGAATGTTTACAGGATATTCGGCTTTGGCGATGGCGGAAGCGTTACCACACGATGGACGACTCATTGCTTGTGAAGTAGACTCTTATGTGGCTGAATTTGCTCAAACTTGTTTTCAGGAGTCTCCACACGGCGACAAGATTGTTGTAGAAGTAGCACCTGCATTAGAGACATTGCACAAGTTGGCGGCTAAAAAAGAATCATTTGATCTGATCTTCATTGATGCCGATAAAAAGGAGTATGTAGAGTACTTCCAAATTATCTTGGATAGCCACTTACTGGCTCCCGACGGGTTAATCTGCGTCGATAATACGTTGTTGCAAGGACAAGTTTACTTACCATCCGAACAGCGTACTGCTAATGGTGAGGCGATCGCTAAATTCAACCGCATTGTCGCCGCAGATCCGCGTGTAGAGCAAGTTCTGTTACCCATACGAGATGGTATAACCCTGATTAGACGCTTGGTGTAATAGGCACTATCAATTCAAAGCATCACAAAAAGGCGACTCTATAGCGGTTCTTATTTGGATGCAATATCCGGTAGGGGTGCATATCTGTGCGCCCCTACAAAAGACCGCATTCCACGTAAAAGAAAAACTTATGGCTCAATCAATCTCCTTATCACTCCCTGAATCCACAACGCCCTCAACGGGTATAAGAATAAAAATAGTAGCTCTATTCAAGACTCTGGGAACTCTAACATTACTGCTGATAGCTTTACCTATCAACGCTTTGATCGTATTACTATCTCTGCTGTGGAGCATTCTATTTACAAAAAAACCTGCCGTAGCAGCCCATCCTCAGACTATCTTAGTCAGTGGCGGCAAAATGACCAAAGCATTGCAACTTGCTCGCTCATTCCATGCCGCCGGACACAGAGTTATTCTGGTTGAAGGTCACAAATACTGGTTATCCGGGCATAGATTCTCAAATGCTGTGAGTCGTTTTTATACAGTTCCAGCACCACAAGATGACCCAGAAGGCTATATACAGGCGCTATTGGAAATCGTCAAAAAAGAAAAAGTTGACATTTATGTACCAGTATGCAGTCCTGTGGCTAGTTATTACGACTCTTTAGCAAAACCTTCACTGTCAGCATACTGCGAGGTTTTCCACTTCGATGCTGAGATAACCAAGATGCTGGATGATAAATTTGCCTTTACCGATCAGGCGCGATCGCTTGGTTTATCTGTTCCCAAATCTTTTAAAATTACCGATGCTGAACAAGTTATCAACTTTGATTTTAGTAAAGAAACGCGCAAATATATTATAAAAAGTATTTCTTACGACTCCGTTCGCCGCTTAAATTTAACCAAACTTCCCTGTGACACTCCAGAAGAGACAGCAGCCTTTGTCAAGAGTTTACCCATCAGCCCAGAAAAACCTTGGATTATGCAAGAGTTTATTCCTGGGAAAGAATTATGCACCCATAGCACAGTGCGGGATGGTGAATTAAGGTTGCATTGCTGCTCAGATTCTTCTGCGTTTCAGATTAATTATGAAAATGTCGAAAATCCCCAAATTCGGCAATGGGTGCAACATTTCGTCAAAAGTTTGGGACTAACTGGACAAGTCTCTTTCGACTTTATCCAAGCTGAAGATGGTACAGCCTACGCCATTGAATGTAATCCCCGCACCCATTCGGCGATTACAATGTTTTACAATCACCCAGGTGTTGCAGAAGCCTATTTTGGGAAAACTCTCCTAGCTGCACCCCTAGAACCTTTAGCTGATAGCAAGCCCACTTACTGGATATATCACGAAATCTGGCGACTGACTGGTATTCGTTCTGCAAAACAATTGCAAACTTGGTTTCAGAGATTAGTACGAGGTACAGATGCTATTTATCAAATAAATGATCCAATACCGTTTTTAACTTTGCACCATTGGCAGATTACTTTACTTTTGCTACAAAATCTGCAAAAACTCAAAGGTTGGGTAAAAATTGACTTCAATATCGGTAAACTCGTGGAATTAGGCGGGGACTAAGTAATTCGTAATTCGTAATTATGATGTCCGCCAAATTACCCATAATAAACAGTTTGTAGTGGGGACTTCAGTCCCCAAAGACAGGACTAAAGTCCTTATTACGAACAAGCCCATTTTGACCAATGAATTAATTCTGAACTCTGTTGTATTACTTGCCCAACGTTTCATTGATAGCGGTTATTAACAAATCATTTAGAGGGATTCCTGCTGCTTTCGCCATAGAGGAAATCACGCTTTTGGGAGCAAAAGAACAATACAATCCGGCTTCTAAAAACCAAGGTTGCCCCTTTGGGTCGATGCGGAAATCAAATAAACTGTAGTGGCGACAACCTAAAGCCTGATGACACTTCTTAGCCACTTCTTGAACCTTTTGGGTAATTGGGTCGTTAGGGTCTAAAATCCAAGCCTTGATATTATCTTTAGCGGTCAAATGCAAGTCTCCATCGTCAGTTTGTTGGAGTTTATCAGCATAGTTGCGGATGGGTTTATTATGGGGGTCTACCAGATACTCTTCAAGGGGTAAACCGATTAGTTCCCCGTCTTTGGCAATGATACCGCATCTGACTTCTCGACCGAGTTCAATAAACTCTTCTACAATGACCTCCGAAGCATATTCAAATGCTTTTTTCAGAGCAGCATCATATTCAGTAACCTCTTTGACTAAAGTCACTCCTAAAGAGTTGTCGGAACTTACAGGTTTAATGACTACTGGAGGTGTAATTGTCGGAATATCTCCTTGGCGGAGCAGTTCTCCACGAGGCACTTTCACCCCTGCGGCTTCGACAATTGCTTTGGCTCTAGCTTTGTGGGCCGCTATGGCCATGATATCGGGAGTATTCCCTATATAAGGGATGTTGAGCAAATCGAATAAGGCGCGGTACTGAGTCATTCCAGGAATACAAAACATTTGTGGTAACATGATGTCAATGTTTTGTCCTGTTAGAAACTGTATCGCATCAAACAGAGGAATTGGTTTAGTGAGAGCAATATCTTCTCGACTAAGTGAGTGAGGAAATCGCCACTGACGATCAGGTGTGATGTATGCAATCTGAAAGTTATAAAGTGATTTATCTGCTATTGCTGTTAAACAGTCTTGGGCATAAAGGCGTGATAAATCACAGTAAAAATTATTGTGTGCAGACCCAACTAAATGAAGGATATTAAGTACTGGCATAATTCATCTTCTTGAGTAAGCTTTAATGGTTATTCAATGCTGGATACAATATCGCATTCCTCTTATTATCATATAGTTAATATGGAATAAACAAATTAATTATTTCAGGTGTTTTAGTACTCTCAAAGAACAGTTATTGAAGACAAGTTGGTAAATTATTACTATTTTTAATTGCTATAATTTAGAAAAAAAATAACTCTCAATCACACTATAAAATATTTATGCTAGAGTTCTAATCTCTATCTCCCTTCCCGCTTCGGGAAGCTACGGTGTACACACAAGTCAAAAAAAGATCAATTTCGCATTATTCTCTCGTTTATCTCGTTCCTATGCTCTGCATAGGAATGCCTGATTAGAGGCTCTGCCTCTAGTCAGATATTGAGTCTCTGACTCAAGAATGCATTCCCAGGCTCCGCCTGGGAACGAGGAAATGCTTATCAAGCTAGGTTTTTAGGACTTGTGTGTACACCGTAGGCTTCGGGAAGAGAGAAAAATTTCATTGAAAGCGGCGGGAAACTCCATCCCGCAAGTGGCGTGGAGTTTTTCATTCCTCTCTCCTAAAAGGAGCTACGGTGTACACACAAGTCTGAAATAGCTGATTAACCAAGGTTTTACCCCACCCTAACCCTCCCGATGCATTGGGGAGGGAACAAGATTTTCCGGTTTCTCCCTTCCCGCGTCGGGAAGGGGGTTAGGTTTTTGTGGACTTTTTCACATAACCTGAATTGTCAGAGCTTTGTCAGGGTAGGTTCTCCAGGTTTAATAACCAATCAAGCAGACATAATAAATAAAGTACCTACAAGCTGAAAATCTAGTGCTATGGGAGCAAAGCCTTCCCGGACAATGAGCTTAAAATAGGAAAACGCTAAACTCAGAAAATAACAAGATAGCAACTCCTTTAGCTATCATTTAAGCTCAACTTTCGCTTCCCATATTTGGGAAACTTTATGCTACAGCTTGTAATCATTGTGTTTGTTGTTCTTTTAGGTTCAGCCCTTTGTTCTAGTGTAGAAACGGCCCTGTTCTCTGTTTCGACCCTAAGAGTCAGACAATTAGCACAATCAAATAACCGTTCATTAGTAACACTTTTAGCGATTCGTGAAAACATGAATCGACCGATTGCGGCTATTGTAATCCTCAACAATACTTTCAATATCATTGGCAGTATTCTCACAGGTAATATTGCTACTCAAGTATTAGGAGATAGATGGCTTGGTGTATTTTCAGGAGTATTGACATTTCTGATTATCATCTTTGGTGAAATCATTCCCAAGACAATTGGAGAACGTTATTCTGAGCAAATCGCTATACTTGCGGCTATACCTGTGGCTGGACTTGCTATTGCTTTCACACCCTTAGTTTGGATTCTAGAAAATGTTACTGCACCTTTTTCTAAAGGGCAAAAACGACCAACTACAAATGAGGCTGAAATAAAGCTGTTGGCGAAGATTGGTCATCAAGAGGGAATTATCGAAAGTGAGGAAGCAGAAATGATTCAGCGGGTGTTTAGATTAAATGATGTGACTGCATCTGATTTAATGACACCCCGAATCATGCTGACATATATCTACGGAGATATGACTCTTGCGGAAGCGAAAACCAACATTATTGCGTCCCAACACACCCGGATTATTGTAATAGATGGATCTCTTGATGAAGTCATTGGATTTGCTTTAAAACAGAATTTACTGACAGCAATGGTTGAAGGAAGTAACGATCAAAAAATTGTTAGTCTGACTCGAAAAGTCAACTTTGTTCCTGAGATAATTCGGGCAGATAAATTGTTGAAAAATTTTATAGAAGCTCGTGAACATCTTGCAGTAGTGGTAGACGAATATGGAAGTATCGCTGGTGTCATCACTTTGGAAGATGTGCTTGAGGTGATAACTGGTGAAATTGTAGATGAGACTGATAGAACTGTTGACTTGCAAGAAATTGCCCGCAAGAAGCGAGAAAAAATGTTGCAGTCTATGAATATTAACAATTAACCTTAATTCTGAGCAGCCTGAATATGATAAATAATCTGCATTGTTTCCATGCTGACAGTGCAGACTCTTTGTAATAAATCCTTGAGTGAAGACGCGATGAATCGCGTCTCTACAAGCAAGATGGTCTATTTGTCGCATTTATTTTTTCAGGTTGGTATAAACTGGTGCGTTACACTGCGTTAACGCACCCTAGCAATTGGCAAACTTACTCGTCAATTTGACCAAGGCGGCGGATATTCAAAATGTCGCTCATTTTCTTAATTTGGACGAACACTTGCTCTAGTTGTGAGCGATCGCGTATATCTATTCCTAAGTCGATCAATGCAGGTTGACCAGCAGAGGTTTTCACCTGAGCATGGCGAACGTTAATCCCTTGGTCACTTAAGCGTGACAAAATATCCTTTAGCACCCCTACGCGGTCAAGGGCTTCAATTTGAACATCCACTGGGTATGTGTGCGGACGACCACTATTTTCTGCGCCTGGGTTCCACCTAACTGGTACTAAGCGCTCATACTCCACAGTCTCCAAATTATGGCAGCCTTGGCGATGGATTGAAATCCCCCGACCTCGCGTCACCACACCAATAATTGGTTCGCCAGGAATCGGGGTACAACACCCAGCTAAATAATATACCAAACCTTCCACCCCAAAAATTGGCGAATCTGTGGAGCGTGAGGTAGTTGGAGGTGCATCTCGCAAAGCTTTTGATGTCGCTGGTTCTTTGGGGATAAATGGCGACACAGTGGAAGCTGGTTGTTGTCCCTTCGCTACTTCTCGCCAACGATTTAGCACTAGGTTCAAGGTAATTTCACCGTAACCCAAACCGGCAAGTAAATCGTCTACGCTGTGGTAGTTACACTTTTCAGCGACAATCTGCATCGCATCGGACTTCAGCAAACTATCAAAACCAGTTTTACCAAGTTCCTTTTCTAACAACTCCCGTCCACGGGCAACATTTTCTTCCCGGCGCGATCGCTTGTACCATTGTTTTATCCGATATTTCGCTGCCGAAGTTCTGGCAAAGTTCAACCAATCTAAACTCGGATGGCAGTTCTTTTGGGTTAAAACCTCGACAATATCGCCATTTTGCAGCCGCGTTGACAGTGGCACCATTCGCCCATTCACCCGCGCCCCTGAACAGTGGTTCCCCACTTCCGTATGAATGCGATAAGCAAAATCTACAGTGGTAGCACCAGGACTTAAAGGAACAACATCCCCCTTAGGGGTGAAGACATAGACATCATCTTCAAATAGATTATCTTTGACGCTATCAAGATATTCTTGGGCATCCTTGAGATCAGTTTGCCATTCTAGCAGTTGCCGTAGCCAAGTAAACTTGTCATCTGTCGCTGTCAAATGGCTAATACTAGAACCTCCGGTTTCTTTATACTTCCAATGGGCGGCAATCCCATACTCGGCGATATGATGCATTTCGATTGTCCGAATTTGCACCTCTAAAGGACGGCCAGTTAGTCCAATCACCCCAGTATGTAACGACTGGTAACGATTAGGCTTTGGCAGTCCAATGTAGTCTTTAAATCTCCCAGGAATTGGGCGAAAAGCATCATGAACCACCGCCAACGCCCGATAGCATTCCTCATTAGTTTGAACAATAATTCGCAGCGCTGCCAAATCGTAAATTTCATGAAATTCCTTTTGCTGGCGGTGCATTTTTTGGTAAATGCTATAAAGGTGCTTGGGACGACCGCTGATATCCTGAAACTGGATTCCGGCTTGCTGCAAACGCTCTTGCAACATGTTCGTAGCTCTAGCCAATTTCTCTTCTCGCGCCGTCCGTTTTTCGGAAACATGCTCTTGCATTTGGCGGAAAGCTTCTGGTTCCAAATATTTAAAAGCCAAATCTTCCAGTTCCCATTTAATTCGCCAAATTCCCAAGCGATTGGCTAAGGGCGCGAATATATCTCGCGTTTCTTGGGCACTGCGGCGGCGGCTGGCCTCTGACATATATTGTAAAGTTCGCATATTATGCAAACGATCTGCCAATTTCACCACAATTACCCGAATATCTTGCGCCATTGCCAAAAACATCCGCCGGAAGTTTTCGGCTTGGCTTTCGGTTTTGCTGGTGAAATTGATCTTAGAAAGCTTGGTGACACCTTCAACCAACTGCCGCACTTCTGGGCCAAAGCGTTCTTCTATTTCTTGACTTGTAACTTCTGTATCTTCAACGACATCATGGAGAAATCCAGCTGCTATCATAGCAGCACTACCTCCCAAGTCACGCAGCAAGTCGGCTACAGCAACGGGATGGGCAATGTATGGTTCTCCAGATTTGCGGTATTGACCTTGATGCAGTTGGTAAGCAAATTCAAATGCGCGACCAATCAAGACTGTATCACTATGCCTTCGGTCATCTTCCCCTACACCGCTAGTTGTGGATGACTCCTTCAAACATTTTTTTAACCATTCCGGAATGGCGAGATCAACTGATGAATTTATAGCTAGACTGCTCATACAATTGGGTTTGGATAGGATCGGTAGATAACTGAATGATAAATAAAACTGGCAGCATCGCTCTAAGAAGATGCTGTCGCCCAGAGAAGGGTAGAAAAAACAGTGTAAGGATGATTCTCCAATTGCAGACGGTAGTCATCCACTGCGGGTTTCAAGGATCATAAACTTGAAAATCCATTGATGGCAAACAAAGCCTCAAACCATGATTTGAGGCTTTTAGTGCTGATAAGTACTTAAGAAAGTTTATTGTAGAAGAAAAATTACTTGACATTAATACTATCTTAACTAGCACTGGATGTCTTTAAACCGTGAGAAATATCTGGCACTCGTAACCTTGCTAGAGCAATTACGCTCCGATGCCACAACTACCCAAATAGTTGCGCCTGAACTGCGACAGCGTATAGCCTCGTTGCAGCAATTTTTCGGGCAAGAGATTGTGCCTTTGGCTGATGAAAACTGGCGAGTGCAGTCTTATCAAACGGAGATGAGCAAGCAATTGCGCTTGTTGGAAATAGATGTGATGTTTTTCCAAGGAGCGCGGCAAGCATCTACTGCACAAACGAGACTTCAGACGATTTGCGATCGCTTGACAACCCTCATTCAATACTGTGATGCCATTCTGCAACCAGAAGCGGAAGGAGAAAAATAACAATTGTTCACCTTTTTCTCTAATTTCTCCATCATCTCATTTATGACCTATAGTGAAAAGTTATTTTGCTAACAAGTTGGAATTGGGCATGGGGAATGGGGCATTGGGCATTGGTTATTCCGTCTCCTTTGCACCCTACTCCCTATTCCCTATTCCCTACTCCCTTCATAAGAAGATTCATGGTGCGGCGCATGTATGCTTCTACTGGCTCAGTTGTGGGTTTGAAGATCAGTGCATAATATAGTGACCCGCTTACAAGGTCGATAATTAGTTCTACGTCTGCATCCTTGTGAATTTCGCCTCTAGACTTGGCACGCTCAAGTATTTTAGAAAAGGCTTCACGTCGGAGTTTTGTATATTTTGTCCAGTAAACCTCTGCAAACTGAGGATTGCTAGACGCTGTACTAATGATCAGCGCAAGTGTCTGACGACCAAGGGGACTATCTATTTTTTTGGCGGCATTATTAATCAGGATATCCATGTCTCCCCAAAAGCTATCAGTATCGGGGATCACTAAATCATCTCTCAAACTTTCGATCGCGTCTGCAACTAATTCTTCTTTGGAAGTGTAACGCCGATAGATGGTCGTTTTACCAACTCCAGCACGGGAAGCGATCGCTTCTATACTCATGCTTTCATATCCTACCTCTGCAAGCAAATCTAGGGTCGCTTGCAGAATGGCTTGGTCGGCGTGGATGCTACGTGGGCGTCCAGAAGAACTTGACATAGGGAATGGGGAATGGGGA
>NZ_KV757754.1 GCF_001712795.1 Nostoc sp. KVJ20
CTGTCTGGACTACTGGAGTTAAACCAATCACTTCACTAGCAAATAAAGTAGCTCGGCGGTTGAAAGGAAATGTTAACTGGGGTCTTTGTCTCAACAGCAAACTGTCGAGCCAGATTGACCATGTATACTGCATTTCTCTAATCAACTCCGCAGGTTGATTGATATAGCCGGAAATTAACCGACAAGCGTCATCAATTTCTTCTGTAGAGTTGCGATAGACTAAAATAGTAACTGCTACATTTTCCGGGATATCTCCTGTATAAAGTTGTTTCTGAGCATCGACTGACCGCTCTGTATTAATTTGCGCTCCTACATCAATAGTCTTTTTCCTAGCACTAATTTCGGCATTTATTGACCGCCTCGTAATCAATTGTTGGGTAAGCCTAATCATTTTTTGATCGGCTGGGCTAATCTCTGTTATTATCTCGACATCATAAATAACCTCGCGTGAGAATACGTCCCATAAAAAGCGTACTTGCTGATGGGTTGAAGCAAATACCTCTGGTTTTTGGGCAAGCGTCATTACGCCGATATACTTCTTTTTGTCAGTACTCTGGTGGGGCAAACATACCCAGCGCCTATCAGCGTGAGGTATGCCGTTATTCAGAAGTACGGATGTAGCGTGCAATTGGTCGTTATACCGCGATGGGTTGGGCGCGGCTTCGTTAATCTCCTCCCTTAATTCACCAGTATCATAAACCAAGGTATGGGGCACTTTTACAGCCTTTGCACCCATTCTATCAACTAGGTCGTCCCACAATTGCTTGTCTGATTTTGGCGAGGGGAACAAGCCCATCTCAGATAGTATTTGTTGATGCCGCAAAGAGACTATTATCGCTTTTTCAAGAACTTGAATTAAGTTTTGAAGAGTGAGTTCGGTTGCTCCTGTTGGGGTGAATTTGCGCTGTAGGAAGTTAGCTAGCTTAACTATCGCTCTATCTACCGCGTCACCACCTTCGGTTCCTCCTGGGCGGACAGTGAAAGTCGTGTAAATACTGAGCTTGATATCCTTACGCTGATGGTTACGTGTGAGTTCTTGCATTCGGGCAACCTGCCCCCAATCAAGAAACTCACTCTCAGGAGATACGGGGTTTCGCAGCCTTTGGTGATAGCTTTCAATTACTTTGTCTTCATCGCAAAACGAAGACCATCTAAACGTGAATTTCTCACCTTCGGAGAACTCTTTACAGCCGTTCTCAAAAGCCTTGGCCATCGCCTCTAGTCTCTCTGATGAATTAAACAGTGGGTGAAAGCCAGTGCATTCATATCCGAATACTAATTGCAGCGTGTTGTTAGTATCGCTTACTTGTTTTTTGCTCAACAAGTAAGCCCCAATTTCATAGTTACCCTTTTTCAATTTCACTAAAGTTGCTAGGTCTAGAAAGTCTTCAAAGGGTACTATTTTTTGATTACGAATGCTGCTTTTTACCATAGTTTAGGCATCCCCTTTGAACCCGCCCTTTTTTTGTTTTGGGGCGAAGTATATCTGACATAGCCACGAGTGAAAACTGGAACGCTTGGGAACACTCTTGACCAGAACAAGTAAGGACGCTTCCCAGATAAAACTATCACCGTAGCACTCAACCAAACACCAGCCAGCAGTCCCCAAACTATTCCTGCCCCAAACATAATCGCTATGATGAAGCCCACGCCAAACATAAATAAGGCGACTGCAAACTGAAAGCCAGTAAAAATGCCGATTGTTGCATTTTGACCAAGTGACTGATTCACCCGTTTCATGGGCGATTTATTAGACTCGCTCATCACTAACAAGCGGCTGTAACGCCGTTAAATAAGATACTTTGAGCAATCCAAAGCACCAGGATTATAAAAAACACGCCTACGGGTTGTTGAACCATCTGCGTTACTTCTTGTCCTTCACCAATGCCGTTGGCAACCTTAAGCCCAGAAGCCACAAAGTATACAAACAAAAGTACTGTGATGGTTGCATTGATCACTGCCGGAAGTGCTTGAATGGCAGCCGCGCCGCCAGCCGCACCACCACCAATACCGCCAGCGCCGCCGAACATACAAGTCATTGCCACCTGGGCCGAATCGAACAAGCCCCACCCATAAGAGGGCATTGACTGCATGACAATGATTGTCGCCGTACCGGCAGCGTTTATGTGATGCTGATACTTGCGCCCAATCGCCGCAAGCGCCTTAGCTAGAACTTGAGTTTGTGTTCTTCCTACAGAATTATTAGATGCCAAGTGAATTTCTCCTTATAAACATAAAAATTACTTTTTCGAGCCTCTTTGAAGAAATTCATTCTCTATGTCAGCTAAAGTATGCTCTCTAGCTAGTGAGCGAATTTCTTGAAGGGGAGCAATATGATACTTGTATAGCTTGCTCATGCCATTCAGACCACCTGTTTTTTTGTTGGTGAATTTCTTGAACTCTGGCAAGTATTTCCGAGCGATATTCAAATATGCTTGTAGTTGTCTTGCAGAAACCTTTGGCTTTAACATCGCCGCAACTTCTGGTCTTGTTAGTTCTTCATTTTGCCAAGTATTCCCCCCTATCCCCATGATTCTGAGAACTTCTTGCAACTTCTGACTATACATAAAATACCCCGCCTTTTTCGTGGCGGGGGAGTGTCATTTTAAAAAATATTAGCGGTCATAAAAAACTGGTTAAAGATAAGAATTGAGCGCTTTTCCTTCCCGTTCCCACTTTTCATCTAAAAGACGACAAGCTACGCGAACAACATTCTGAGGATTCCGTTTATGTTCTCCTGGCATATTCCAGTTTCGGGTAGTGTATTCACTTTCGTACCCCAAAACCAGGGCAAGCTCCCGATAACTTAATTTCCACTTCTTCTTAAACTCTATTGGGTGCATAGTATTTATTTGATACTTGCATAAGGAACTTATTTAATATTTATAACATAATTAATTAGTCAAATCTTTATAATTTTGTGTCAAAGGATAAATAATCTTCTTATATTTATTTATCTTAATATCTTGATAAAAGATATTAGCTATCATCGGATTTATCTAATTTATCTATAATAGAGATATTCTCTTTTAATCAATCATTTTTATGTCCAACACAGATGCTAATTTTCAGCAACTATTTCAATCCAAAAGTCAAGTTAATAAAGATAACGAAAATCCCACGTTATCAGTCAATCGCCTAACTCCCACTGATGACCAAATCAAAGACTGGCTACAGTCACCACAAATCAAACAGTGGCTTACAAAACTACTAATGGGCATACCGAATAATCTCAAGATAGAAGCGATAAATACCATAATCAAAAATGTTATACAAAATCCAGACAAAGACTCTCGAGTACAATTCGGTAGTTCAACTATTGGAGTTGATGTTTTACGGTGGCAGCTTTGGGCATCCTATAAATTACCTTACGCCACTGGAATCAAAACTCCTGATTGCCCCTACACTTTAAAAAAAACATTTGGATACTCCCGACTAACTTCCCAGATCATATAATCCTGAAGTTTCATTAAATTCCCACACAATACCCGATCTATTCTTACCAAAACTACCATGCTTAACTGCGAACTGAGAATTTCTTCTACTATCTCACAAACAGCAATGACAAATAAATAGATAAAAGTACGATTTTAATCCGTACTTCCGTCTCTTGATTTTTAATCAATCATCGTTATATTTTGTCGGGTTAAGTAGAGAGCAATGCAACAGGCGATCGCACATCTTAAGGGCAGGTACGCCATCGCTTGACTGCCATTAACTTAGTAGATGACTAAATCTTGTATTGAAGCCAAATTTGATGACGTTAACAGAAACATTTCTTTACATCCCTTTTAGGCGATCGCACATGGACATCTTTCATCCATCACAGAAGGAAATTCTTTAGACTTCGTAAGCCAATTGGATTTTCGATTTGGGACGATGAGTTAGCTTTAGAGCTACCCTTGTAGAAGAACAGAATCTCTCAATTACTCTTTGACTCATGACGAGGCTCCTTCAAGTCGAAAAATTTCCGATTCTGATGTTGCCGGAAATCGAGGCGTATTTAGAAAGTGGACTATTTCGTGGAATCGGCAAGAAAACTGCTCAAACTTTGGTCAACTGTTTTGGAAGCGAGACTTTATCGATATTAGATAACAACCCCGAAAAACTTTACACTGTTCCCGGACTAACTCAATATCGGATTGATGGTATTACCAAAGCTTGGTCAGAGAGTAAAAAGAATCCGAACTTGGGAGTGATTACCCAACTTTTGGCTGTGGGAACTTCATTGAAGTTAGCTTTGAAAATTTGTGACTATTACGGACACAAAACTGCAAATGTACTTCAGAACAACCCTTACAGATTAATTGATGACATTGACGGCATCGGTTTTAAGACTGCTGATGAGTTAGCCATATCTCTTGGTATCCCGCTATACAGTGATACTCGTTATATCTCAGCTTTAATCCATGTTTTAAAATCCGGCTTGCGTGAAGGGAATTGTTTTTTACCCTTTGAGCAATTAGTAAGTATTGCCACTTCCCTGCTTTCTTCACCACAGCATACGCCCGATGTTCAATTTTTAAATACAATCATTCAACAGTTACTCTCCAAGGGGACTTTAGTTTCGGGTGATGTTGGTAATAGTGTTTATCTCAAAGCTGCTTATCGGGCTGAACTTTCTGTGACTTTGAAGATTCTTGCTCTCCTTGACCAACCAACTCACCCCACTGAACATTTAGAACACTGGTTAGCCGAATTCCAAACTGCTGACTATCGCCAACTTTCACGTTTAAGTGATGAACAAATTAGTGCCTTGATGATGGCAGCCAAACATCCAATTAGCATTATCACTGGTGGCCCTGGTCGAGGGAAAACTTATGTACTGAAAACCTTGGTTGAATGGTTCATGCATACTGATAAAGCGATTGCACTTGCCGCTCCAACAGGGAAAGCTGCTAACCGGATGAAAGATGCTACAGGCATTGAAGCAACTACTATTCACCGTTTATTGCAATGGCAGGGAAACAATGCGGTTTTTCTTTATAACGAGGATAATCCTCTAAATCTTGATTGTCTAATCGTTGATGAATTTTCAATGGTTGATATATTTCTGTTCAATTCGCTACTCAAAGCCTTGCCCAAAAAAACCAGAATTGTACTGGTAGGGGACTTTGATCAATTGCCCAGTATTGGCGCAGGAATGGTCTTGCGAGATTTAATTGTTTCTGAACTCGTGCCAACAACTTTCTTACAGACGATTTATCGCCAACGGCACGAAAGCCCGATTATTTATGCTGCTAATGATGTCAATTCTGGCATAGTCCCTACACTGCACAATTTTAATCAAGTTTCTGATTGGATGGATGTCGGTGACTGTGCAATGATTCAAAAAGACTCGCCCCAAGCGACCTCCCAAGCCATCGTTGAGTTGGTTAAAGCTATTGGCCAGTCAGGTGTTGATTTAAATCAACAACTAATAATCTTAGCGCCGCAAAAACAAGGAGACTGTGGAGTTCACAATCTCAATCAGCTTCTTGCCCCTATCTTTAATCCAAAACTTGAAAATCAACTACAAGTTATCTCTGGGTCGGTTGTCTACCGTGCGGGCGATCGCGTAATCCAACTGAAAAACCGTTATGAAACTGTCCCGCCTGTGATGAATGGCGAGATCGGTCAGGTTATTGCTGTGGAGCCGGAAAAATTTTTGGTTACGATCTCTTGGGAGGGCGGTGCAGTTGTTAATTATTATCCTGGAGACTTCGAGCAAATTATGCACTCGTTTTGTATAACTTGTCACAAGAGTCAAGGTAGCCAATTTCCTTATGTGATTTTTCCATTGGTCAGGGCTAATTACCGGATGTTAACCCGTCAGCTGCTCTACACGACTATGACTCGCGCAATGGGTACATTCATCGCAGTTGGACAGCATGAAGCATTGAAAACTGCTGTCGCTACTGATAAACCCGCCCAGCGTTTTACTGGACTAACCAATCTCCTCATTTCACCTGTTGAACAACTTAGTGAAATCTGGCAGAGTTTGAGCAACACCAGAAAAACCACTTGTACGACAACATCTTCCCCTACTGTTACTGTCGCTTCTAGGCTACAACAACGTCAACTGACTGCAACACAAGGACAGATGACTACTATTGGTAGTCTTGCACTACAAATGTATGAATCCAAGTATGCTTATCGTCCGTCAAAACAGCCCGAACTTGTCGGGAAGTTTCGCTTTAATACTTATCACTATGAAACTACCGCAATTGAGTTGATTGATTCAGCAATTGACGCAGTTCTGCTCCAATAATAAAACCCATGCCCAAAATGAGAACAACGGTCGCATCCAACCAGACTACTCTTGAAGTACACTTTTAACATCTATGGGTATTCCGGCAGCAGAGTTAAAGATCGGGCAATCGGTGAAGTATCTAATCGGTACTCGAAGCGGCATGAGCGCGGCAATAACCGATATCAGCAAATCATCTCTTAGCATCAAAAATACTTATATTGTTACTTTGACCTTTGATGATGATTCACTACCAAATCACTTAAAAACACAACAACTAACTGTTTATGACGAATTGCTTGAAGGTTGTGAAATAATTACATTTTAAAAAATTAAAATATCGTTGGTTGCTCGGCATCGCAATTTGCCGACCAATGGTCGGCAAAAACTTAATTATGATTCTCAAAAACTAATCCTTTATATGAGCCAAGATCAAGGGTGTTAAAAAGAGCGGGAATTTGCAGACCACCATGCCAAAGGATGTCTGTGCCTTCCCTTATGCCCTCTGTATTACTTTATTTTTTATAATATAAAACACCTTGCTTTACGCAATTATCACTACTGTAGGCATCGCTATGCAGTAAAACTTTCTGCATTATACTCATCTAGGTAAATAGGCTAAATGAACCTACCATCAACCTAATTTGTTTACCTAGACAAGTATCATGATATAGCACGGGGGTTTTGTTCGATGTTAAAGTTGTATTTTTAACTGTGTAATTTACGACATCATAAACTAACTCGCAATCACCTAAAGTTCCTTCGCCCATTAGGGAGCATTTTGGCGTTCAGGCACTTACAAGTAATAAAATGCCCAGCCCCTATGGGCTTGGTGCAGTCGCTCATGGGGGAAACCCCCTTGGCGCTAGCCTCTCCCTTTGGGAGAAGACCGCGCTGCTTCACCGTATCAAGGATATTTTGGCTACACAACTATATTTCTGACGCTTTCGCCCTTCTCCCGAATCGTTAAAGGAAGATGCACTCGCGAACGGGGCGAAAGCTAGGCTCATAGCATTTTATTATTTGGATCTCCCTTACCCTGAAAATTGATTCAGGACAAATTCGGAATCAATTGCAGAAAAGTTTGAGTTTTTGGCACGCAAGTTTTACCCGTTTCTTGAAGAATTTTTTCTGTAGCAATCAAACCACCCTCAAAAAAATAAACTAAAAATGACTCTATAGTTTTATGGCGTGATAGCGATTAAATAGCGGGTTATTCGGATAAGGCTTCATTTGGCACTGAAGCAACAGAAGCAGGGGGAAATTTTGTACAAGTTCTTTAAAATAAGCACCTTTGCCCCTTTTCTTTAACCCAAACCGACACCTGTAATATTTGTATACTCAAATGCTAGGGGTATGCTCTTTGACCTAATGCATCATTTATTAACTATAAAGTCATTATTAGTTTATTTTTTTTCACCTATTTTTAGGTTTTTCTTTTAGAGGTGTATTTTTAGGGGGAACCACAAAAAAAAGATACCAGCCATCTTCGCCACACACTAGGTATTAAATATTCACAGTAATTCCGCTAATTGCTGAAAAACCCCATACTGCTCATCTGCATAACTGTGAAAATTGCACCCCTGGCAAAACCTGTCTCGTGGACTGGGATAATAAGAACAGGGCGGGGTGTTGATGGGGCAGCAACCTTGAAAATTGATAGGCATGGTCGAGCAAAGATTTTGTCTTTGCAGGAAATTCAACTTCTGTTCTCGCAGGGGGTGGATTCACTGCGAGATAAAGCGCTGTTTGCGGTGATGCTTTACACAGCGTGTCGGGTGAATGAAGCAGTAACGTTGCTTAAGCGCGACGTATATGATGCCAAAGGAAAAGTCAGAGCCAAAATCATCTTTCGCAAAGGCAACACGAAAGGGAAACTGGCTACCCGTGCCATCCCGGTAATTCAAGAATTGCGAGTCAGGTTGCAAGCATATAAACCGCGTGATGATTCTCCTTGGTTGTTCCCTGGAAATGCTGACCACTCAAGAGCCAATAACCACCTGCACCGGGATTCGGCACTGTGGATAGTGCGAGTCGCTTGCAAAAAAGTAGGAGTTGAAGGCGTAAGCTCTCACAGCTTTCGGCGCACAGCACTCACCTCGATGAGTAATGCCGGGATTCCCTTAAGAGTGATTCAGGAAATTTCTGGGCATCGCACGTTGGACGAGCTGTACAAGTACCTGGAGGTAAGAGAAGATCAAGTATTGGGAGCGGTATCATCTTTAGCACTACTTGCTCCGGTCGATGAAGACGACTTCGGGAAACCCAACTTTGTCGAAGTGACCGATAATTCAGTAAAGAAAAGGCATTGACCCCATTTTACCAAAAAATCGATTTAGCAAAGCAGCATCAGCACAATTGCTGAAAGCAAAAGTAGAAATTACTTCAAGGATGCGGTTAGTTATGACGAAAGTTTAGCCCCCCTCCATAGGCAACACTTCTTCCAAGAGCCATTCATAAAATTCAGGAACTTGAGATTCCACAAGTCGCAGTTCATTTGCCGCGATCGCTTCAAGTTCCAGTACCGTCTCCCAGCGCAAATCCTCAACCCATCCCTTGAGAATGCCTTTAATTGCCTCCACTCCACGAGAAATGCCAGAGCGAAGTATTTCCACGCAATGAAGTAGCGTAATGCGATCGGTTGGACGCGACTCAAATTCGGTAGTATCCTCCCCTTGGCAATGGGAGTTCCCTATAGCATCAAGGGGGGGAGCGGATACGGGTTGCTGATTAGGGTTTGCACTATACACCGCAGGGGTTTCGGCAGCATAATAGGTTCGATTTTCTTTTTGATTACGCTTTTCCACGCGATGAGCAATTACATGCATTGCAAATTCCAATTGCTCTTTAGATAAAGAGAAAAGTTTCACCTGTTGACCCCGCTTACCCTGCTTACGGAAAGTCAACTTTAACCCCAACTGCTCGACTAAAGTTCCTAGCAACCAAATAGGCTTACAGTCACTGGGAATAGTAAACCCAAGAATTGCTTTAACGTGAGCAGCACAATGTATAGCGATCTCCGTCATCTTGAGTAAGGTGGCATCCGAAGCGGTAACTTCCTCACCCGCAACTAAAGAAGTGAGAATCTGATGCAGCCCCAGGTTAAATCTAGCCAGCCACCGTGCCGAGTAATTGCCCCAGTCGATGCACAAAGGTAAATTGTCCCGCTCGGTGCGGTCTTTTTGAGTGACAATTGTTGGTGGGGTAGGATAAGTTTGCCCAGTTTTGGGGTCAGTAAACGATTCTTCGGGTGGGGCTAAAATTGCCTCAAGTCCGGCGATAGCTCTAATTAAGCGACCACCTTTATCCATTTCTACGAGTGATTCGGTTACTTCGATGCCGTAGGAATCAGAAATGCGGAACTTTTCACATTCAAAAATTTCATTAGGGTCAAGGTAATCTTTGCTCTGACGGGCACGGTACTCGCTCAAAGTAATATTCTTAGCCTTGGCAACAGCCGAATTGTGGGCACTATCCAAAGCTTGTGCTGCTGCTTTAAGACTTTCTTTTGCTTGGTCATCATCATCACTGCCCACACATATAAATGTATTGCCCATTTCGGTGAGGAGCGATCGCAAATCATCACGCAGATTATTCAGAGAATAGTGGCGGTTAGCCATAATTTGACAGTAAGCCTCAAGCGCCCAATCTTTCTCTGCGCCCCGCTTACCCGTTTCTCTGTCAATCCGCAACAGAAAAGCAGTCATTTCATTGGTTTGGAGCAAGCGCTCTTTAATTTTGGATGCGTTTGTATCCTTGTAACCAAAGGGGGGACGCGGGGCCACCCAAATATGAAACGGGACTTTTGGACGATAGCGGTACAGTTGTTGGGCACATTCGGTAGCGGTTTGGGAAACGCCGTGAAAGACACCAAATACTAAGTCAAAATGATACTCAGAGATATCGACACCAGTACCGAGACTGGGAGAGGTGAACAAGGCATCGAAGTTTTTGACAGCGTTGGTGATATCTTTGATGAAAGCGACATTTTCATCACTGCCAGAATTGTCAGAGTGAACAGACCAGATGCGCCATTTTTTTGGTGTATGTGATTTTTCGGAGTTAGATTCTTCGTATTTGATAGTAAAGGATTTGTCGAGTTTTTTGATGAAACGCTTACTGTCACTTGCAACCATGACTTTCTCACCAAGCATCAGCGCTGCCGAGATTTGGGCGACTATGGCGCTTGAATTATCCCCCTCGTACCAATAAATTGTGCGTGAACCATTTCGCCACTCGTTTTTAATGATGTACGGGACTTCACCTTTTGGTCGCATTGCAAGAAAGAAGTTTACCGTTAAATCGTCCATGTGTGCATCAGCGATGACGACCAGTGGCGCATTGTATACTATATATTCCAGTACCTCCAAAATGGCGGCACGGTGCTGTTTGCAAGTATTACTGTGCAGTAAATGGGTGAGGTATTGGCAGGCTTCATCTATAAATATGCAGCCGTAGGTGAGAGACTGAGTATTCAGTTTATGCAAGCTGTCAATAGTAATACTAAGGGCTTGGGCTTGAGCTAAACCTGTGTAACCCAAATCAGAGTACATGGCGGTTTTGAGTCGTTCGGCAAGATTTTTCAGCAAATTTACGCGATGCCCATTGTTGAGGAACCGTGCGTTAGGATTTTGGTCACGCCACCAGCGCATAAGTTCAGTTTTCCCTGTACCCATGTCGCTCCAGAGTACGACCAGTCCTGATTTGGGGAAATTGAAGCTAGGGGATTTCTTCGATTTAGATGAATCAACTCCGCCAGAATCGGTAGACTCCTTCTTTCTTTGATGTCCTTTAATTGATGGCGTGAAAAGTTGTTCCTTTTCAAGCTCATAAAGCTCAGGCACTGTCAAGCATTTTTCTTCAAGTTCAGGAATGCACAAAGCCTCAGAGAGATACTTGACATTAACAGTGACATCTGGTTTATATTTACTTAGTCCCCATTTCTTAGCTCGATACGAGCGCTTGTAATCAGCAAGTGATTTAGCATCATCGATGATTGCGGTCAGTAGAGCGTTAGCATCTTTGCCCCGCGCTACAACAAAATCATCAACACCTTTCTCTGACCCTGGTAACAGCGCAACTTCACAAAAGCAACCTGCCGATTCGATTGCTTTTGCAGTGCGAACAGTGGCTTGAAATACCGACCACCTGGTTTTAGCTTTTGTCTCGTAGTCAAAAAGAATTATGAACTTGCGCCCCGCTTGAGCCATTGGTACTAAGTCAGGATGCAACCGCTCATCGAAATCTTGTTTGCCCACGCGCCCGTTCCAAATTCCAGGGAGTGCGATCGCTACAAACCCTAAACTAAGCAAGCAGGCCGCTTTTTTTTCGCCCTCGCATAAGATAACCGGAATCTCTGGATGTTGCTTTACCCACTCCCAAAATATTAGTGGATTGAGTTGATCCAGTAAGCGCAATGCTAAAAGTGAATGATAGCGCTTAATTAAATAACGCTTTGCAACTTTGTCCCAAATGGGGTTAGCGACATCAAAGTAGGTAACGCGGTTGGGGGTTTTTGGGGGTGACTCGTATTTGACGGGTTTACCTGTTTGCCAATCAATGCGAGGAAAGTTGGGCTTGATCCGCCCCCACTCCATTGGTTGCCAGTTTTTGAATGGGTCAAGTGACTGAATCCACGTCCCACCCAGTAATAGATGCTGATACATTTTTATGTATCCATCTGTTACCCGACCCGCATTCTTACGTGGGATTTTATCAGATATGAACAGGAAATCATAAACTGATTCTCCCTCTACATGGAAAAAGTTGCGCTCAATCAACGCCGGATGAATGGCGCTGCCCACCGCTAATTCATGATACTCGGCGGCAGTGAGATAATTGGGGTATTCACAAATGTTACCTGGCAACACTTGATCCCCAACGCCCATCTCTTCTGGGCATTGGTTATTTTGCACGGTAGATTCCTCCGATAACTTTATTGTCAAGTTTCAGAGGGGGTCGATTAAATCAATTCGCAATTACCAACTCGCAATTCGCAGTTATATTTACGCCCGTACTTCCTCCTCATAGACGAAGTAGAGTAAAAGAGCCTGAATTCATTAATTATTCAATTACTCTGCAATTGCGAATTGCGTAGACGCGCTTTGTGCTGCTTTCTGTAGGGTTTTGCGAATTGCCTATGACGCTGCTTTTACAAAAATTTACATATCTTAAATATAAATTTTTTGTCAAAATACTACCAACGGTCAGCAAAAGCTGGCCGTGCGTATTGCTTTAGAGTATAATGGCAATAGCAAAGCAGCGTGGGTATCTTTTGACAAGTCAGTGGTTTAAGTCGCCAAACTTTAAGTGCCACTTTCTTTGTCAGCCGAGATCAACCCCGCCCAAAAATATGTCGTTTTTTTTCACCTTAAGGCAAAGCGTACTCCCTAGTGCGTTTTGCCTAAATTTTTATGTATGAGCTTTTCCTCCATTCTTAATTCTTGGGTTTATACATGAACAAGCTTGATCTTACAGAACTTTGCTTCTTTTCGCATCTAGTGAGACTTTGATTATTCGATTGTGTTACCTCCAGTATCGTACAACAACTATTAATCACCCTATGGATTTAGGGCTTTCTCAAGTCACCCAAGATCGAGATAGTTACTTTCGTCTTGGGCTGGCACTCGAAAAACTTGTAGATTGGTTCCTTGTACTAACCTATGTTTAGGTTTTTGACCAAAAATACTACTGATTGCTGATACTACCCACTGGAGATAATTCATAGCAGTGTTGGTCAGCTTGTGAAATAATGTTGGATTGTAAGTAATGTTAGGGGTGAACATACTATATTCCTCACCTCATTATTATGCAACAGATATCTTTGACAAAGGTTCGATTTTTCTTATTACTCCTAAAGGATCGGTAAAAATATATTTTTTAATTACTGGTTGTAGAGAGAAATGTATTTCTTTAGAACTAGAGTGTGTAACATTTTCAATTAATGATTGATTTTCCAAAGACTCTATTGCTTCAACTATTTCGGAAACCGGGATATTTTTGTGGGGATTATGATTAAAATGCTTCAACAATTTTTGAAAACTAATTAATTCGGAGTCAATAGTGATATGTTTAGCCAAATAAATCATGATTTCGCATTCAAGCTGATTTAATGATTTACTAAAAAGTTCATCAAGTACTGTTTGAAATTCTGGGCTAATAAAAGTTGTTTTATTATCAAAGAATATTTTAGTGCTACCAGCAAAAAAATGATTGATTCGCTCAACTACACTTTGCAATTCCGAAGGATGTCCATAATAAGTTTCAATCAATTCAAGACATTGTTCCTCGTCTGCTAAACCTTGACTGAGTAGAAACTGCATTGCTGCATCCTTATTTAAACCTTTAAGCTTAATGTATTGAAGAGGACGCTGGTTTTTTATAAGGTTCTTAAATTCATTAGGAAAAATTCTACTAGTTAAAATAAAACAGCTTTGATGCTGTTCTTCTATTATGCGCCGAAAAAATAATCTGTACTCTAGTCTTTGTTCAAAGCTAACTTTTTGGAATATTTTGTCGATTTCATCCAAAACTATGAGACAACGACGAGATTGCAATTCTTTAATCAAAGTTGTAATTTGAGCTTGCGTATATTCAACCTGAGATGAATCCAATGTGGGTTGTATTAGTTGTCTTAGCTCAGATATTAAATCTGGAACTGTCGGAGTATGAACAACCGATCTCCAAATTAAACAATCAAACTTAGATTCCGAATTAGTGCTGATCTGTTGTAATATTTTCGCAGCTAGAGCAGTTTTGCCAATTCCTGCTATTCCTATTAAAAACACACACTTGTAACGCTTTATGAACTCTCCTATTTGATTTAATTCTTGTTCTCGACCAAAAAAATTAAATGTAGTGGGCGGATTACCATTAATTTTAATAGAGCAATCTGACGGGGCTTCTTCTAGATTTTTTTCCTCTATTTGCTGTGAATTATACTGATTATGAAATAGTTTTTCTAGAAAATTACGTAATTTCTTTTTAGTGACCTTTTCTCCAGTTCCAGCAATTGCAGAAATTAAGTTCCATAACTGAGGGCCTACAAATCTTTGTAAGTAATTGGCACTATAAGTAGAGCCTGCTGATATTTCATCGTAATCAACATTATCCCAAGATCCCTTTATTAAGATGATTTCAGGGTCGGATAGATGTCTACCTATCTTAGTAAATATAAGGTTGTCTACAAAAGTCAATACTGTATCAAAGTCTAGCTGCTCGCAGGAGATTTGCTCTTCACTTTTTTTTTGCTTCATACATAGAAAAGGATTTCAAGTCAACTAGGATTTATAAACAATTATTCATCTACGTAAAACCATAGGGTACAGTCTATGATGTACTTAATACGTGTATCTTATGAAAGCTATTCACTCAATAAAGTATAAGTACAAGCATTATAGTACTATAATTTTTAGTTCAAAGTTAACGTTTTAATTTTAAGTATTATACAGATTACTAATGAATAGATTTAACAAAGCAGAACAAAGTTAGCTCAAAATATAAATAAAGTTGAAATTATTTTTTCTACTCTGTGTTTTTGCTCAAATGTAGGCGGTGTAAAGGATGTGACCTAAGAAGAGGATTGGAAAACAATAAAAGTATTATACTTTCTGCCTTTGTATTGTCGAAGTATGCATGAAATAAATAAGTTAAAGTTTTCTTGGAAATGTAACCAAAATTTCTCAGTAATTATAAGTTAATCTTATATGTCATGTTATTGTATAAATCCTCTGTGTGAGCAGCGACGAAATCCGGCTGATACCGATTTCTGCCTGTCTTGCGGTAAGCCACTAGTTATTAACAATCGGATTCGTCTAATTAAACCATTGAGAGAGTTGGAGGAGAACCTTTTTGTCTATAACGAAATCTTCGAGGTGGAGGATGCAGGGACAGAATGGATTTCAGGACCGAAACGACGAGTAATCAAAATTATTAGATGGAGTTCTCCTAAATTATTGCGGTTCGTTGAAAGGGAAGCTCTAGCCTTAGAATTGATACACCATCCGAATATTCCCCAAACCTATGGAGAAGAAGACTTCTTTGCTTATTCTCTTGAAAATAGCCCTTTTAAATTTCAATGTTTGCTGATGGACAAGATTGAAGGGGAAGATTTAGAGAAATGGATAAGCTCTCACCCGCCGATTTCACAATCTGTAGCACTAGATTGGTTGCGGCAGTTAGTAGAAATTTTAGATGTAGTACACCATACGGAATTTTTTCATAGAGATATTAAGCCAGCAAATATAATTCTCCAACCGGATGGGCAATTAGCATTAATAGATTTCGGGACAGTACGACGCATAAATGATACATATTTAGCGAAAGTCAGTGTTAGTGGGGGAACAGATACAACGATAGGACACTATGAAGTTACGAGTGTAATTTCGCATTTTTACACGCCTTTAGAGCAGATGCATGGCAGAGCTGTCCCACAGTCCGATTTTTATGCTTTAGGGCGAACTATTGTGCGCTTAGTAACAGGAGTTCGATTGATGGATCTACCCGTAGATAGAAATACACACAGATTAATCTGGAGAAATAAAGCACCACAGATTGATAAACCGTTAGCTGATTTAATTGATAATTTGATAGCTTTTAATCCAGTACATCGTCCCCAAACTACTGGAATGATATTAGAGCAATTAAAAAGAATTCCTCAAAAAACCAAAATTTATAAAGTAATAAGTTCTAAAGTTTTTATATTTAGTGTAGCAGTTTTATCTGCTAGTTTATTGGGTTTGGGAATTTATAGAATAGGATTGCCAGCTTTTGCCAATAATTTAGTAGTAGAAGGGGAAAAGTTAGAAAACGCAGACAACTCAGAGAAAGCGCAAAGAATGTTTGATCAAGCTGTCAAACTTCGTCCTGGGCTAGGTTTTCAGATTGCTAAATTCTACTTTGATAAAGCGGCTCGGGTTAAGGATGACTCAAAAACAGAAAAAAAATATTATGAATCAGCGATTAAGTATAATTCAAAAGATGTAGACTCTTACAATAACTTAGCAGTAGTCTGCCAGCTTATAGAAGACATCAATTGTGTGACTCAAGCTTATGAAAATCTTTTTAAGTTGGAACCTAATCTATGGGAAGGACACTATAACTTAGGAAATTTTTATGAGGCACAAGATAAATATGATTTAGCTCAAAACCAATATAACTTAGCAATTAGATATGGAAAAAGTCAAGCAACGGATGCGATCAATAATTTATCCAGGCTAAAGATTTTACAGCGAGAATATGCCCAAGCGGTGCAATTAGCAATAGAAGGCTTAAAGAATACTCCAGATTCGGATAAAGAGTTGAAAGCCGCTTTGTACAAAAATTTAGGATGGGCAATGTTAATGCAAAATAAATATCTACAAGCTGAAAAATATTTACAACAAGCATTTGAGTTAGATTCGCAGAGAGTTGATGTATATTGTTTATTAGCAAGCGTAAAGGAAGCATTAGGGGATGTAGAGTACGCCAGTAGTTATGGAGAGATGTGTTTACTAGCAAGAATAGATAAAGGATATTTACCGGAAATTCAGGAGTGGAGAGCAGAACTGTTAAGTCGCATTTTCAAAAAGCAATGAGAATAAAATAATTGAATTGGTAAGAATACATCTGCTTGAATACATCCCTCAGAAGGATTAAAGAAGGAAAAAAATGTTTTATAAATCAATTATTAGTACTATAGATACTTCTAAAGTATGTTAGCATAGCGGGGCGCAGCCCATTTTGACTTTTGGGTGCTAAGTTATCACAACAATTGTTTAATTTATAGTAATTTATTAAATGAATGCGTCTAGTAGATACAGAAAATT
This sequence comes from Nostoc sp. KVJ20, assembly GCF_001712795.1. GTDB lineage: Bacteria > Cyanobacteriota > Cyanobacteriia > Cyanobacteriales > Nostocaceae > Nostoc. Next base: position 17,035 of record NZ_KV757754.1, read on the forward strand.
TATTTAGCTCAATTCATAAGATAGTTCAATGACAAGTATTAAAAAAAGTGCAAATGCATTAATAAAAAAAACTACACAGCTTCAAATTGGAGTAGTTGTATCAATATTGTCTTTAGTAAATGTTGAGGGCGCATGGGGTCAGCAAGCCGTTAAAGCTATTTCACATGATTTATCCTGTAAAATTGTCGCCAAAGTTATTAGTGGGGATCTTCATTACCAGGCTTTTACCAAAATATGCCCAGAAGATGAAGTAAAGGCGGCCAATGGCAAAAGAGTAAAAATTTTCTGCTATCCAAGAGGAATTATTTTAGAAGTTCCCAACGGTACTGTAGGCAAGCATTGTTCCTCACTGTCAAACATAGAACGTCGGGGCTGCAAAACGGTGTCCCAAAAAAATTGTATTAATCCTAAAGGGACAGAAGAGGCAAATTCACCAAGATTGATCAACCCGTTTGGGGTAGTGATTGTTAACCCTAGACCGTTGCTGTCATGGTCTAGCATCAAAACCGCTACTAGTTATAATGTGCAGGTTAAAGGTATTGGGGTAGATTGGGAAGTAGAAGTAAAAAGCAATAGTTTACCATACCCAGCAGATCAGCCACCAATGAAACCGGGAAATGTCTACACGGTCGATATTATGGCGATGCGGGAGAATGTACCGCTAGTTAGCAATCCCTCACCTTTAATATTATTGACAGCAGATAAAACGCAGGAAATAGACAGAACGATTAATATTCTCAAAAGCTTAAAGCAGTCTCCAGATGAATTAGCAATAGATACGGATGCAGTATATGAGGCAAAAAATTTAGTGCATAATTCCATTGAAGTGCTAAATGCCAGAGCCGAAGCAGGTTCAAGCAATCCGAAGATTTATCGCTTGTTAGGCGATCGCTACATGATAGCCAAATGGCCCCAGCAGGCGAATCAAGCATATTGGAAAGCTAAGGTATTAGCGCAAAGAAGCAATAATGCTCTGGAATTGGCTCTGGCGCAAGCTGGAATAGAAATGGCGAATGGCACAGCAAGTAAAAAATGATCAACTTATGCTTCCACTAACACCAAAAATTCGTCAACCACCAACAAGAATAAAACCACCCCAGTAATAAGGATGCTCATATTTATCGCTATTTAACAGACTCAGTTGTGCAAGCTGTAATGCTTCAGCTTTTGTATGTCCAATTTTGAGTTCCTCATAAAATTTGCTCATTAGCTGCGATGTAGACTCAGCATCAACTAGCCACAAGCTGGCTAGTATACTACGCGCCCCAGCTTGTGCGGCGATACCTGCAATACCTAAAAAGGAGCGTCTATCGCCTTTTGCGGTTTGACAGGCACTTAAGGTTAGTAAATCAAGGTTAGTTTGATTATTTTGATTTTGGAGTAAAAATTTTAAATCCTTAACGTTAAGAGGAGTATCCCAAGTTAAAATAAAAGTTTGATCGGGATCAGAACTGAACTGAGCGTGGGTGCTAAGATGAATAATTGAAAAAGTATTTTTTTCATTTATTTGCTTAAAGTTTTGACTTGTAAATTCAGCATTAATTAATGTAGAAGCAGAAGGATTTGTTTTTTTTATATTCTCAATTTCTACTTTAACTTGAGGCAAAGGCGATAAATTTCTAGGAACATTGGGGTAATTAAAACTGGGGCCAGCTTGAGAAACTCCACTAATTAAAGTTCTGTTTGATTTTAAAAAAGATTGTTTTAGCTGTTTAGCACTTGAGCTTACAGAAGTATTATAAGTTTGTACTAAATATTGCTTACCGTCGTATAACATATTCAAGGGTAAGTTTTGAAAATAACTATCTAAGACGAAACCTAAAGCTCCTGAAGGTGGTAAGTATTGCTTAATAGGTGCAAAAAGAAGTTGGTAAATAGCTTGAGAATAATTAATAAAATTAGAAGGTTGAGTATCTACAAGTTCTGGCTTGGAGATAATATCAAATAAATTGCTAATAGGTTCATTAAGTAAACGGAAATCTACAGTATGACGATAGATATCTTCATGAGTTTTAACCAATACTTCTACTCTGTCTTCTAACTTGATGAGATAGATAATGGCAGGTACATCCTTTAGTTGACGATATGAGTTAGAGTCTATGGCAGAATTGATAAATCTGCCGCAGCGCAAAAAATTCTCTACTTCAGCAAAGTTTAACTGTTCTTGAATATCAGTAGCTTTTCGTATTTTAGCTTTATTAAATTTGCTTTGAGTGAGTAATAAATCGATATATTCATGATACAAAGGTTCAACTTTCTCTTTAAAAGCAAATTGAATATCTGAGTTGATCGTTAAGAGATTATTACGAGTTTTATCAAGATTATTGATAGCGGCTGCATAAAATTGATTGGCTTGTTCAATCTTTCCGATAAGGCGATAGAATTTTCCTAATTTCCACTGCCATTCGTAAGCTATATCCCATGCTTGAACTGATTGAGCAAGTGACATAGCATTATAAAAGCTATGTTCAGTTTTAGATAATTCTCCAGATAAATTATAGATATGTCCCAATGTACCAAAAGCAGAAGAAGTTACTCTTGGATTGTTAAGTTTTTGAGCATCAGTTAATGCTTTTTGAGATAGTGATAAAGCTAATGATAGCAAATTTTGATTTAATGAATCTTTAAGGTTTTCATCTTGATGAACTTTGATAAGATTTTGGGAAAAGTTAAGTTTGTAGTAAATAGATTTAATTACAGAAGGAGTTGAAATTTGTTTTAATCGCATTAAAGTAGCATTAATAATATTAGGAATAAATTGATCTAACGCACTAGCTGTAGAGGATGCAATTGCTAAAGATTTATAATCCAAAATCAGCTTGAGCCAGTTCAGGTTAGCTTCAATAGAAATTGCATCATTATTTGAGCTTAGATTTTGGTAGAGTTCTTGGGCAGAATTAAATTTAGAATTTGCTAGATTTAATGCTTCTTTTTTTGCAAAGGATTCTTCAGTAAGTTGATATTTACTCTTGGCTTGAGTGTAAATAAAAAAATCTGTATTAGCAAGACTCAGTAATAACTTTTTTTCTAATTGGGGATTTGCTGGAAGTTCTGAAAGAGAAGCTAAACAATGTTTTAAAATCAAATAAGAAGTTTCAGGATCACCTATCAAACGCAAAACATTAGCTAGATTATAAAGTCCAGTAATTTGAAGGATTTGTTTTGGCTGTTTTTGAAGTGCTAATTTTAAATCAGCAAAAGGCTTATTAGAAGTAGTGTTTTGTTGTAAAGAAGTAGGACAAAATCCAGCTAAAGATAAAGCTTGAGTCAGGGTTTGACAGGCGTTAATATAAGAACCATTAGCTTGATATGCCAAGCTCTGATTAATTAAACTGCCTGTCATTCCTGATTGGTTATTAAGTTTCTGATAAACTTGATAAGCAGATTCCCAACTTTTTAATGCTGCATCTGCTTGCCCCTGATATAACTGTATGAATCCTTGTTGTGTAAGAACCTGTGCTGTTTCTACACTGGGCTTGGTAGCTAATACTAGTTCATTATGGTTCAAAACTATTAGTAGTGTTAATGTTGTTAGAGCTAAAAACCAATACTTTCCTTTTCTTAAAATAGTTGATAGGTGAGAGAGAAATAAATTCCATTTTCTTGCCATGTTTTTGAATTTGAGTTAGTTTCATTAAAAGGAATACCCCAATCGAGTCGGGCATTTAATCGCTCGTTGCGATACTGGATGCCAAGACCAACTGAGGTTAAAGTACCTGTAGAGCTAAAAATATCAGAGCTATTATTCCAAGCTGTACCTAAATCAAAAAATGGAATGACTTGTAATTCCTGAGTATTGGTTTTCCAAGCAGGTACACGTAGCTCTGCGGAAAGTAAAAATCCATTATCAGAAATAAAGGTATCTTGGCGATAGCCGCGCACAGTATTTATACCGCCAAGACTAATTTGTTCCAATGCAGGTAAGGGTCTATCTGCCAGTTGCGTCTTTGTTCTGACAAGTAAAGATGTATTGCTGTTGCCCAAACGCTTCACCCATGCCGCTTCTCCTAACCAACTAAAAAAACGACCATCTGGAGCATTAGCATTAACTGTAGAGCCAAATGCATCAAGCCCCCAACTTAATTGGGAACGCAAAGACAAAGATGAATTTTGGCTACGGTCTGACCATTCTTGAGAAAATCTTATAGCCGAAATTCGTGTATTCCCGTTGGGATCTGCACCAGCTGATAAAGGAAAAGGAGTATTTTGTAAGGATGACTCACTTTCAAGTTTACTGACGGCCAATCCTAAAGCGAATTCTTGAGCAGACGTAGCGGAAGCTTGCTGTATTAGAGGCTGTTTGTAGCTTAGTTCATAAAGACGAGCAGTAGAAACAATGTCTAAAGGAGTGAAAGGCTTTTCAATGATGTTGTTAGAAACATTGGCATAAAGGAAGCTGATTGTGCCATTGTGTGAATTCAAAGGCAATGAGTAGTTAGTTATTACAGCATTACTACCGTCTGTGTTTCTATAGGCTAAATTTAAAGCATCACCTAGCCCTAACAAGTTGCTATTTGATAACTCTATGCGGCGCTCAAAGCTGCCAACTGCTGGAGAACGGTAATTGTTGAGATTTGTATTAGCCCTAAATTCTTGCCGTGGCTTAACATAAATAGTTAATAGTACCTTGCTTGGTGTTGAACCTTCCTTTAAATTAGATGAAATTTTTTCGATTAAAGGGTCTTGTTGCAATAGTTGTAATGCCGTCAGCAAACGCTTATTGTTTAGTATTGGCTGTGGGATACGTGCGCGAATATAATTATGTAATCGCTCTCCACCTACAATATTAATTTTTTCGATTCGACCTTCGATAATTGCAACAGTCACTACAGCATCATCAATTTTTAATGATTGGTTATCTGCAACCGGAATGTAAGCTCCAGAGTTAATGTATCCTTTCTCTACATAATAATCAGTAATAGTATCACTAATCTTTGTTAGGTCAGAGTAAGAAATTTGCTTGTTTATAAATGGAGCTAATACTTTTTCTAATTCCTGATTGCTGAATACTGTATTTCCTTGAAAAACAAAATTTCTTACCTTGAGTTTTGGATAATAGTTGGGTTGAGGTATTCTCTGAGGATTTACAGGTGAAGAAGGTATGATGATAGATGGCTGTGGAGGTATAGTAGGTGCAATCTGAGGAGATTGTTGTATGGTTGGGGCAGCCTCTAACGAAACTTCATGTACTCCAGCTTTTGCTGAAGATAAATTATTTGCAATTAGAGATGCTAACAATAATAACCTAACTGGCACTCTTTTAAATTAAGGTTGTTATATTTTTTATTCAACAGGTTTAGGGTGAAGACAAGATGATTTTAATGGTGAACTGTAAGCTGTAATATCTTTAGGTGGATCTGGTGTAATCGTAAAGTTAACAGTTCCGTTACCATTGTCCTTCCAGCCTTGAGCTACAACTATATCCTGAGTTTCATCAGGCTGAACAGATTGTTCTAATTGCTTAGGCGCAATCGGTACAGATAGCTCCGCCCAACCTAATGTGCTAGTCAATAAATCATTAGGGCTTTGAGGAAAACCTCCTTTACCTGGAATTGTCAGACTATAATATGATGGTGGTTCTGGAGAACAAGTATTTTCTAATACGGTTGGATTAAAAGTTGAGGATACTATATCAGAGTTTACAACATCTAATTGTGAAGTATTGATTTTAACTGTACCATTAACGCCTTGCTCTGAAGTCGCACTAACCTTACTGTTTGCAGACACGAAAAATCCTGGAGAATTAATTTTAATATTACCGCCTTGTCCTTCAAAAGCATTGGCAGTAATATTGCTAGTTTCTAGAAGAACTACTGTATCTGCATCAATACTAATGTTGCCACCATTGCCATTACCACCTGCGGTCGCAGTTATATAACTATCATTTAGCTGTAATTTTCTTACATCTAAAAATATGTTACCACCTTCGCTAGAAGTTGTTGATGCTCTAATAGAACCTTTTCTGTTTAAAGAAATAGAATCAGAGTTGATTTTAAGCGTTCCTGCCTGACTCGCCCCTAAATTTCTAACACTTATATAACCACTATTAATGTTAATATTATTAGCGTTAATAGTCACTTCACCTGATAACCCTATTGGTACTTCAAGCCCCCCAGCCCTCTGTTGAGTAGTTTGATTAGCTACAATAACAGCCGAACTAATATTACCTTGTACTTCTATATTAGAAGCTTTAATTGCAACACTTCCAGCAGAACCAGCACCAGTACTAGAAGTATTAATTGTTGCTTTTTCTCCTACTAGCAAGTTTGATGTACTGAGTGTTAATTTTCCAGCATTTCCGGCATTAAAAGTTTGCGATGCTAAAGAACTAGGTACATAATTAACATATTCTTCTCCCAAGCTAATTAATTCTTTTGAGTTAGTTAGTTTTATGGAATTCGCATTTATATTTACTTCTCCTCCATTGCCTAATCCACGAGTTAAAGATGTTATTAGTCCTCCGTCTTTTGCTAACAAATCTCCTGTTTTTATATTTATACTTCCAGCTTCTCCTGAACCTAAATTACTAGTGATAATGCTACTAGTAAAGAAAGGGCTAAAGGCTGAATATCCAATTAAGTTTATGCTTTCAGAAGCATCAATGTTAAGCGTTCCACCCTTACCGACGCTATAGTTTCTAGTGCCTAAATTTCCTCCTCCTTCAACAACTAAGTCTTTAGTATAAATATTTATATTACCTCCATTTGCAGAGCCTAAAGATTCAGTTCTTAACAAGCTATAAAAGTTACCATCTTCCGAAGATATACCTTCAATATTTAAAGAATCAGCTTTTAAATTGATGCCGTCTGAAGAAGAGTTGTAAGTTTGAGATAATATACCAGAACCATCTTTTATCGATACAAATTTTCCTTGTATATTAATAGCTCCCGCGCCATCTCCGCTTGTGTATAAAAGTGATCTTCCAGTTAAATCAATGTTTTGAAAATCAGATGTTTTATAATCAAAATTCCAACCTTGGTTACTGGCATTGAAGTTTACTTTTCCAGAACCAACACTACCTATCTCAATTTGTCCTTGTTCTGCTGTAACGTTAGCATCAACAAAGTTTATCTTATTTCCAATTAAAACTAAAGCATTATTTGAATGCACTTGTAAACCAATTTCTGAATTATTTCTAATAATTGGTCTGCTTCTTTCACTAAGAGCAGTTAAACCTTTTCCGTTACCTTGAACAGAAATAGCTCCTGAGCGGTTGGTGAAACTAATCCCTATAGGAATATCAATTGAAAGAAGTGGTGCTTGCGGATCAGTAGCACTATATCCAGAACCGTTAGCAAACTCAACGGAATCGGCTGTAGTAGCAAAAAATGAGCCATTAATATCCAATCGTGCATTCGGGCCAAAGACAATCCCACTAGGGTTAATTAAGAAGAGGTTAGCTGTACCATTAGCACTAATCAAACCATCAATATTAGATATAGAACCTCCAGTAATGCGGGTGATGATATTTTCAATGTTTAATCCGTTATTGAAGTGAACGCTAGCTCCAGTAGGTACAGAAAAGTCCTTAAAACTGTGAAATAGATTGTTTCCTATTTGAGTACCACCTTCAATAGTTCTAAGATTTTCATTTATTTGAATATTTGTGTTGTTAGGTAAAGATAGATCGGGAGAAATTTGTGCGTTAGCTGGAACTGAACTCATAAGTAAAGGGAGGACTACTAATAATGCACTAGTGCTAATTTTCATCAAATTATGAAAAAATATTGACTAAGTTTAGCTTTAGGGAACTGAAAAATTAAGTTAGTTTTAACGGACAGAATTCAGGAGTCAGCCGCCAGAATGGGCTAAACCTTAGCTATTCGCTAACAGAATTGAATTCTATGCGAGGGGCGGATAGCGTAGCGTAAAGCCTTCTCTTCGAGAGGCAACTCCTTCGGCATGGCAACGCTATGAGCGAGTCTTCGTTCGCGCTAGCGTCTCGTAGAAAGCGTCTGAATAAACGAGTTAAGTCCCCCACTAAATCGGAGATTTAGTGGTCTTTAATGAGTGGTGGATCTGAATCCTCGACTCATTAATTCCAACTCCTGAATTCTGACTTCTGAATCTTTCTTTAAGTAAAAGCTATAACTTTCTTACTAAATTTATAAAAGATTTGCATATTTACAAGCAAATAGCAAGAGAAGTTACTGACTTTAAATTTGATTTGGATTAAACATAATAATTATTTATCAATTAATATTTTTTAATAAATTAAAAGATAAAAATGACGCAATTAGACTAAAACATCCAAAAGGATTTTGCTGCATATTACCAACAATTTTTTCTTGTTGTGGGAAGAGTCAAGCTATGAAATATCTCTTTGGAGATAAGTGATGCACAATCGTTTATTCATCCTCACCTTCGCGTAGTTCCTCAAGCCGGTTGATAAAGTTACAGTAGCGGTCAAGGATAATACCAGAAGCTGTGCCAACGGCAGCCCCAGCAACAACAGCCCCAACAATAGGCTTCCAGTCGTTTTTCCATAGCGCATTGAAGTTGAACCTAGCCCAGAGAATATATGCAGCGATCGCAACTAGGACATTAAAAATTGCTAAGACAATAGGTTGGGGAAGATACTGCTTTTGGAAAACAAACCATTGCACAGTGAAAGTGATTATCCCGAAGATAAGTGCGAAAATACTACAAAGGACGATAATATCCCGTGGTTTGAGAATGTCAAATTGGGCATAAAACCATATAGCAAGAGTAATAATGGTAGCAATAGACCCAGCAATAATAAAAGCAACATAATTGATGACTGCCCACCAACCCCAGCTAAGACCGAGTTGTTTTTTCAGAAGTTTGTCTTGAACAATGGTGATAGCGTTCCACAAAAGTATTGCTGTCCAAACGAAGCCGTCCATTGATTTTCGGTAGTATACCAAACATTCTTACAATACGCGAAACCGATACAAACACGCACAACTTGTAGAGATGTCTAAAACAAATCAGTAGCTTACTTTAGCTGACTACTGAGACGCATAAATTATATGTGCGTTAATTATTACAACTATCCTAAGATAGATTATTAATTAGAAAAATCATTGACCTCAACTCGCGCCACACATCAGACACCTGCCACCCGGAGCATTAAATTCTGCGGTGACAGGCGTTGAATTAGATGCACAGGGTTTTATTAAAATCGACGAGCAATTTCAAACGACTTGCGCTGGGATTTATGTGATCGGAGACGTTGCCAAGCAGCTTGCTTTTACCCATGTTTCTTGGGAAGACTATCCTCGCTTGAAAGCTATTCTGTGTGGCGAACACCGGACACGCAACGATCGGGTGTTAGGCTATGCCGTCTACACTGAGCCACAAGTGGGTTGAGTGGGTATGATGTTAGAGCAGGCTCACAAACAGGGTATTACTGCGAGCGAAGTCACCCTACCAATGGCTCACATTGCCCGTAGCATTGAGTGGGGGTACGATCTGGGTTTCTACCGCATGGTCATCGACACCCAGACGAATTTGATTTTAGGAGCAACACTGGCTGGTTACGAAACGGCTGAACTGGTGCATGTCTTTTTGTCACTTATGGAAGCTAAAGCAATGTGGCAGGTACTTGAACAATCGGTTCACTTCACCCAACTTACGGTGAGGCATTGCCCAGTCTCGCAAGGCTACTCGTTGGAGATGATATGTCAACCTGTCCCAACATGTAACAAAGCAGCAACCAATAACTACTAACTTGAATATGGGTGATCGCTTCAAGATATCTGCAAGGGGTCGTGTATTGATCAGTGCAAAGACTCTCGGTGTTATCTCGGTTTGACCATTTAATGAAATTCAAAATTCAAAATGCTCTCATTAAGAAGAAACAAAAATTTTGAATTGATTAATTCGCTCTTTTCTTGCCCCCATTGATTTAAAGAATCAGTAGTCTACAATCAGTGGCGGGTTTCAAGCCCCCACTGATAGCGCAGCGTTAGCGAGTCCACGAGCATCTTGTAATTTTGAATTTCTAATTTTGAATTTTGAATTGATTTGACGGAGTATCAGCCACTGCGCCAGACTAAGAATCACACCAAAGATTACCGCAGCAATTCCTGAGAGAATTACATTACCTGTTTAAGTCAACGGATCTACTGCAAATTTAATGATTAGGGTGATAGTAATCGGGGCAGAGAGCAAAAAGCCGATAAGTAAGCTAGCACTTTGAGAAGTATTGCCGAGATCGCTTCAATTATAGTCGTGATGCCGCTTACTTAAGATTTCGGCTACTGTGGTTTATGAGAATCTTTAAAAGTTTTTGCCGACCAATGGTCGGCAAATTCCAATGCCGACCAACGAACGACAATTGCGCTTTTTGGCGAAAGCTGAGTTGGAACCATCTGTGCAAGCGGATGTTTGGCAGCAGGCAGTAGAGCAAGCTGGCAATAAGATTCCATCCGGTCGCATAGTGAAAGATGTTGTAGATAGGATACGCGAAAGGACGAAATTACCCAATCCTTACCACATTGGGGAGATATGCGTTCTTCTGCCCAAAGATAATCCAGACTTGAGAGGTAAAGCGGGTTATTGGGGCGTAGTCAGCCATGTTGGAGACTATAGCTGTACAGTCCAGACATGGGACG
>NZ_KV757755.1 GCF_001712795.1 Nostoc sp. KVJ20
ACACCGTAGCGATGCATTGGGGGGAGACCGGAAATCTAGTTCCCTCCCCAATGCATCGGGGAGGGTTAGGGTGGGGTCAAAATAATGTGCAACTTCACAGAGAATTGGTATTAAAGGTTTTTTCTTTCCCCTTACCCCTTACCCTTTTCCCCAAAACCCGACAAATATTGCAACAGTTCCTCCACTTGTTCCATCACTTCGGACACATCAACTTCTGGTACTTCTGCCAGAATTTGGTCTTTGATTGTCTGCAAGTGAGCATTGATAGCGGTAAATTCATTGGCAACAGGATCTCGGAGAATCAACTCAATCACCACTTCTAAAAAACTTAGGATAGTACTATGCGTGACAAAACTCCAGCTTTCAAGATGGGCGAGGTTTAACTGTTTTAAATATTTTTACTATCTGCTTAAGTGTCTTAACTGTCCACTTAAATGTCTTAACTGTCTTAACTGTCTACTTAACTGTCTTAACTGTCCACTTAAATGTCTAATTAACTGTTTTAACTATCAATTTAACTCTCTAAAATGCTATTGCATTTTATTGATATAGCTGAGATGATGATTTGTAAAACTATATTCAAGAGGCTTATTGAAAATGCCATCAGAAGATGTTTAAAAAGTCATTTTGTCGAGGTCAAAAATTTTAGCTCCCCCTAAATCCCCTTTAGAAAGGAGAATTTGGATTCCGGCTCACCCTTTTTTAAGCTATCCATTAGTCACATCTTTCTTTACAGAACAAGCGTTTAAAGATTGTTCTGTAGGCATCTTGAATACTGAGGTGTGAAACATACTTGACAGATTAGCTCTTAGTATTATCGCTAAAGTTAGGTTTTTATTGAGAATTGATGACGAACGAATCAGGGTTACAAAGAACATGGGTGAATACTCTCTTAAAACAATTTGCAATTCGCAATGGGCTAATGCCCCGCTTCTCTACAAGACGCTACGCGAACGCGAACGCTTCGCTATCGCGGACGTCCGGGGATTTAGACCCCGACCCAAAACGGGCTGCCTGTCTTGCTGGGGACTTAAACCCCTAAAGTTAGTTAAGATTTATAGTCAACTTCTCCAGGATGGAGAACAACAAGTTAAGCGAAGTTTTCATATTTAACTAATATTTTTTTAGTAATAGATACAGAGGAACTATAAATATTATGACTACGCAAAATTTATTAAACCACATATCTAAACAGAAAGTTGTTATTACAGCTACATTTACAAGTGAACCAATTAAGGATTTCCTGTCATATTGGTTTCAAGAAATAGAAATTATTTATTCAATAGAGTTTGCTCCTTACAATCAGGTATTTCAAGAACTTCTCAATCCAGCTAGCCTCTTGACTAACAATCAAAATGGAGTCAATGTAGTTTTGGTTAGGTTTGAGGATTGGGAAGGAACTAAGAATCATCTGCAATTAAGAGTTGACGATTATCTAAAAGAACAAATTTTTGGCGATCGCTTACGCCACACCTTACCAAATCACTTAGAAATAGCTCACCTTAACCAGTACGAAACCGAGTATCTATACCAAGAAATTTTTGGCGATCGCGTCTATTTAAAGCACGGAATTGTCTTTAATGAAGACGACTGTATAATCGATGTCGGAGCAAATATTGGTCTATTCACCTTATTTGCCCAACAAAAATCCCCAAAAGGGACTATTTATGCTTTTGAACCTGCACCTCATGCCTTTGACAAGCTACAGACTAATGCAAAGCTCTACTGTCAAAATACTCATCTTTTCAACTGCGGCTTAGGTGGTGAATCCAAAGAAGAAACCTTCACTTTCTATCCTCGCTCCTCGGTTTTCTCAAGTTTTGCGGCTGATACCGAGCAAGATGAAAAAGCTATTCGCTCAGTCATTATTAATATGCTGCAACGCGATAATTCTCTGGATGAAGAGTCGTTAGAACGTTTAGCTGATGATTTTCTCAAGGATAGACTAGAGCGAGAAACTTATCAGGCTCAACTGCGAACTCTTTCAGAAATTATCGAAGAATACAAGATTGAAAAAATTGATTTACTGAAACTAGATGCCGAAAAAAGTGAGTTAGCAATTCTCCAAGGAATTAAAGACAATCACTGGCCATTGATTAAACAAATAGTCATAGAGGTGCATGACCAAGAAGGCAGTACGATTAAACAGGTCATGCGCTTGCTTAAAGACAAAGGCTTTCAATTTGTTGTCGATGAAGAGTCTCTGCTGCACGGTTCAGGACTCTATAACATCTACGTAACTCGCCTTAATCACAACCACAGCCCAGTATCGCAGCAATTTGGAAAAAACATAGCCCAATTAGAGCAAACCATCAGGGATTTTGGCAGTGCTTTGAAAACTGCAACAATGCGATCGCAAAATCCCTACTTAGTCTGTATCTGTCCTCCTTCTCCAACTACTGATACAGCAAATAACACTTTACATGAGAGAATGCAAGAATTGTTAGCAGCTGAACTCAAGAGTGTCAGTGGTGTGTATCTGATAAAAAGTCAAGAATTAATCAATACTTACCCAGTAGAGGAGTACTACGATCGCTACGGTGATGAGCTAGGGCACATTCCCTACACGCCAGCCTTTTTCTGTGCCTTGGGGACAATGCTGGCGCGGAAAATCTTTGCCTTGCAGAGCTATCCCTACAAGGTAATTGCCCTGGACTGTGACTATACCTTGTGGAGTGGTATTTGTGGTGAGGATGGAGTTGGGGGAGTGAAAATCGATCCACAATTTCGATCGCTACAAGAATTTATCATCGGACAGCAAGCCGCCGGAAAATTGATTTGTTTGTGTAGCAAGAATCAAGAAGAGGATGTATTTGCAGTCTTTGACCAACATCCAGATATGTTGCTTAAGCAGCATCATCTCGTCAATTGGCGCATCAACTGGCGATCGAAATCGGAGAATCTGAAGTCTTTAGCAACCGAACTGCAACTGAGTTTAGATAGCTTCATTTTCATTGATGACAATCCGGTTGAGTGTGCTGAAGTTAGAGCCAACTGTCCAGAAGTTTTGACCCTGCAACTTCCCCAAGAGGGCGCTAACATCCCCCAATATTTAGATCATATTTGGGCTTTCGACCAACTTCAAAGCACCCAAGAAGACCAACAAAGAACCAATCTCTATCAACAGAATGTCCAGCGCCAGCGTTTGCAACAGGATTCTCTCTCCTTTAGCGATTTCCTAGCCCAACTGAATTTAGAAATTGAGATTTCGCCAATGCAAAACGAGCAACTTTCGCGGGTTGCTCAACTTACCCAACGCACCAATCAGTTTAACCTCACAACAATCCGCCGATCTGAGTCTGAAATTCAACAACTCTGCAATTTAGGAAGATTCGAGTGTCGAGTGGTCGAAGTAAAAGACCGCTTTGGAGATTATGGTTTAGTCGGTCTGCTATTGTTTGAAGCTCAAGAAAATGCACTAGTTGTAGATACATTTTTGCTTAGTTGTCGGGTACTTGGTCGAGGTGTAGAACATAAAATGCTGTCCTACTTGGGAACTCTTGCTCAAGAAAGAGGATTGGGACGAGTCGAGCTTTTCTATACACCTACGAAGAAGAATCAACCAGCTAGGAATTTCTTAACTAGTGTTGGTAGGCAATTTCAGCAGGAGAAAGATGGTGGTTGGTTATTCGAGTTTCCATCTCAAACCGCATCCGAAAGCAACTTATTACATATATCCGATATAGATACCGTAGTTAAAGAGTCTAATGGAAGTCTAAGAGAAACAGCCTCGTCCGAATCCAATAGAGTACTTGTATCCGATATAGATATCGTAGTTAAAGAAGCTGTAAAAGTAACCTCGTCCGAATCCAACAAAGTACTTGTATCTGACGGATTTACCGTAGATATAAATCCCGATCAAGAACCAAAATCTGATAGCTCGGTAAAAAGAGCCTCCTTTGCAGACTTCTTTGAACGCATCGCTCAAACTCTATATAGTCCTGAACTCATTCTCAAAGAGATTGCATCCCGACAACAGCGCCAACGTCCTCAGTTAGATATAGAATTTGTTGCTCCTCGGACTCCTATCGAGAAGGCGATCGCACATTTATTTGCAGAAGCCCTCAAACTTGACAGAGTGGGTATTGATGATAACTTCTTTGAACTAGGTGGCGATTCGATTCGGGGTGCGATTCTGATTAATAAACTGCAAGCACAATTAAACGAGATTATTCATTTTGTTGTTTTATTTGATACTAAAACTACTGCTGGACTAGCAGCTTACATAGAAGAAAACTATCCACAAGCAGCAGCCAAACTGCTTGGTAAAGAAATAACTGCAATTATTGACTCACCACAAAAGCGAATCGATGAAGCTAAAGTTTTGCAAATGCGATCGTTGATTCCCTCCATTGCTCCCCCAATAGATGACGACGCAATCAAAAACCCGCCAGCTATTTTTATCCTCTCGCCTCATCGCAGTGGTTCTACCTTACTCCGCGTCATTTTGGGGGGAAATCCGCAGTTGTTCGCGCCTCCAGAATTGGAATTGCTGACGTTTAATACACTTCAAGAACGAAAAGCAGCATTTTCTGGACGTTATAGCTTTTGGGCGGAAGGGACGATTCGGACAATCATGCAAATTCGGGGGTGCAGTCCAGAAGAAGCGATCGCCCTGATGGAAGAATTGGAAGCGAAAAATCTCACCACCAAGCAGTTTTACCAACTTATACAGCGATCGCTGGGCGATAAAATCTTGGTAGATAAGACCCCCTCCTACTCTATAGATTTAGAAACTCTTAAACGGGCGGAAATCAACTTCCAAAACCCACTCTACATCCATCTTGTGCGTCATCCTTATGCAACGATGCGCTCTTATGAAGAAGCCAGAGTAGAACAAACCTTTCCCTATCAACATCCCTTCAATCGGCGAGAACTCGCTGAACTTGTTTGGCTAATTAGCCATCAAAATATTCTCGAATTTTTGCAACAAGTTCCTCAAGAACGCCAGTATCAAGTCAAATTTGAAGACATAGTTAGCCAACCACAGACTAGTGTTGAGGGATTGTGCCAATTTTTAGGGCTAGAATTCCATCCTGATATGCTGCAACCTTACAAAGAGAAAAAGCAGCGGATGACCGATGGGATCTATGCCCAATCTAGAATGGTGGGGGATGTGAAATTTCATGAACATCAGAGCATTAATCCCAGCATCGCAGATAGTTGGAAGCAGTACTACAGCACTGACTTTTTAGGTGATGTGACTTGGCAGTTAGCAGAGTCTTTGGGATATCAAAGACAGGGAATAGGGAACAGGGAATAGATAGTAAAAGAAATAACCGTGCTATTACTCCAGTTCGTCGGGGAAATCAAACAGAATTTCAGACTTTCCCCCTTTCTTTCGCCCAACAACGCCTATGGGTTTTGGCGCAAGTTGAGCCGGACAGCCCTTTTTACAATATGTTTAAAGCTGTCCGTCTGAACGGGCGTTTGGATATAGAAATTTTAGAACGCAGTCTCAACGAGATTATCCGCCGTCACGAAATTCTACGAACTACTTTTAGTGCAGTTGAGGGAACGCCTGTACAAGTAATTTCTCCCCACGCAACTATGAAACTCTCGGTTGTAAACTTGCAACGATTGTCAGGACAAGAACAGTCACAACAATTGCAACTCTTAGCAACTCAGGATCAATTGCAACCCTTTGACCTTACCAAAGGATTGTTGCTGCGAGTCACTCTAGTGCAACTCAAGTCAGAGTCTTATGCTTTGTTATTGACCATGCACCACATCATCGGTGATGGTTGGTCAATGGGAGTATTCATCAAAGAATTGTCGAGTTTGTATCGAGGCTTCTTGGTTGGCGAACCTTCTCCCCTCCCAGAATTACCGCTTCAATACGCAGATTTTACGATTTGGCAACGCCAATGGTTGCAAGGAAAAGTACTACAAACCTCAATTAATTACTGGACGCAACAATTAGCAGACGCACCACCTCTCTTGGAACTACCTACGGATAGGCCTCGTCCCTCCGTGCAAACTTTCCGGGGTTGGTGTTTTTCTTTCCAGCTAGATGCAAAACTGACGGCTTCGCTGAAAGAACTTAGCCAGAAGTCAGGAACTACCTTATTTATGACCTTGATGGCGGCTTATGCGACTCTACTGTTCCGTTACAGTGGCCAGTCAGATATTCTGCTGGGAACACCGATCGCTAGCCGCAATCATCAAGATGTAGAAGGGTTAATTGGCTTTTTTGTCAATACCTTGGTGATGCGAACTCGCCTAGAAGATAATCCGAGTTTCTCAAAACTACTAATGCAAGTGCGTTCTACTTGTATGGATGCCTACGTTAACCAAGACGTACCCTTTGAACAGATTGTTGAAGCTTTACACATAGAGCGCAGTCTCAGCCACAGTCCCCTATTTCAGGTGATGTTTGCATTGCAGAATGCTGCAATAGAGCAATTAGAAACGCCTGAATTAGCTGTTACTCCTCTACATCTAGATAATGTTAATGCCAAGGTTGACCTCACATTACAAATGTGGGAACAAGATAACTGCTTACAAGGGTTTTGGCAATATAACACCGATTTATTTGATGAAGATAGAATCGCTCGGATGACTGGTCATTTCCAGACATTATTAGCGGGAATTGTGGCGAATCCTCAAGCATCAGTGGGTACATTGCCATTGCTAACTGAGCGTGAACGTCATCAATTACTAGTGGAATGGAATGATACTCACATACCATATCCCGATACTAAATGTATCCATCAAGTCTTTGAGGAACAGGTAGAACAAACACCAAATGCGATCGCACTGGTGTATGAACACGAGTCCCTGACATACCGAGAATTGAGCGATCGCGCGAATCAATTAGCGCATTATCTACAAAGCTTGGGAGTCGGAACAGAAGTATTAGTGGGGATTTGCGTTGAGCGTTCGCTTGAGATGATTATCGCAATGCTGGCAATTCTCAAAGCAGGTGGTGCTTACGTTCCCTTTGATCCAGCTTATCCCCAAGAACGCTTGGCTTATATGCTGAATGATTCTCAGGTATCAATACTGCTGACTCAAGAACAGTTAACAGCGCAGATACCAGAAACCAACGCTAAAGTAGTATTTTTAGATACTTGCTGGCAGAAGGTAATTAGCAAATATAGCCAGAAAAACCCTGAAAATGAGGCATCAAGCCATAATTTAGCTTATGTAATTTATACCTCTGGTTCCACAGGAAAACCGAAAGGTATAACCGTTACTCATCAAGCTGTGAATCGCTTAGTTTGTAACACTAACTACGTGAAGTTAACAGCTAATCATCGAGTTGCTCAAGCCTCGAATGCGGCTTTTGATGCTGCTACCTTTGAAATTTGGGGAGCTTTGCTTAATGGAGCTAGGCTAGTAGGTATTAGTAAAGAAGTCTTGCTTTCGCCGCCACAACTCGCCACACAACTCCAAGACCAGCAGATTGACTTTTTGTTCGTCACAACAGCTTTATTCAACCAGCTAGTAAGTCAAGTCCCAGGAATCTTTAAAACTCTCCAAACCGTTTTATTTGGTGGAGAGGCGGTTGAGCCAAACTGGGTCAGAACCTTACTACAAAATCAACCTCCAAAGCGACTGCTGCACGTTTATGGGCCAACAGAAAATACTACTTTTTCTTCCTGGTATTTAGTGCAGGAAGTACCAGAAAGCGCAACAAATTTACCAATTGGGCAACCAATTGCGAATACACAAATTTATATTCTGGATCGTTACCTCCAACCTGTACCGATTGGTGTTCCTGGTGAATTATGTATTGGTGGTGATGGTTTAGCCAGAGGTTATCTTAACCGCCCAGATTTAACCGAGGAAAAGTTTATTCCCAATTCTATTGCTGAAGCACAACTAGCTCATAGCAAAAAGTTGTACAAAACAGGAGACTTGGCTCGTTACCTGCCTGACGGAAATATTGAATTTATTGGCCGCATTGATAACCAAGTAAAAATCCGTGGCTTCCGCATTGAACTTGCAGAAATTGAGGTTGTTTTAACTCAACATCCCCAGGTAGGAGATGCCATTGTCATTGCTAGGGAAGATAAGCCAGGGATTAAGAGTTTGGCAGCATACTTGATCCCCGAAGGAAAACAGCCAATTAGTAGCGAGTTGCGATCGTTCCTCAAGGAAAAGCTACCCGACTATATGGTGCCTGCATCCTTCACAGTTTTAGAGGCTTTGCCAATTACGCCCAATGGCAAAGTAGACCGCCGTGCCTTACCAGTTCCAGAATTCGAGTTCAATGACAATACTAGCTTTGTCTTTCCTCGCACCCATGCCGAAAAAATCTTGGTAAAAATTTGGCAAGATGTCTTACTATTAGAAAAAGTTTGTATTCATGACAACTTTTTTGAATTGGGTGGCGATTCCATTATTGGAATTCAAATTATCGCCAGAGCCAATCAAGCTGGATTAAAACTAACTCCAAAACAGCTATTTCAGCACCAAACCATTGCTGAGTTAGCTGCTGTAGCCGTGACAACTACCTCCAATGAGGCAGAACAAGGCTTAGTTAAGGGCATTGTTCCCCTAACACCAATTCAGCATTGGTTCTTTGAGCGAAATTTACCCGAACCCCATCACTTTAACCAATCTTTCCTACTAGAAGTTCCGCCAAATATCCAACCGGAATTACTAGAGCAAGCATTACAAAAGTTACTGTACCATCACGATGCTTTGAGGCTGCGGTTTGTGCAGCAAGCAACGCAATGGCAACAGTACAACAGTGATGTCTGGGATGGCATATTATTAGCTAACGCTGATTTTTCTAACCTGACTCAAGCAGAACAATCACAGGCCATTGAGTTAAAGGTAGAAGAAATACAGCGATCGCTAAATATAGCAGATGGGCCGCTGCTGCGGGTCGTTCTATTTAACTTCGGCAAATCTTCCGCTGGACGGTTGCTCATCGTCATCCATCACTTGGCTGTAGATGGGATTTCCTGGCGGATTTTGCTAGAAGATTTATCTCAGGCATACAAACAATTAGATAGTGGGAACAACATCCAACTCCCTGCAAAAACAACTTCCTTTAAGGATTGGGCAATCCGATTACAGGATTATGCAGACCATCAAAGACTGCATTCAGAGTTAGATTACTGGTTGCACTCAAGGTTGTTTGCAATTACTCCCTTACCGTCGGATTTTCCTGCTGTTGAGTCAGAAAACACTGTTGGTTCAAGTCCCATTGTTTCTGTATTTCTGAGTAGAGAACAGACTCGCGCCTTGTTGCAGGATGTTCCGGGAGCCTACAACACCCAAATTAACGATGTGCTATTGACCGCATTAGTACAAAGTTTTGCTGGCTGGACAGGCTATGATTCCCTACTGATTGAATTAGAAGGTCACGGACGGGAGGACTTGTTTGAGGATGTAGATTTGTCCCGGACAGTAGGCTGGTTTACCAGTATATTCCCCGTTTGTTTAAAACTTGCAGGTCTTCACCATCCTGGAGAGGCTCTCAAGTCGGTTAAGGAGCAACTGCGACGCATCCCCAACCGAGGTATTGGCTATGGCATCCTGCGGTATCTGAGCCACGATGCAACCATACACAAGCAACTTGGGCTACTCCCTCAAGCTCAAGTTAGCTTCAACTACTTGGGTCAATTCGACCAAACGCACCTAGCACCCCTTGGTTGGAAATATGCCCCAGAGTCTAGCGGTTCTATTCACAGTCCCAAAGGACAACGCCGCCATTTGTTGAATGTGAGTGGATTAGTCATTGAAGGCAGATTGCAACTGGATTGGAAATATAGCTCGGCTTTCCATCACCAGACTACTGTAGAAAATTTGGCTAACAAGTATGTGAAAGTTTTAGAAGCTATTATTGACCACTGCTTATCCCCAGAAGCAGGAGGCTATACTCCTTCAGATTTCCCTGAAGTTGGTTTAAGCCAAGAAGCGTTGGACGAACTGCTAGCAGAAATTGAATGAAGTTGTGAACAACTCATCTCTATCAAGAGAAGACGTATCCTCACTTTGTCCATTGTTTTAATTTTTCCACACCAACCATATTCATTATTTATGACAATCTCGAAAGCTACACTCACAACCGCGCGTGATTCAGGAGTTTTAGTTAATAAGCTTGCTTCCAAAATATCCTGCATTTCTTATCAAAGTATGCGTCGGTCTAGCAGAGTATTGAGAGAATTTGTACTTTATTATTTTCCCATTTATAACCTCTCAATGAATGATTTCTTTCGGTTTTATCCCATCTTAGGTTTTATTGAAGCTCTGGTTTATCAAACCGATGATGAAGTTGAAAAACTTCAAGGTGAAGGCTATGGAACACTACAACATTCTCCTTGGCGTTCTAAGCAAGAAATGATCTTGGCTGTTTTAGAAGAGTATAATCTCAAGCATTGCCATGTTGAATTGTATATGCAAAAGTTGGAAGAATATTTTGAATTAGAAACTCAACTATTAGCAGCATCTCATGTAACTCATGGAATGATTAAAAAAGCGGCTGAGTTACGTTCTTCTGATTATCGAATTTTACATTGTACTTTGTTAAAAATGTTAGGTTTAAATTACCCTGAAGATGAATTAAATGAAGAAATAAGGCTGATGTGGCCACTGGAAGTCTTAAATGACATTGAAGATGATTTGATGTTTTATTCCGAGGATGTAGCAGCCAAACATTATAATACTTACAGAATGTTTGTGAAAGTTTATGGAGAAAAAGCCCCTTACTTCTTAAGGAAAGAGTTAGACTTTTATGAAAGTCTCTTTCATAAACAGTTAGGACGATTTTCTGGGATGAAACGAGAATCTTTCATCAAACCCTGGAATGCTTATCGTCTTGACCATCCAGTACCAGTCATTCCTGAACCAATTCTTGAAGATTAAGATGAATGGCTAATAACCAATCGCTAATTGTTGATTTATTGCAGCTATTGGTTATTAGCAGCTTAATGTATAATTTTTGAAAAAGGAAAGATGAAAATTTTACAAAAATACACTTTTCCGAGAACAGTAGTTTATTAAAAGCATAAGGTAGGATGGTGGAAAAACAGCGTGGTGTAACAATATGGCTAACTGGTTTGAGTGGTGCTGGTAAAACTACCATCTGCCAATTTTTGGAAACAGAACTGCAACGCACCGGATATAAAATTGAAGTATTAGACGGCGATGTAGTTCGCCAAAACTTAAGTAAGGGGTTAACTTTTAGCAAGGAGGATCGAGACGAAAATATTCGACGAATTGGTTTTGTAGCTAACCTGCTAACTAGAAATAATGTGATAGTACTGGTTTCTGTTATCTCGCCATATCGAGCAGTTCGAGAAGAAGTGAAAAAACAGATTGGGGATTTTATTGAAGTATATGTCAATGCTCCATTAGAAGTTTGTGAACAGCGAGATGTCAAAGGTTTGTATAAAAAAGCTAGAGATGGTGAAATCAAAAATTTCACTGGAATTGATGATTTATACGAAATACCTTTAGAACCTGATGTGGAATGCAAAACTAATGAAGAAAGTATTGCCCAAAGCGCAAATAAAGTTTTAACTAAATTAGAAGAACTAGGGTATACCAATTCTCCATTGTTGCCACAATTCCAAAACAATTGCTCACGGATATGATAAAAAGTAGGAAGAGGTGAAATGACTTTAGTAAAAGAAAAGGAACTTTGTAAACTTTTTGTGGAAGTTGGAAGACAGCAATATTCCCTTGCTGCTACAGGTAATAATTTTGCTAAGAATGATGAAGTAACATGGAATAGTTTTGTCACAAATTTATTATCAGCAAATGGTGATCCTGCTGTTGAAAAAAATTATAAATATTTAGTTAATGCAGTTGTTGAATATAACAAACAAAATAATTCAGAAGTTAATATTAAAACTGTTTATGATTACTTTGCCGCTAAAATTATTCGTTCAATCTCTGTTGAACCATCAGAACTAGAGAAAAACTGGTATTTTATTTGTTCCTTGGCAGAAATTCCCAAGCCTGGAGATTTTATTGCGGTTCAGATTTTTCAAGAACCGTTAGTGGCTGTACACCAAGCAGACGGAACAGTTCGCGTTTTTCTCAATGTCTGCGCTCATCGCCAAGCACCAGTTTTTGAAGGTCACGGTTGTGTGGGTATAGATAAATCGGCTCTTTGTCCTTATCATGGATGGGCTTATGGTATAGATGGACATTGCAAGAATGCACCAGGGGCAAATAGAGGAGAGTTTGGTGCTGACTTTGATCTCAAAAATTATAGTTTGCAGGAGTTTGAGGTCAAAATTGATCAAAATCAGGCAGTTTTTGCCAAGCTTTCAGAAAATAATCACCTCACGCCAAAATCACCATCTGAAAACTATCAAAATATCGGAGCAAAAATTACAAATCTGCTTAATTCTGTGAGTCCAGGCTATGCAGATGGAGAAACCGCCACACTTCCAGAACAAATCCGCCTGTGTTTGAGAATTGGTTATTTAGAAGAGAATATAAAACAGCTAATTGCAGAAATTCCCCCAGAAGGAACAGGAGATAGTCGCCAATTAATGTTGGATTCCTTGATTGGCGAACTCAAACACGCGATCCTAAGCGTCGATAGTGATGGGTTAACGCCAGAACTGGATGAATTGCTGCAACGAGTTTACAGCAATGACGAGCAAAAGCAAATCATTGGAAAGTCTAGTGATTATGCCAAAATTGATGCTGATGACATAGAAGACATCTCCGAATCATCTGAAAGAAGACAAGCATTGCCAATCTGGATTTATGGCGATGCAGCATTGTTTGCTCTCGAAGTTGAGCATTTAATTAAACCAACTTGGCAATTTGTTTGTCATATCAACGAAGTTCCGCAACCGGATAACTTCACTTGGCTGGATATTGTCGGTGAAAGAGCCTACGTCATTCGCACTGCAAGCGGTGAATTATTCGCTGGTAAACTTCAGGATGTCAGACAACGGGGGAGCTATCCAAAATTTGGTTTACCCAACTACGGTTTAGAACCCATCGATATTGACATTTTTTATGGATTCATTTTTATTCGCTTTACTTGGGAAGGCTCAAGATTAGCCGATAGTTGGTATCTACCCGGCTTATTAGAACCCTACCAACTGGAAAATATGCAACCCATTGGTGGAGTTGGTCGGTATGACGTCAATGTAGAGGTGGATTACAAACTGCTGTGGGAAAACTTCTTAGAAGATTACCACTTTCCCATGATGCACAAAGGTTTAACCCGTCGGTTTGGAGTGTCGAGTGATTGTGAAGGCATTAACGGCATGATTATTCCCATGCGCGATCCGGCTTCACCCAGCTTAACCCCAATCGAGCGACAATATTATGATTGCGCCAAAGCGATCGCTCGACATTCTTGGGAGCGTGAACAGGAATTACAAGATTTTGCTGCTGAAAACGATTCTTTGCCCGAAACGCTGTGTTACTCAGCCTTCTGCTCAATGTCAGCGCAAGAAGAAATCCCCATGCCTTTTTCTTTGAGCGTATTTCCCGAACACGTTCAAACTTTTTCCCTAGTTCCCGCCGGGCCAAGAGAGTGCCGTTTTCATGTTCGCAGTTATGGTCATGTTCTTGACCCAAACGATCCTCATAGTAAAACCATTGAAGAGGCACGGCTAGCGAACATCCAACTACTTTTGGAATCGTTACACGAAGACATTCGCGTTAACTACATCTGTCAAGACAGCGTTTCCTCGCGGCTATTCGATAAAACAGGAGTATTTAGTATTGCCGAATTTGATGTTGCTAAGTTTCAGGAGGCTATTTACACCAAGCTACCAATAACCCGTTGTCAACAAAAACCATTATGACTACCACTGTCCCATCAGTCAATGCCGTAACCGAAATTGAGACTCGCAAAGCTGACCATTTACGTGTCTGCTTAGAAGAAGATGTCCAGTTTCAACACGTAACTAGTGGATTTGAGCGTTATCGCTTTATTCATGATTGTCTTCCTGAAATTAATCGCAGTGACATCAATCTGCAAACAACCTTTCTGGGTAAAAATCTCGGCGCTCCCCTGCTGATTTCTTCCATGACAGGAGGAACCGCATTAGCGCAGTTAGTCAATACTCGTTTAGCAACAGTTGCTCAACGCTACCGATTAGCAATGGGAGTTGGTTCGCAACGAATTGTGATTGAACAACCTCATTTAGCTCCTACCTTTGCCGTCCGTTCCTTTGCTCCTGACATTTTGTTGTTAGCGAACTTGGGGGCTGTGCAACTAAATTATGGATGTGGACTTGATGATTGTTTGCGCCTTGTAGATTCCTTAGAAGCAGATGCGCTGATTTTGCATCTGAATCCCCTGCAAGAGTGTGTGCAATCACAGGGAGATACAAATTTCCGGGGGCTGTTGAGTAAAATTGCCCAACTTTGTCAGCAACTACCTATTCCGGTTGTTGTCAAAGAAGTGGGAAATGGAATTTCTGCGCCAATGGCACAAAAGTTAATTGATGCAGGAGTTTCAGCCATTGATGTCGCTGGAGCCGGTGGAACTTCATGGGCAAAAGTAGAAAGCCAACGCGCCAAAGACAACAAGCAGCGCCGTTTGGGACAAACTTTTGCTGATTGGGGTTTACCAACCGCCGAGTGCATCAATTCCATCCGAGCGAACGCACCGACAATTCCCTTGATTGCTTCTGGCGGGTTAATCAACGGATTGGATGTAGCAAAAGCGATCGCTTTAGGAGCCGATTTAGCAGGTTTAGCCCGACCTTTTTTAGAAGCAGCCGTCAAATCGGAAGCCGCCGTTGATGAGTTGGTCGAAGTTCTGATTGCTGAACTAGAAACAGCTTTATTTTGTACTGGCAATGCCACCTTAGCAGAATTAAGAAGTTCTGGAGCATTGCAACGGATCTAAATGGGGAATAAATAACCAATGACAAATGACAAATGACAAATGACAAACCCACAACTACAGAAAACGCCCTGCACATTCGGGGGATAATTGCGATCGCGATCGTTAGTCTAATATGGGCGACGACTTTTCCAATAACGAAAGATGCAGTCACTAGCATTTCGCCAGCTGTACTTACCGCCAGCCGTTTTACTGTTGCAGCAGCGATATTTACTCCGTACTTACGCTCTCTAAATGCTCAGATATTACGCGACGGCACAGTTTTAGGACTTTTACTTTTCGCCTGTTTCGCCTTCCAAGCGATCGGGCTGGAAACTGCCAATGCCAACCGGGGAGGATTCATTTTTAGCCTAAATGTGATCATTGTCCCCCTATTGGCAGCGTTATTCGGTCAGCCCTTGCTGCTGAAAACTGTACTCGCCGCCGGAGTTGCCCTTATAGGCATCGGCATTATGTGCTGGGAAAATGGCTCTCTAGGCATAGGTGACTTGTTTTTGTTTGGCGACACCTTTGTTTTCGGGGTTTATATGTTGGTACTTCAGGGAACAGCACAACGCCACTCAACTTTATCTCTCACTGCCATCCAATTGTGGATTGTAGCAGTGTTGAGCGCCGTCTGGGCAGCGCCAGAGATAGTTGGGCAATTTGAGACTCTGAGAAATAATTACGGTCTTATCCTTTACCTCGGTCTGGTAGGAACTGCTGGTACTACCTGGTTAGAAACAATAGGTCAGCAATGGATTTCAGCTTCCGAGGCAGCGCTATTGTGTACCCTCGATCCGGTACTCACGTCCGTTTTTTCCTTTTGGCTACTCGGTGAGAAGTTTGGAGTCCGTGGTTTGATTGGCACGGCTTTGGTACTCGCTGCATTAATTTTGAGTCAGAATAAGTCTCAATATATAGATAGAAAATTAATATTTGGTACAGAAGATGTTTAACAATTACTAATTTTAAGTTTCTTTTTTCTAATATCAGATTTTGGTTAAAACTATGCTGAAGTTTTCGATTGAATTTAGACCTCCTATTCCTCCTACAAAAACTTTTATTATAGGTACATTGGGGCCTAGTGGTACTAGTAGTGACTATGCTTCTGGCTATATAGTCAAACAATTAGAGTCAGAACAATTGACTGGAGAAATTCAGTTATTTGATAGCTTTCCAAATGTCAAAGAAGCTTTGCTGCAAGACAAGGTTGATCTGGCTCTAGTTCCTCATGCGTACCAAATGATTAATGAGTTTTATATGGAGCCAAGTTTTGATTTAGGCTTCATTTTTATCTATCCGACTCCAATTTATGGATTGGCTAAGAAAAAAAATACAGAGGTAGTTTTCAAAGGATCTAGACTTGTTACTCATCCTGCGCCTTTACCTTTGTTGTCAAGACTTTTACCAGACTCTCAAGACCAATCAGAAATTCAGATTGATTTGTCTCCTTCTACTAGCGATGCAGCAATTCAAGTACAACAGGGTTTAGCTACTCTAGCGATTACTAATAAAAATGCTGTTGACGCTTATGATTTGGAGTTTATTTCTACCTATGGAAAAATCCCTATGAGTTGGTCAATTTTTTATAAAAAAATAGCAGAAAGTCATGTCTAAATTTTTTCCAACTCCCAAAAGTACAAAAATTGGTTCAGATGTAGACTTAATAGCTTATGAATGTCAAGACACACTCGTTCAATTAGTGTATCTTGCCCCAGGAGCCAATTTTCCACTACATCAACATCTAGAAAGTCAGATGGGGATGATAATTTCTGGTCGTTTAGAAATGAACGTCAACGGAACTAAAGAAATTATCGAACCGCTACAACAAGCTTACGTTGCCAATGCTTATGTTCCTCACGGTTCTAGAAATATTTTTCCAGAAACAGCACTAGTATTCGATGTCAAACGGCTCGTAACTTCCTTACCATCAGAAACAACTGACGAAGTGTTTCTCAAGGTATCGCCTAAAAAAGATGAAATTACGGGTTTCTCATATCAATCTATTGTTGCTTCTTGGTTTGAGATTGCGATTACTGAAATTCCACCAAAAGGAATTATCCCAATGCATCAATCCCCTGGCGAAAAGATGGGAATAATCCTGAATGGACAGTTGATGATGTCTGTGGAAAACGAACAGCAGCAACTAGAATGTGGTAGTATTTATTATGCTCCAGTTGATGTGTTTTGTGGAGGATATAATTCCTCTAATGAAGCAGCATCTTTGGTTGAAATTTTGATTCCGCCTCGTTCTCATTCATCTTATCAAGAAGCTTCTTTTCGTGAAAGAATTGCGCGATCGCTAACTGCAACCTAGAGGACTATTGACTATGGATTTAGGACTAACAGGGAAGGTAGCTTTAGTGACAGGGGCTAGTGCTGGTATTGGTTATGCTATCGCCGAAAAAATGGCAGCAGAAGGTTGTAATTTAATAATTTGTGGGAGAAATGCCGAACGATTAGAACAAGCTGGTCAAAGTCTGGCACATTTTCCAGTAAAAATTATCAGTTTATCGGCTGATGTTCAAAAAGCAACTGACTCGGAAAAGTTAGTGCAGGAAGCTCTTAATAAATTTGGTAAAATTGACATTTTAGTAAACAATTCCGAGGGAGCGAAATTTTCCAGCATTGCAGTAGAAAACCTTTCTGATGAAGATTGGACAACCGCTTTTGAAGGTAAAACAATGGGCTACATCCGCATGACAAGCCTGGTTTTACCTACCATGAAAAATCAGAAATGGGGACGAATTATCAATATTATTGGTACATCAGGGAAAGAACCTTCCCCTCGTTTAATTAAATCAGGGGTGGCGAATGCAGCATTAATTAATTTTACAAAATCTGTAGCTACGCAAGTTGCAAAATGGAATGTGTTAGTTAACTCTGTGAACCCTGGTATTATTGACACACCAAGACATCGAGAATATTTAGAAATATTTGCCCAAAAGGAAGACCGAAATATTGATGCGATCGCAGCAGGAATAAATAACACCATTCCTATCGGTCGTCGCGGTCATTCTAGTGAAGTTGCCAACTTAGTCGCTTTTCTCAGTTCAGAATGCGCCAGTTATATCACAGGTGTCACTATTCCTATCGATGGCGGATTGTCTACAGCAGCTTTTTAAGTAATTTAATTGTATTTTCGCTTGGCGATTAATTAAAAAAATATATATTCCAAAAATACAGTAATGGTAGTTATACAAAGTCAAAATAAAAGTAAAGATATTGAAGCCATCTATCCCCTTTCGCCAATGCAGCAGGGGATGCTATTTCATACTCTCTATCAGCCAGAATCAAGAATATACTTTGAGCAGTTTCGCTTTACTCTTCATGGCGAATTAAACAAGATCGCGTTTGAAGAAGCTTGGCAACAAGTGGTGCAAAGACATTCATCTTTACGGACTCTTTTTGTTTGGAAGAACCGTAAACAGCCAGTCCAAGTAGTGCGTAAACAGGTTAATTTACCTTGGATTAATAGGGATCTACGTTTACTTTCGACCAATGAACAACAATCGCAGATTGATGCTTTCTTAAATACAGATAGAGAGCAAAGTGTTGAGCTTGACAAATCTCCCTTGATGCGATTTGTTTTATTTCGGTTAGCAGATGAAACTTATCATTTTGTCTGGAGCTTTCATCATATATTGCTTGATGGTTGGAGTTGGCCGATTCTCTTCAAGGAAATCTTTGCTTTCTACAAGTCCATCACCAATAATCAACAATTATATTTAGCCCCAACTCGCCCTTACCGAGACTACATTAATTGGTTGCAGCAGCAAGACTTGTCTAGTGCAGAGGGATTTTGGCGGCGAACTCTGGAGGGTTTTACTGCTTCTACTCCTTTGGTTGTGGAACAAGCAGTAGGGCAGATTGCTCACCAGCAAACAAGTTATATTCGACACCAACATTTATCAGCCGAGGCCACTACTACCTTAAAATCTTTTGCCCAACAACATCATCTCACCGTTTCTACCTTGGTACAGGCAGCTTGGGCGCTGTTACTGAGTCGCTACAGTGGTGAGTCTGACGTAGTATTTGGGGCTACGGTGTCTGGTCGTCCTCATAACTTATCTGGCGTAGAGTCGATAGTGGGGTTGTTTATTAATACCCTACCTGTACGAGTAAAAATTCCTGAAACTGCTGATTTATTGCCTTGGTTAGTGCAATTGCAACAAGAGAATATTGAACGGGAGCAGTATTCGTACAGTTCACTGGTAGATATTCAAGGCGCGAGTGAGATTCCGAGGAATCAACCTTTATTTGAAAGCATTGTTGTGTTTGAGAATTATCCTGTAAATGCGACCCTACAAGCACTACCGGGTAATTTAAGAATAGGCGATCGCCAAGCCCTTGGAGAAACAAATTATCCCTTAACGGTGGTAGCAATTCCCGGTGAAGAACTAGTAATTAAAATCAACTACGATCGCACTCGCTTTGACGCAGATACAATTGATCGGATGATCGGTCATTTACTCACCCTGTTGCAGGGAATTGTTGAGTTACGCGATCGCAGTATAGGCGAATTACCGCTACTCACACCAGCAGAAAAAGATTTACTGCTAGTACAGTGGAATGCTACCCAAGCAGCCCAACCCATCAATGATTGCATCCATCAATTATTTGAGCAGCACGTTGAAAAAACACCCGAATCTGTGGCGGTGGTGTATGAAAATCAACAACTTACCTACCGACAGTTAAATCAACGCGCCAATCAACTAGCGCACTATCTGCAAAAGTTGGGTATCAAACCAGATGCACCTGTGGGGATTTGTCTGGAACGCTCTCTAGAAGCAGCAGTTGCCATATTAGGAACCCTGAAAGCTGGCGGTGCTTGTGTTCCCCTTGACCCTACCTATCCCCCAGAACGTTTAGCATTTATGCTGGCGGATACTTGTGCAAGCGTTGTATTGACCCAAGCTAGTTTAAAAGGGATTGGGGATTGGGGATTAGGGACTAGGGACAGGAAAATTTGGTGAGGGCTTCTAATCCGTTACCCAGTACCCAGTCCCCAGCCCCCAATCCCCAATCCCCAATCCCCAGTCCCCAGTCCCCAGTCCCCACTCCCTTTACGAA
>NZ_KV757756.1:0-29870 GCF_001712795.1 Nostoc sp. KVJ20
CAAGGCTAGGAATAGTAATACTTTTACCTCCTGCCTTCTGCCTCCTGCTATATATGGTCATGCGATCGCAACTCATTAGCCTTAAACAACTTTTTGGGGAATTGCGGTCAAGCAAGGATAAATCCTCTAATCAATTTTTTGCTTTTTTGGCTGCCGATTCTGAGTAGTTTTTGGATTGTCCAAACTTTTAACCGAAGGATCAGCCTTTTTTAATATTGTGGCGGGATAATTTTGATGGTGATGTCTCGATTAAGTTGTACGATGGGAACAAACTTATCCAAAACATTTCTTCCCCTACTGCTAGCGATGGAGTTTATGAGTGGACACCACTTATTTCAGTAAAAGAAGGCTATTTTATTCGTATTGATAGCTGGAAAGACCGGAATATTTTCGGGCAGTTGCAATTGTAGCAGAATGGGAAAATGAAACGGATAACTAGCTAAACGCAAACCTCTCAACAAGGTTGACGCTGTGGCATTGATCGGAATTGTTATTGTTTCTCACAGTAAACAACTAGCCTTGGGTGTGCGGGAACTTGCCGCGCAGATGGTTCAGGGCCAAGTTTCCATTGCTGTTGCAGCAGGTATTGAAGATCCGGAAAATCCATTGGGTACAGATCCCATTCAGGTTTATGAAGCGATCGCTTCTGTATTTTCTGATGATGGTGTTTTAGTGTTAATGGATTTGGGTAGCGCTTTGCTGAGTGCAGAAATGGCAATCGAGTTTCTCCCAGAAGCACAGCAGCAAAAAGTGTATTTGTGTGAAGCACCTCTAGTAGAAGGCGCGATCGCTGCTGTGGTAGCTGCGGCGGCTGGTAGAGATATTCATCAAGTTATGGCGGAAGCACGCGGCGCACTCCAAGCAAAAGCAACTCAATTGGGTGTAGTTAGTAGGCCGTTGTCAACTGTCACCCCAGCAACAACTAATGTAGAATCACCAACGCGAGAAATCCGGCTGATTGTCAACAATCGCTTAGGATTACACGCCCGTCCCGCAGCGCAGTTTGTCGCAACCGCCGCCCGGTTTCAATCGCAAATTCTGGTGCGAAATTTAACCAGAAATACTGAACTAGTCAGGGGCGACAGTATTAACCAAGTCACAACTTTAGGGGTGCGTCAAGGACACGAACTGCTGATTACTGCCACTGGTTCTGATGCAGATGAGGCGATCGCAGCATTACAGACATTATTCACAAATAATTTTGGTGAGGCAGCCCGGTCTTGTTGTTCCAACAAAGAGGGACTGCCGAACCCGGAGGGTGAAGATAATGTTGTCTTCAATTCTCCACCAGCATTTCACCATGAAGTTACCCCAGCAACTCACGGTGAACTTTCGGGAATTGCAGCTTCTCCAGGAATAGCGATCGCACCTGTTATTCATTATCAACGCACTCACATTTCTATTACGGAATATCACGTAGATGATCCTGATGCAGAGTGGCAACGACTACAAGCGGCAATTAATACTGCCAGACAGGAAATTCAAGCGATTTTTTCACAAGCATCTCTGCAAATTGGTGACGCTGAAGCCGCCATCTTCGATGCCCAATTACTATTTTTAGAAGATCCAGTACTGTTAGAAGCGGCTCATCAACGCATTTTAGAAAACCATATAAATGCTGAATCAGCTTGGCAAGCTGTAGTAGATGAAGTAGCGACTTCCTACCGCACACTTGAAGATTCTTACCTGCAAGAGCGAGTTGACGATGTTGTTGATGTCGGGCAAAGGGTACTGCGATTACTAGCTGGGAATGCTGCGGCTAACCTGCATCTTGAGTCACCGGCGATTTTGGTGGCGACTGATTTAACCCCCTCAGATACCGCTGGATTAGATCCGACAAAGGTGTTGGGTATTTGTACTACTTCTGGCAGCGCCACTTCCCACAGTGCAATTATCGCTCGGACATTGGGCATTCCCGCAGTCTTGGGAGTAGATGCCCAGGTGTTGCACTTGGCAGATGGCACACTGATGGCACTTGATGGTGAAAGTGGCAGAGCTTGGGTAGAACCAGAATCAGATATCCTGGATTTACTGGCAACAAAACAGTCAGCTTGGCAAACTGCTCAACAAGAAGCACGCGCGACGGCGCACCAGCCAGCAATTACTCTTGATGGTCGGCAAATTAGCGTTTTTGCCAACATTGGTAGTATAAATGATGTCCAAGTTGCTGTGGCTAGCGGTGCAGAAGGTGTGGGATTACTCCGCACCGAGTTTCTATATTTAGATCGGACAAGCGCCCCCACTGAAGAAGAACAACTAGCAGTGTATCAGGCGATCGCCCAAATTTTAGATAATCGTCCGCTAATTATTCGTACCTTAGATATTGGTGGTGATAAGCCACTTCCATATATCAGAGTCGGGTTTCCAGAAGCTAACCCTTTCTTAGGTTGGCGGGGAATTCGTTTCTGTTTAGATCATCTGGATTTGTTCAAAACTCAGTTACGGGCAATTTTGAGAGCCAGTGTAGGGCATCAAATTAAGATCATGTTGCCAATGATTGCTACTGTGACAGAGGTACGTGCAGCTAAGGCAATTTTGAGTGAAGTGCAGACTGAACTAAATCAAGCTGGTATTGCCTTTGATGCCGCGATGAAAGTAGGAATTATGGTGGAGGTTCCCTCAGCAGTTGCGATCGCAGATCAGTTAGCCGCTGAAGTAGACTTCTTTAGTATAGGGACTAACGATCTGAGTCAGTACGTCATGGCTAGCGATCGCACTAATCCCCGCGTGGCAAATTTAGTTGATGCGCTACACCCGGCGGTGTTACGCATGGTACAGCAAACTATCAAAGCTGCCCATACGGCGGGAATTTCGGTAGGATTATGTGGAGAATTGGCAGCAGATACTTTAGCAACACCAATTTTATTAGGTTTAGGACTGGATGAATTGAGCGTGAATCCTCAAAGTATACCTGGAGTGAAGCAAGCGATCGCTCGGTTAAGTATAGTTGAAAGTGAAGCGATCGCGGCATCAGCATTACAACAAGATTCAGCAGTTCATGTCAGAGAGCTAATCTCAACTTCAATTACTCCCCCTGCGTAATTCGTAATTCGTAATGACGCTCGTGGACTCGCTACCGCTGCGCTAACGTAATTCGTAATTGAATTAGTTGGAGTCTAAGAGATTGTTTGAAAAGTGTTTCGCTGTGACTTTAGGCACTTTTCGATCCCCCTAAATCCCCCTTAGAAAGGGGGACTTTGATTCTGGTTCCCCCCTTTTTTAAGGGGGGTTAGGGGGGATCTAAAACTATTTAATACCGACAAAAGGACTTTTCAAACATCCTCTAAGCTCGACTTTATCCAAAATTAAGAACTTAGTTTTCTTTCTACGCCAAAAACCTTAAACTGTGTAGGTTGGGTTTCGTTCCTCAACCCAACCTACAATTTTTCTTAACTGAACCGTATTGCACCAAAAAAGACAATTACGCGCGAGTATTTCCCCAATAATTACGAATTACGAATTACGAATTAGTTAAAATCTGATTCCCAGTTGTCCGTTAAAACCACGAATAGAATTGTAACCAGCACCAACAAAAACGTTATCAGTAGCACCTACCTGAACACCACCTGAAACTGCAACACCTTTATCCTCTGAATAAAGTCCAACTCCTACATAAGGTGAAATTACAGGTAAACTGATAAATTTCAAAACATCTACTCCCGTAGCACCATCAGGGCCAGTTCCAATCTCAACCCCGAAATCCAAAGCTCTAGCTCCCACAGCATAGGTTACATCACCATCTTTTCCACCAACTGAAACCCAAGGTTGCGGTATAAGTTGAGCCGATGCTTGACTTGGGGCAAATAAAGCTAACAAACTTATCGATGTAATTAATGTTTTAGCAATAATCGTTATTTTCACGTTGTTTTCCTACACTAACTGCTGCATTTTAATTGTCTTCTCACAACTACCCTTGCTTCAGCACTACTGTTCACCAGGGTTTGTCTATGATGGCTAATCGTGACGGATTAAACCTCATTTGAGTGCCCGATGAGTTCAAGCATTATTTTGATAATGTTATATTAATTACAGCGGTATGTAGCTTTACCCTTTTCCCCAAAACCCGACAAGTATTGCTATGCATCCTTACTCAAAAGTGGACACATCTCGCAGCAAACTAGGAATTTCCCCTTGAGATAAAGGAAACTCCAGCAAAGTTTCTCTAAGACCCAAATATCCAGATTCAGCAAACGACAAAAGCATTCGTGAAAGCGCTAGCCAAACCTCCGATTCGTATTCCCAATCACGATAACGCGAAGCTTTACCAGCAATTGAACGTAGCGCCCAGAAATAAGAGTTCCGCACCACCGAACCACCCTTCTTAAACTCTGGTAAATCTTCATGGTGAATAAAAAGCACTTTATTTTCAATTCTGGCTCTCATAGCAATTTTGAATTTTAGATTTCGGATTAAAAGTAAATTTTAAATAGGGTGCGTTGATTAATTATTGTAGAGACGGCGATTCATCGCGTCTCTTGCCTTAACCGTAGAGTTTGTTACGACTTTAACCTAACGCACGATGTTATATTGCGGTGCCTCCTCTTTACCAAAAAGCTCCTCTTATCTCTGTGTTCTCTGCGCCTCTGTGGTTCAATAAATAACTTTTAAACCGCAGAGTCACAGAGAACGCAGAGATTTTACCACCTAAAAATTGGCGTTTAAACCCACACGAAAAGTGAATCCAGGGCTATAAATGCGATTAACTCGCTCATATTGCTCACCGAGGAGATTTTCTAAGTAAACTGTCAATCCGACATTGCTAGTTAAAGGTACACGACCGCTTAAATCTAAATTAACGAAAGATGGGGCAAAATCTGTAATCGTGTCACCAGGGTTTGTAAAGAAGGCTCTGCGAGTGCCACTATTGTAGGTAACATACAAATTAGCGTACCAACCTGAATTTTGATAACCCACGCCAGTTTGCAGTACAGAGTAAGGAATCAAACCTAACTGTAAACCTCTCTCTGAGCCTGTTTTTATTTGAGCATCTGTATAAGTATAGTTGAGGAAAGTTGACCAGCCGGCTGCAATTCTTAATTGCAATGCAACCTCTAAACCATTGGTATCCACTAGTCCAATGTTTTCCCATCTGCCGGCGATGACTCCCAAGCGATCGCTTATACTACTACCAAAGTAGGTAAATTGCCCAATCAGATTTTGAGAAAAATTGACATCTACTCCCGCACTCCAAGTAGAACCAGTTTCCGGTCTTAAATCAGGATTAGGTTCCCAACCATGAACTGTATCATAAACATACAACTGATCTAACCCCGGATTACGTTGTCCCCCTGCCCAACTTCCCCGCACTGCTACTATTGGTGTGACGGCATAACGTAACCCAACACTAGGATTGAGATAATTTCCAAACTGGCTGTCAAAGCTTTGTCGTAGCCCTAAATCTACCAGAAAATTATCGCTAATATTCCAAGTATCCACAGCAAATAAAGCTGTATTGAACAAACTCCGATCTTCAGTTTCGTTATTGGCAATTCTCGCAGGATTTGTACTCAAAACATCACCGGTTAAATAGGTGTTTTTCAAATCTAATCCCCAGCGCAATTTATTATTGGAAGTAACTTTCCACTCATGATCTACTCTGGCTGTAAGTTGTTGTGTATCTAAAGCTCCTGTACGGTAAAATGCACCTGTAGGGCCATAAGTGCTGAAATAATCTCGGTTATAACCAATTGAGGTTGTCAGGTTAGAGCTTTCCCCATTACCTAATCGAGTTTTCCAAGATAAGCCAACGTTTAAACCATCATGGTCTAATCTATCTCTTTGCAGAGGAAACCCGAAATAAATTAAGCCGCGACGACTGCTGAGTGCAGTAACATCTAAATTCAATGAATTTTTTTTATCTACATCTACTCCAATGCTACCAAAGTAGGTACTTGTAGCTGTGTCTGCATTCGATAAAAATCCCTGTTCATCACGATTCGCAGCACCTACAGGGACGCGGTAACGGTTATCTATAAAGAATCTTTCAAAGCTAAAGTTGTACTTAACTTTATTAGATGAACCACCATAAGTCACTTGCTGATTATTTAAACTCAATGAGCCAAATTCTGCGCTAGCGCTCAATTTAGGTTTGCCATAACCTTCCTTGGTAATGATATTTACCACTCCCCCAAAGGCTGATGAACCATACAAAGCGGAGGCTGTACCGCTATATAATTCTACTCGTTCAATCGACTCTACAGGAATGCTATTTAAATCAGTTCCACCATGATAAGTGTTGACATTATTGTTAATTGGTCTGCCATTAATCAAAAATACAGACTGATTAATTGAAGCTCCGCGATAGTATGTACCTGTGTGAATATCTGCACCATGACCTACGTCATTGATTGCAAAACCAGGCATTCTTTTCAAAATATCGGCTAAACTTGTAGCGCCCTGCTTTTGAATTTCTTCCTTATCAATTACGTAAGTTGGGGTAGATTGAGGTAAGTTGTCTGGTTCTGCGATCGCTTCTATGGTAATGTCTGTATCATCTGTATAATCTGGCTCTGTTTCTGGCTGAGTTTCTGGATTAACCTCACCCGGTGCAGATTGTTGAGTTAATAATTCGGCATTAGTAGCGGGTAACTCAATTTCGCTCAAACTCGGAATATCTGAAATGACTTCGGTTGATTTATCAGTATTTCTCTGCTTAATTTCGCTCTCAGCAGCAAAGCCAGGAAAGGCTATCAGTAAACTCGGTAAAGCAACTGTTAGCAACAAAAAATCCTTTTTCACGTTCTCTTTCACACCAAGTAAAAACAGTCACCACGTAGCATTGTTGCTGTAATAGTAAAATCGTGTCAAAAGACACGCTGTCATATTTCCACAGTTCAGCTTAGACAGCAGGGTGAGAAGTTGATGCAACAGTGAGGGTTTAACACCCTTGCTTTTTAGCGTTGGTGTTCGCGTAGTGTCTCGGCATCGCTTACTGAAGCGGATTGCACAGGGTGTTACAGACATAGCAGTTTTC
Source organism: Nostoc sp. KVJ20 (assembly GCF_001712795.1). Taxonomy (GTDB): domain Bacteria; phylum Cyanobacteriota; class Cyanobacteriia; order Cyanobacteriales; family Nostocaceae; genus Nostoc. Next base: position 6,974 of record NZ_KV757756.1, read on the forward strand.
CTCCAGCCTCTTTCCCTACGCTTCAATTTATCAGACTTAAGGAATAGATATTTATATTACTAATGATAGAGCAAATAATATTATTTAGAAGTTACATTGTAACGTTAGTGATTTTAACGAATTATTAGTAACTTTAAGTTTCAACTAATTATTATTAATTATTCAAAAAAATCTAAGTTGACTATTTACTGAAAAACTAATTATTGAAAATTTACTTATGTATGTAACTTTATGGCCAGGGAATGTATATCCTTTAGGTGCAACTTGGGATGGGAAAGGGACGAACTTTGCTTTATTTTCGGAAAATGCAACAGGGGTAGAGCTTTGTTTATTTGATAATGATGACGAAGAAATTCGCGTGCTTTTGACAGAAAAAAACAATTTTGTGTGGCATGGCTACTTACCAGGAGTTGGCCCAGGTCAAAAGTATGGATTTAGAGTACATGGGGCATGGGCACCGGAAGTAGGTCATCGATTTAATCCAAACAAACTATTGATTGATCCCTACGCTAAGGCAATTGACGGTGAATTTAGTAACGATCCAGCCGTCTTTGGCTACTCTCTAGACGCTCCAGAAAAAGACTTAATTTTTTCTGAAATAGATGATGCCAAAATAATGCCCAAGTGTGTTGTGGTTGATCAATCTTTTGATTGGGAAGATGATAAACGGCTTAATACACCTTGGCATACAACTGTTATTTATGAAACTCATGTCAAAGGTTTTACTAAACTACATCCAGGTATTCCAGAAGAGTTGCGTGGCACTTATGCAGGGTTGGCGCATCCGGCTGCAATTCAACACTTACAGCAATTAGGAATTACAGCAGTTGAGTTGATGCCAGTACATCACTTTCTATCTCATCCAGGACATTTAGAAGATAAAGGATTAAAGAATTACTGGGGCTACGATTCCATCAATTATTTTGCCCCCTATTCTAGTTACAGTGCTAGTGGGACTGCGGGAGAACAAGTCACTGAATTCAAGCAAATGGTCAAGGCATTACATTTTGCTGGAATTGAAGTGATCTTAGATGTAGTCTACAACCACACTGGCGAAGGAAATCATTTAGGGCCAACGCTATCTTTGCGAGGTATTGATAATTCTGTATATTACCGTTTGGTAAAGGATGATCCTCGCTACTACATGGATTTTACAGGCTGCGGTAACTCTCTGAATGTGCGCCATGCTCAAGTTCTGAAGTTAATCATGGATAGCCTGCGCTATTGGGTGACAGAAATGCATGTAGATGGCTTCCGATTTGATTTGGCCTCGGCGCTAGCACGGGAATTATATGAAGTAGATAACCTATCAGCTTTCTTTGATATTATTCACCAAGACCCAATCTTGGCAGATGTGAAACTGATAGCTGAACCTTGGGATTTAGGAGAAGGCGGCTATCAAGTCGGGAACTTTCCACTGCGTTGGTCTGAGTGGAATGGTAGATATCGGGATACAGTACGAGATTTTTGGCGTGGTGTAGATGATAGTTTAGGACAATTTGCTTACTGTTTTACCGGTAGCCCTGACCTATATCAAACAAACGGGCGTAACCCAAATGCAAGTATTAATTTCATCACTGCTCATGATGGTTTCACGTTGAATGATTTGGTCAGCTACAACGAAAAGCATAACGAAGCAAATGGGGAAGATAATAGAGATGGTGAAAGCCATAATAGATCCTGGAATTGTGGTGTAGAAGGCGAAACCGACGATCCAGAAGTGATGCGTTTGCGCGAACGGCAACGACGAAACTTTTTAGCAACTCTAATGCTATCTCAAGGTGTCCCAATGCTATTAGAGGGAGATGAAATTGGCTGTAGTCAAAAGGGAAATAATAATGTCTACTGCCAAGATAATGAGATTTCCTGGCGACATTGGGATTTGCATAAAGCGAACGCGGATTTACTAGACTTTACACGCGAACTAATTAATTTTCGCCATCAGCATCCAGTATTCCGCCGACGTAAGTGGTTTCAAGGTCGCCCCATTCACGGTTTAGGAATTAATGATATTGCTTGGTTTAATTCTGATGGCAGTGAAATGACTGAGAAGCAGTGGCTAGTTAGTTATGCCAAAGTAATGGAGATTTTTTTGAATGGGCAGGGAATTGCTACTCCAGGCGATCGTGGTGAGCGGATTATTGATGAAAGTTTTCTGCTATTTTTTAACGCTCATTATGAGTTAATTGAGTTTGCTTTACCCAATGAATTTAAAGAAAAGGTATGGGAGATAGTAATTGACACTAATGAACCTCGCTTTTTAGATCGGGGAAAGTTAGTTTCAGGTTCTCAAAGTGTACCAGTTACAGATCGATCTTTGATGGTATTACGCCTGATCAGTTAGCAGTGTGAGGAGAAAAAATACCACTCGAACGTCCCCCTTAGAGGATGTTTTAAAAGTCCTCTGGTCGGTAGAAAAACCTTTTAAATCCCCCTTAAAAAGGGGGACTTTGATAGTTAAAAGGTAAACGTTGTCCGAATCGTACCAACATAAATTTTGTCGTTACTATTATCATTTTCGGGATTCGTGATGACAAATAAACCCGGAGTTATCGCTAGATTATCTGTGATTTGCAGGTGGTAAAAAGCTTCTAGATGTAAAGATGTATCCTCATCTTCAAAGGTATCGCCGAAACTATTATCAGTTACTTTAGGCGGTTGACCTACCACAAATCCGGCAAAGCTATCTTCTTGCCCAATATCTTTGATTGATAGTAGTAACGCCCATGTGGAGATAAAAGCATTTGGGGTTGCTGTTAAATCTTCTGCTTTGGCATGAATAAAACCAACTCGGCCCCCAAGAGTGATACTTGGGTTAAGTTGCCAAGCGGCTTCTGCACCAAAGGAATTAGCAGTAATGGCATCTGCCTGATTATTAAAAGGATTGTTGGTTAATTCGCTGCCGGTTCCGGTATTCACATTATTGTAAGAGTAGATATAGGTAACGCTAAGTGCTGTTGTTTTGGTGGGTTCAAGTGTGATTTGAGCGATCGCACCATGAGGACTAGCAAAAATTCCCCTCTCTGGATTAGCTGCATCGCTGGTGAGGTATGCCAATGAAAGATTCAGAGAGTCATTTAAATTATGAGAAATACCGATACCTGCACCGCCACCTTGTCGTCGAATCGGATTTTCTCGTCCAAATGTAGAAATTGATCCGTCTCCACTACCGCTAAACAGAGGATTGACACTAGGAACAAAATCGCCTAATCCTCCTCCCAAAGCGTACAAAGTTATACGAGTTTGCTTACCTAGTGGAAATTTATAATCTATCTCATCTATTTCCATCTCATTGTCATCGTCGCCATCAAATCCCAAATTGGCCATTTTAGTTCCGGTGAAATCTGCCAATTCTGGTGTGTTGCGTCCTTGCAAGCGTATTTGCAAGTTGTCTTTACCGGTAAAACTTGTCTCTAAGCTAAGACGGACGCGATCGCTCAACACTAAATTATCATTGATTGGCTTGGTTCTACTGTTGGCTTTTTTTCCACCAGCAACTCCAGTCATCGCAAAGATAATCTCTCCCTCTAACTCGACTTGAGGCGAAAACTGTTGTGCTTGCAATGCAGCCACTTTGTTTTCTAATAAATCGATGCGATTTCTAAAAGTTGCTAATTCTGCCGAAAACTCTACTTGTAATTTTTGAATGGTAGTTAAGGTTTCTCGATTTATTTTACCATTACTGATTAACTCATTTATGTGTATGATGCAAGCATTTAAATTAGTAGCAAATTGATATCTAGTCAGAGTTTGATTGTTAGTTATTTTATTGTGGTTAGCGCAGTTATATTGCTCAGTCAAAGCTTGTAGTGTTTTAAATTCCCAACTCTCAGCACTAATATCAGATAATTGAGAAACTGATGTGATTTTATTTAATTGATTATTTTCTCTTATCGCTGCCTTAGTCGTTGCATTAGCTTTATTTATGCTGCTCAAAGTAAGGAAGATAATTAAACTAATCAAGCGAATTTTCTGCCAAAAAATCAAACCCATCAATACTATCTCCTGAAAATACTACCAGTTTGCAAAAATAGGGTGACAGGTCTTTCAAGACGTGATGAATCGCGTCTCTACATGAGGGTGAGGGTTTTGTTGCTCATTCTGAACTTTATTTAAATTGGCTGGGTGTTGGTCTGTATTGCACTTAACCCAGAAGCTCTATAATTACGAATTACGAATTACGAATTACGAATTATCCCAAGTCGCTGTTCACACAGATTTAATAGTGCTTCTGTAAAAGGACGACGTTCTGGAAATTGGGTGCTGATATATATATGTCGGACTAAAGTTAGAGTGGTATAGGATTGAATTGCTGTGAGGAATTCATCGCTTGTAAGCTGAATAAATCTTTCAGTTAAAACATTTTCATACTCTTGTAATGCTTGAGAATTACCAAAAGTACGAAGGCTGTATTCTTGAATATGAGCAATAAAATTACCGATATCAAGCGCCGGATTACCTTCACAATATAAATCTAGGTCGATGATATACAACCGAGAATTATTAATAATCACTTGATCGGGATAAAAATCACGATGGATACCACAATGTTTTATTTCTGGAGTGTTTTCTCCTAAATGATTACTTGCTTCTAATATTCTCTCTAAACGTTCTTCCCATTGTGGATATTGTTGCGTAACTAATGGAATCCGCTCATGCAAAATTCGCAGTTCATCTGACATAGTATGAGAACGACGAGGAAGAATATTAGTTTGGTGCAATTTATGGGCAGCTTCAGCAATTAGTTTTGCGGGTAAAATACTGTCAGTTTGTGATAGAAATTGAGTAGCAATAACCCCTTCAACCTTACGCTGCAACCACATTTGCCATTCAGGAATTACCCCAACAGGTTCAGGTACAGAAATTCCATCAGGACTATCATCACCAAATCCCGCTGACCATAGAAATTTCTGTAACTCATAACTATGAAAATCCGTTCCCTTAGCCCTAACCTTACCAATGAGCGTAATTATTTGTCCATCATCATTAATCAATTCATATTCAATCAAACAACGCCGCCCCAACTTATGACGAATAACCCGGACTTTCTGTACACGACAATTTGCAGCGATCGCTAAACACCGTCCAAAACACTCTTCCACCCGCAACCGATCAACCGCATCCGCCAAAAAAGGCATCTTCCCATCACTAAAGTCCATACTCTGCGTACCTCTGCGCTTACCTCAGCGTCCCTCTGCGTTAAAAAACATCCCTTCTAAACCCTCAAAGAAGCCTGCACTTGATACAAAGCCGCATAACGCCCATTCTGTTGCATCAATTCCAGATGAGTACCTTGTTCCACCACCTGCCCATTTTCCAGATAAAGAATCATATCTGCGCGAGTTGCCAGATAAAGATCGTGAGTAATTAAAAAAGTCGTGCGATTTTCCGACAATTGTTGCAGCGCATCAATCACAGCCTTCTCATTACCCTTATCTAACCCCGTAGTAGGTTCATCTAAAATCAGGATAGGAGCTTGACGAATGGCAGCACGAGCGATCGCAATTCTTTGTCTTTGTCCCCCAGAAAGGGTTGCGCCTCTTTCCCCTACAAGGGTGTCGTATCCTTGTGGTAAAGCTTGGATAAAATCATGAGCGTTAGCTAAACGAGTCGCATCTTCGATTTCGGCATCAGACACCCCGGCAATCCCGTAGGCAATGTTTTCTCGAATACTAGCAGCGAATAAGAGACTATCTTGCAAAACTACACTAATTTGCGGACGTAATGATGCTAATGTATATTCTCGAATATCCCGCCCATCAATCATTACACGCCCTGCTGTTGGATCGTAAAGCCGTAATAATAAACTGACTAATGTAGACTTACCACCACCAGAAGTCCCAACGATCGCAACTTGTTGTCCTGGTTGAATGTTTAAGTTGATTTCTTGCAGTAGAACTTGTCCTGATTCATAGGCAAAGTGGACGCGATCAAAACGCACTGCACCTCGGAAAATCGGGGCGGGGATTGCATCTGGCAAATCATAGACATCGGGTTGCTGATTTAATACATCTAAAATGCGCTCACTAGAAGCCGCAGCTTTCGCCAGTCGTCCAGTGTATTTAGCGAAGTTCTGCACTGGCTTAAAGGCATTCTTTAAGTAGGTGAGAAATACCAGCACATCCCCAGGTGTTAAAGCATCCCGCAGCGCCAGCCAAGAGCCGTACCATAAAACGATCGCTGTTCCCAATGCAATCACAGCATCAACAGTACGTTCTAAGTGAGCCGCCAGGCGTTGAGTTTTGACGCTTTCTTTGAGACTACGTTGATTTTGTTGAGCAAATACGCGTGCAAAAGCATCTTGCAAGGATAAGGCTTTCACTAATTTAATGGCAGCAATGGACTCAGCCGCCGTCGCCGCCACAGCACCTTCTTGGTGGCGTTGCTTTAATGAGGAATCTTTAATTCGCTGGCTGAGTCGGTTAGTAACTAGCCAAAATAACGGTAGCGTGAAGAGTGAAAGTAGGGTCAGGCTGGGATTCATCCAAAACATTACCCCAATCATCCCAAATAGAGTCAGAATGCTGACTACTAGCGGTAATGCTGCCGTAATCATAATTTCTTGGAGACGGCTAGCATCGCTACTGACACGGATAATTAAATCACCGCTACGCGCTTTGGTGTGATAAGCCAAAGATAAATCTTGCAGATGGCAATACAAATGATTACGCACTTTTGCCATAACTCGGCTACCAACTGTTGCTAATCCGACGGTACTCCAATAGGCAGCAAGGGCGCGTAAGCCTGTAATAAGTAAGACGGCAACGGCTGAAAATGTCAGTAATGTTATCGGTTCTAAACTAGCAATGACGGGAATATTATTTATCTTGTCGCTGCGAAGAAGAACATAATCAAAGACAAACTTGAGCGGCCAAGGTTCTAATACCCGGAGTCCGACATCTGCAATTAAAGCGATCGCAGAAATCAAAATTAGTCCATATTGTGGACGAATGTCAGGCCAGAAATAAACCAGGATTCCCCACAAACCAGGAACATTTTGAGCTTTTGGCATTTATCGTTTCACCTCCATCGGCAATGGAGATGCTATGCGGAGAATTTGTTGAGCGATCGCATCCCAAGTATGATGTGCGATCACCGTTTGCCGCGCCGCCTGTCCTAAACTATGACGGAGAGTAGGCGATCGCCACAATTTTTCTAAAGCCTCTGCTAAAGCGATCGCATCACCTGGAGGACAAAGAATACCATTCACCCCTGGATCAATTAAGTCTGCCAATTGTCCAATTTGACTCACAACTACAGGCAAACCAGCCGCCATATATTCATACACTTTCAATGGTGAGAAGTAAAAATCAGATTGTGCGGCGTAGGGTGCAACGGCGACATCCATTGCTGCTAAAAATTGAGGAACTTCATCAGGATTCACCGCACCAGTAAATTGAGTATGAGCATCTAATCCCCGCGCAGCTAATTCCATTTGCAGATTTTCCCGTTCCGGGCCATCGCCAACAATTAAAAGTTTGGCATTGGGAACACGTTGATGCAGTAAACTAAAAGCTTCTGTGAGAATTGGCAATCCATGCCACGGTTTCAATGTGCCGACAAATCCCACTGTAAAAGTTTCTGGTTCAGTTGCCGGACGAAGGGCAGAAAAGCGGTGAGGATTCACACCATTAGGAATGACATGAACTTTGCTACTGTCCACATAATTCATTAAGTAAGTTTTCACTGCATCTGAAACGGCAATCAGTGTTGTAGCTGCTGAAAACACCCGATTTGCCACTTCTTCGGCACTTTGGCGATCGATCAAACCCCGATGCTGTGCTTGTTCTGTAATCAGAGGCGAATTTACCTCCAACAAACCGGGAATTCCCATAGCTTGGGCATATTCCATCGCGCTATAACTCCAAAGAGAATAACGCTCATAAATGAAGTCAAAAGGGCCAAATCTTGCCAAATTTAAACGTAAATCAGGATTGATCGCTAAAGCAACTTGCTCTCGCACCGCCCGTTCTAATTTGGGGATAACTGGGAGTTGATGAACAACAACATTAGCTAAATCTGCGGGTAATTCTCCCCCAATCCGAGTAGCAAACAATGTGACTTGGCTACCTTGCTTTTGCAACGCTCGAATCACCTCTTGGACATGAATCGAACATCCTTTTTGACCAAATACAGGTATACCCGGATCGGCACAAATGTATGCAATTCGCATTTTCACACCTCCTTTACGTTTTTGCGCCTACTTTGCGAGTTCCGCTTGCGGTATGCGTGAGAAATAATTCCCGTAAAATTGCAGTATTGCGATGAATATCAAACTCAGACTCAATTAATTGCCTAGCCTGGGTTGACAACTTAACCCGCAAAGCTGAATTAGTCAGGAATTGCCCAAGTGCGATCGCTAATTTCTCGGCATCATGTTGTGGCACAATCAACCCAGTCTCGCCATCACGCACCAATTCAGGAATACCCGTCACATCAGTACTTACACAGGGAGTTCCCAAAGCCATAGCTTCCAGTAAAACTGTAGGTAGTCCATCCCGATTACCATCTTTGCCAATGACATAAGGTGCAGCAAACACAGCAGCTTTTTGTACTAATTGAAACACCTCATTTTGTGGACGCGGGCCGACAATTTCCACGATAGATTGCAGTTCTAAATCTATAATTTGCTGACGCAAAGTCAATTCTAAAGAACCAGTACCGACAATTTGACACTGAAACTGATAATTTCTCTGCTTGAGAATGGCACAAGCATCAATCAAAACAGATAGCCCTTTCTTCTCGATTAACCGAGCAACTGAGATAATTAATGGTGGACGTTCAGCTGGAGAAGAATATTGTAATTGTCGCAAATCTAAACCGTTGTAAATGCGCTGAACTTGCTTTGCAGCTAAGTTATATGTGTTGTGCAGATATCTGAGATTATAGTCACTGACGGTTACAACACTAGCCGCATCCTGTAGCTTACGTTGCATATCTTCAAATTCCACGCTTTCATGAAATATGTCTTTAGCATGAGCCGTAAAGGTATAGGGAATGCCTGTAAAGTGGGATGCTAGCCGAGCGACACTAGTTGCCACAGTGCCAAAATGAGCGTGTAAATGAGTAATGCCTTTGACTCGCGCTTCTCGTGCTAACCATGCGGCTTGGTAGACAGTGCTAGCTTGTTCACCTTGAGCAAAGGCCAGTTTTGGCCAAAAATCAGGGATAACTTTACTTGCTTCTTGTAACTCTGCCCAAAAATAGCTAGCGGCTGTAGGTGCGAGACTATTGAGTGATTCACTAACTCGCCCTTGAATTGGCCTCCGAATGTAACTTACAGGCGCACGCACTTGGGAAATAATATTTTGAAAGTGAGTATCACATAGTGGTCGTAAGGCGAAAATTTCTATATCTAAGCCAGCCGCTTCATGAGCCAAAATTTCATTGACGACAAAGGTTTCAGAGTAGCGGGGATAACGTTTGAGAACATAACCAACACGGATTGACATAATTCGTAGTTCGTAATTCGTAATTAATGAGGTAATACCAATTCTCTGTGAAGTTGCACATTATTTTGACCCCACCCTAACCCTCCCCTTGGAAAGGGGAGGGAACTAGATTTCCGGTTTCCCCCCAATGCATCGGGGGGATTAAGGGGGGTAATTTGACTTGTGGGTACACCGTAGTTACCAAGGGAAAGTGACGCAGGCGGTGGAGTTTTTTTTATGCGTCTTCATAAAGAATTGGTATAAAATTTTTGCCTTTGACTAATGACAAATAGCTGATATGAGGATGTCATTAACGAATTGGGGAATGCGGGTAAGTCCTTTGATATCGACGAAATTACGGACTTGTGGTGACTCTACCTTAAGTGTTAGCCAGTTCGTTAATGCCGCAGGTGTCAGTTGATGTGGTTGTAATACATCGATTAAGCCGAGTGCTTGTAATCGTTTAGCACGGATTGATTGTTCTTGTCGGGGTTTGATCCGGGGTAAAATTAGCGATCGCTTTGCAAATGACAACAATTCACAAGTTGTATTGTAACCACCCATTGCAATCACACGTTCGGCTTGATTTAGCAACAGTGTCGGCTCGGCTAAATATTCCAACACGCGCAGATTGTCACGTTGCGCTGCATAGTTCTGGAGTTTTTGCCGGACTTCTCGCGGCATAAACGGGCCTGTCAAGATGATACCGTTCATTTTTGGTGGTAGTTCAGTATGAGCAAATGTTTCTGCTAACTGCGCTCCGTCTTGTCCGCCTCCCACTAAGCACAATACCAATCGTTCAGATGGCAAATTGAGCGATTTAAATGCTTGAACGCTGTCTAAATCCAGATGTTTGAGGCGACTGCGTTGGTCAAGATAGCCCGTGTAGCGGAATTTGGCAACAGTTTTTGGCTGGAAGTGATACTCTTTTGCTAGGTCATAGATGTTGCGATCGCCATACACCCAAACCTGATCATAGTAAGTTTGAATCGCCTCTTCATTACCTGCTCGCTTCCAATCTCGACGCACAGAAGCGGGTTCATCTAAAATATCTCGTAAACCTAGAATGCAGTATGTTTTTCCTTGAGTACGCAGATAATCTAGAGTTGGATCTAGCTCTCTGACTGCTCCTCGCGGTACATTATCCACAATAAAAATATCAGGTTTAAATGTTTTAATGGTGGTGAGAATAACTTGCGATCGCAGTGTAATAATTTCCTGCAATGATAGATCCAATCTTCTGGCGTGATATTGCCCATCAATGCTTTTATGCAAAGCCGGGAGCGTCAAACAGTCTACCCCTGGAGGTGTTGGTACATTGCTGGCATCTTGAATGCCACTAATCATTAAAACATCGGTTTTTAGGGGTGAACATCCTAAAGTTTGAGCAATCAACAAATTACGGCGTTTATGCCCTAGCCCCATTGTGTCGTGGGAATATAAAGCAATACGCCACTTCCGAGTATTGCTAGATAAACTACTATCCTCTGAAGATACGATACTACCTGATGTTCTGATAATTTCTCCAGGGTGAGGTAACAAGTTGTTCATTTGCACTCCTGACTAATTTTTCCCACAGTATCTAATCCCCTTTTTTATCTAGCAATCTGAAATAATTCATTGAGAACACATGGCTCTATACCCAGAGCTAAAGTTTTCATTGATACTGATTTTCTTCCACTCTCTACCTTTGTTTGTTAAAAATTTTGTGTGTCGCTTAACTTGAACTTAATGTAAGTTTAACCAAGGTTTTATGAGAAGACAATGAAGGTTACATGAGAACTTTCTCATGTAACCTCTAGCGGATATCAAATATTGCCTATTCGCTTTTAAAAGCTATTTTTACTAGTAACTCTAATTAAAAAACGCAGACCTTCATTGACTGCTTCCGAATTTGGAAACATTTCTGCAACATCAGGTTCTAAAAAAACTGGCAATTTTTCAATATTATTAAAATTGTCTTCACAAACTCTCAGATTCTTGTCCGTAAAGCCATGATTTGATTGAGTTTTATTCTGTATTATGCTTGTTGGGGAAGATGCAGCATTTAATTTATTAACTAGTGATTCCCAACTACTAACTTTCAGGTTAAAATTAGCTTTTGCATCTCGTAATGTTTTAAACTTTTGCTTCAGAATATCAACAGTATAAATATGCTTTTGAGATACCTGTTTCTCTGCATTCAAGTCTGACTCAACCATATCAACTACTTCATTAATAAGTCGGTCATGATTTTCGGCAATTTGAGCAGCAGCCCCTAAAATCTTAGAAGTTGCTTTTATCTGTACATCAGTTTCTTGTTTAAGGCGATCGGCAATACTACGAATTTGATCTCCCAGCCCCACTTTACCTTGTTTTTGCGTAGCTGGGAGTGATTTTTTGTTCATGAGTATACTTGTTTATTCAGAAAGTATATCTTTAATTGCCAACCAGATGCGTTTAAATTTTTGTACCAAACCTATAGGATTGTTAGTTGTTTCTTCTTCCACCGAATCAACTAGAGATTGAATCCGATCCATACGCTCTGCGACAATGTAAAGACTGTTTACTGCTTCATCCTTACTTGCTAAAGAGTCACGCAGTAGCACAACCATCTGGGAAATTTCCCGTTTTAATCGTTCATTCTCGGCTTTGCGGCGAGTTTCCCAGCCTTTAATACTAGCTTTTGAACGACGCTCATATTTGAGTTCTGCTTTAGTCTCATTGTATAAACTAAAATACATTTCTCGTTCAGAATTGACTGCTTCATATTTAGTAATAAATTCAGTCGCTCTCGCTTTTTCTTCGTTGTAGAGACAGAGCGTTTGTTGATGACTTTTTTGCTCATCAATATAAAAGTTATAATTTTGAGTTACTCGCTCTTTTAGCTCATTAGCTTCGAGTTGGCAAGTTTGAATCTCTCGCTGGTGAACATGAACTAGCTGCGATATTTTCGCTTTTTCTTCTTTATAAAGGTAGAGCGTCTTTTGATGATTTTCTTGCTCATCAATATAGAAGCGATAATTTTGAGTGACTTGCTCTTTTAGCTCATTAGTTTCGAGTTTTAGTTCATTAGCCTCAATTTGGTAAGTTTGAATTTCTTGCTGAACATGAACTAGTTGGTATGCAGCTTCCTCATTTTCTTTTGCACGTTGTTGTGCTTCATCGCGTTGGGCACGAACAGTCATCAATAACTGTTGAAGCTCACGAGGAGGAATTGGTTCCTTCTGCCGTGAGCGAGGATTATTAACAGCGTTGTCATGATTAGAATTTCCGCGATCTGCTCTCCTCATTGCCATAATTTAAGTTCCTATGTAAGTATAAATATTTAAATATAAGTATTCAGTTTAGCCGAGATGAACTCATTGAAGTGTGATCTTGGTTCTACTGGTAATATGATCTCAATCTGGGTTGGAATATCTTTTATTCTGTCTCAAGCGCTCAAATTCCCAGACGTGCGATCTTCAAGGGCTAGAAACATTGTGCTTTATAAGGAAGCTAGGCTCCAAAAAGTGAAGGTAAATAAGCTTCAAAGCTTCGCACCAAAGTCATCTCCATTTTGTCCAGCACACCCCAGTGAAAGTACACTCTATAATCGTTAGCATTGAGACGAATGGCAATCCACAATTTTTATTAACTGGATAATACTCCTGAAATACTCGTCAATTCCATAATTCTCTCAAACTGAAAATCATGAGCTAAATTTTTAATAAAAGTTTGCAAAATCACATTTTCTGAAGGTATTTGCTCAATCAATTCTAAAATCAGGTCATCACTACATTGGGCGGCGGCGGTGTACACTTTTTTCACCCATTCCGGCGACATTTCAGCGAATAGAGTCACTAAATCTGTAAAGGTCAACATTGATTCTATTTCCTGTTGCGTTGCATCTGCTATCTGATAGCTTTCTTCTTGATAAATATATTGAACTCCTAAATATTCGCTCAGTTTTTCTAATAATTTCTCCTCGCGGAAAGGCTTGTTAATATAATCATCACAACCCGCTTTGATCATTGCCTCTCGTTGTTCCTCAAAGGCATTAGCGGTTAAGGCGATGATAATGGTATTGCAATTTTCGATTGAAGTTTCTTCTCTAGCTTTAATAATTCTTGTGGCTTCATAACCGTCCATAATCGGCATCCGCATATCCATTAAGATTAGGTGTGGTTGCCATGTCTGCCAAAGTGCGATCGCTTCTTGACCATTTGTCGCTTCCTGGACTGCAAAACCGATAGATGTCAGAATTTTCATTAACACTAAACGGCTGTCTGTAGAGTCATCAACCACCAAGATGCGGTATTCGCTTTGATCGGCCGCTAAACTAATAACTTGGTGTCTAGTTTTTTTGATCTGGATTTCGCTAGCTTCGGCTAAACCAATTTGAATATCAAAAGTAAATTTACTTCCCTCGCCAACAGTGCTGGTGACGCTAATATCTCCCCCCATTAGTTCCACGTATTTGCGGCTGATTGCTAAACCTAGTCCTGTTCCCTGTTGAGATTTCCTGCCGGTTTCAGTTTGCCCAAAAGCTTCAAACAGCAAGTCAATTTCTTCTGGAGCAATACCGCGACCAGTATCTTCTACCTCGAAGATTAGGGATTGGGGATTTATTATTCTCCTTTGCTCCCCTGCCCCTCTGTCCCCCTGCTCCCCCTGCTCCCCGTCTTCGCTGCTCCCTGCTCCCCAATCCATGCCTACATACAGCGTCACTCTTCCAGTATCGGTAAATTTGATCGCATTTCCCAGAAGGTTAAGCAAGACTTGACGCAGTTTACTTTCGTCAGCTTGGATGTACTGGGGGAGATGAGATGTATATTCAAAGACCAATTCTAATCCTTTAGATGTGGCACGGAAGCGCAACATCTCTTTGAGGTTTTCCAACAGACGAATTAAGTCAAAACTGTTGAGATTTAATGTTATTCTGCCGGCTTCAATTTTAGACATTTCCAGAATGTCGTTGATTAAGTTGAGGAGATGTTCGCCGGCCCGATTGATGATTGTTAGATTTTGCTGATGTTCAGTAGATAAATTACGATCATGGCTCATGACTTGGGTAAAACCAAGGATGGCATTGAGTGGGGTACGCAGTTCGTGGCTCATGTTGGCGAGAAATTCGCTTTTGGCACGGTTGGCAGCATCAGCAATAATCACAGCTTCTTGCAATGCTTGTGACTGCCTTTGAGTTTGTGCTAGTAATTGTGCCTGCTGTAAAGCAACACCTAACTGATTACCAATTTGAACTACGATATTGATTTCTCCTGGTTTCCATTGGCGGGAATCGGAATTTTGATAACTCGCCAGTAATCCCCAAAGCTGAGTACCATACAAAATGGGGACAATAATGTAGGCTTTTGCCTGAAAGCGCTCTAAGAGTTTGATGTAAGCAGGATGAAACTCAGCGTTGTAAATGTCTGGGACACAGCGGAAACTTGCACCTTGGGTTGTTTGCAAATAAGGATCTTCCAGTTGGTTATCTGCGTCGTCCAAAATTTTCGCTAGGCAACGGCCATCTTGTAAGACACCCTCTGTGAGATGTGGATGATTGTTGTGTTCTTCTATTAGAGAAATCCAACCGTTACCCACCGACTCGGAGACAAATTCGCCACTCCATTGGGGATTGAAACGATAGACAACAACCCGATCGCAGTTGAGTACTTGGCGTAATTCTTCGGTTGTAGCCGCAAATATCGTTTCTAAATCGAGTGTTTGGCGCATTCTTTGAATTACTTGGGCGATCGCTCTTTCGCGTTCTGCACTCTCACGCAAGGCTTCTTCGGCTAACTTTCTCTCGGTAATATCTGTAATTGTACCGATGTAACCTTTAATTTTTCCATCTTCTCCAAATTCTGGTAAAGCCTGACAAATTACCCAGACGACTGTACTATCAGCACGCAAAAAACGATGCTCGTACTTATACATTTTTTTAGCGGTTCTTGCTTGATTCCATACCAACAAGAACTGCTCGCGGTCGTCTGGATGTACGGCATTTGCCCAACCTGTTCCCAGAGACTCTTCTAAATTGCATCCAGTAATCTCACTCCAGCGTTGATTAAAATATAAAATATTGCCATCTACGTCAGCGTGAAATATACAAGCTGGTGAGGTTTCTGCTAAAAGTTGATATCGCTGCTGACCTGACTGCAAAGCTATTTCTGCCAATTTGCGATCGTTAATGTCTGCCCAATAACCAACGCATTCTATAGGATAGTTAGCTTCGTCATAAATTAACCTCATCTTTTCGTAGAACCAGTGATAAGTTCCATCAGCGTGTAACCAACGATATTCGTAGGAAATGTACTCCTGCTCAACAAGCTCCTTAAATTTTTCTGAGATGAGTTTAATATCTTGTGGGTGGACGTGATGAAGCCAGAAACTAGAATTCTCAATAAAAACACGCGCTTCGTAGCCCACCATTTCTTTAACGTTCTCACTGATAAAGGTCGTGCTACAATCCTCTGATGTTTTGCTGCTATAAATGACTACAGGGCTAGAGGTGAGCAGATATTGTAGGCGTTCGTTGGCTAAACGCAGTTCTTGTTCAATGTGTTTGCGATAGCTAATTTCTACTAAAACTGTGCCGACACCAGAGGGGCGATCGTCTTCACCAGGAATCGGAAAATAAGAAGCTAAGAAGTGGCGGGTAATATTTGGTTGTTGAATTGATGCGCTGCTTAATTCTTGATTGAGAATGGGTTTACCTGTCAATAAAACCTGTTGATAAATTGGTTCCACTACGGGGGACATCTGGGGTAAGACTTCATAAATTCTCTGGCCAATATGATCTTGCTGGGGTAGTCCATTAATCTCCGCTAGCAGTTGGTTGATTTGCACAAACCGTAGTTGATTATCTACGATGTTCATGCCAACGGGGGCACTACTAAAAAAGGCATTGAGGCGAGCTTCTCTGAGTGCTAGTTCTTGTTCTAGGGTTTTGCGCTCAATCAACCCACCCAACTGAGCAGCAACGGCACTGACTAGCAAAAGCAAACGTCGATCTACCAATACTGAACTACGTTTAAAAAATACTAAAACCGCTAATACTTGCTTCCCAGAGACTATGGGAACACCAAAACCAGCTTTTAATCCTACTTTGGCTGCTTGTCGCGATCGCAAAAAAATTGGTTGTGTAACTTTAGAAACATCTTCTATCCACTCTGGTTCCTGGTTCTGCCAAACTCTTCCTGGTAGTCCCACTCCCAAAGGAAATTTCACGGCTTGACTTTGGCGGCAAAATTCTTCTAAGCTACTCTGCTCACCGTACCAGCCCAGACTGTGTTCTAAAACAGTTCTGTCTTCATTAGGTATCCATGCTTCACCAAAATCCCAGCCAATGGTATGACAAATTAAGCGCAATACCACCATTAAGGCACTGTTGACATTACTACCGCGAGTGATGGCTTGGGTTGTCAACAGTAACAAACGACTTTCATTTTCTGCCTGCTTGCGTTCAGTAATATCTTTGGCGGTGCCTAGTACGTACCATTGTCCATAAATCTTGATCATTTCCGCACTCAAAAGTGTTGTCCTGATTTCTCCTGTTGAAGTGCAGACATCAATCTCATAGTTGCGGATGGCTTTTGTTTGTTGCAAGATATGAGTGAGAAAATTATATTCTTCTGGATTCACCCAAATATTCAATTCTTGATCGGTGCGATTGATCACCTGAGAGCGAGAATAACCAAAAAATCGACAAAAACTGTCGTTAACTTCGACATAGCGTTTATTGAGAACAGTAATTAAGGCAATTGGATCGGGAGATGACCGAAAAGCTGATGCTAACTTTTCTTCAGAAGCCCGTCGCGCTGCTTCTGCGCGTTGGCGTTCTTTTGCCTCCAACACCAAGGATGTTAAATTGCCCAGAGAGCGAGCGAAATTTTGGTCTTCTAGCGTCCAATGATGAGTAACTCCCACTGCTTCTAGACATAAAACTCCTACGGTCTTTCCCTCCAGCCTAATGGGTGTATCGAGTATAGAGGTGATGTTTAATCTTGAGTAAGACGCAGAAAATTCTTTAGTTCTAGAATCAGTATGAGCATCATCTGCGGCGATCGCTTCGTCTTGTTGCAAAGCTGCAAAATAAGCTGGATAGTTGGCTGCTGATAAGGAAAGTCCTTCACTATGTTGATTGCGACTGGCCTCAAATAGATCGAAACACTGAATTTTCGTGCCTGTTTCGTCATAGAGCCAAATACTGGTTCGTTCCACCCCAATATTCTTGACAGCCGTTTCAGTGATTTTACAGAAAGCTGCTTTCAAGTCACCCTGATAAAGTGTTTGATTTTGCGCCAGTTGTGTTAGCACTAGATTATGATTGCGGAGCTTAATTGTGCTTTCTTGGAGTAATTTTTCTACTCCTCGACGCTGTGTAATATTACTAGCAGTACCAGTCATACCTATAACCAGACCCTCTTCATTGTGTAATGCGATCGCATTAAACATCAGATAAAGTAAGGTACCATCTTTCGCCACACAGCTAGTTTCATGTTGAAAGATCGGTTTTCCCTGAAGAACGCAGTCAAAGGCTACTTTATCTTGAGCAACTTGTGTAGGCGAGATGAAATCAGTTAAGGCACGCCCGATCATTTCTTGGGGTTCGTAGCCATAAATCTGCTTCACTGCCGGGTTAACAAAGGTAATTAGTCCATCAATATCTACCGACCAAATCATATCCTGGGATGTTTCTACTAGGTGGCGATACTGACTTTCACTCTTCTTCAGGGCAGCTTCGACTAAAAGGCATTCGCTTTGGTAAACTTCCCTACAAAAGGCTTTGCTAATGTTAGGGGGAATTTCTTGAAAAATATCTTCTATTTGTTTGTTACGAATATTTAACTTAGCTACAACCTGTTGACGCTTTTCAATCTCCTGTTGCAGTTGAGCATTTTGCTCTTTTAACTGTTTTTTCAGTCTTTGGATAGTGAGTTGATTTTGTACGCGTAATAAAACTTCTGTAGTTTGGAATGGTTGATTAATATAGTCAACATTGCCTAAATCAAAGATATTTATCTTTTCAGATAATTCATCTAAAATACCGAAAAAGATTATTGGAATATCTTGAGTTTTATCGTTAGCTTTCAAATGTTGACAAATGTCATAACCATCCATATCTAGCATAAGAACGTTTAGCAAAAGCAAATCAGGGATAAAAGCAAGCGCTGTATTGATTGCCAATTGTCCCGAAATGACACTTTGCACCTGATAACTTTGGTGCTGAAGGATGTCTGATAAAAAATGTAAATTCTCTAAGTTGCTATCAACTAATAAAATTTTGATTTTTTGAGCATCCATATCAGTTCCTAAGTTAATTTTCAATCAAGACTAATTTGTTGAATCAAACTGAACATAAAATCAGAAAGCAAAACTCTGTTACCAGATTGTAAATAAAATCATCGTTGCTTACCACCATACTTCAGCCCAAGGTGTATGGAAAAGTTGCAGATGAAGTAGAACAAGTGGTTAATACTGCCAAATATCTGCGGCGGAAAAATCGGAATAGAAAGATACGCGATATAACTTGCTGTTTCGCTGGTTTGGCATTCACTGTACTTTCTTTTCCATAAAGGACTTCCAAAAAAAATACTCAACTACTTCTTGTGGGGTGGGCGTCTCGCCGCCCGCAACCAAAGGTGGGTAAGCCTTAGCGAGGCTTGTATACGGCAAACTATCAGGACTTACGCAAACAATAGCCGAAAAGAATGATTTTTTGTAGGGGCCATACCCTGCGGGTGACGCTCCTTCGTCGCTATCGCTGCGCTAACGCTGAAAGCGTTCTCGTAAGAGTAGCCGTTTCTCTACTACCTATAGTTTTGCGTAAATCCTGGCTACGTGCAGCGTCACCGTCAAGAGAAAAATCAGCTGCTCTAGCCCTTAGAATAGGCTGGAGCCTTTGAATACAAGTGAATTTAATTAACTTTACATTACGTAATCATAGTTTAATTTATTATTGCCTACTTACCTTGATATCAACTATTCTCAAGCTTTTCACCCTTCTTCTGTTTGATACGGTAAATCCAACCTATGTCTGTACGGTTTACCCGACTGTTTTTAGATTTTGATTTTATTAAATTAATTACTAGAGAGAAGAAACAAAGCAAATCAAGCTCCTCTCTAAACAAAATAGAGGTTCGATAATTGCTTAAATATCTAAAACCTCTAAATACCTCCAAATACCTCTAAAACTTTGTTTGATTACCCAAAATTGAATTAGAAAGTTAAGGAGAGATTCAGATATGGCACTCATTCGTTGGGAACCATTCCGTGAAATGGAGATTCTGCGTCGTCAAATGGATCAACTTTTCTCTGAGCTTACAGCAGCCGAGCGGGGCAACTCAGATATTTCTTCTCCATCACCGAGAACAGCATGGGTTCCTGCTGTTGAGTTATACGACAATGGTTCAGAGTGGCTATTAAGAGTTGAGATTCCAGGCGTAGAAGCTAAAGACTTGGATATTCAAGTCACTCAAGATGCAGTTTCAATTAAAGGTGAGCATCGTTACGAAAAACATTCCCAATCTAATGCTAAAGTTCATTCTGAATTCCGGTATGGCAACTTCACCAGAGTAATTGCTCTACCAAGCAAAGTTCAGAATCAACAAGTTAAGGCAGACTTGAAAGATGGGATTTTAATTTTGACTTTACCCAAGCTTGAGCAAGAGCAAAGCAAGGTATTCAAAGTGAATTTGGGACAATCTCAAAGTGCTACAGCTTCTATAGAAGCCGGCAACGGTAACACACAACCTAACATTACATCACAGCAAAGTGTTCAAACTGCTTGATTCAATGGTTTCTATATCTCTGCAATAGGTAAATTTTGATATAAACCCCAGCTAAACTCATCTGCTGGGGTTTTTATTGCTTTTTTACTCAGTATTGTTTCGGTAAATTCAGGGAGAGGGTGCTATTCCTCTTGTACATCAACCCAAATACTGCCTTCTTCCACACGAATTGGAAACACTGGTAGTGCCTTTGGTTGTGAAACCAACGACAGTACTTTACCAACACCAGGTGGCCAGGAACACCAGTCTTTTACTTCACCAGTCCGCAGGTCAAAAGCACTGTGATGGAAAGAACAAACAATTGCCCCACTTTCATTGATTTTGCCACTTTTCAGAGGCAATTTTAAGTGAGGACAGGTGTTATCTACAGCATAAAGCTGATTTTCGTGATTCAAAAGCAGAATTTTCCGGTTCCCAACTTTCACCACTTCTCGCGCACCTGGGGAAAGTGCTGCGACTGCCAGAACTTTAGTCCAACTCATTAGGTTCTCCTCTCCTAATATATCTGCTTTCAGTTTCCCGCAATAGTGACCAGTGCGATCGCCTTTTAGTACTGGAGAGTGGAGAAGGATTAAGTCAGTAGATCACAAACTTTTCCCAAAAAAGCGATTCATAACAAGATATCAAAACTATAAAATCTTACATTAAATTCTATTTTGACACTGAACAAACTAATTTCTGGGTAAACTAAGTAAAGCACTTACTGTCTCGTCATTATAGGGCTTGTAGCTTATAACAGACAATTTTGAGGGATATAAAAAATGATTAAGACAAGTTATGAATTTGACCAGTCTATTCTCCCCACAGGATCTTCATTAAAGACTAATATTCTGCTACGTTTTCGTGCTGACATAGCTGAATCTCCCCGACGTCACCTTAACCTTTCTCTTGTAATTGACCGTTCCGGCTCAATGGCTGGCGCTCCCTTGCATCACGCGCTCAAAGCCGCTGAGTCTGTGGTCGATCAACTTGAGCCAGATGACATTCTCTCAGTAGTTGTTTACGACGATGAAGTGGACAGTGTTGTAACACCCCAAGCTGTGACTGACAAGGCCGCACTGAAAAATTCTATCCGCAAGGTGAGAGCAGGCGGTATTACCAATTTATCTGGGGGATGGCTCAAAGGCTGTGAACACGTAAAGACACGACTTGATCCGCAAAAAATCAACCGTGTTCTCCTGCTTACCGATGGTCACGCCAATATGGGTATTCAAGACCCGAAGGTACTGACAGCGACATCAGGGCAAAAAGCTGAGGAGGGCATTACTACAACCACGTTAGGTTTTGCTCAGGGTTTCAATGAAGACCTACTGATTGGGATGGCAAGAGCCGCCACGGGCAACTTCTACTTCATTCAAAGCGTCGATGAAGCAACTGAAGTGTTTAGTATTGAGCTAGACAGTCTCAGAGCAGTAGTGGGACAGAATCTCAAGGTGACGCTGGAATTAGCTGATGGTGTCAGCCTTGTTGATACCTTAAGTCTTGCTAAAGTTACCCAGAATGACGCTGGTCAAGCTGTTCTCACCTTGGGAGAGCTTTACGAGGGTGAAGACAAACTTCTCGGCTTGAGTTTGGAGATATCAAGCGCTCAAATTGGTGATTTACCAGTAATGAAGTTGCATTACAGTGCCGACGTTGTGCAAAATAACCTGATTCAAAGCGTATCAGGTACAGCCGATGTTGTCGCCAAAGTTGGCACCGTTGAGGAAGCAGCTTTTGCTTCTACGAGCCATATCATTCTTGAACTGAGTCGCCTCAATATCGCTAAGGCCAAAGAGACAGGACTCAATCTAGCTGAACATGGCAGACATGAAGAAGCTGAACAAATCCTGCGTGCCCTGGTGAAAGATTTGCGTGATAAAGGGTTAAATGAGAATTTTGAAATTGCTGAAGAGATTGATCAACTTGAGTATTTCGCAGGTCGCATCGCCCAAAAAGCTCTAGGCAATGCCGGACGGAAAGAAATGCGCGATCAGACTTACCAGACGATGACGCGCAATCGCAGCGATTTGGTGGGTCGCGGTGTCACAGCTGGCGATGAAGTATACGCAATGCCGACTGTGAATGAAGTCGGTTCAGGTGTTGAATTGTACTGCGTTCGTGAAGGCGGTAAACTGCGGGTAAAAGTCGTTTCCGAAGGCTACGATTCAACCAAAAACGTCCAGTTTCCCCGCGCCATTCGTGCCGAGGGGGCACGCTATGTTGTTGAAGGATTGGAACTCTCAAACGATGCCACTTTCTACCGTGTACGTGGTGATATCACCCGTTTTGCTCAACCCGGTGAAGCAGATATTTTCGTTGCCCCTAGGCGATCGCATCCAACTAACACAGGCAAAGCTTCCAAAGGCCCTGCCAGTGCCGCCGATCTTCCCACAACTGACACTGTAGGGGACAGCATTTTAGTTCAGTGTGTCAAAGATGGCAGCAAGCTACGTGCTAGGGTAGTTTCCGACGGATATGAACCAGATTGGAACATGCGTTTTCCGCGATCGGTTCGCGAGGAAGGAAT
This sequence comes from Nostoc sp. KVJ20, assembly GCF_001712795.1. Lineage (GTDB taxonomy): Bacteria > Cyanobacteriota > Cyanobacteriia > Cyanobacteriales > Nostocaceae > Nostoc. The sequence continues at coordinate 29,668 of NZ_KV757756.1, forward strand.
GCTTTACATCGTTGATGAAGTCAAAACCGCACCTGATGGCAAGTCTTATATTGCCTGTGGTGAAATTAAGCGATTTATCCAACCAACTTGAATTGGGACAGAGGGGCAGGGGAGCAGGGGAGCAGGGGGAGAAGAACCAATACTAATACTTCTCTACGAGAGGCTGCGCCAACGGCTTCGCTCAGTACAAGTGCCCCATGCCC
>NZ_KV757756.1:29898-52204 GCF_001712795.1 Nostoc sp. KVJ20
TGCCCCATGCCCAATGCCCAATCCTTAAAATATGCCAAGTAAATATGCCTTAGCCGACTGAGACTGTCAGGATCAAAGAGTAAAGAGTAAAAGGCAATCTATTTTGACTTTTAACTTTCTCCTTTTGTTCAACTTCCACAACGGGAGGTTTAATCTTGACTAAATTGAAAGTTGGTATCAATGGCTTCGGTCGAATTGGGCGACTTGTGCTTCGCGCCGGCATCGATAACCCCAATATCGAGTTTGTGGGCATTAACGACCTAGTACCACCAGATAACCTCGCTTATCTATTAAAGTACGATTCAACCCACGGTAAATTAAAGCACAAGGTTGAAGCTAAGGAAGACGGCATCCTGATTGACGGACATTTCATTCCTTGTGTGTCAGTTAGAAATCCAGCAGAGTTACCTTGGGGAAAATTAGGTGCAGATTATGTCGTGGAAGCGACTGGACTCTTCACCGACTACGAAGGAGCTGCAAACCACCTGAAGGCAGGTGCAAAGCGAGTGGTAATTTCCGCTCCCACCAAAGATCCAGATAGAGTTACTACCCTGTTAATGGGTGTCAATCATCACCTATTTGACCCTAGTAAGGATATCATTGTTTCCAATGCTAGCTGCACTACAAACTGCCTAGCTCCCATCGCTAAGGTTATCAATGACAATTTTGGGTTGACTGAAGGGTTGATGACCACAGTTCATGCTATGACTGCCACTCAGCCAACTGTAGACGGCCCCAGCAAAAAAGACTGGCGGGGTGGTCGAGGTGCATCCCAAAATATTATTCCCTCCTCTACAGGCGCAGCAAAAGCCGTGGCACTGGTTTTACCAGAATTGAAGGGTAGGTTAACTGGGATGGCATTACGAGTTCCGACTCCCGATGTCTCTGTAGTTGATTTAACTTTCAAAACTGCCAAAGCCACCAGTTACAAGGAAATCTGTGCTGCCATGAAGGAGGCTGCCGCAGGTTCACTAGCCGGTATTTTGGGTTACACAGACGAAGAAGTAGTTTCCACAGATTTTCAAGGAGATACCCATTCCAGTATCTTCGATGCGGGCGCTGGGATTGAGTTGAACTCCAACTTCTTCAAGGTAATTGCCTGGTATGACAACGAGTGGGGCTACTCGAATCGCGTGATTGACCTCATGTTGTCTATGTCACAAAAGGAAAAACTTGCCTCGACAGCTGCTTGATAATTCGTAATTCGTAATTTAATAGGGGTTGAAACTCACGAATAATAAACAGCTTGTATGTTATTAGTCGGGGTTGAAATCCCCGTTACAAAATATAATTACGAACTACGAATTGTTTAATGGTCATTGGTGATTAACCTTTGACTTTTGGGATTTGGGTCAAATGGGAAAGAAAAGATAACAAAACGCAATCTAGTATTTTTATTTAGCAAACCGGTGATATGAAGCACATGTGATTTTTGGCTCGTAATACTAATTCTTTGAAATAAGACTAAAGATTTAAACCCGAAAACCTAAATAAAATCTGAAGTCTCTAAATTACGAATTACGAATTACGAATTACGAATTCACAGGTTACTCCTCAACCCCCAATCCCTATGCGTCGAACCAAAATCATTTGTACTGTTGGGCCCGCTACATCTGCACCTGAAAAGCTGCAAGCCTTGGTAAAAGCTGGAATGAATGTGGCACGGCTGAATTTTTCTCACGGGGCTTATGAATTCCATGCCCAAACGGCTCACTATCTCAGACAGATTAGTACTGAGCAGCAAAAGCCGATCGCAATTATGCAAGACTTATGTGGTCCCAAGATTCGCTTGGGAACTTTACCACCGGAAGGTTTAAATTTAGAAGCTGGTAGTGAAGTCACCTTTGTTTTGCAAGAAAAGGGTGAGAGTATCGACGAACTACCCCTACCTTTGCCGACTTTGTTCGCAATGGTGCGACCAGGTGAACCAATTTTAATTAATGATGGTCGTGTCAAGTTGATTGTTACCGATCGCGATGCCGATCACATTCGGGCACAAGTAAAAATTGGCGGGTTAATTTCCACCCACAAGGGAGTGAACCTACCCCAAACTCCTTTACCTGTTAGTTCGATCACCGAAAAAGACTTGCTGGATCTCCGCTTTGGGATTCAGTTGGGTGTAGACTGGGTAGCGGTTTCCTTCGTGCGATCGCCACAAGACTTAGAACCCGCCAGACGAATGATTGAAGCTGCTGGTGCTTCCATCCGCCTAATTGCCAAAATCGAAAGAGCAGAGGCAGTAGAGAATTTTGACTCCATTCTGAAGGTTGCGGACGCGATTATGATTGCCCGTGGCGATTTAGGGGTAGAAGTGCCAATTCACGAAGTACCCTTAATTCAAAAAGATATTATTCGCCGTTGCAATCGTGCTGGCAAGCCGGTGATTACAGCCACCCAAATGCTAGATTCGATGATTAGCGCCCCCGATCCCACCCGCGCCGAAGCCACCGATGTAGCCAACTCCATCTTAGATGGAACAGATGCGGTAATGCTTTCTGGTGAAACCGCTGTCGGACAATATCCCATCGCCGCCGTCCAGATGATGCACAACATCGCCGTGCGGACAGAACAGGCTCTAGATGAGGGTAGCAAACATGCTTGGTGTCATGAAGCAGGCAGTCTTAGCGTTACCGAATCTGTGGCAGAATCCGTCTGTCGCATCGCTTATGAAACAGGCTCACGGGCAATTCTCTGTAACACTTCATCAGGAAGTACGGCGCGAATGGTGTCTAAATATCGGCCGACTTCTCCCATTATTGCCCTCACCTCCGACATCACCGCTTATCGCCAACTAGCGCTTTCTTGGGGTGTGGAAGCTTTGCTGATCCCACCAGTCCACAATGCCGAAGAGATGTTTACCAATGTGGTGAACACAGTTGTAGACATGGGTTTAGCGAATAAGGGCGATAAAGTAGTAATTACCTCTGGTGTTCCAATTGGTAAATCGGGCACAACTAGTTTAATCAAAGTGCATTCCATTGGACAGCCAATTTCAGCATAAGGCACTTAGAATAGGGCTGTGGCTCAAGATAGTAAGCAAAATTGGGCAATGATTAAGAAAAATTGCCAGAATCAGAATTGAAGGGACTGGTGACTGGGGACTGGTGACTGGGGACTGGGGACTAGGAACTGGGGAGGAGAATATGTAACCCCTAACTCCTAACTCTTAACTCCTAACTCTTAACTCAGCACTCAGCACTCGCTAGTAAATCCTAAACAAACATCATGGAGTCTTTTATGTCTAAGAATTTACTGGAACAATTGCGAGAAGTGACTGTTGTGGTCGCAGATACAGGGGATATCCAGGCAATTGAAAAGTTCAAACCCCAAGATGCCACCACTAATCCTTCTCTGATTACTGCTGCGGCGCAAATGCCAGAATATCAGGGAATTGTCGATCAAACTTTACTTCAGGCAAAGAAAGATGCTGGAGCCGGAGCCACCCAAGCACAGATAGTTTCTTTGGCTTTTGACCGTTTGGCGGTTGCCTTTGGATTAAAGATTTTGCAAATCATTCCCGGTCGCGTGTCTACAGAAGTGGATGCTCGCTTGTCCTACGATACCGAAGCTACTCTGACTAAAGCACGGGACTTAATTGCCCAGTATAAAGCTGCCGGAATTGGCCGCGATCGCGTTTTAATTAAAATTGCTACCACTTGGGAAGGCATTCGCGCTGCGGAAATTCTCGAAAAAGAAGGTATTCACTGTAACCTTACCTTGTTGTTTGGTCTTCACCAAGCGATCGCTTGTGCAGAAGCCGGCGTCACCCTAATTTCTCCCTTCGTCGGTCGAATTCTCGATTGGTACAAAAAAGATACTGGACGCGATAGCTACCCAGCAGCCGAAGATCCAGGAGTTTTGTCAGTCACCAAAATCTACAACTACTACAAGAAATTTGGCTACAAAACTGAAGTTATGGGAGCTAGCTTCCGTAACCTTGGTGAAATTACTGAACTTGCAGGTAGTGATTTGCTGACCATTTCTCCATCACTTTTAGCTGAATTGCAGTCAACTGTTGCAGAACTGCCACGTAAACTTGACCCCGCCAAGGCAGCAAGCTTGGAAATCGAAAAGATATCCATTGACAAAGCTAGCTATGACAAAATGCACGCTGCTGACCGTATGGCAACTGACAAATTAGACGAGGGCATCAAAGGTTTTACCAAGGCACTAGAAGACCTTGAGAAACTTTTGGCAGACCGACTAGTTCGCCTTGAAGGAGAGGTAGTAGCAAGCCATTAAAAGATAATAATAATTAGTGGTTAGTGGTTTAACCACTAACCACTAATTAGTTACATCAGCCGTAATCTTGCTCGGATTTTGCATTTTTAACTCACAATTTGGTTTGGGGAAAAGGTTAAAGGTTTTTTCTTTCCCTTTTCCCCAAAACCCGACAAGTATTGACATCAGCCGTCGTTAATAACGACGGCGAATATTTTCGTATCGTCCGTAAGGCTGCCGTCGTTGGATAATCTGCCGTTGTCTTAACTGCTGCCGTCGGATACTTGGGTATCGTCTTAAGGACTGCCGTCGTCGGATACTTGGGTATCGTCTTAAGGACTGCCGGCGTCGGATAATCTGCCGTCGTCGGATCATTCGGTATCTTCCTGGCCGCCGTTGAGCAATTAAAAGCTCTCCAGTTTTATCTCCAACTAGGTTAGCTTTTGGTGCAGCGCTCTGTTCATTGCGAGCATTATCTAAAGAAATATCTTTTGCTTCAGCTAATGAGGGCGGATACACAAAGGCACATAGCAATAGTGCTATTGAGGATAACTTCCTGAAACCTTTCATGTTTTTGCTTCTACTAGACTTTCGGTAATAACTTTATTAAAACACCTTAAAGTCAGCAAATTATCGCTTATATAGTTTTTTTTAACTTAATTTGGGATGAAATATTGTATTTAAATTTCAGCCTTATGGATAATTGTAAGTTGGAGCAAGGTGTGTATATAAATAGTCATAATAATACTGAAACTTTTTCCTTAAATCTCCAATGTAAGAGAAAGCGAAACAATACACCAGCAATATTATTTACACTGTAATTAACAATGAAAGGGAGTGGGGAGTAGGGAAACTAAGCCGCCCACACTATGCGCGGGTTTCAACCTACCAAGAGAATACAAGAATTTTATCGCCCACAAGGGGCGAGGCTTTAAACCTAAATGGAGGGCTAATTTCTTCCCCTACTCCCTACTCCCTACTCCCTACTCCCGCCCCGAAGGGATTGTAAATTCAATTTATAATAAAATACCTGATTGCTAATTACTCAATTTCTTTGTATTGCTAAATTTAATTACCAGCCAAGCTCCTCCAGAGGATATCAACAATAACGGTGTTAACCAATCACCCCAACGCACATATAAAGTTTGTGTTTGTCGCCGATAAATTGTTTCGGCATGAGTTTCGTAGGTATTATATCCAGATATCCACAATGTTCTACCATGAGGATCTACAAAGGCTGAATATCCGGTATTAGTTGCCCGTGCTGACCATCGATCAGTTTCAATTGCCCGCATGATATCCTGTGCATGGTGCTGAAATGGCATGGATGCACTGTAATGGGCATCGTTAGAAGAACTGAGGATAAATTGCCCACCCGCCGCAGCTTGATAGCGAAATTGCTCAGGAAAAGCAGATTCGTAACATATACTAGCGATCGCACGACCAAATGGAGTGTCAAATATCTGATTTGTTGAACCAGGAACTTGGTGTGCCTCCAAAGGTGACAAACGCTGAACTAGTCCGCCTAAAATTTCTTCAAAAGGGATATATTCTCCCAATGGTACTAGTTTGGCTTTATCGTAGCGGCTGACAATTTCACCCTTACTGTTGAAAGTAAACAAGCTAATTGTATAACTGTCTCCCCGTTCGCCAAAAGCCCCAATCCAAGCAACTACACCTTTTTTCTTCACTGCTGCGACTAAAGCAGTTTCCATCAAGTTGCGCTGGAAAATAGGTAAGGCTCCTTCTGGGGTGAGGACTGCATCTACACCTTGCTCTGTTAAAGTTAGATATCCATTGGTGTAATTTTCTTGAGCGCGACGAAACCCTTCGGAACTTCGTAAAAGTCGGTTCGGGATATTACCTTGAATAATCCCCACTTTCAAGGCTGCTTCTGGGGGTTGGGCGATGGGACGGCTATATAAGATAAAACCAATGAGATGTAAGGTAATTAATAGTCCTGTGGCGGCAACTAAGTATTTATTAACTAACCGCAGAGGCGCGGAGAACACGGAGGAAATTTTCTCTGCGCCCTCTGTGCCTCTGCGGTTTATCCATCCTTCAGCAATTAACCCATTGACAGCAACTATTGCTGCTGTCACAGTATTAGTCCCTGAGAGTTGACCCAGATGTACAATTACGAGATTGTGCGGACTTTGGGTGTAAGCCAGGGAACTCCACCACAGAGGCCCGGCACTCCATAGACTTTCTAAGCTGCACCAGACGGCTGTACCAATTAGTATACGTAGCCACGGTTTTTGTCCGGCTAGGCGAACCATTACAGCTGCCCAAACAGCAACAAATACCCCTCCCAAGAGGCTAATGAATCCCCAACAAAAAAGGGTGATTAACAAACTTGGCAACCACGGAACGCCCAACCAAGTCATGGGATGAATTCCGGTAATCCAAGATAGGGCGACACCGTGATAACCAATACCCCAGAAGAGAGCAGGGGGGGCAGGGGGAGATGGGGGAGCAGGGGGGGATTGGTTTTTGCGTTTGGCTGAAATGACAATTAGCACCCATAAGGGAACTAGGGCAATCCAAGCCAAGAACCATGCGCCGACAGGGGCAACGGTTAGCCCCATTAAAATGCCACTAGCTAAGGCAATCAAGTAAGGCAGTAAAGAGGTTAACCTCTCCCCCTGCCTCCCCTGCTTCCCTTGCTCCCCCTGCTTTTTACTCTGCTTCTTCTGCATCGACAGCATCAGGTGGAACTATTGCCACTCCGGTAATGGCGTCATCTTCATCTAAACGCTGCACTCTGACTCCAGTTGCCGATCGCGATTGGATAGAAATCGCATTCACCGCTTGACGGATGATAATACCGCGATTTGTCACCATCATGATTTCATCATCATCGTTGTTCACAATGCGTAGGGTTGCCAACTTATCTTTAGTTTTGCGGTTTTTGAACTTGGTTGCCATTAAACCCTGTCCAGCACGATTTTGCAGACGGAATTGGGCAACGGGTACGCGCTTACCATATCCCCCCATTGTAATTACCAACACCCAAGGGCCAACTACTCCAGTACTAGGCACTTCTGCGGACTCTTCAGTAGTTTCGGTAATTTCGATATCTTCTGCTTCGACTGCTTCGATATCTTCAATTTCGGCTTCTGTAACATCCAAAGTTTCAAGAATTGCTGCGGGGAGAATATCCATACCCACCAGTTCATCTTTATTCTTGAGTTTCATGGCTTTCACGCCACGAGTCGCCCTACTTAAAGGACGCAGTTGTTCGTGGTTGCACCGGAAGTTAATCGCCATCCCGTTACGAGAACCAATGATTACGCTGTCCTCTACTCTGGCGCGTCGCACCCAGCGGAGTTGGTCGCCTTCTTCTAAGGAAATGGCAATCAAACCATTGGCGCGAATATGACTAAAGGCTGCCAATTCGGTTTTCTTGATATTCCCACCCTTAGTGAGCATGACCAGATATTCTTCGTTGCTAAACTCGTCAACCGGTACAATCGAGGTGATTTTTTCCTCTTTGGGAATCGGTAGCATTTGGACGATTGGTGTCCCGCGACTGGTACGCGAACTCGCTGGAATTTGATAAGCTCTCAGGCAATAAACGACACCACGCTCACTAAAGAATAAAATACTGTCGTGATCGCAGCAAGTTAAGAAATGCTCAATAGTGTCATCATCTTTCACCTTGGCTGCGGCTTTACCTCTGGTAGCGCGGCTTTGAGCTTCAAAGGTGTTGACTGGCATCCGTTTGATGTAGCCTTGCTCTGTAACCAAAATTATCGCTTTTTCATTGGCAATTAGATCGCGATCGTCTAAATCCCCTTCCCCTGGTAAAATGATTGTGCGGCGGGGTGTAGCGAAGCTAGTTTTCAGTTGCCCGACTTCAGTTTCAATGATTTCCAGCACTCTCTCCCGACGGGCCAAAATATCTTGCAAGTCGGTAATCTTCGCTTGCAATTCATCGTGTTCCAGACGAATTTTGTCTGCTTCTAAAGCAGTCAACCGCCGTAATTGCATCTGCAAAATCGCATCTGCTTGCACTTCTGAGAGTCCGTAAGTTGTGATTAATTCGCCTTTGGCTGTGGGCGCATCTGGCGCATGGCGAATCAAGACAATAATCGGATCTAACTGAGATAGGGCAATTAATAACCCTTGCAAGAGATGGTCGCGTTCCTCGGCTTTCCGTAGTTCGTAACGGGTGCGTCTGGCAATGGATTCGATCCGGAAATCCAAGAAGACGGTTAAGAACTGCTTGAGGGTGAGGACTTGGGGTTCGCTATTCACCAACGCCAGCATATTTGCGCCGAAGTTGGCTTGCAGTGGCGTTTGCTTGTAGAGGTTGTTTAGAACGACGCGGGGATAAGCATCACGCTTGAGTTCGATGACAACTCGCATACCGTCGCGATCGCTTTCATCCCGGATATCTGCGATGCCTTCTAGCCGCTTTTCGTTCACCATTTCGGCGATTTTTTCAATCAGTGCCGCTTTGTTGGTTTGATAGGGCAATTCGGTAATGATGATTGCTTCTCTATCAGGGCGTCCCCGTTGTTCAACGGTTTCAATGTTAGCGACACCACGCATGGTAATGGAACCACGCCCGGTAGTGTAAGCTTCTCGAATGGCAGATGTTCCTAAAATTTGCGCCCCAGTCGGAAAGTCTGGGCCGTGGACATATTGCATTAATTCGAGATCGGTGATTTCTGGATTGTGGATTACAGCCACCAAAGCATCGATCAATTCGCCCAAATTGTGGGGGGGAATGTTGGTAGCCATGCCCACGGCAATCCCAGAGGAACCGTTAAGCAATAACTGGGGAATCCGTGCTGGTAAAACTGTCGGTTCTTGCTGAGAACCGTCGAAGTTATCGGCGAAATCTACAGTTTCATACTCGATGTCGTGGAGTAAACCGGCGCTAGTTAAGGCTTGTAAGCGGCATTCGGTGTACCGCATGGCGGCTGGCGGATCATTGTCTACCGAACCGAAATTACCATGCCCGTTAACTAGGGGCGATCGCATGGAAAAATCCTGTGCCATCCGCACCAAGGCATCATACACAGCCGTGTCGCCGTGGGGGTGATATTTACCCAGCACTTCCCCAACCACACGGGCGCATTTCTTAAAGGGGCGATCGTGAAGTAGACCTAGCTCGTGCATTGCGTAGAGAATGCGACGATGCACAGGTTTTAGACCATCCCTGGCATCTGGCAACGCCCGACCCACTATCACGCTCATGGCGTATTCCAGATAAGACTGCGACATTTCGGTTCGCAAGTCTATCGGGATAATCCTCTCCTGTGAGGTTGTCATAACCTAAAAATCTCCAAAAATCGTAGATTTTAGCTTTTTTACTCAACAAAGCGCAAAATTATTCTAAATTGCTCTTGAATAATTGCTATAATTTGATACAATCTTAGCATATATTGCTTTTTATTGCCTGGGCAGCAAACTCAGGCGGTTGTTTGATTCGTAGCCTCTCTCTGAGATTTTAGTTGAGATGCAATCAGGGGGACTTTGGGGGCAAGAAAAAACCCAATCAAACTGGCAAAAAGGATTGGCGTAAAAGGACTCAAGTTAGCCAGTTTTGACAATAGTAAAGTCGTACTTATAGGTGTGCGCGTTACTGCTGCATTAATAGCGGCCATTGTACAAATCATGGCAAGGGCGGGATTAAGTCCCGGAATTAAGACTGCTACTGCTTTACCAATACAAGCACCAGTGAAAAACAGGGGGATGATGAATCCACCGCGCCACCCACCTGTTACCGTAATGCTAATGGCAGCCATTTTCCCAAGAGCGAGAGTTAAGAGAAAAACAGCACCAAAGTTAGTAGTGAGGACTGAATCTAACTCTTCATGTCCAAAATAACGGGTTAGCGGTAATAAAACTGCTAAACTGCCAAGTCCGAATCCTGCTAGTGTTGTGCGTACATAAATGGGGCCGGGAATCAGGGCAAAGATGCGATCGCAGCCCCGAAAAAGGCCCATAAAAATCCATCCCGCCACCGCCCCGATAATTCCAAACATGATCGCGATCGCAAAATCATCAATTCTTTCTAAGTGATACTGAGGAAAATGCCAAGTGGGCGCAATTCCTAAGTGGGTAATTGCTGCAAACACCAGATAGCTAGCGCAACTCGAAACAATGGCTGGCATCAAAGCTTCGTAATATTCCACAATATGCTCGTGGTGCAAAATCTCTAAGGCGAACATTGCACCGCCAAGAGGTGCGCCAAATAAGGCAGTGAAGCCAGCTGCCATTGCTGCTAAACTCATGGTTCTGAGGTCTTCACCTTGGAGTTTTAAGCGATCGGCAACCCAAGTACCAAAAGAACCTGTTACCTGTACCAGCGGTGCTTCTGGCCCAGCACTACCCCCTGCCGATATGCTGATTAGAGAAGCAAAAATCATTGAAGGATTTTTGCGAGCATCTAAGCGTCCGCCACGAAAATGGATATTATCAACAATCACAGCGATTTCACCGGGATTTCCCAAAAAATGAATCACCAGACCGATAACTAAACCGCTAAGTGGCATCACTATTAAGAGGTTAAAACCTTCAAATCGCTGGAGTTTGTGAGTTAAAAACTCTAAAACATTCCAGTACAACGCTGCAAATAGACCACCAGCAGTCCCCACAACTACCCACCTGATCACCCACTGTGAAATCATCATGGGATTACGCTTTACCAGCCCAAAAAGTTGAGCAAATGTCCAGCGTTGAGTTTCATTGGTAGCGGAAGGTTTCTTTGGTAACACTGCTTATTTCCTATTTGTGAAACGGAGAGTACTGAATATTTACGTCTTTTATGGTAAAGGCTATTTCATTTAGTGAATCATCTTATGTTCTACAAAAAGCGATGTCTCCCACGGGCTACGCCTACCCTTTTCTTCCCTATTGCTACGTAAAATTAAGTCCGAAGATAGTGTGTACCTCAACATAGAAGAACTAAGCTTGGTGTATAAGTTTGGGGAAATTAGTGATGAATAAGGAAACAGTTCCTAGTCAAGCTGAAAAGTCTACTCCAGAAGGTGATGCAGCACAATTAAGTCCAGAGGTACTGGACAAAATCAAACACCCTGCGAGAATAGACGATGTTATTCGGGAGCAATCGCCAGAAGAACGTAAAACTAACCCAGCTTTAGTACCGGAAATGATTGATGATCCAACTGAAGATTGATTGGGTTTGTGAAAGAATAATCGAAATACTTTGATTCCCGACTTCTTCAAGCAGTCGGGAATCTTGTTAGGAATCTATTGCTATCCAATATTATGCAGTTGTTCCTGATATATTTCTGGCGTGTTGATATCTAATAGTACAGCCGGATGATCAAATTTCACATGATGAATTACTGGATAAAATTCTTTGATAATTTGGCGTAAACCTAAGCTTTCCTCACGGATATTTTGTAAGTGCGATCGCATCCCATTACTGAATAACAATGGATGTCCCATTTTACCTTCATAGCTGGGTGCAGTAATCATTGCTGAAGTGTCTTGGTGTGCTAGGATTAATCGCTGGTAAATCTCTAATTCTCTGGGTTGATCAACTGCGGAAATTGCTAATATTTCAAAGTTTGGAGGAATATGTTGCAACCCTGTGAGCAGAGAAGTTGTTTTACCAACATTGGCATGAGGATTAATTACAGCGAAACTGCCATCAGGACAATCTATTTGTTTATTGCTGTTGTGTGAACCTAACACAACTACAGGGGTAAAATCTACACTTAACCACTGTTCTAATTGATAAGTTAATAAGGTTTTACCTTCACCCCAAGGGAGTGAAGTTTTGCAAGTACCCATACGAGTAGATTTACCCGCTGCCAGAACAATAGCAAAGTTGTGACTCAGATCCCCGACTTCTTCAAGAAGTCGGGGATCTGAATCTAGCTTTAGGAAGTGAGATTCCACTCTACATTGCTCCCAAATCTAAGAGGATGTTTGAAAAGTGTTTCGCTGTGATGTTAGGCACTAACTGATCCCCCCTAGGGCGTGTTTTCAAACTACTCGTTTAGCCTATAAGTTTTTAGATCCCCCTAAATTCCCTGATAAATTGGGGGACTTTAAGAAACTCTTAGTCCACCTTTTGAAGGGGGGTTGGGGGCAATACTGCTCGGATAAGCATTTTTAACTCGGAATTGGGTTTCGGGAAAAGGTTAAAGGTTAAAGGTTTTTTGTTTCCCCTTACCCCTTACCCTTTTCCCCAAAACCCGAAAAGTATTGGGGTTGGGGGGATCTAATTCTATGCAGCTTCATACAAAGTTGGTATAAGGTAAAAATGCAGGAATTGAAATCAGAGATAAAGAGTTTCTGCCTCCTACCTTAAAATACTGTGCCATCACTATCTATTTGGATAGGGGATGTACCAGCTATTCTGAGTTCAGCAGCAATTTTACGCCCTGCTGTCCAGGTTCCCCCTTGGAGGATTTTTACTAGTGGCAGTTCTTCGGGACTCATGCTCAACTTTTCGCGGACTGTGGCGGCAATCTGATCTAAGAGAATTACGGTCAAAGCACGCCATTCAACTATAATTTCGGATGCTACTGAGTGGGATGAGTGTAAAACATCTGGATGTTTTGCATTAATAAGTCCCAAATCAATACACAATCCCCCATTACGATATTCTGGTAATCCGGTGAGGACATCTAAACCAGTAATTACTAAACCGAGTTCTTGTAATGGTTCTAATAATGAGTATGTCAACCACTGGGATAATTTGTGAAATGGCACTAAACCATCATCCCTAACAGCTGGATGTTGCCAAACATCTCCCAAATTTATCCCAGCAATTTCTAATCTGCTAGGCCAAATTTCACTCAGTCCTTCCAGAACGGCACTGAAAACAGTTGCAGCTGCTAACTGCCCGTTTTGAGATTTGCCCAAAAGATAATTTACCAAATTCCCTAGACGGGGATTTTCATTGCCAAATAAATTAGGTGAAGAGACTAAAACTTGACCTAATTTTTGTAATAATCTCAACCGTCCAGAAATTCCCACCAAAGGATTTTCTGTATTTACCTGAAATCCAGTTGTGAGTTCTGCTTCTGTGAATGCTTGCAATTTTTGAGCATCTACTTGAGGCAAATTATTACTCGAAAAAGCCCCTTCACAAAACATTTGGAAACTGGCTACAGCTAACCCTTCCGATCGCACCAAATTTAACCCAGTCTCCTGCTCATTATAGCTCCAATTATTCCCTGCACCCGCATCTAACAAGGCACTGACGATTGCCAAATCAAACTTAGCAGCAGCTTTTTCCAGAGGCGTTAGTCCCGTTAACTGGCTATCTAACTGGGCTAAACGCGGTACACCCCCAACCTCAAAATGTCGCCAACGACTGTGAAACGGAATTTCGAGATCCGGATACTCGCAGCGTATGACCTCAACCACATAATCTGCTACCTTTGTCAACTTGGTTAAATCGCAAGTAAAATAACGCGATTTTCCCTCAGTTACCAGTGCAAATAATTGCTGACATCGTTCCCGAATTGCGACTGGGGAGCGAAGATATGCAATCAATTCTCGTTTGTCATTAGTCATTTGTCATTTGTCATTAGTTATTCTCCCCCTGCTCCCCCTCCTGCCTCTCCACTCCCTACTCTACCAAGCCTCGTCCCTTCACTTCAGCCAAATCATCTGCATCTAACACATCCCCAGTGGTGTAATATCCAGCAGCTTTTTTAGCCTCCATTTCTACCCGTGCATCTGGGGGAATCAAATCCTCTGGGATGGGTATTCTTTCCACAATCTCAATTCCCGCCTGAATGATGGCGTTGTACTTCATATTACTCATCGACACCATCCGATCAATGCGGGTAATGCCCAACCAATGCAACACATCCGGCATCAATTCTTGAAACCGCATATCTTCTACTCCGGCGACACATTCTGTACGGGCAAAGTAGGCATCAGCGCGATCGCCTCCTTCTTGACGCTTCCGGGCATTGTAAACTAAGAATTTCGTCACCTCTCCTAAAGCGCGGCCTTCTTTGCGACAATAGACAATTACACCCACACCGCCTTCCTGTGCTGTTTGGACGCACACTTCAATCCCATGTGCCAAATAGGGGCGACAGGTGCAAATATCTGAACCAAACACATCAGAACCGTTGCATTCATCATGAACCCGCACCGCTACCGGTTTATTGGGATCAGCGATCGCAGCCAAATCACCGATAATATACACCGTCACGCCTCCAATTGGCGGCAAAAATACCTCCAAATCCGATCGCGTCACCAATTCGGGAAACATCCCGCCAGTTTGTTCAAATAAAGCGCGACGCAACTCTGATTCGGCAATGCCAAAGCGCTTGGCAATTCCTGGTAAATACCAAACAGGTTCAACTGCGGCTTTGGTGACAACCAAATCACCACCTGGTTTCATGATTTTGCCATCTACCTGCAAACGACCTTTGTCTATGGCATCTTGCAATTCTGGCATATTGATATGAGCTTGAGTAATTGCGATCGTGGGACGAATATCATATCCCTGTTGGCAATAGGATGCGAACACCTCAGATGCGATCGCCCCGTAAGGGTCGAGGGATACTATCTTATCAGGGTCAGCCCAACTAGGGTGAGGCCCAATATGCTCCACTGGGGATGTATTCGTTAAATCCGCCCGATGATCCGACTGTAAAGCACCGCTAGCCACAGCTAGAGCACGATAAATCGCATAACTGCCAGAGTGAGTGCCAATCACGTTGCGATGTACTTGCTTAGTTAGCGTAGCAATAATCGGTCCGCGTTCCATAGGATCAGCTGCTCCCCATTTAATGGGGATTGGTTTAGGGCCAAAGCTACGAGGATGAGAAGTAAGAACAATATGCCTGGAAACGTCGTTTTGCTTTGGCATAGTCATTATTTTTTAGGGATGTTTTTATCAGCTATTACTCACTAGTGATCTGTCAACTACCTCTAGTAAGTTTTTCTTTTTATCAACCAGAATTCAGGAGTCAGGAGTCAGGAGTCAGAATGAATCCTCTACGACTGGCGAATGAATAAATGGGTTTAAGAACCCACCAAAGAACACATTTGGTGGTTTTCAAGATGTTTTCCGACATAATAAAGCGAGTCCGCAAGTATCTTGATTCTGATTCCTGGATTCTGAATACTGAATTCTTCAAGACTCTAAATGTCTAGTGTGGTATTAGTCGTATTGCTGAATCCAATAAATAACACAGAAAATTCATAATTAGCAATTAATCAGCGCAAATTTAAAGATGACTTTAAAAATGAATTAATAGATATATTTTGTGAGAAAGTTAATACAAAGGTATATTCACTGATCTCAAATTCATGGATTCTTTATCTATCAATTCCTTACTTGAAGAGTTGAAAAACCCCGATGCCACAGTCCGGGACAAAGCAACCAGAAAAATCTGGCGGATCTGGTTTCAGCAAAAGGGAATCTATGGGCTGGAAATAATCGACCGCAGTCAAAAGTTACTGGATGCTGGTGAAATTGCTGAAGCCGAAACAGCACTGACAGCACTTATAAAAGATCAGCCAGATTTTGCCGAAGCTTGGAATCGTCGGGCTTTCCTGTATTACAGTATTGGCGATTACCAAAAATCTCTGGCAGATTGTCAGATGGTTGTGCAGATAAATCCAATACATTTTGGGGCGCTTCACGGTATGGGCTTGTGCTATGCGGCACTAGGACAGTATGGGCAAGCGATCCGAGCTTTTCAACGTGCTTTAGAAATTCAGCCCTATTCGCTAGTGAATCAAAAGTTGATTCTAGAATGTACATTTAGATTCAGCTACAACGGCAGATAGGAGAGAGGATCATACTGTTTTATGAATCCGTCATCACCCTCATCAAGAGCAATTCATCGCCTTAATCGCCGCAATTTTATTCAATACAGTTCTATCTGGATTGATAGCAGAATTCCTGCTGCTTGTACTAACAGCAACCAACCGTCAACTAGCAATTCTCAGTTGGATAAAGTTACCTTTGGTACAAACTGGATGGCACAAGCAGAACACGGCGGATTTTACCAGGCGATAGCCACTGGTATTTACAAAGACTACGGTTTAGATGTAAGCATCAAAATGGGTGGCCCCCAGGTTCCCAGTGGTACTCAATTGTTGATGGGGGATGCGGTAGATGTCTTTATGAGTTATGGCATGGATGCCGTAAATGCCATAGCACGAGATATTCCCAAAATTACAGTCGCAGCAATTTTCCAGAAAGACCCTTGGTGTCTCATTGCACATCCCAACCCAGCAATTAAAACCCTTGCCGACCTTAAAGGCAAACCAATTTACGTTTCTGCTTCTGCTAATATTACCTACTGGTCTTTACTCTAAGTAAAGTATGGTTTTACCAAAGATTAAAAATGCCCCTACAACTTTAATCCTTGCAACTATTTTATGCTTAAAAAAGAAAATTTACCCTTGACACCGTTTGGTTCCATCTTGAGTCGTGCAACGTAAAACTCTTTTTGAATTACATCACCTACTGGTGTAAAAGCAATTTCACCGAGAGGAGTTTGAAACTTTTTTGTTAGTAACTCCTTATTCAATTCTGTACGCAATTGTGGTAATTTCAATTGATTAATGTTGCTTTTTTTATCTAAAGATTGCAGCGCTTCTACATATACCTGTAAAGCAGCAAAAGCTTGAGCACTTACTTGGGGTGGTTCTCTATGATATTGTTCAAGGTAGGCTTTACGAAATGCAGTGTTAATTTCACTGGCATAGATAGGACTATAAGCTTGAGCTACAATCACGCCATCACAAAGCGCTCTGCACACAGAAAATATATGGGATGTGTTAAAACCATTGCCACCAACAATTATTCCTTTATAACCAAGTTCTCGTAATTGTTTAACTAAATTACCTCCATCTACAGCTAACCCGGATATAATCACTAAATCTGGTTTTAAATTAATAGCATCGCTGGCTTGAGCTTGAAAGTCGGTATCTGTAGTTTGAAACTTTTGGACTGTGACTAAATCCAATCCTAAATTTGTAACTGTTTTCTGAAATATTTCTGTTTCCGACTTATTGAAAGCATCATTTTGAGCGTAGAAGACAGCTACTCTTTTGATTTGAGGATTTTGTTTGAGTGCAGCTTTCACTGAATAAGGAGCAACAACAGCAACAGATGAAGAAACACGAGCCACATAATCACCAATTTCGGGAATACCTTTAGCAGTATTTGATGCTCCAATAACTGGAACTTTATTGCGTTCTGCTAGGGGATTAGCGCTAAAAGCTTGTTGTGATAGGGTAGGGCCAACAATGCCAACAACTTTATCTTTACTAATTAAAGTTTGAAAAGCATTAATGGCTCCAACTTCATCACCACCAGTATCTTGATAGACTAATTTAATTGGTCTACCATTGATACCTCCTTTGTTATTAAAATATTTCTCAGCAATTTTTACTCCATCAGTTCCCTCTTGACCAAGTAATGCTACATTGCTCGTTTGTGCAAAGGCGATACCAATAGAAATAGCATTAGCTGCACCTGTTGTTGCTGTTAGATTATTTGCAGAATTTGCATCATTACTGCCACTTTTAGCACAAGCTACCAGCATCATAGAACATGTAAATAGTAAAGCAGTTTGAGGTGTGAGCGCTTTTTTCATAGATGCGTGACCATGATGTTTGTTAGGTTGAACGCAGGTTATTTCCCTATGCAGTAATTTTACAAACAACTCCCATCGTTGCGATCGCACCCTTAATAATTCTCTGGCTAAAAAATAACACCTTCGCCGCCTTAGTAGTTTGTGCCTGGATTGTCGCCTTTTTCCCCATCGTATCTAACACTACACTAGTACCGCACGGCGGAAATAAACCAATCATTCCAAATCAACGAAACCCTTATGCTGTATTCATTTTTAATTTTTAATTTTTAATTCCGCCTTGCGGTACTAGTACCGCACGGCGTAAATAAGCCACCCATCTTAAACGTCTGAAACCCTTGCAAACAATTAATTACGAATTACGAATTCCGCCTTGTGGTACTAGGACTCAACAGCGTTGACCGGAATCTGCTCAACCTATTTCAACTTTAGTGCCCTATCTGCCTTTATATTAAGTAAGTGGCATGAAAGTGCTGTGAAACATGAGAATTAAGATTTTAAACGCAAAGGAGCGCAGAGGGAAGCGCAAAGAGGCACAGAGAATTAACTCCTCTGCGTAAACCTTTGCGTTCCTCTGCGTCAAAAAAAGGATATAAGCTATGACGATAAAATCGGATGACCTGATTAATTCTCTAGAAGGGATAGAAACCATCACCGATTCCGCCCAAGTCGCAAAATTATCCCAGGATTACCACACCTTTAGTCCAGTGCTAGTGCCAAAACTAGAGGGAAAAGTGGGGGATATCGTAGTGCGTCCCGCCAATGAAGCAGAGGTTTTAAAAGTTGCAGCCGCCTGCGCGAAACATCGTGTACCTGTAACTGTACGGGGTGCGGGAACAGGGAATTATGGGCAATGTGTACCGTTGCATGGTGGCGTAATTTTAGACATGACGCGGATGCAAGAGATTCCTTGGGTAAAACCAGGGGTGGCGCGGGTAGAAGCTGGGGTGAAGTTGGCAACTTTGGATAAAAAAACCAGAGAAATCGGCTGGGAAATCCGTATGGCCCCCTCCACGTACCGCACAGCCACAATTGGCGGATTTATTGCTGGGGGAAGTGGGGGAATTGGCTCGATCCAATATGGATTACTTGGCGATCGCGGTAATATCTTAGCATTGCGAGTAATAACTGTAGAAGATGAACCCCGTGCGATCGAATTACGCGGCGACGATGTGCAAAAGGTTAATCATGCTTGGGGAATTAACGGCATCATCACCGAAGTTGAAATCCCCTTAGCACCAGCTTATCCTTGGGCAGAAGTCATTGTGACATTTGACGAGTTTATGACAGCAGCAAAGTTTGGTCAGGCTCTTGGTAATGCTGATGGCATGATTAAAAAGTTGATTTCTGTCTTTGCATCCCAAATTCCCCAATATTTCCACGCCCTACAACAGTACATTCCTGAAGGGACTCACCCAGTATTTTTGATAATTTCCGAACCGAGTTTGGAATTTTTACCAGGTTTGGTGCAGCAATATGGCGGCAAAATCACATATAAAAAACCAGCCGAAGAAGCAGCCAAAGGTATACATTTAGCAGAATTTACTTGGAACCACACTACCTTACACGCTCGGAGTGTAGATACTGCAATTACCTACTTACAAAGTATGTTTTCTAGCGAACGCAGTTTAAAACTAGTAGAGCACATGTACCATCACTTCGGCGATGAAGTAATGATGCATTTGGAATTTTTTCGGGTAAACGGTGCCGTAGTTCCTGGTGCTTTGCAACTTGTGCGCTACACCACCGAAGAACGCCTCAATGAAATTATCCACTATCACGAAGAACAGGGTGTGAGTATTGCCAATCCCCACACCTATATTATTGAAGAGGGAGGCAGAAAAGTAATTAATCCTGAACAATTAAAATTTAAAGAAATAGTTGATCCTTATGGGTTGATGAACCCCGGTAAAAGTAAGGTTCTTCAATTCAAAGTTCAAAATTAGCAAACTACGGCAAGAGATATCAGAACTTTTTCTGTATATTTGTGTAACTTCACTCTAAAAAGCTAGCTATTAAGCGTTTATAATCTGTGGTTTGATTTTAAGAGTCGTGGGGTTGAAGAAGAATTCAAAAGTCAGAATGGGCTAAACGCCCCGCTTATCGCTAACAGGAATCAGAATCAGAAAGTGGTAGATTAAGCGCGGAAAGTCGGAGCGACAACTTCCGCAGGAAAGATCAGATTGTGATGTTTTACCGTGTATTCATTCCTAAGTCGGGCTCCAATTCAATTCTGAATTCTGAATTCTGAATTCTGACTCCTGACTCCTGACTCCTGACTCCTGAATTCTTTTCGGAAAACCCAAAATCCAACATCCCAAAATCGCCCATGATTGAAATTGACGGTTCCTACGGAGAGGGAGGCGGACAAGTTCTCCGCACTTCCTTAAGTCTAGCCGCCATCACTGGCGAACCCATACGAATTACAGGCATTCGCGCTGGACGCAAAAAGCCAGGATTAGCAGCACAACACTTAACAGCCGTTCGGGCTGCGGGTAGAATTTGTAATGCCCAACTACGGGGTGATGCTTTGGGTTCAATGCTACTAGAATTCATCCCAGGTAGTGCTGTGCAAGCTGGAATTTATACCTTTGATGTTAGTAAAGCACAACAAGGTGGTTCTGCGGGTGCGATCGCTCTAGTTTTACAAACAATTCTTTTACCTTTAGCACTAGCATCTGGTAATTCCCAGGTAACACTAAAGGGTGGAACTCACGTTAACTTTAGCCCGACAGTGACGTACATAGAGCAAGTTTATCTGCCCATACTGCAACGCATGGGAGTAGAAGCCCAAGTCAAGTTAGGCGCTTGGGGTTGGTATCCCCAAGGTGGGGGTGAGGTACAGTTACAGGTAGATGGTGGTGGTAAACTCGGTGGGATCAACTTGTTGGAACGGGGAAAGTTACAACAGGTGCGGGGACTAGCAGTGGTGACAGAATTGCCTTCCCATATTCCCCAACGGATGGCAAATCGTGCCGAAAATTTGTTACGGGAAGCCAATTTGAAAGTTGCTGTACAGACTTTGCGAGAAAGAGGTGTAGCACCTGGGGCGGGTATTTTCCTAACTGCTGAATATCAGAACAGCTTGACTGGCTTTGGTGGATTTGGGCGATTACGGTTGTCGGCGGAGACAGTTGCAGAGATTGCTTGTCATCAGCTGCTTGAGTTTCATCACACCGGCGCAGCAGTAGATGAACATTTAGCAGATCAGTTATTATTACCAGCTGCTTTAGCATCACAGGAAAGTCAGTATCGAGTGGCTGAAGTGAGTAGGCATTTGACGACGAATGCAGCGGTAATTGAACAATTTGGGCTAGCGAAAATCACGGTAGATGAAGCGGAGAAAATCGTGTCTGTGATGTCTTTAAATAGATGAAATGATGAAGGATTTTACCTTCAGTTGACACCTATAAACCAATACAGTTTAGATAAGACCAAAACACTTGTAGAGACGGCGATTTATCGCGTCTTGAAAACCCACATTTTTGTACAATTAGCCCTTAACCCAAGCGTATTGACCCATAAAAAACTTTCTCTACAACAGACATGTTTCACTGTTGTAATTTACCAACTTATACAAATTTCTCCAACTTAGTTGTTACCAATTTATATATAAAATACCGCTTTTTTTGGTATATATTTTATACCTTTACACTGGATTTTATCTATATTAATATAATTAGAAAAAGCTGTAAATCTTTTATAGCAAGAGCTTTAGATATCTTTTTTCTAGTGCAATCATCACTACAAAAAATGTATTGCTAACAACATAAAAATATAATTTATAATGACTACTCCTGAATTATTCTTCCTCATTACAGTTTTCTTTATAACAAGTGTAATAAGTGTCATTACAGTAAGTACTTCTTTAATTACCGTCCCTGTAATGTTGCAATTGAGTATTGAACCGCGCATTGCTCTTGCCACTAATATGTTGGCATTAACTTTTATGAGTGTTGGTGGTACATTGCCTTTTATTGGCAAAAAAGCAATTGATCGCAGTCGCTTGCCAATCATGATTTCTCTAACACTTTTAGGCTCAATTATCGGTGCATTATTTGTTTTAGTTGTACCTTCAAAATCGATGCCTCTGATTATCTCAGTTTTGATGATTGTGGTTGCCGTATTTTCAATCACTAATCGGAATGCTGG
Organism: Nostoc sp. KVJ20; assembly: GCF_001712795.1. Classification (GTDB taxonomy): domain Bacteria; phylum Cyanobacteriota; class Cyanobacteriia; order Cyanobacteriales; family Nostocaceae; genus Nostoc. The sequence continues at coordinate 51,843 of NZ_KV757756.1, forward strand.
AATTGTTTCAAGAATAGGGAAACCATCGCAAATAGCAGAAATTGGTGGATATGTGGCTACTTTTGTGCTTGGTGTTTATGGTGGTTTCTTTAGTGGTGGCTATGTCACCATGCTCACAGCAGCTTATGTGAGTCTATTTCGGATGACATTTGTGCAAGCGATCGCAAATACAAAATTTATCAACATTTTTTCTTCACTGATTGCCACCATTATTTTCTTTACACAGGGAATAGTTGATTACAAGTTATGGCGTTTACCAGTCTAATAAAGTACACTAATTAAGATAAATTCAGTGCATCTACTCAAGGGTAAAAATGAAACCATATTCCCTCGACTTTCGCCAAAAAATATTGGATACATAC
>NZ_KV757757.1 GCF_001712795.1 Nostoc sp. KVJ20
CATCTGACTTGCATATTTTTGCGGTCTGACAACAGTTGTGTATTTTACCTGCTTTTCTCCCTCTTTCTTAAACCCCTACCCTTGAAAGAAGGTGGGGCCCCCTCTGGGGATAAGGGGCAGGGGGAAAGGGGAAAGGACGGAATTTTCCCTTTAACCTTTCCCCAACATCTTGCAAAAGTAACTTTTGTAAGATGTCTAATTACTCTTCCCCCTCGTCTTCCTCATCCTCATCATCTCCCCCACTCAAAACTCAGCACTCAAAACTCAGCACTCCCTCATCCCCCCAACTGATTGGGGCGCTTGTATTGCTTATATGCAGCGTAAAAAAGTCCCGCGAGAGTAACGAAAACTAGACCAAGGACAATACCTGATAGCAGGGGTTCAACCACTGTAAATCTCCTCTTTGTAATTATTAAATATTCGTTGCCTGTTTTTGATTTTACCAAATTTGGTATGAATCCTGCGCCCTACAGCCTTTTTGGAGGGTGACTGCCCACAAGAAAATAGTCTTCTGTGCTTGCAGACACAATCAAGAACTTTTAAGCTATGTGTAGGAAATGAAAACTTTTCGGCACACCTAGACTTTCATCGCAAACCTTTTGGATAACCAGATTACCAAACCTGAAATTTTGATTCAGCGGATCGTTTTATTGACGCTGGCCATACTGCTAGCAGTCCCTTTGGGCTTTTTTGGTGTTCAGTTGGTTCAAGCCTCCGATCCTTATGTCAAGAGTGTTCTATCCTTAACAGGAAACCCAATTCAAGGACACGCGATCTTTCAAATTAATTGTGCTGGTTGTCATGGCTTAGAAGCAGATGGGCGAGTGGGGCCCAGTTTGCAAGCCGTTTCAAAGCACAAGTCTCGGTACGGGCTGATTCACCAAGTAATCAGTGGCGAAACACCGCCAATGCCGAAATTCCAACCTAGTGCCCAAGAAATGGCGGATCTTTTGAACTATTTAGAGTCTTTGTAGACCTAAGAATTTTTGGTTGTAGGATAATCAATCCCTGATGTTAACAGACCTCTAGATGCTCGATAGCGTCTTGTAGAGAAGCTTTAGCGACTTAGGAGCGTCGCCCTTGGCACATCACGCTACTTGTACTTGAAGAAATTCCAAACGCTCTGGTGCGAGATGCCGCGCGTAGCTTCCTTCTAGGAGTACACAGTTATCTCAAAGCACCATAGTTCAGTCTGATAACTTTGTCTTCTGAGTTGTAGTGGAGAGAACTGTCATTAGTCATTTGTCTTGTGTCCTTGTCTTCACATCTGGTTGTATTTGCGTAGAATCTTTGATAAAAACTCATATAACCTGTATATTTTTAAGTATGTTAACAAGTAACTATTTAATTATTGGGAAAGTAAGTTAGCATACCTAACTCGGTAAAATTAAGGCAAAAGCTCCTAAAAAATGGGCTACGGTATAGCTTTTTGAACAGACTAGTACCGCACGGCGTAAATAAGCCACCCATCTTAAACGTCTGAAACCCTTGCAAACAATTAATTNNGAATTCCGCCTTGCGGTACTAGATATTCTTGAGATGCCCGAAAGCTAATGACTGAAGCGATCCAAATCGGTAATCGTACAATCACAGCGAGTGAACTGGTTTCCTTACTGGCAAGTTACCAAATGCTGCCACAGTTGCAGCGGGAATTGATCATTGATGAGGCGATAGAGCAAAACTCAAGCTCGGACAAGGTAGCAATAGAGTGTACACCTGAAGAAGTAGCCCAAGCTAAACAGAAGTTTTATGCTGAAAAACAGTTTAAAAATGAAGAAGACATCCAGGCTTGGATGGCATATCAAGGGCTGACTCCCGATCAACTAGAAGTTATTACCACTCGTAAGCTAAAAATTGAAAAATTCAAGCAAGCTACTTGGGGTAATAAACTGGAATCTTACTTTTTTCAGTCCAAAGCAAAACTGGACAAAGTAATTTATTCCCTACTGCGAACTCAGGATGTGGGAATTGCCCAAGAACTCTACTTCCGGATTCAGGCAAAAGAAAACTCTTTTGCTGACTTGGCGCGGGAATACTCACTTGGCCCAGAAGCCCAAACTGGCGGCTTGGTAGGCCCGATTGAACTGAATGCCCTACATCCGGTAATGGTGCAAATGCTGTCTAGCAGTCAACCAGGTCAAATATTGCCCCCTACCCGCATCGCTGAATGGTTTGTGATTTTGCGGTTGGAAAAATTTATTCCAGCACAATTGGATGAATTTATGAAAGTGCGCTTGCTGAATGAACTTTTTGAAACTTGGCTACAAGAACAGCAAAAGCAAATTATGTCTGCACCACAAGGGAAAGGAGAGATAGGAGAACAGGGAGAGGGCGATAAACCTTTAACCTAAGCATGGGAGATGACTCTCATGCTTGGCTTCAAAACCGAAGTAGCGATCGCAGATTTTTATAAAAATGTAACTTTTGAATCGCTTTCTAGTCAACTCATAGCAAAGTGCTGAGTTCTGAGTAAAACCCTGTTGTTTCAATATTTTGAGCAATCAACACTGTCCTAACCTGTGTGACTACGGATATAGCTAAATAAAGAAGCTTGAGTGAAGCGAGCAATCACATTTGACTATCACTCACTTATACTCCTACTTCTGATAATAGAGCTTCCATAGCTTCCCAAGAGAGTCCTTGTTGAATATAACGGGGTGTTTCAGGATTATAAGGACTGGCTACTCGATCAATGTTGAGGATGTTTGCCCCATCTGGTAGAACTGGTACATCTGCATCAAATGCAGTAGGGCGCATCAAAGAACTGGAAAAGCCTTTGAAAACAGCAATTGTATCTTGCTCACCAACAATTTCCACCGTTACAAGTAAGACTTCTTGAGGGCGTTTAGCGGTGTATTGTTCTAATCGCTTGCCAATAGAATTCATTTTTTGAGGTAGGAGTAGGAGTAAGGCTGACAGAGACGGTTACTGTAGTGTGGCCGAGCGTCCCTGCTTGCCCAGCTTAATTAGAACAAAATAGCTTAGGTAAAGCACATAAATTACTAAACTAACTATGCCAAGAAAACCTAAGAACTCAGCTTTACTATTAGCATGGAAATATTCTTTGAATAACAACGGAGCCTCGAACCAAACGCTACAATAGGCAGTCTTCAGTACATTGGCAGAAAAAGCACAAACCAAAAAAGGGATAGAAGCTAGTGTACCCAAAATACAATAAACAGTTGTAGCCCAGCGCCAAGAGGTAAAAATAAATTTCAAAGAGCCACTGGTTTGATACTCAATTTCATCATTGAGATCCACCCAGAACCAGAGCGAAATTGGGATCAAAATCCGAGCCATTAATCCAGAGATAAAACCAACTGGATACTGGGCAATCATTAAGTAAATCGTGATTGCCACTAGGCTTGATACTCGCCAGTATATAGTCAATAAGCGTTGTATGCCTTCTGCTTTTTGCACAAATGCCCAAATTAGAAGAATTAGCGGAATAATTACCAGGAATAATACTGCCAGTCGGTAATCAATCCAGACGAAAGGGCGAAACCAAATGTTATAGTCCATAGTTTTTCTCAAACAATAGATAAAAGGAATTCAGACATCAGGAGTCAGGCTTAATCAAGTGGCTTTTTATACCATTACCTGATTGTAGAGCGCTTAATAAATTAGGGGTATGAAACCCTGTTATTCAGGAGTCAGGCGGACTCCAATCCATGCTGAATTCTGACTCTTTAATTCAGCATGAATTCTTCTTGATAATAGTTTAATCAAAGCATAAAGCTCAGTAGTTAACCCCAATACTGTACTAATTAGTTATGATTCCCATAGTCATTTACGATTTCACAAAATTTATCCGAAGTAAGTAGGCGAGAAAAATTTAATGTATACGAAGAAATATAAATTAGCCGTAGGTGTGTTATTCCATAGGCTAAAACACTTTAAATTGTTGACGTTGCGTTGCTCTGTGCGACAACACATCCTACATTAAAATTCCTTAATATAGCTGTAAATATTAGCACCGACTTACTTACAAACGAGTTTATCGGGGCGTACATTTGTACGTCTCTACAGGCAATTCATTTGTTGTTTCATTTTGAGAAAATATATTACAAGCTAAATTAAGGAATTTTTTATCAAGAAATAATTAAGGGGGATGGGGCGACTCTCCGCGTTGCCCTATCCCCCACTTTTCGCGTCTTTTTTGGTCAATCTTAGTTGCTTACTGACCAAAGGAACAAAAATTTACTTGCCTCAATTTCTAGTCGTCGTAAACCCGGCATTCAATTGCATCTGGGTTGTCATCACAATACTGTTCTAGAGAATTTTTTGGCTTGCTTTGGCGTTTGTGGGAAGCTTCGGCTTGCAATTCTTCTACTGCATCCCAAGCAGCAGCACACTCTGGTGAATTGCTACCGTTTATATCACAGACAGTACGCGCTTGTTCCACTTCTTCTTGGATTTTCTCTTGGATGTCGCCTTTTGCTGTTTCTTGGATGTTGGTCATTGCTTTAGTCTCGTTGTGTGTTGTTAATACTAGTATAGAAAAAGTTTAGAAATGGCAGTATTTAGCTTCATTACTAACTATTCTAACCATTTAGCTGATCATAAGTTACTGTTCTAGCCTATTGATTTATAACCAATACAGCAAAACAGTGCAGATGTGATGCATTTACCTTTATTTTTTAAGATTTTTTGGAATCAGTAGCATAGATAAATAATCATACAATATATTTAGATGCCTATATTAGGGAATAATAACCCCAGCTTCTTGGGATAGAGGAGACAAAGGGCTGGCGTCAATTCTTGTAAGATGTAATTCTTCCCAAAATAAAAAATCAAAACCTACTAGCCTAAAAAGAGAAAGAAGCTCAAAACTCATGGCAGACCAAATGCAGTGGGCAAATGCCCTATCAACCCGTCATTCTTTGGAAGCCGCTGTTACAGATGTGGTGGAACGAGCTGTCTCATCGTTAACAGCACCAGCTGATCTAGGACTGGTATTCATTTCGTCTGCTTTTACGAGTGAGTATTCCCGACTGTTACCTTTGTTAGCTGAAAAACTTTCTGTGCCAATACTAATTGGCTGTAGTGGTGGAGGTGTGATTGGGACTACAGTTAACGGAGAAACCCAAGAGTTGGAAGCTGAACCAGCTATTAGCTTGACTTTAGCACACCTTCCAGGAGTGAATATTCAAGTCTTTCATGTTGTTGCGGAAGAATTACCTGACTTAGACAGTTCACCAGATGCTTGGCTTGATTTGATCGGTGTGCCACCATCACCGACACCCCAGTTCATCTTGCTGTCTAGTTCTTTCGCTTCTGGAATCAATGATTTATTGCAGGGACTAGATTTTGCTTATCCAGGATCAGTGATAGTGGGGGGACAAGCTAGTGGTGGGGGTCGTGTTGCTCTATTTTGTAACGATACTGATGGTGAAGAACACCAAAACCTGTATCGTGAGGGCACTGTTGGTATAGCTTTGACTGGCAATATTGTTTTGGAAACGATTGTAGCCCAAGGATGCCGACCGATTGGCAAGCCGTTGCAAGTCACAAAAGCCGATCGCAATATTATTTTGGAGTTAGATGAAAAAGTACCTTTAGTGGTGTTGCGAGATTTGATTGCCAGTCTCAGCGAAGAAGAACGGATATTAGCACAGCACTCTTTGTTTGTGGGTGTGGCGATGGATGAATTTAAGCTGGCTTTACAGCAAGGGGACTTTTTAATTCGTGGTATTCTTGGGGTCGATCCAACAGCTGGGGCGATCGCAATTGGCGATCGCGTCCGTCCCGGTCAAAGGCTGCAATTCCACCTACGCGATGCTGAAGCCTCCGCTGAAGACCTTGAATTACTCCTCAAAAGTTATCAAGACCAACGAGAATCTGAACCCTCTGCCGTGGCTGCTTTGATGTTTTCCTGTCTGGGGCGAGGTGAAGGACTGTATGGTAAACCCAACTTCGATTCTGAACTATTTCGGCGCTATCTTAACGATATTCCTGTTGGTGGCTTTTTCTGTGGGGGTGAAATTGGCCCTGTTGGTGGCAGAACCTTCTTACACGCCTACACTTCAGCTTTTGGAATTTGTCGCCAAAACAGTGCTGAGTGCTGAGTGCTGAGTATTCAATCACCTCCTAACTCTTATCCAGCAAAAGTGTGGTGTTATTATCAATCAGATTTAAAGTTCCACCAGTAGCGATCGCTGAGTTAGACTGTGATGCACTATATGTTTGAATGTAGCGCCGCACTTCTGGGGGAAAATGAGGATAATCTAATACTGCATCTCCATCGGCAATAGTTGCCCAGAAGTCGCGCAAACTAGGAGCTAATTCTTTTGCCTGTGATAACGGTAAGTTTAATGGAGAGTGAGTTAGTAGCTTGATTAGAAAGGGGAAAGAGCGATCGCCCATCCATTGCCGTGATGACTGTTGCAAGTCGGGGAACTCAGGTACAGACTCTACCCGATGGGATAAAATTTGCAACGATTCTTTGCCTTGGTTATCTCGATGGAACTCTAGCACTCGGTAAGGGTGAGGATAGCTAACTAAAGAGCCAGTGGTAATATCATATACTCCATCTGAGTAAGCAATATCCTGAACATGCAAATGCCCAGTAAATACTAGCTTGACTCCGTAGCGCCTCAGTAATTGCAATAGTTCTACTGAATTCGCTAACATGTAGCGATTTGCCAGTGGATGGCTCGATTGATTGGGCAAATGCTCTACCACATTATGATGCACCATCACCAAAACTAAGTCATCACCAGATGCCGCCAGCACCTCTTCTAACCACCGTAGCTGTTTGGCATCCAAACACCCCACCTGCTCACCCTGGTCATTAAAGAAGTTAGAATTCAGTCCAATTAGCTTAACTCCGGGGAGCAACTGACGAATGTAGTAAATTTGCTGCGGATCTTCATAGCCAAACTTCGTGTAATAGTAGGGAAAATCCGCAAAAGCAATTGATTGCTGATCAGCAGATAGCACAGGAACGTCATGATTACCAGGAACAACGTAGACCGGAAAAGGTAGTTGGGCTAAACATTGTTGTAACCAGGCGTGGTTCTCTGGTTCGCCGTGCTGAGTTAAATCTCCTGGCAACAATAAGAAATCTAAATCGAGTTGTGTTAAATGTTCTAGTACACTTTTAAAAGCTGAGATACTTACTTCTACCAGATGAAAGCGACTGGGATGATCCCAAATTGTGTGAGGAAGTGCCAGGTGTAAGTCGCTGACTACCGCAAAGCGAAAATTGAGAGTCATTGATTTATGAAAATGTTAAAAGCAGGGGTTAAAACAAGCCTTTTCCCAAAAGTATAACGCTTGCTTTGTTTCTCTGCGTAGGAGTGCGTCTACTTAACATTTCTATACACAAAGCATAGATTACACACTATGTTTATGATTGTTGAGTGGTCAGCACTCTTGAAGAAGAATTCAGAAGTCAGAATTCAGGAGTCAGAATAAAGACGCTCGAAGACCACCAAATTTTTAATTTGCTGGGGGTGCAAAAACGCCGATTATTCAGACGCTCCTGCCTCGCTAACGCTGCGAAGCACCGCCAGTCATACAGAATTCATTCTGAATTCTGACTCCTGACTCCTGACTCCTGACTCCTCAATTCTATTCGATAAATCAGCACTCCTGAATGCCTTTTATACTACTCCCCTTTTCGATAAAATAACTTAGCAGATTAGCAAGAAACAGGTTCAGAATCATGGCTCAAGCTAGTATTGGGATTATTGGTGGTAGCGGTCTTTACAAAATGGATGCCCTCAAAGATGTCGAAGAGGTGCGAGTCGAGACTCCTTTTGGTTCACCATCTGATGCTTTGATTCTGGGGACTTTGGATGGTACACGAGTAGCTTTTTTAGCGCGTCATGGTCGCAATCACACGCTTTTACCTTCCGAGTTACCATTTCGCGCTAATATCTATGCGATGAAGCAATTGGGTGTGAAGTATTTAATCTCAGCTAGTGCTGTGGGTTCCTTGAAAGCAGAGGCGAAACCACTAGATATGGTGGTGCCAGATCAGTTTATTGATAGAACGAAAAATCGGATTTCAACGTTTTTTGGTGAAGGAATTGTAGCTCACATTGCCTTTGGTGATCCGATTTGTAAGAATTTGGCTACTGTATTGGCAGATGCGATCGCATCTCTCAATTTACCAGAAGTTACTCTCCATCGCGGCGGCACTTATGTGTGCATGGAAGGGCCAGCTTTTTCTACAAAGGCTGAATCGAATCTTTACCGCAGTTGGGATGCAACAATCATTGGGATGACGAATTTACCAGAAGCGAAGTTGGCAAGGGAAGCGGAAATTGCTTATGCAACTTTAGCGCTGGTGACAGATTATGATTGTTGGCATCCAGACCATGACAGTGTGACGGTGGAACTGGTAATTGGTAATTTGCTGCGGAATGCTGTGAATGCTCAAAAGGTGATTCAAGAAACTGTGCGGCGCTTGAGTGAAAATCCACCACCTAGTGAGGCGCATTCGGCGTTGCAGTATGCGATTTTGACTCAGTTGGATAAAGCACCAGCGGCGACGAAGGAAAAGTTAGGGTTATTGTTGCAGAAGTATTTATAGTATTGGTGATGATTGAGTGATGTCTATGACGGGCTACGCCTACGCTACCACTGACTCTTCAGCGACGGACTAGTATTATAAAATCATACAGGCGATCGCACGTAACTATATAAGCTGCCGTCAACAAAATCATGATTTTCGTGATCAAGCTTTGCTTATTCGTTGTATCTGGCCAGATGATGGTGCGTAAGCGTAGCCGTCCTAGAAATCACTTTCCTTCAAATTCAGTGATTAATTTTTCACAATCATAATTAGTGTATTGCGGCAAAATAATTTATCAGCTGCGATTTCTAATGGCTAGACTTGTAATCCTATGGTGTGAGGAAGATCGTGATTAGTAACTCTACCAATTGCGCCACCCACCTTTTGGTGCAACTTCATTATTAGTAGACTTCAGTCCGTGACTTTGCAACAGAGTTTGATATTCTGTGCTACTTGCCCAGCGATCAATTTCTCGCGCCCTTAGCACTGGTACTGGATGGGTTAATTGGGCTGTGCGGGCAGTTTTGACCATTTCACCCAGTTCTGTCTTGCTAATATCATCATAAGCGCGGGCTTGAGCAACGAAGGCATCAAGATTTAGTTGTGGCGCTAAGGTGGGAGAACCCCCTGCCAACTTCATCAACACGGACATAACAACTTTAGGGTCTTGAGTTGCTAGTAATGCGGCGCGATCGCAGGTAAACTCAGCACAGCGTACCCATTCTAAAAGTTGTGTCTGTATGGCTTGGGCAACAAAGGTTCCGACATTGGGCACAATTGCCGCAGCTAATATTAATAAATTTACAGGAGTCAAGTAAACACTATGATCACACTTGAGATGCCCCAACTCGTGGGCAATTACTGCCTGTATTTCTTCTGGTGTGAGCATATCAATCAGGGAAGTGTGTAGCACAACAAAGGGCTGCTTACCCCGCACAGCAAAAGTATAAGCGTTGGGAGCCGGATGTTGCCTGACATACAACTGGGGAGGATCTATATCTAGAATTTTACAAGCGTCTAACAACAACTTATGTAAATCGGGCAGTTGTTTTTCACCCACCAAAACACTGGAGGCAATATTTTCCACATAGAAAACCTGCTCTGCCATTGGCCCGAGCCAATTTCGCACCAACATATCTATGCCTGGTATCTGCTTGAGCGCTCTGGTAGCTTCCAGGTCTAATGGATGACGAAATGAGTCAGCTTTTAAACCAATCAGCGGGGTTTTGAAGAAGGACATAGTGCAGCAAGCTATAAAAAACACAACTATGGAATTTGGCTGGATAGATAAACAGCCTCCCACAGTTAGTATAACGATTTAAGAAAACTAAGCATGGTGTGAGACTTAGTGACATGATCAAAAGAGATCATGTTTTTATGTTGTTATATGAAGATATTGGTGCTGAATGCCGGCTCGAGCAGCGAAAAAAGTTGTCTGTATGAAATTGCAGAAGAAGCTCTCCCCACCCAAGCACCCCAACCCCTTTGGGAAGGGAAAATCAACTGGACTCAAGATCACGGTGTGGCAGAAATTGAGGTGAAAACTACTGCGGGTGCAAAGCTGCAAGAATCAATCTCTGGTGAATCCCGACAAGCACACCTCAACTATATGCTCAATACACTTAGTCATGGTGCTACCAAGGTAATTGATCAGTTATCAGAAATCGATGTGGTGGGGCATAGGGTAGTACATGGTGGACAGGATTATCAAGATAGTGTGGTAATTACTGAGGATGTCAAAAAGGCGATCGCTGGTCTGTCTAACCTTGCACCAGAACATAATCCAGTCGCAGTGGAAGGAATAGAAGCAATTGAAAACATCTTAGAAAATGTCACTCAAATAGCAGTGTTTGATACCGGATTTCATGCCACTCTACCTGATGCGGCCGCAATTTATCCCGGCCTATATCAGTGGGTAGAGCAAGGTATTCGTCGCTATGGGTTTCATGGTATCAGTCACCAATACTGTTCTCAACGCGCTGCCCAAATTCTTGGTCAAGATGTTCCACCTGAGCGGTTAATTACCTGTCATTTGGGCAATGGTTGTTCTTTAGCGGCGATTAAAAATGGTCGCAGTATTGATACCACTATGGGATTCACACCCGTAGAAGGATTAATGATGGGTAGTCGTTCTGGTTCAGTTGATCCGGGGATTTTAATTTACCTGTTGCGGTACGGTAATTACTCCATCGAAAAATTGGATGATATCTTAAATAAAACCTCTGGGTTAAAGGGAATTTCGGGTGTATCTAGCGATATGCGTGAAGTGAGAGAAGCGATCGCTCAAGGTAATTCTCGCGCCCAACTGGCTTGGGATATCTACGTACATCGCTTGCGTTCTGGTATTGGTGCAATGCTCACTAGTTTGGGCGGATTAGATACTTTAGTGTTTACAGCCGGTGTGGGTGAACACTCTGCGGAAATTCGTCAAGCCGCCTGTGAAGCCTTTGAATTTTTGGGATTAAAACTTGACCTTGAGAAAAATCAACAGCAGCCTGTGGATGAGGATATTGCTACATCCGATTCCGCAGTCCGGGTATTGGTTATTCATACTCAAGAAGATTGGGCGATCGCTCAACAGTGTTGGCAACTTGTAAAAAAGTTCGTGACATGTAATTCGTAATTAGCAAGTCTAGTTTAATCTAAACAACATTGTTTAAATGTGCAGTTTAAATATACTGTCAAAACTCGATACCCCTAGCCTTTTTATAAAAACAGCCTTTGACTGGAAAATCTATTTTTCAATGTCTCACACCCAATTTTCAAGCCAGTAACCAACGCATAAAACCTTTACCAATTTGCCCCACTATAATACTAAAAACCCATTTTAAGAGCGGCCCGATTAGTGACAAAAATAGCAAAAACAAGAAATCATTGAGAGTAAAAACAAAAATACTAGAAGTGATACAAGTTAGTCCCCACGCCAGCCAATTTCGAGATTGAGAACTGATAGAAGTCCATCTCGGAAGTTGATTAACAAGCCAATAGCGAACAATAGCAAATACAAAAGATGTTACTAGACCAGCAAGTATTGATAATGAAAGTGTAAGTGATTGTGCTAAGTGTAATTTCCAAGCGAAAAAAGTAGCAGGAAACAGCGAAGCTAGTTCCCAAGCGAATAGATTTAATTTAGTCCGAAGATAGCTTAGTATTTGTTCAATAAGCCAATAATGTACAGAAACAATATTTAAACACTCAGGATTTTGGATAAAGTCACTCTTTATTTTGTGAATTATGTCACCATAAAATAAGACATTACTTTGTAAAACAATATCTTGCTCTTTCCAAAAATATAACCCTGATGTATCTTCTTGATAATAAAAATTAAAAGTAACTCCGTACTGTAACGCCAATTTATTTTGTAATGATTTATTCCAGAATAATTTGATAAAACTTACTATAAAAGTATCGTCAAAAATTTTAAAGATTTTTTTATTAATAACTAATTTCTTATCTTGTACAGTATTTTTGCTAAAGTAAATTTTATCCCTAAAGCAGTTGTAGTACCAAATGTAAGCTAATAATTTTGGTGGAACGTACAGAGAGCAGCCTATTTTTCGCGCTTCCTCAATTTGTTTTAAAACTGCCCTATTTAGATAAAAAGTATACTGTCCTGGCTCAACCTTAATTTCAAGTTCAATAGGAGTGCCTTGAGGTATTTGCACAAAGAAAAAGAGTTGAACATCATCTTCATTATTTGTGTGTGTTTTATAAGCTTTCATTGTCGGGATAATTTTGCGATATTTTGTATAATACCAATCAGAAACTCTAGCGTTCCACGCCACTGTTTTTCTCCAGCAACTATCCCTTCATTATGTATTTTTAAGATTAAATCTCTATCCATTTCAGGTAATTGAAATAGCTTTTTATGGTAACGGCTGATAATATCTCCATCTAACTGCATAACAGTTTGAGCATAGATAATATCAATATCTACACTGTTAATCTGACCACCATCTAGTGCAGCTTTAAGTTCAGACATTTTCCGTAAAGTACGAATGAATTTACCATTATTCAAAAGCTGTTCAATCTCTTTCCACCTTTGCTGCAAATTCTTTTGATTATCTTCTTCATCTGCAACAGGAGTTGGAGCAGGCAATATTGGTCGAGCTAGCTTTATGTATACCGGATCTTCTGGAAGAATATTTGGATCATTTTCCAATTCATATTTAAGACGCTCCTGATATCGTACTATCCTAGGATCTGGATCACTAGTATCAGTACTTTTTTCAAGAAGAATATAAAAATATTCTTTTTCTAGCTGCGAAAAGAGACTTTTATAAAGTTTTTGTAATTCATAGGCTTGAGTTTTGTCTGGTTCTGGCAAATTGTCCGGATCGGGAATTCCTTTAACATGAAAGTAGTCTTTATCTTTTATTGAATAAATCTCTTCATAGGCTTGCCAAGCATTAAACTTTGCGCCAGTAATTTGCTCGACAACCATCGTATTTACTTCTAAAGCTGTAATATCATCGACTAATCCATGTACAGATGAAACTATTTTCCCTAGCAAATCCCTGGCTTGTTCTTGAATTTGGTTGGACATAATAACAATTTCCTTGATTTTTATAAAGCGAATTAACCTACAGATTTGGACAAGTTCCGATGCTGTAGGTATTTTAGGGTGATTATTAATAAATAACGATTACTATGGACGGGATGGCGATTGTTGTGAAGTTTTACGAGATTTCATTATTTCTATAAAAAATCCATACAACTTTTGCAAACTCTCTATATTTTTTTGCATAATTTCTCGACTTTCTTTTATTTGACTTAGATGAAATTCGCGAAGTTCTGTATACGGCCCACTACCAACAAATTGACTACCAACTTCATTATTGATATCACCATCAATTAAATTGATTATGGTGTGCATTCGATTCCCTGGTTGAGCAATTTGTTGCCCTTTTATTTCTTCAATTTGAGTAGATGACTCTGGAACCCAAGTGGTAATTTCTAGCTCAACAACTTCAACTATTGCTGTTTGAATGGCATCAATAATGTCATCAATATTGAATCCTTCTCCTTTAGTATTCAGCTTTTTAACTTTTCTTTTAAATTCACTACTTGGTTTGCTCCATTGACTATTTCTTTCCCCATTTTCGCTAGCTTGACCATTAATTTCTGTGTTTTCGTCAACAACATGATTCACCATGATATTTTGGGGGTTACAGATTTAAATATAAACAAAATACAATTTTAGGTTATGTCAAAATTTTCAAGGCTTTTACTAAAAAAAAGTAACTAAAGTCAAAAGAACTTAATATTTTAAGAAATTTTTCCTGAAAAAAGCTATGCTTTTCTAAAGCCAAATTTATCTTAGAAAAAGAATAATACCATTTTTAGATTTTGGAGCCACTGCAACGCAGTGAGTTCAGCATTACGGAAGGGGTTACCCCATTGTTTGATAGTGGCGTGATTCTGAAAGGATTTTTTAAGTAGCTTTTGGCCGTTTCGTTACAATAGGTATAAATTAAATCCTACTCTTAGACAAATGAGCCTAAAGTGGATCTCAGAGTGAATTAAATTTTATGTATAATTTAATACTAAATAAATTAACTAATTTATTTTAATCAACCTGGTTGATGTTTTACCTAGCATGGCGTAGAGGCGCAAGTGCTGCTCGAATTTTCTTGTATTACTATGTATATAATAATATAGTCATGCCGATAAAAATAAGAAAAATATGTTGCTAGATCGTCAATCTTTTACTACACCTTTAGTAGCTTGTGTATGTATATTAGGAGTGGGATTGATTCAATTTCCGCAATTACAAAAACTAATAAGTAGCAAACAATCTGCCTCTTTAGAAACCCTAGAGAAAGAAATAAAATCTGAAAATATCCGTCTTAATTTACTCCAAAAAATGCCTAGTTTTGGTTATGATAACTTCATCGCAGATTTGGTATATCTCAATTTTTTACAATATTTCGGAGATGATGAAGTTCGGGATAAAACAGGTTACAGTTTAAGTCCAGAATATTTTGAAGTAATTTTAGAACGTGACCCGCGATTTTTAGCAGCGTATCGGAGTCTTTCTATTAGTACTTCATTATATGCTGCTATGCCAGAACGTGCGATCGCAATATCAGAGCAAGGCTTAAAATCACTATCTCCCTCAGTTCCCGAAAAGTCTTATTACATCTGGCGTTACAAAGGAATTGATGAGTTATTATTTTTAGGCGACGCTCAAGCTGCCCAACAATCTTTTGCAATGGCAGCAAACTGGGCTAGTAAATTGTCTGATGAAGAGAGTCAATTTATAGCTACTACTTCCCAAAAAACTGCGGAATTTCTGAGTCGAAATCCTAACAGTAAATATGCCCAAATTTCTACTTGGTCAATGGTTTTAAATAATCAAGTTGATGAGAGAACTCAGAAACGAGCAATTAGGGCAATCGAAGCTTTAGGAGGAAAAGTAGTTACAACTCCTGAAGGTACTAATAAAATTGTATTTCCACCAAAAGATTAAGCAATGGGGCATTGGACATTGGGCAAATGACAAATGAGATTTTTTGGTACAACGGTAAACTAATTAAGTCTCAAACCCTAGAATTAAACATTAACGATCCAGGTTTACTTTATGGGGCAACTGTTTTTACAACATTGCGAGTTTATGAGAATTCCCTAGATAGTAATTTAACTAATTGGCAAGCACACTGCGATCGCCTACTTTACTCACTACAAACTTTTGGCTGGCATCAACCAGACTGGAACCGTGTGCGTCAAGGTGCCGAAATCCTCCTTGCACACTTCCCAGTTCTCAGAATTACCCTTTTTCCCGATGGACGAGAATGGATAACTGGCAGATTCTTACCACACAATTTGACAGAAAAACAAAAAAATGGTGTTATCTGCGCCGTTGCTAGTTCAGAATTTTCTCGCTCTCTCCCTTCTCATAAAACTGGAAACTATTTGAGTGCTTGGTTAGCAAAAACTAGCTTAGATGGTCAAGAAGCAATATTAGTCGATTCCCAAGGAAATTGGCTAGAAACCAGTACAGGCAATCTTTGGGGATGGTGCGATCGCAGTTGGTACACGCCGCCAATAAAGGCAGGAATTTTGCCAGGAATTATGCGATCGCAACTTGTAAACTGGCTGCAAAAACACCAGCAGCCAGTGCGGGAAGAAGCTTGGAGCGTCGAGTTAGTCCAGAGATTTAAAGCGATCGCCTACACTAATAGTGTGGTAGAAATTATTCCCATTCATACCGTTAATCAGCCTTCAGGGTCGCTACAATATAATCCCTACCATCAGAGTTTTCAGCTAATAAAGGGGCTTTTTTCAGCATGACACTCACGCCAAATTTGTTATATCTTAAGATAAGTTAACATAATTCTTAATAATGACTTTTCTGGCGATGGCGCGAAAAATACCGGAGGATAGACCTTAGTGAATAAAAGATGGAGAAATGCAGGGCTGTACGCGCTGCTGTTTATTGTCGTCATTGCGCTGGGAACAGCATTTTTTGACAAACAACCCCAAAGCAGAGAGACATGGCGATACAGTCGCTTTATTCAAGAAGTTCAGCAAGGCAGAGTAGAAAAAGTCAGCTTGAGTGCAGATCGCTCTACAGCACTGGTTACACCCAAATATGACCCAGCTAAACGGATTGTTACCTTAGTCAACGATCCAGACCTGATTAATACTCTGACTTCTAAAGGCGTTGATATTTCTGTTTTGCCCCAAACCGATGAAGGATTTTGGTTTAAGGCACTAAGCAGCTTATTTTTCCCTGTATTGCTTTTGGTTGGCTTATTCTTCTTGCTACGTCGCGCTCAAAGTGGCCCAGGCAGCCAAGCGATGAACTTTGGCAAATCCAAAGCCAGAGTGCAAATGGAACCACAAACTCAGGTGACATTTAGTGATGTCGCTGGTATTGACCAAGCCAAGTTGGAATTAAACGAAGTCGTAGACTTTTTGAAAAACGCCGATCGCTTTACCGCTGTTGGTGCAAAAATTCCTAAAGGTGTGCTGTTAGTTGGCCCTCCTGGTACAGGTAAAACCCTCCTAGCTCGTGCCGTAGCTGGTGAAGCAGGTGTACCGTTCTTCTCGATCTCCGGTTCGGAATTTGTGGAAATGTTCGTAGGTGTGGGTGCATCCCGCGTCCGCGATTTATTTGAACAAGCAAAGACCAATGCTCCTTGTATCGTCTTCATCGATGAAATTGACGCTGTAGGTCGTCAACGGGGTGCAGGTTTAGGTGGTGGTAACGATGAGCGGGAACAAACCCTCAACCAGTTGCTTACAGAAATGGATGGCTTTGAAGGTAATACTGGCATCATCATTATTGCCGCTACCAACCGTCCTGATGTCCTAGATGCAGCACTGTTGCGTCCTGGTCGCTTTGACCGTCAAGTTGTAGTAGACCGTCCCGACTATGCCGGACGCAGCGAAATTCTCAAGGTACATGCCCGTGGCAAGACCTTGGCGAAAGATGTGGACTTGGATAAAATTGCCCGTCGTACACCTGGATTTACTGGCGCAGATTTATCCAACCTGTTGAATGAAGCCGCAATTCTGGCAGCACGACGGAATTTGACTGAGATT
Source organism: Nostoc sp. KVJ20 (assembly GCF_001712795.1). GTDB lineage: Bacteria > Cyanobacteriota > Cyanobacteriia > Cyanobacteriales > Nostocaceae > Nostoc. The sequence continues at coordinate 17,075 of NZ_KV757757.1, forward strand.
TCGATGGATGAAATCAACGACGCAATCGATCGCGTATTAGCTGGGCCAGAGAAGAAAGACCGAGTAATGAGCGAAAAGCGCAAAACCTTGGTTGCTTATCACGAAGCTGGTCACGCCTTAGTTGGTGCTTTAATGCCTGACTATGACCCAGTACAAAAGATTAGCATCATCCCTCGTGGTCGCGCAGGTGGTTTAACTTGGTTTACCCCCAGCGAAGACCGGATGGACACTGGTTTATACAGCCGCGCTTATCTAGAAAATCAGATGGCAGTGGCTTTGGGTGGTCGGATTGCTGAAGAATTAATCTTTGGTGAAGAAGAAGTTACCACTGGTGCTTCTAATGACTTACAACAAGTAGCCCGTGTTGCTCGTCAGATGATTACCCGATTTGGGATGAGCGATCGCTTGGGCCCTGTTGCCCTTGGTCGTCAACAAGGTAACATGTTCCTCGGAAGAGATATCATGTCAGAGCGCGATTTTTCTGAAGAAACCGCCGCCGCTATTGATGAAGAAGTTCGTAAACTTGTAGATGTTGCCTATACACGCGCTAAAGAAGTGTTAGTAGGTAACCGCCACATTTTAGATCAGATAGCACAAATGCTGGTTGACAAAGAAACAGTAGACGCTGAAGAATTGCAAGAAATTCTGTCGAATAATGATGTGACAACTGCTGCGTTTGCCTAATTTAATGAGAAGTGATGAGTTAAAAACAATTTCTAACTCCTAACTTTTGAAATTCGGGGTAATTCTGGGATTTTCCAGAGTTACCCCAATTTTTTTTATTCCCTGTCAAAAGCCCGGCCATGAAGACCGGGCTTTTAATCATAAATGGGGTTATATACCCCGAAGGTTTCGTTATAGAGTTTCAGTATAAATCGGTAGTCTGATAGAGACTACCATCTGACCATAATCAATTCCGGAAAATTAGAAAAATTTTTCTAGATACACGACTCAATACTTGTCGGTTAAGGGTTAAAGGGGAAGGAAAAAGCCTAGAAATCGAGGTAATTCGGAGATTTTACGAATTACCCTGATTGTGATCAAGACAAAAGAATCTATGCATTCTGTGGCACACCCCTTACAGCGATCAAATAGATAACTTTCTGAATCTTTACAAGACTAGCGTGAAGAATGACTGGATGCTCAACCAGTCGCCGATTCTAAACTCTGGATGCCGGTTTCAAAAATAGCCACGCCACAAAGAATGTAGCCGCTGTGAATAGTTGCGTCAAGTCCAAAGCAGATAGATAACCATCTGCAAATGAAGCAATACTGCGATCGGTAATGCCAAATACCCAGGATGACAGTCCAAATAGCCAAATCCCATTCTTGAGATTTCCGACGAACTCTTTAGAGTCTGATGGTTCTTGGTCGTTCATGATCTTCTGCTCCGTTAGTGAAGAATCTGGTGATTGATGCAAAATACCTGTCAGTAGGAATTTTTTTTGGATTCCTGACGCTGAATTTACACTTACTATTAATAATATTAATAAATATTTCACCTACTTGACTTCACTACCCAAAGGTACATCTCATAACCCTGACATTCCTCCTTTGGCTCTGCTACATCCGATAGACGATAATGCTTTAATTTCTCAGCTTTACAGCGTCGGGTTTGAATACTGAGATTACATAATCTTTAAATAACTATATAAATATTTATTTATTTTGTTAAAAATTACTCCATAGGATAGATGTGTTTCCAGGAATGCTTCAGATTTTAATTGTGCAGATACTTTTTAGGGGCACACAGCTAGCTGTGCGCCCCTAGACCCAAAAGAGGGTATGAAATAAATTACGCCAGGAGTTAGATTTCTGGGTCAACCAAGCGGGTAGTGGGACGACTCTGATATAAATCTTGAACGACTTGAACCGCAGAAACTATAGCTACAAGGGTAATGACTGCAACAGGTAACAAACCTTTGCCAAAGATAGCGATCGCTAGCAGCATAACTGCACCCCCAAGTCTATACTGGGAACGAATTTTGCAATAACGGATCACTCCAAATCTGTGAAGAATACTGACAGCTAGAGAGCATAATGCTACGGAACCACACATGAGCCATCGCTGGGAATCTGGTAGTGCTAAAGTTGGTTTACTCAACAAGATTTGTTCTACACCAACTCCAGCAGCAGCAATCCCAATCACTAGCGGTAAATGGGTGTACAGCCAGAGATTGACAACACCAACTTTTCCATGTGTCCGTGCCATCTCAATAGGTTTACCACCCAAGTTATCAAAATATACCCACCACCAGCTAAAGGCGATAATTAGACCGAATATAGCAGAAATCGCGGTTAAAACATCCCATTTTTGCTCAGAAACACCATTGACTACTGCAATGATTGCTTCACCCAAAACAATAATGGTAAATAGCCCGAAACGTTCTGGTAAGTGAGAGGCGTGGGGGAGTAAGCCGATCTGAAACTTACGTCCTGTTAAAGGTGTCGCAAAGTCAATAATTATTCCCAGTGTCCATAATCCGAATCGCCAAGGAATGGGTACTAATGCTGATATTAACCAAAAGAAGGCTGCGATCGCAAAACCAACAGCATAACGATTGGTCAAAGGACGCGCTGAAGAGATATGTCTTCCAGCACGAACATATTCGATTACAAGCACAACTCGGCCGAGAGCGTAGGAAATGGCAAAACCAGGGGAACTCTCACCCAAACCGTGGTGGATATTAATAGCCATTGCTGCTGCTGTCAGCATTTGTATACCAATCAACAGCCGATGTCCCAGATCATCGCTATCAAAGCGGTTGGCATAGAATGTGGTGCCAATCCATGACCACCAAACTGGTATAAATAGAACTATAAACCCAAACCATCCTGATAGAGAGATATCTTCATTAAGATTGTGGGCGAGTTGAGAAACTGCAACTACAAAAACCAAATCATAAAAAAGTTCTAGCCAAGTAGCGTGTCGTTCTTCTTCGGTGTCTTCACCAATACGTAATCTTGGTGGTTGGAGAAAATTTGCCATAGTGCTAATTGCGAATCGCTAATTGTTTTTTACCATTAGCCGTCATTCATTAGCGAGGGTGTAGAACTCTACAGTACAAAAGCGGGCGATGGGACTCGAACCCACGACGTTCACCATGGGAAGGTGACATTCTACCACTGAATTACACCCGCGAATTGCTGTCATCAAACTTGCAGCCAAAATGAATCCTACCACTATTTACAGATGTTTTCAATTGCCTAGAAAATGCACTGTTTTAATAACTGTTGATGCATAAATCCTGTGGTTGTTCAAATTGGGAAATCTTTTTAGCTAGTTAATGACAACACTTACTACCATATTTAACTAAAGAACAATGTTCTCTCCTCGCTCGGTAAAGCGAACCTCTTTAATATTCCATTGGGCATTACTCGTTAGGGTTTTCCGGAGACTGCCAAACAGAGCAAACTGTTCACAACTAGAAAGAGAAGCTATTTGCCGCTTTGAATCAGGAGATATTCGCAAATCAACTGTAGCAATGCCATTTTTGATGTTGACACGATATCCAGACAAGCTAAAGTCGCTTGTATCTCGTTTTTCTAAGATTTTACTCACTACATTTGTCACTGGTTCCTCGGCTGGTACCGAAACTTTTTCTGAAATAAATTCTTGACATTGAGTATCACTGGTGTACAGTGTGACGTTGGTAGTTTTACTAGTGACAGCTTTAGGTGTTGGTGAAGAAGGCGTATTTTCCTTAGAAGATTCTTGATCAGGAGATTTTTCTCTCAACTGAGCTACGCTAGGAATTTGGCTGGGAGTAGGAGCTGAAGCGTTATTTGTTGGTGTTGTAGTGGGGGATGGTGTTTCGCTGTCAATATTACGAGCGGTGGGATTAGAACTACAACTGCTGAGGCTGACAAGCATTGTCACAAAAATAAGGGGTAAAAAATATCTCTTAGTTGTGGTCATAAATTTTGCTTATAGAATGATGTTGCTGCTATCAATTTCAGTGTCGCTGGTATTAATTCCGCATAAATTTGTGAATCTTGAGCCAGTCTATAAAGTGTCAACCCAAAATCTGTTAAAGTCGAGGGTTATACTATACACCGAAATTACAACATCTGTTATTCAAGAAGCAATGTTTTGACAATAAGCCACTCTGCGTCTACGCCCATCCCAAAAAGCTTGACCAAAAGAAACAAGGGTGAGGCAAACGAAGATATACCGACCCTTGATTTAATCAATGTGGTCTATTTATCTGAAAACAGCTGTAGGTTTGAGCAGATTACGCACACTCTGCTGCACATCTTCTTGTTTAACTAAAGACTCGCCAAGTATAACGGCATGTGTACCAGCTTGAGCGACAAGAGATAAATCAGTAGGTGTATATAAACCAGACTCACTGACGACGAGAATGCCCAGACTTTGTAGTTGCGATCGCCTAGCCGCCAGTAGTTGCCCAGTTGTGCCAATATTGACGCTAAAATTGTCTAGACTTTGGTTGTTGATTCCAATTAAGCGCACATCATCAAGTTTTAGCACCCGATCTAGTTCTGCTAAATTATGGACTTCTACCAAAGCATTCATTCCCAAATAGTGAATCACTCGTAAAAAGTTTTGCAATTCCTTATCTGAGAGAATTGCAGCAATCAGTAACACTGCATCTGCGCCTGCTGCTCTTGCTAAATAAATTTGGCAAGGGTCTAAAATGAATTCTTTGCACAGTAGGGGCAATGCTACCCGGTAGCGGATGGTGCGTAAACTCTCAAAGCTGCCATGAAAGAACTTCTGATCTGTGTAGACAGAGATACAAGTTGCACCACCACGCTCATAAGCTTTAGCGATCGCTACTGGGTCAAAGTCTGCTTTAATAATTCCGTCAATTAAAGATGCTTTCTTTACCTCTGCAATGATGCAAGGTCGGTAATGACTCTGTTGCAAAGCAGAGAGAAAATCTCGCACGGTTGGTGCAGCAGTTAACTGACGTTGCAAAGAAGCCAAAGACATCTCTTGCTGGATTTGTGCGACTTCATGCTTTTTCTGCCATACAATCTCTTTAAGAGTGGGTTGCAAATGAGTATTAGGAGTAGTAACTGGATAAGTCATATACTAAGGATGGGATGACCAAAGAAGTATGGATTATAAAATTTCAAGCTACCCTACAGACATTCCTTTCAGTAGGTCTATTTAGAAACGCCTTTAACCAATAGGAAGCTGTGAGTAACGGGATGTTTAAAGCTTTCAACCTTCATCCTTTCCTAATGGAATTTTGTAATCAATTGCTTTTAAATAGCCTCAATTGTTGACATTAATTTATACTAATTGTGCTATCTCAATTATTTGTATTTTCAAAGATTAAGCCAGGTTGATTTTAGGTTTAACCCTTCTACAGGCTCACTATCAATTTGGTTTTGTTTTGAATTTTCAACTAAACAGTTATTTTTGAGTAGTCGAATATAGGTGCGGTAGGGTATGTAATCTATGGGATTGTAACCAGCAAACCGTAGAATTAAAACACATGCCCAGGAATATTTGCCAGCAATAATCGCTTTCAGGATTTGCTCAATTTGTTCATTATTGATTTTTCTACCCATTTGTGTTGGATAACCAGTGATGTTTTGAGTCATAACATGTGCTCTTTTATGTAAATTAAAACTGGTTTGTATCTGACAGGGTTTCCCTAGTTTGCTAAATTGGATCTATTAAAAACAAGATTGTGCTTAGTAAACTTAGATAAAGTTAAGAACTCTTGTAAATTCATATTAAAAGTAGGGGCGGGTCTAACCAGCATTAAAAATATCTTGTTAAACCCGCTCTGATAAATGAACCGTATTGCAGAAGCAGCTTCTTCGTTAAGCTTACTCAATCTTTGGCAAAGGAGTATATGAACGATTTTTTGATAGATATGTCTATTTTTTCGCTTTTGAAATCTTATCTATTTTCATTAGTGTAAAACCAACTTGAGCTTTGGAAAGGGAACATTAGTAATGAAACGTGCTTGATTAAATATTTCCTGTGGTGTGCTTGAATTAGACCTTTCACAAGGTAAAAGTATCCATAATTCTACATAAGCTGTATTAATTAATACATAAATGCTTGGTATTTTCTATTTCTTTTGGAATATTTAGAAGCCATGTGCATATAAATAATAAAAAAAATGTATTCCTTGTGACAGATGACAAACTGTATTATGATGTTGTTAGATGCCTAAGAGAGCAAATTTCAGCACAGTTACATTGATGAACAATAATTTACTTATTGAATCTATAACTCTTAGGAAAATGCATCTAAATTAGAATTGACAAAATAATTTTATTGTGTGATAAAAATTTTTACTTATGGATTTTATCTTGATGTCCTAATAGTTGCAAATGATTAGCTAGAATCAAAATTAGTATGGATTTTTGCCTTATTTATTACGTTTTGGCACAGATATGCTTAACTACTTACCAATAATTTCTTTATATTATCAATATAAAAAAATTAACCTTTTATTGCTAAAATTATATTTAAAATCATAAATAATTTCTGACTCTTTTTAATTCAAATTATTTAGACCTAGCCAAGAGTGCCATCAGAATTTTAGAAAGTTGTGATTAGCAACTTATTAACGGCTATAGTGCCGACTTATTTAACCGAGTGATTAGAGATATCGATTCTGGTGACTATTAAGTTAGTTCCATTTAACTCTCAACTGGTGCTAAAACCAGAAGTTGAGTTGAGAATTTGCCATAGTTTTTTTACAGAACACTCGGCACAAAAGTTGATCATCATTCCCTGCCACAAAAATCCTAGTGATGGAAAAATGATACACGAATCGTCGAAAAAAATTCTCGTAATTGAAGATGATGCTATTACCCGCAATCTCTTCTTAGAGGTTCTTGAAGCTCAAGGTTTTGACACCATAGGTGCTGAAGATGGACTAGCCGGTATCGAACAAGCACAAAAGCATTTACCCGACTTGGTTATTTGCGATATTCAAATGCCAGATATGGACGGTTACAGTGTTTTGACTACGCTTCGTCAAGATCCTGACACCGCAATTATTCCTTTCATTTTTTTGACTGGTAGTAATACACAAACAGATGTTCGCAAAGGTATGGAGTTGGGTGCAGATGATTATCTTATTAAACCCTCTACTATAGAGGATTTGCTCAGAGCGATCGCTGTTAGATTAGAAAAGCAAGCTTTCTTGAGGTACTGGTACGCTAATAACTCTCATCAATTTGCCCAACCACTACCTTCATCGTTCAACTCTGAGTCCATTTTTCCATCTGTTCCCCAACTACAAGCAGTTTTCGACTTTATTGAAGCTAACTATCGCCAAGGAATTACTTTATCTGATGTGGCTCTAGCAGTTGGTTATTCGCCTGCTTACTTGACTAATCGAGTAGCAAAACAAACAGGGGAAACTGTAAACGGTTGGATTGTCAAGCGTCGAATGGCAGCAGCACGTCCTTTACTCAGAAATACTAATCAGACAATCGACCAGATTGCTATTGCACTAGGTTATCAAAATACCTGTCATTTCTCTCGGCAATTTCGTCAACACCACGGGCTTTCTCCGAAAACTTGGAGAAAACAGCAACAAGTTCTTCAGCCTTCTAAAAGCACGACATTACAATTCATCAAAAATCGTGGTGCGTTAGAAAAACTTGTGCCTTTAGGTTGCTGATTAAAAGCAAATTACTAGTTTTCACTACTTTTTTGCTTAGTCAATTGCTGCACTAATAATTGCACTCCCAAAGCCAACAATCCAATTGCTACTATACCAAATATCCCGCTTCCTAAAGCAACTACACCAACAACCAAAGTCCGAACAGCAGAAGAAATCTTCAGCACCAATGGATTAATTGAGTGGATCGGTTTATTAGCAAAATTGGTAGCGATCGCAATCATCAGAGAATACGCTGCAAATGCCATTCCTCCCGAAACCACAGCCCCAGTAAAACAGCGTAACGGACTCGTTGGAATCTCTTTTTTAGTATCTGTTTGTGGTGTTAAATTATTGTCATTCATGAAATTTTAGATTGTAGACTTCGGATTTGAGCATTAGGAATAATTCTTGTCCTCAGCTAATTGTCATTAAAATTGCATCTTTGCGTCTTTCTAGCGATTTAAACTATGCAAATTAAAAGCTTATCAGCTTATCTCTTATGCTCCATTAATGATAAACATTTATTTAAACTGAAGATGCTACCTGAATACCGTGTGTAATTGTCCGAGTCACAAACAATTCTAAGTCTTCATCAAGAATTGCTTTCATCACATGCAGCTTAACTTGTTCTGCCTGCTGTTGAGACTCAAAAAGAGCAAATACTGTTGGCCCAGAACCAGACATCATTGTTCCTAAAACACCTTCTTGACTTGCAAACACTTCTCGCAATTGCAAAACTTGGGGATAAGCTGGCAGTACCACGCGCTCTAAATCATTGTGCAATTTTTGGGCAATTTCTCCCGCATCTTTATCCAGGATAGCTTTTACTATTGCTCCTGAATGAACTGCGTTAGCACGGGCTACCAAGTTGTCGCTATCTTTAATATAAGAATGACCAAACTGCTGTCGATAGGTTTTATATGCCCAAGCCGTGGAAACTTCCAGGCTGCGGTATTTTGCCAACACCATATAGATACTATCCAAACTTGGAAGAGGGGAAAGTTGCTCACCTCTACCTGTTGCGATCGCAGTTCCACCCGCCACACAAAACGGTACATCTGAACCAAGCGTGCTTCCTAACTCCTCTAATTCTGACTGAGTTAATCCCAATTTCCACAGTAAATCTATCCCCACCAACACAGCTGCTGCATTCGTCGAACCCCCAGCCAACCCAGCCGCGACAGGAATCTGCTTATTGATGGTAATCTCCACGCCTCCATATTTAGCAAAGGCTTCGGGAAATTGCCTCGCCATTAATTCTGCTGCACGGTATGCCAGATTACTTTTATCTGTCGGTACTTGTGGGTGGTTGCAGTGAACACGGATATTGTCAGTGCTAATAGAACGAACATCAATTTGGTCTGCAAGTCCGATACTCTGAAGTATCATGGCTAACTCGTGATAGCCATCGGTGCGATTACCAATGATTTCTAGATACAAGTTGATTTTAGCAGGGGCAATTAGACTGTAGGAATGCATTTTCTGAGAGTGGAGAATGGGGAACTCGGAACCCTGTCTGGGGATTAGGGGGAATGGGGGATGGGGAATGGGAAAGAAATCTGCCTTGTTCCCTACTCCTTACTCTCCACTCCCAATTCATTTGCTAGAATTACCCATTGCTGAACGCTGAGGTCTTCGGCTCTGGCTTGGGGATTTATTTTTAATTGTTCCAGTAAGTGGCTCAAGCGATCGCGTTCTATCACAGATTGCAAATTATTTCGTAACATTTTGCGCTTGGCACCAAACCCCAACTTTAAGAAATTCTCTAATTGTCGGGGATTAAGCGCTGGTATTTCTATTTTTCGGGGGCGTAATCGCACCACTGCTGAATCGACTTTTGGCGGTGGATGGAATGCGGCGGCTGGAACTGTGCAGATTAACTCACACTCAGCCAAATACTGTACCCGCACGCTCAAGGCCCCAAAGGCTTTTGATCCTGGTTTAGCATATAACCTTTCTGCTACTTCTTTTTGTACCAGCAACACTATTGAGTCAAATGGTTCGGGGTTGGGGTTAGCGATCGTACCCAGTAGTTTCTCAATGATTGGGCCTGTAATATTGTAGGGAATATTGGCTACTACCTTATTTGGCTTTTGGAAATTGGGAAAGGCTGCCAGATAAGATGGTAAATCTAGAGTGAGAAAATCGCCTTGTAGTAGTAAAAAATTTTCAGTCTTACCAAGCTGCTTGGACAACAGTTGGCATAAGTCACGGTCTATTTCAACTGCAACCAGAGATTCCACTAAGCGTAATAAACGACGAGTGAGAATCCCGGTTCCAGGCCCAATTTCCAGGACATGATCGCCTTTGATGGAGCGATCGCTTTCTGTACACTCTGCTGCTTGAATAATTGCGTCAAGCGCCTTTTCACTTTTGAGCCAATGTTGAGCAAAGACCTTACGCGGTCGGATCATCTGTATTTTTTGCCTAGTCTAGTTTTTAGCTTTTTCTCAAAAACTCATTATAAATTTTGAAGCCCCTCTACAGCGCTAGACTCACTGTAACTCCTATCTTCTCTTCCAAACGCTCCGCGATCATAGTAATGGCGATCGCGTAAATGCCGATATAAGCGTTACCTGTAGGATGGGAGTCTTAAATCGCAAGCTCCGCAACAATTATGCTCTTATATATAGTTAGTTCAGGCGTAGGGATTCAGGATAAATCCCTCCAGGAAGATTTCCTCCTGCCTTTTTCCATAATCACTCCACCTGCATCAGATTCCATTTGGAGACAAGCAGCCAGGTTTAGCCACTTCGTTCTCGCCTCCTCCTGCCGCTTAAGCCATTCTCTTGAAAGTAATGCCAGTCAAGCGATTTGACCATTTAGAAAAAAAAATAAATTTACCCCTTGACAAACTAGGGGATGAATAGTTACTCTAGTTAAGTCGGAAGGCGAAAGACGCCAACGACCGCTGAACCTGAAAAACATAATACTTTGAAAGCTTAAGAAAAAACCAATCCTCGTCAAAAGATTTTATTTTTGGGATTTCCCAAAAAGACAATCGAAGTTATAGATAGGATTCCGGGAAATATTTTTTTTCGGAGCCACAAACTCGAAACACAACAAAACGGAGAGTTTGATCCTGGCTCAGGATGAACGCTGGCGGTATGCTTAACACATGCAAGTCGAACGAAATCTTCGGATTTAGTGGCGGACGGGTGAGTAACGCGTGAGAATCTGGCTTCAGGTCTGGGACAACCACTGGAAACGGTGGCTAATACCGGATGTGCCGAGAGGTGAAAGATTAATTGCCTGAAGATGAGCTCGCGTCTGATTAGCTAGTAGGT
>NZ_KV757758.1 GCF_001712795.1 Nostoc sp. KVJ20
GACTCAATGAATGCATTCCCAGTCGAAGACTGGGAACGAGGAAAAAGTCTGATTTATCAGAAGAATTCAGAACTCAGGAGTCAGAATTCAGCATGAATAATGTTTATTTCTCTTGGAACGTCCAGACTCCTTCATCCCAATCTGATTCTGTTAGAGGTGATTGTAACCAATGTTGACAACGCAACAGATGCAACATAGCAGCTTTGTCTTGGTTATCAGCTGCCAAAACTAGGGCAAATTCAGCTCTAGCACGATTAAAATCGCGTTTGAGATAATATTCTCGCCCTTTATGATAGTGCTCAATCACTTGCAATTTTTCGCTTTCAATTGGATTGGAACGCAAACCCAGTAATTCATATATAGCTACTGGCTCATTTCTGCCTTTGACACGAATGTAATCTAGTTCCCTAGCCCAAATATAATCTTCGCATGGTTTAAAAGTGTTATGGCTAATAATAATGTCGCAACCATACTGTTTACTGACACTTTCTAATCGAGAGCCAAGATTCACACCATCGCCAATAGCGGTAAATTCCATCCGCTTACTAGAGCCAATATTCCCACTAATTACGGTATCAGAGTTGATGCCAATACCGATTTTAATTCTGGGCTTATTATCTACATAGCGACGTTGATTAAATTCGTGCAGGCGAACCCGCATTTCTAAGGATGTTTGCACTGCCATCCAAGCGTGTTCTTCTAATGGTAGAGGAGAACCAAAGACAGCCATAATGGCGTCGCCGATGTATTTGTCAAGGGTGCCTTTATGTTTAAAGACTGCTTCTACCATTGATTCAAAATATTCATTGAGCATACTCACCACTTCTTCTGCTTCTAAGTTTTCTGTCAAAGTGGTGTAGCCACGAATATCGGAAAATAAGATTGAAACTTCTTTGCGATCGCCTCCTAGTTTAGCATCATCTAATTTCAGCAATTCTTCCGCTAATTCCTGGGTCATGTAGCGGTACATCGTACTCTTGAGCCGCTTTTCATCACTGATATCTTCCATCACCACCAGCGCCCCACGGACTTGCTCTTGGTCGCTAGCATCGGCAATTGTGTTAATCGATAAATTAATACTGTGCTGTTCTGTACCAGTAGTTAAGAGTGTGCGATCGGGATAGTATTGTTGGCGGCCTTTTAAGTCAACTGCATGTAAAGCATCTTGATACCACTTGCTAAAGTCACCTTCTTTGATGCCGATGACATCATTTACTAATTTACCTTCTAAACGTTCATCGACTCCTAGTCCTAGCAAACGTTGGGCGCTTTCATTGGCGGCGATAATTAACCCAGTTTTATCAGTGGAAACCACTCCATTAGAAAGACTACGCAGAATGTCCCGTTGCATTTGTTCTTGTTGCTTGACTGTGGCAAACAACTGGGCATTTTGCAGCGCTACTCCTGCTTGAATATTAAAAGCTTCCATGAACTCTTCATCGTTGCGGTCAAAGCTAGCTTGGAAACATTCGGGAGCTTTTGGCCAAGCGGCTGGATTATAAGGTGGAAAATCACCAGTTTTCTTTTTATTTACAAGTTGGGTAACACCAATCAGTTGTTGATCGGCATTAAACACTGGCATACAAAGTAAACTACAGGTGCGATAGCCATTTTGCTGGTCGAGTTGTTTGGCGGTATCCGAGTCAGGATCATCGTACAAATCAAAGGCAATATTTAGTTTCTTACCAGAAGCCGCTACTATACCAGCAAAGCCTTTACCTACGGGGACTCGCAACTCTTTTGTTGAACCATCATCCTGAGTGATTTTCGTCCACAATTCATGGCGATCGCGGTCTATTAACCATAGTGTACTGCGATCGGCATTCATCAATTCTTTGGCTTCATCCATCACCCGTTTTAGGGTGTCTTCTAAGTCGAGACTGCTTTGAGAAAGGGACTTAATCGCCTTCATTAGCGCCGCCACTGCTCTTTGTTTTTGGGTGGCGACATAAAAAGAGCGCGAGGATTCTAAAATTAGGCGAATCGAAGGGGCAAATTCTTGAAATAATTGTTCGTCAGCACAGCTAAAACCTTTGGTATCAATTCGCTCTGCAAGTGGAGCATCATGATTATGACCAGATTTTAATTTATTCAGTAATTGTACTACTGCAACTAATTGCCCATGTTCATTTAAGAGTGGCAAAGCCAGCATAGTGTAAGTGCGGTAGCCAGTTCTTTTTTCTTGTTCTTGGGCAAAATGCGATCGCGGATCACTATAAAAATCAAAGGGAATATTGATAACTTGCTTGAAAGTAGCAACTTCACCACCAATACCTTTATTAGCGGGGATGCGAATTTCTAAAGAGCGACCGCCCTCCCCTTCAGCTACAATTGACCAGAGTTCTTGTTTTTCTTCATCCAATAAAAATATCGTCGTCCGGTCTGCTCCCAGTAATTCCCCGGTTTTTAAGGTAATGGAATGCAACATTTCTTGCAGAATGGTTTCAAACCCCTGAGAATCCAGCATTGACAGGGTTTGATGGACAATCTGTAATTTTTGCTCAACATCCTGAACGACCTGTTTAAAAGTATCCTGAGTCAGGGGAGCAAGAAACGTAGAAAAAGTTCCTTGTCTTGTGGCAAGAGCACCCACAGGAGCAGAATTTGCTGTTAATTCGAGGTTTTCTTGGTTGTGAACACTAATAATCACATCAGTGGTCTCCCCACAACTTCCTTGATACGCTGACATAACTGGTTTTATATAGCAGGATGAGATTTTAGATTTAACAATGAGATTAAACTTATGTAATTGGTGTTAAAAGCAACAACTGCTGAACATTATCCATAGTTTAATCCCTTGTTCAGCCAGCGTCATCCTGTGAATCAAGGCCCAAGTTGATTACCAACAAGCATGGCTTAACTAAAATCCTTTCCCAGTGGCGGATACAGATAGATGAATAGAGGGTCAAACCCCTCATTTAAACCATAAACCAATGTCTTCCGCAGGTGAGAGATTGTTGATATTGCCTGGTAATCTGTCGTAGGGGCATACAAATGAGCATTGCTCTATCAGTAAAGCATGGTCTATTTACCTGGCAATAGCTGCAAAATTATAAGCAATTATACTGATATGAGCTTGAGCTTAACTGCGATCGCTTCTTTTCGCATATATGCTGCAAGGCGGAATTCGGAATTCGGAATTCGGAATTCGTAATTAATTGTTTGCAAGGGTTTCAGACATTTAAAATGGGTGGTTTATTTACGCCGTGCTGTACTAGTCATCTTGCCTGCCCTAATTATGAAACTTAATCAAGTTAAATGTGGAATATAGCAATCCTAAATGAGTTGTGAAAATGCGCTATGTCCAGATCCCCGACTTCTCGAAAAAGCCGGGGATCTAATTTTTCACGAATGATTTAGGATTGCTATAGCTCAATAGGCTTGGGTTAAGGGTTATTGGTGTAGGTAATTGGTCTTTGAAGACGCGATAAATCGCCGTCTCTACAAGTTTTTTCGTCTTATCTGAACTGTATTGTGCTATAGCTCATCAGCTATATTTCTGCTAGAAATTAAAATGGTGCGTTACGGTTAAAGACGTAACGCACCATACTTAGGATTTCCTAAAATTCATCTTGCGTATTAGTAAATACGCCCTTCTCGATTAAGTTGTTCTTCATGCTTGGCAATGACCCAAATTGCATGAATACTACCGGGAAGCCAACCTAGAACTGTGAGCAAGATGTTGATAAATAGGGTAGGCCCAACTCCAACTGTCAAGAAAACGCCTAAAGGAGGCACTAACAAACCTAGAAGAAAACGAACTAATTTCATGATTTTACAACTTTGTGATTTTGTTTAATTACATTCTTTTGAAGATACCGAATTAGGAAATCCACCTTCGGAGATTTTATGTAGGTTAGAAACGTAATTTAACTGGCGTCTCTACTGCCTATAATACTTATCTTGAAGGTAATTCACCTTGGCTTTTTACATTACCACTACTAGTTAAAAGGTTTCTTTCAACAAAGTAGTTGTTAATGAAGGTATTAGCGAAAGATAGAATTACTGGCCCAAGAAGGAAACCAATAAGTCCACTAACTGAGAACCCAGGAACTAAGACTGCTGCTAACCAAAAACACAAACCGTTAACAATGAGCGAAAATGCTCCAAATGATAGAAAATTAAGCGGTAGAGAGAGAGCAGACAGAACTGGCTTAACTGAACCGTTAATTAGACCAATTACTAAAGCGGCAATCAAAGCTGCGGGAAAATTAGCAATATTAACGCCTGGAACAACTAAATCAACAATCAACAGGCTCAAAGCTGTAGCTAGGGCGGTTAATAATGGTGTCAACATTTTTCTGACCTAATGACTAAATGGTTTTTTGTTTTTCACTTCTTATCTGATCTTTAACTATGTGCTAGGGTTTCACCTCTCTTGCAAGATAGAATTTACTTCTACCGTTAGGTCTATCATTGAGAAAACTATATATAGATAGCAATCCGATTTTATTTATCGAGCGTAAAACCTCGTCCCCTTGTGGGCGGGGCATTTGACTCCTGAATCACTCGTATACAAGACTTACGCAAAATACGTCGTAAGTAGCGGTAATTCATGAATTACCGCTACGGAATAATAGGCTTTTCAATTATTTTTGCGTAAGTTCTAGTATAAAAAATTTTATCAGCAAGGGCAGGGGGCATGGGGAGGAATTTACTAATGCCCCAAAGGACGAGGCGACTATCCCTCTCCACCCAACTTTGGGAGCGAAGATGATCATTCAATTCTTCCTCCCCTGCTTGCCAAAGCGATGGGATATTTTTTTTAGTTGGAAGCCCCTAATTAAGCCCTTTTACTTAACTTATTACGTTATGAGTTATTTAGTCTACTTTCTTGACCACAAAAATAATCAATTCTGTTTTGGTTGTAAAACATTAGTTTTCAATGCTTTTATCAAATACCCGAAAGTATCTAACTGCACATATTGGCTATGATCAATAATTTACCTAGCTAGCAATCTATAAACGCGTAAGTTATGACTATTAAAGGTTTCAAGGATAATGTTCTATTAAATAGATAAATAATTTAAAATTCGCCACATAAATTAGTGAGATGTATGTTATGGTTTCTATAGGAATCAAACAAGTTAAAAGCACAAAAAACTTCAAGACAAGTTTGAGGCAAGCTCAATAAAGTTTTTTTGCTCTGGTAAGTCCACTTCAATTAGCTACATCTTTTTTTGACGAAATCTAAAACTAGATTGAGTAGGATAGTAGCCTTTGTAACAACTTGAAGTCAATCGAAATTTATCTGGGTATGAGCCAATAAGAGTTGGCTAACCTAGCTAGAGCATTACCCACAAAAGGCAATTACTCTTGGAGTCTGGGAAGAAAGACTCTTAGTACAGCCTGACAAATCCATAGGAATACAGAGTATTTACTAACTTAATTCGCGGTTGAAAATGTTTACTCCCGCAATATTAAGTTGAAGTAGTTGCTGACTTTTGGAACGAAAACTCCAAGCAGAATGGTGTCGTTCCACAATTTTCAGGAATTTAACCATGCTGTTAAAAGTCATCAAGATATTGTCTAAGCCAAAGTGTTAGGGGTTGCCTGTGCAGGCATTATATTACTGCACCTGTAACTGCTACTTTTGGGTTGGAATATATCTTGTTAATCACGAAACAAGAAGCGTTATGGATGTTCTTGGCGACTTGACATCAGCAAAATCAGAAAAGTTGTAGCGACCATTTAAGAGTGGATTGCAATTTGGTTGGTTGTGTGGTTCAGGGAACAAATCTGCGTTCGTTTGAATTCCTGCTGCAACCACTCTTGAGGCTTGAGCAACCATTTGGGATTCTGTTACAACAGCTTGATAATGCTGAAGTCATAGTTTTAAAGGCTTCGTTATTAGGGAATAGAGATTTCTCTATCCCTTAAGCCATCGCTTCGTGGGTAAATATGTTCTGATTTTAAGTGTTTTTGGCAGGATGCGATGTTTAGCGACAAGTTGCTATGCATATACGCCAACAGGCTCTACTTCCCTAGGACGCCAAGGGTGAAGATTTCACATCAAGCTTACGACCCATCAACTAAATCATTGTAGGAAACACAACCATGACTGAGCAAAAGATTAGACAAATAGCTTTCTATGGTAAAGGCGGTATTGGTAAATCTACCACTTCTCAAAACACCCTAGCAGCAATGGCTGAAATGGGTCAACGCATTCTGATTGTCGGTTGCGATCCTAAAGCTGACTCTACTCGTTTGATGCTACACAGTAAAGCTCAAACAAGTGTTCTGCAATTAGCTGCTGAACGTGGCGCTGTAGAAGATATTGAACTCGAAGAAGTAATGCTGACCGGTTTCCGCGATGTACGTTGTGTGGAGTCTGGTGGCCCTGAACCTGGTGTGGGTTGCGCTGGTCGTGGTATTATCACCGCTATCAACTTCTTAGAAGAAAACGGTGCTTACAAAGATGTTGATTTTGTAAGTTACGACGTTTTGGGTGACGTTGTGTGCGGTGGTTTTGCTATGCCTATCCGTGAAGGTAAGGCACAAGAAATCTACATCGTTACCTCTGGTGAAATGATGGCGATGTATGCAGCTAACAACATTGCTCGTGGTGTTCTCAAATATGCTCACACTGGCGGTGTGCGTTTGGGTGGTCTGATTTGTAACAGCCGTAACGTTGACCGGGAAATCGATTTAATCGAAACCTTGGCAAAACGTTTGAATACCCAAATGATTCACTACGTACCTCGTGACAATATTGTACAACACGCTGAATTGCGCCGGATGACTGTTAACGAGTACGCTCCTGACAGCAATCAAAGTAACGAATATCGGACATTGGCTACTAAGATTATCGACAACAAAAACCTCACTGTCCCCACCCCAATTGAGATGGAAGAGTTAGAAGAGTTGTTGATTGAATTCGGTATCTTGGAAAGCGACGAAAATACCGCAATGCTTGTTGGTAAGTCTGCTACTGAAGCACCTGTTTAAAGTATTGCTAAGTAAATAATGGTTTAGGGTGGACAGCAGTCCACCCTTTCATGTTTGCATTTCTTTGTTTGAAAGGAATATACCGCGATCGCTCGGTTAAGGCAAGAGACGCGATAAATCGCCGTCTCTACAAAGGACTGATTCTTGTAAAGATGGCGATTTATCGAGTCTTTGCGATTAGCAGCGTGTCATCAAAAAACCTTATCCGAACCTTATTGACTTTGACCTCTCTCCAAACCTCTCTCCTAAAAGGAGAGAAGCTTTGAGGCTTACTCCTTAATAGGGATTTTGATTAATTGCAATTCTTTTCTAGATAAACCTTCTTCAATAAAGTTTTTGTTTCAATCCCTAATAGGGATCATTCTTTGGGAGCATGTCAACTTTGTTAGAACAAATGAACTAAACAGTTTTTAAAGCTGGTCATTAAGATAAGCGCAACGATGCTTGAGAACTTGAGTCCAAATTCCTGGATGTCCATTTCCGTTTGGGGGTTGGCATCGGTCATACTTGTTCCAGAGCGAACTCACGCCCTTGATTGTATTACTACTTGTGAGCCAGTGTATGATTTTAGGCAGGGAGAAATTCGGTTGGGGAAGATACCAAGATACCAAGAGCGATCGTCCTAAATCTGGGAACCTTGCTAAATTCATTCCCCCTGGAGCTTAGTTTACGAGGGATGTGGAAAGAAAGTTGAGGGTCATGCCACCGCTCTCGCTTTGGGCGTAGCTAGAGTGCAAAATTAGTTACCTCAAATTATTAGTGTCGGTGATGGGTTTTTATGTTTGAACAACAAAGGGAAGATTTACAGCTTCATGTTAAACAGTTAGCGACAGAAGCTTTACAAAAATCAGATCCCTCGGCATGGTTTGAAGTTTTATATTCCAAAGCCAAAGAGGACACAGCACAAATTCCTTGGGCTAAGTTAACTTCTCATCCTTATCTACAAGATTGGTTGACGAATCATGAACCGTTCGCCTCTGGGCAACAAGCGTTAGTCATTGGTTGTGGCTTGGGAGACGATGCACAAGCTTTAACTAGTCTGGGGTTTGAAGTAACCGCCTTTGATATTTCACCGACAGCGATCACTTGGTGTCAAGAGCGATTTCCCGATTCTACCGTTAACTATGTAGTTACAGATTTATTAGCAATTCCCCCACAATGGCATCAAGCCTTTAACTTTGTTTTTGAATGTCGTAATATTCAGTCTCTGCCCTTAAATGTGCGTTCTTGCGTTATTTCTTCAGTTGCCTTTGTCGTTGCTCCTGGTGGCACAATGCTTGCTGATTACTCGTGTTCGAGACACAGAAGCTGAACCGGATGGCCCACCTTGGCCATTATCTAACTCAGAATTAGCACAGTTTAAAGATTTAGGGTTATACCAAGTAGAGCAACTTGTGTTTTTAGAGTCTGGGCAAATTGACGTTAAACAAGTTCGGATTGAATATAGAAGACATAACTCTCTGAGCAAATAGTAATTAATGCCTGACTTCTGCTGCTGTTATTCAGAGATCAAGCAATTTGCAACTTCTTTTTGAACCCAAGTCATATATAGCTATGAACTATGAAATTATTCAAATACCCAATTAAGCTTGCTTCCTCTTGCTTTGCCACCTGTGTTATCGCTTCTACGGCTGCGGTAATTGCTCAACCCAAATCTCCACAAACCAATTCAGTAATAAAATTAACACCGACTCAACTAAAAGTTTTACGTTCACTGGCTGCTGACTGCTTGCCTGTTTTCAACTTATCAAGAATATTTTCACGTATTGCTGAATAATCTAGTCTGACTTACTGCACAAGAGAGACAGTCTCTTATGTCGGAACTCTTTAAAAGATTGGGGACACGACCCGCTTAAATAGACAAAGTTACGTATGCCGTCTAAATATTCAAGCGACCTGTAGTAAACAATTGATATCCCCCAACAAAACAAGCCAATAAACTTGTAGGGGTGAGGACAGCGCGGCTACTAAAAAATGAGAACTATTCCTATACCCAGCGCCACCCAATTTAGATATCGTTGCTTTTAGGGACTTCCAGATGATGCCCCTCGAGCTGTAGTACTTTTCGCGGGTGGCGACGGGATTGAAGCTGGGATGGTGCAAGCCGGGATTCGTCCGGTCATTGCGGTGGAGTTTGACCCCACAAAACCAGACTTGAGCAGGGCGATCGCCAAAACCCATCACCGCAACTTTAGCGAGTACGGCTGTAGAATAATCCAGCTAACAGTCCAAGAAATAGCACGGTTAGGATTTCTAGGTTTTCCGCGATACCCCGACTATCTCCATGCCTCCCCGGTGTGTGCCAACTTCAGTCAAGCTCACACTGCAAAAGCGGGAAAAGGCATTGAAACGGCTGACGATTTGAGTGCTGCGATCGCAGTAGCAGAAGCCATCCGACAGTTGCAGCCACGGGTGTTTACGCTCGAAAATGTTCCACGCTATCAGAACAGTCAGAGTTTCAGTATCATTCTGGATGCTTTGGAGCAAGAGGGGTACTCGGTTACTTACAGCGTGGTCAACATGGATAAATTCGGACTACCCCAGGCGCGTCGGCGGGTAGTTCTGATTGCAAGTAGGGGGTTTCGGGTTGCCCTACCTTCGGGAGCTACACCTTGTGGTTGGTACGAGGCGATCGCGCATCTCATCCCCACGATGTCTGATTCACATCTGCTATCTAAACAGCAACAAGCTTTGGAGAAATTTTTAGCCTGGAATGCGCCGACACCACTGCTAATAGAAAGAGTGGGGGGACGCAAGTTACCCAAGTACAAGGCAGGGTCGCACCCCGCTAATACTATTCTGCGATCCCACTTCACCGACCACAAAGGCTTCAACCGTAGTAAGTTCGCTGATATCTGGTTGCCGGATGGTACGGTCAAATCTTTGTCTATTGAGGGGGCTGCCATTTTACAAGGTTTTCCGTCTTGGTATGAGTTCCCGCCTGAGACTGCTACGGCGGGATCAATCATCGGCTACTCTGTACCACCCAGTTTCGCAACACAACTATTTATATCTGCACAGAGTAAATTATTCGGAGTGAGTGTATGACTAATCTTGTCCAAAACTTAGAACAGTGCTGGTACATTTCTCCACCGTGGGGTCAACGAATTCCGCCGTTACTGGTCAGTTTGTTAGAGCGAGTGTACGTAAAGTCTGCCAAAGCTTTTGGTTATTGCACTGGTGTGGAGTGGTCAGAACATGGCTGAAAATATGAAATCTTCGCTTGTAATACCAATATTACTGTTTTGGGAAGTGAACTTATTGGTACAGCTAACTTACAACCGAACACCAAGGAAAAACCTGTGTTTCGACTCGGTGAGTTAGTCGAGTTTCGGTTTCATGGCAATGGGTCACCAATCCGCATAGTCCAGGGCATTCAACTGATTAATGATTCTTGGTTCTACAGCATCGAGTGGATGTCTCCCAGCATATCGGAAAAAGGTGATGAGGTTTTTACCTCCAGAGATTCTATTGCACGGGTGACTGACTATGACTTGGAGCGGGTGCGATTATGACAGTGTACACCTCATATTATCGTGGCGAAATCCAAGGCGAGGCCATCTCAATCTCACTGTATCCTCCCAGAAATTGGAAAGGGTTGAGCAGTTGAGTTTGATCCACAACAGTTCAAGCTTAGTCTTGCATACTAACTAGCTTGGCATAATAACCATTCTGGCCAATTAGTTCGTTATGGCTGCCAGCTTCCACGATACGCCCTTGCTCAAGTATGTATATCCTATCTACATAACGTGTTGCCAACAAACGATGAGAAACTAATACTGTAGTAAGTCCATTCCTGATTGCTCGCAATTGCGATAGAACTAAAGCCTCAGTTTTAGTATCTAATGCAGAAAAACAATCGTCTAACAGCAAGATGGGGGTCTGGCGAATTAGCCCACGGGCTAGACTGGTTCTTTGCTTCTGTCCACCCGATAAAGTTACCCCACGCTCGCCAATTAATGTGGATAAGCCTGCACTGAATTTGTCGATCGTTGCCTCAAGCTGTGCGGCTCGCGCAGCCTGCCAGATTAACTCTAGTGGTCGCTCTGGATTATCGAATGAGATATTCTCCGAAATTGGTGCAGCGAACAAGAAAGTATCCTGGGGGACAAATGACAGATTCTGGCGGAGATGACTTAGCGGGATGTCTCGTAGGTCTTGCCCATCCACTTTGATTTGTCCGCTATTAGACTGCAATTGCCTGGCCAGCAGCCGCAGCAAGGTGGATTTGCCAGATCCTACGCGACCAATGATGGCAATCATTTCGCCAGGGCTAATACTCAAGGATATCTCTTCTAGAACCAGACGCGATCGCACTCCTGCACCGACCGGGTAACTATATGACAGATCGTAAACTGCGATTTCGCCATTGATAGGCTGGGCTGATGAACCTGCTGGAGCATCTTGAATCTCAGGTTTTTCATCCACAATCTCAAATACTCTGGTTGCAGCTGTACTGGCATTCAGCAAAGCATACACTACAAAACTGCTCTCCTTGATTACCCCAAGAATCATAGCCAGATAAAAGATGAAAGCTGTCAGCGTGCCGACGCTCATTTGCCCAGCCAATACTTGGCTTCCACCCACGCCAACAACGATTAAGGTCATCAAACCACTACCCAGCACAGTGGAGGCAGTGAAAATAGCGTTCAAATTGATCAATTTTTGATGAGCTAGCGCATAACGATGTGATACTCCTGTAAAGTGTTTAATCTCTCGCTCTTCCTGGGCATGGGACTGGATGGTACGGATACCCTTGAGGTTTTGCTGCACCGTTTCTGTCAACGCACCAAAACCCACTTGCACCCCTGCCGATGCCAGCAAAATACGCCCAGCCAAATACCAGCCATTAGCGGCTATCACTAGCAGTAACGGAATGAGCAACAATGTCAATTGAACCGACTGTTGCACCATAAAAATCGGTGCAATTAACGCCACACCAATTAGGCTTACTAATCGATGCACCGCAGAACGAAAAAAGCGACGGATAGACTCCATGTCATTGGTCGCTCGTGCAATCAAGTCACCCAACTGGTAATTTGCATAAAAGCCGCGACCAAGGGTTTGTAAGTGCGCGTAGAATTCTTGCCGTAAGTCATAAGATATGTAAATTGAAATTAGTGCATTTTTGCGGCGACCAAAGTGCAGGATCGCAAAGCGTACAGCCGTCAAACCAAGTATTGCAAGAATCGGCAATAAGATATTCTCGTCTTGTTTTGAAATCAGATCAATGCCGACTTTTAGATAGATGGGAATGGCAGCTTCAACAACATGAACAGCCAGCAGAGCTAATACTGCTATCACCCACTGAAAACGGTAAGGCTTAAAGTAGTGAAAAAGTCGCTGCAATGAAGTTAAAGTACGTAAGTCCGCTTTCAATCTTTCTTGATCGATTAACATCGGTTTAATCTTGCTATATAACCCAAGTTGCGGGTAATA
>NZ_KV757759.1 GCF_001712795.1 Nostoc sp. KVJ20
AAGTCTTTGAGAGTTGCCTCACAGCGTTTAGATCCCCCCTAGCCCCCCTTTTTAAGGCTACGGTGTACACACAAGTCAAAAAAAGATCAATTTCGCATTATTCTCTCGTTTATCTCGTTCCTATGCTCTGCATAGGAATGCCTGATTAGAGACTCAAACCCCCAAAGTTCGTTGATATAGTTAACAACTTGTTTAAATTTAGGTTGATAAAAAAGGTGAAAATTAATTTTGCGTTGCTCGAAATCCTTGGTAGGGACAATTCATGAATTGTCCCTACATCATTTTCACCAGATGGCTGCCAATAACACGAATGACAGCCTTTTATTGGCTAGCGAAACATACTACTGACTGAAGTATCTTCATGAATCCGCCAGATAGTTTCGCCTAACAGATTAGCTACTGACAGCACCACTAGTTGGGGAAACCGATTGTTTTCTGGTATGGGAATCGTATTGGTGACAATGACTTCCTCAAGCAATCCACTGGACAACCGCTCCACAGCTGGTGGAGAGAAGACTGCATGAGTTGCACAGGCGTATACTTGACGCGCTCCTTCTTCACGGAGTAATCGCGCTCCTTCTGCGATCGTTCCCCCAGTGTCGATCATGTCATCCACCAACACTGCCGTTTTGCCTTTAACATCGCCGATAACATTTAACACTTCTGCGACATTATGTGCCTGACGACGTTTGTCAATAATCGCCAGTGGGGCATCATTCAGTTTTTTTGCAAATGCTCTGGCTCGTGCAACACCACCAACATCAGGGGAAACAACTACTAGGTCGGGCAGTTGTTTGCTGGCTAGATAATCTAGCAATACTGGCGAACCGTAAACATGATCAAAAGGTATATCGAAATAGCCTTGAATCTGAGCCGAGTGTAAATCCATTGCTAGAACGCGGTTGGCACCTGCTTCGGTGATCAAGTTAGCAACCAGCTTGGCAGTTATTGACTCTCGTCCTGCGGTTTTGCGATCGGCACGAGCATAGCCATAGTAAGGAATTACTGCCGTCACCTGTCGCGCAGAAGCCCGACGACAGGCGTCAACCATAATCAATAATTCCATCAAATGATCGTTTACAGGTTGACAACATGGTTGGATTAAATAGACATCACAACCCCGAATCGATTCTTGGATTTGAACGTAAAGTTCTCCATCCGCAAATCTTTTACGAATCATTGGCCCCAAGTCCATGCCCACATAACGAGCGACTTCTTGAGACAGTTGTATATTGGCGGAGCCAGAAAAAAGTCTCAGGCGATGATTCTCGGTCAGCCCTGTTGCAGATGGTTGCATTTTGAAAGTTGCAGAACTGAGAACAGCAGATCCTCTATGTGCATTCATAGCAATATTATCATTGGAGATTTAATAGATTTAACCGAGAAATAGTCTAAAAAAACATCTGTGAGTTTTGTTAAAGCTTCCATACAAAATTTAAACATTTTCCCATAAAATTATCATTCGCTAACTGTCTAATTTTCTTGGTAAGCAAACTATTGATAGCTTAACGGACATCCAGTCTGTGTACTAGGTCTATAGTTCAAATTTTTTTGAGTTGAGGTAAATAACCTCAATCTATCAAATATTGGTGTAATAGATTGCTTCTTTTAACTACCTCATTTATAACTGACAGTAAAGCATTGACAAATTAAATGATATTTAAGTTTGCTGTTAGACAAGAGAAGATTTGAGACTAAGTGTTCAAGGTGTATCTTATTATATTCTATGATACTAGCAATAAATAAACTAGCAGATTTAATTTTAAGTTTTAATTCACACAATAAAATTCCAGAATAACGGAAAAAGGGGAAAGGCTTTGAATACATTCTTTACCGAGAAAGGCAGAGGGCAGAAGGCAGGAGGCAGAAGGAATAAGGAATACTGTTTTCTGCACTCTGCCACGACCGGAGGGAGTAAGGGTTTAAGACCCCCACTGAAACGAAGTTCAGTGGCCCTAATTTAAGGAGGGGGTCTGAATCCCCTTCTTAATTGTCCCCCTGCCCCCTGCCCCCTGCCTCTTGCCTCCTGAATTAATTTGCGTATACTCCTAACTGGGGGTATACCCATTAGGTAAGGTAGAATATCGCTGCATGTAACTGTGTTGCCTCTTGGACTTAATCTTTGTGGGTGACTTCCTCCTCAGTTGCTACTACACTCAATCAATCGATCATGCAACCACCCATTACAGTTGGCACTGTCTTGCAAAACCGTTACCGCATAATTCAAATTCTCGGACAAGGAGGATGTGGTAGAACCTATCTGGCAGAAGACCAGAGGCGCTTTAACGAACTTTGCGCGATCAAGGAATTGATTTCAACAGCAACGGAGGCTTTGGCTTTAGAAAAGGCACAAGAGCTTTTTCACCGAGAAGCTGCCATTTTATATCAAATCGAACACCCACAAGTCCCTAAATTCCGGGAAAGATTTGAGCAAGACCAACGCTTATTTTTGGTAGAGGACTACGTTGCAGGTCAGACGTACCGAACTCTACTAGTTGAACGTCAAGCGCTTGGTCAAACTTTCACAGAGGCAGAAGTATTGCAGCTGATACAGTCGTTGCTGCCTGTTTTAGAGCATATTCACAGTCGAGGGATTATTCACCGAGATATCTCGCCAGAAAATATTATTTTGCGAGATAGTGACGCTAAACCTGTGTTAATTGACTTTGGGGTGGTAAAGGAACTGGCAACGCGTTTGCGATCGCCAGAGAGTGCAATGCCAGAAACCACTGTGGGAAAATTAGGCTACTCTCCTAGTGAACAAATGCAAACAGGGGGAGCTTACCCTAGCAGCGACTTGTATGCATTAGCGGTGAGTGCGGTAGTTTTGCTGACTGGAAAAGAACCAAGGGATTTATTTGATGAAAACCAACTAACTTGGAATTGGCAGCGGTGGGTAAAAGTCAGTCCGCGATTTGCCCAGGTTGTGAATCGAATGTTGAATCATATACCGAGCGATCGCTATCAAAGTGCTGCTAGTGTATCTCAAGCACTACAACCTTTAGAGCAAGTCAGTCTTCCTTCCTTGAATGTGTCTAACTTGCAGACAATGGCTGTTGGTCGCCGTCCTGACCCGGTAGCATCACCACCTTCGCCGAAGAAGAAACCCGATCCTGTGATTCCACCAAGTCCCTCTAGTTCACTCTTGGATAATCCGTTAGCGATCGCGGCAATTGCCATTGTTGTAGTAATCGTCGCGGGATTTGGTTCTTGGGCATTAGTCAGTTCCATTCGCAGTCAGTCGAAAACAGCAACAGATGAGACGCTTCCACAAAATTTCCCTTCACCAGTAATTTCTGGTGGTACTACATTCACAGCCACACCCACACCTACGCCTACTAACGATCAACCTGTTGTATCTACTAAGCCCCTCAATCTGGGATCGTTGAATAACACAGCCACGGTTGAAGATACTCTCCAAGTAAATCAGATAATCCGGTATACTTTTTCTGGGCAGGAAGGTGACAAGTTAACTACGTTTCTTGAGCCAGGAAGCAGCATTTTGCTAACAGTCTTAAGTCCCAATGAACAACCAATTGATCTTAATGCCCGACAAGTAGCAGCATACGAAGGCACATTGCTGCTAACTGGTAGATATACTATTGAGTTAACTCTGCTTCCAGGAGTTGCCGAAAGTAATTACAATCTCAATGTTTCATTAGAGAAACCAGTCAAACCAATTCCCACAGAGACACCCCTGCCAATTCCCACAGAGACACTCATACCAATTCCTCCGACTGGTGAAACGCCAACTTTTCCGCCGGTTGATGAAACACAACCATTTTCTGGCCAAAGAAATTAATGTTAAGCACGCTACTGATTACTGGAACTGATACCGAAGCTGGTAAAACTGTTTTAACAACAGCGCTAGCAGCATATTGGCAAAAATATTACCCGCAGCATAGCTGGGGAATTATGAAACCGATTCAATCGGGAGTTGGCGATCGCGAGTGGTATCAAAAGCTGTTTGCGCTAGAACAATCTGCTGAAGAAATTACACCTTTGTACTTTCAAGCACCTCTGGCTCCTCCCATCGCCGCAGCAAAGGAAAATCGCCAAGTAGATTTAGCTCTTGTGTGGCAAGCTTTGTCTAAGTTGCGATCGCATCGTGATTTTGTGCTTGTAGAAGCTTTGGGAGGATTAGGTTCGCCAATAACCGAGGAATTAACGGTAGCTGATTTAGCAGGAGAATGGCGATTACCAACAGTATTGGTAGTGCCAGTGAGATTAGGAGCGATCGCTCAAGCAGTGGCAAATGTTGCATTAGCGAGACAATCGCGCGTCAATCTCAAAGGCATTGTGCTGAACTGCGTACAACCCCGAACGGATGCAGAAATAGCCGACTGGACACCATCTCAATTGATTCAATCACTGACTAACACACCAGTTTTAGGCTGCTTACCTTATCTAGATAACCTGACTGATTTAGATAAACTTGCTCAAATAGCATCAGATTTAGATTGGGAAACACTGACACTTTAAATTGGGCATTGGGCATTGGGCATTGGGCATTAAACATCTCCGAAATTGAAGGAGGCAGGAGGCAGGAGGCAGGAGGCAGGAGGTTTTTTCACTTATAGGATTCAAACCCCTCCTGAAAAATGTCCGTCTATTCCCCATGCCCCATGCCCCATACCCAATGCCCCATGCCCCATTTCCTACGATAAACTGGGAAAATAAACTCAGTTAGCCGTCTAAGTTAGCTGTACTTAAACTAGCTTGCCTTCATAATGGTTTCCACCTTTCCCAATCCCTCTTCTGTTGATCTATCTCGCATCCGACTGGCGATCCGTTCATTGCAACCGCAATTAGTAGAGTGGCGGCGGCGATTGCATCAACAACCAGAGTTGGGTTTTCAAGAAAAACTGACGGCTGAGTTTGTATCACAAAAGCTGCAAGAATGGGAAATTGAGCATAAAACTGGCATTGCCCACACTGGCATTGTTGCCACCATCAAAGGCAATAAACTCAGCACTCCCCACTCCCCACTCAGCACTGACAAAGTTTTAGCGATTCGGGCGGATATGGATGCATTGCCAATCCAAGAACTCAACGAAGTGCCCTACAAATCGCAGCATGATGGAGTGATGCACGCTTGTGGACATGATGGGCATACTGCGATCGCATTAGGTACAGCTTATTATCTCCAGCAGCATCGCCAAGACTTCTCTGGTACAGTAAAAATTATCTTCCAGCCAGCCGAAGAATCACCAGGAGGCGCAAAGCCGATGATTGAAGCTGGAGTCCTGAAAAATCCTGATGTTGACGCGATTATTGGTTTGCACTTGTGGAATAATTTGCCTTTGGGAACAGTGGGGGTGCGGGCTGGGGCATTGATGGCAGCTGTGGAGTGCTTTAACTGCACAATTTTGGGCAAAGGTGGACATGGCGCACTACCCCATCAAACTGTTGACTCAGTAGTTGTTGCTGCTCAAATCGTCAATGCCTTGCAAACCATTGTCGCTCGGAATGTTAATCCCATTGATTCAGCAGTGGTGACAGTAGGCGAACTTCATGCTGGAACCAAGCGGAATGTGATTGCTGATACAGCGAGAATGAGTGCAACTGTTAGGTATTTTAATCCCAGTTTGAAAGGCTTTTTTAACCAGCGTGTCGAGCAGATTATTGCTGGAATTTGTCAGAGTTATGGTGCGAGTTATGATTTAGACTACTGGTCGCTTTATCCACCAGTAATTAATGATATTAAAATGGCAGAACTGGTACGAAGTATAGCAGAAGAAGTGGTAGAAACTCCTATGGGTATTGTGCCCGAATGCCAAACAATGGCTGCTGAAGATATGTCATTTTTCTTGCAAGAGGTTCCTGGTTGCTATTTCTTTCTGGGTTCTGCTAACCCCGCCAAAGACTTAGCATATCCCCATCATCATCCCCGGTTTGATTTTGACGAAACCGCCTTAGCAATGGGTGTGGAAATATTTGTTAGATGCGTGGAAAAGTATTTTATCTCAACTTAAGTGAGCAAACAGAGCAATTGCGATCGCAATGCTTTCACTATGAGCAATCCAACACGCATATTTGACATCAAAATACCCAAGCTATTTCCAGGTTGCAGCAAGTGTTTTGCTATCCTAGCCGTACCAAATGCATACCAGATGTTCGTGTCAAATATGGGATAAAGGTAATGAGTAAACGCTCAATAAGAGGAAATCGCGGAAAATATTGTGAACAATCTGAAAAGTAGAGCGAATTTTCGACTTTATACCGTGAGTCCCAGGTTTCTATCTCTTGAATATTTTTAATACCCCATTGTAAATTAGCAGATGTGTATTTGATTGCATCCCAATTTCTGTGATACTTTACCATAAATGGCGATATAGCATCAAAAATTAAGAAAGAACCAGGAAAATTATCAGCTAGCATTGCAAATAGCTGCTTCACCTGTGACTCAGTAAAGTAGACCAATACTCCCTCAGCAATAAATAAAAGCGGGTTAGAAATCGATGTTTTCATCTTGTTTATCCAGTGTGATTCCAAAACCGAGCCACTAATAAACTTGCGGCGATCGCTCTCCTCAAAAAATCTTTGCCTGACTGCCATCGAATCAGCTAAATCGAGGTCAAACCAATTTAATGTCCCGTTGTCAAGTCGCTCAAATCTTGTATTCAAACCTGCACCGATCTCTATCACAGTGGTTCTGGGATAATTTTGTAAAAAGTTCTTAACCAACTGATCAATTGTTTGCCCTCGGATACATACTATTAATTGAGAACTAAGCGACTTAGAAACTTTATTGAAGTTATAGTCGATTTGTGAAAGTATGTCTACAGCTTTAGAATCATACAGAATAGGCTGTTGTTGACTTGCTTCAACTGCACGTGCCCATAATGTAATTAAAAGCGTCTCCTGAACAACTCCCAAACTGACTTTCTCTTTCAACATTTTCACTTTCCCTACAAATTTCTTAGCTAATAAAATGCTAAGGTTGAAGTTAGCCAATTGAAGCTTTACTATCAAGTGCTTGAAGTGACTTTTGATAAGGATGGTATTCAGTTAGTAGAATATCATAAGGGTTTTTGACTTGATAGACAACGCCACGCCACTCAACATTTTGCTTGATCATGGCTGATGCTGTAGCGAGGGTAGAAATTAATTGTGTCAGTGGAACTGCCAGCAAAAGTTTTACTAAAAATCGAAACGAAAAACGCTTCATCAGTTTGCTATGTTCCCAAACCACCTGCCGCACACCTTGTTCCAAACGTGTAATCAGTAAAACCATAACCAAGATATAGCCTACAAATCCGCCCCCAAACAAAGCTGCTGCTGCAAAGTTGCCTCTGAGTATGGAAATTAGCATCATTCCCATAGCTACTACAAGAGCTAATGAGGGTACGAATACCTGGACGACAAACAGCATCCACTTAGGGTGATAGAGCCTTGGCATGATTAATTGGCGTGTAATAAAGCGCAAGCATTGAGCTAAATCACAATCCTCGCCATTGATCATCATAACGGTAGGCACAAATTTCACTTTTAAGCCGATGTTTTGCAAAGCTCTGTGGACTGGTGCATCAACAGAAATGCTTTGCGTCCATATATCTAAAAGTTGGGCTTGTCGCAAATTAGAGAGTTTCATTGCCATTGAACCTCCCCAAGCATATTCGTGGATATACATAGAGACAACAGATGCCGAGTTATATACATATCGCACCAGCGAACCCCATTGTTCGCTTGGTGGTAAATACCAACGGTTTCCTGTGCTAGCTCCAATTTGCTTGTCTATTAAGGGTACAACTAATTCGCGTAACCAGTTTGGATGGGCAATGACATCAGCATCTATGAAAGCCGCTACATTGTAAGAATCATCTAATGCAAATATGGCTTGCACTAAGGCACTGCATTTGAGACTACAGGTGTTGTGCCGCACAATTAAAGGACTGACTTTAACGTGTGTTGCTCCTGTTTGCTGGATGGTTTTTGTGATGATATCCCAAGCAGGATCTTCCTGACTATCAACTACAATGTGCAATTCATACTGGGGATAGTTCTGGTTTACTAAGGCGCGAATACAATCAGCTAAGAATGGATCGGCACCTCGCAAGGCAAGGATAATTACCGCTTTAGGTAACAACTCATCTGGCATGATCTGCGATTTTGGCAAACAAAGTGATGATGTAAAAGCCAGCGCACAGAGCGTCTGAATAACTACAAAAACTACCAAAACTGCAAAAATATAGATCCCTATCTGGTTCATTGATTTACCTCAAATTGATTAACTCTGCTTAAATAAGTCACTAATGCGAATGACCCCGAAGACAATTCGCGCTGCACAACGCTCATTTTTGCTTCAGTTGTCCATTGGCGCAGCACTTCTATTTCGCCCTCGCGATCGGCATCATCAAGTAAAATCAGGGCATTGGTAGCAAGATGTTGTCCAAGAACAGGCAAAAGACCATACCGACCACCAGGTGTTTGATTCGTAGGAGGCCCATCACAAATAACTAAGCGGAAATCATTCGGCAGACTAGCTAAAGGAGGTTGATACCAAGAAAAGCCTCCGAAGTCGTGCAACGGTGATAAATAAATATTGACTCCTGAAATGCAATAGCGTTGCAGCATATCACTTACATGTGTGTACCACTTCGGTATATGCTCCAGGGAATAAACCTCAACACCGCGCCGACCAGCAAGCAATCCCACAAGAATAGTTGTTAGTCCACTGCCACACTCAAGGATAGGCCCAGGGGTATTCACAGCTTGCTTGGCCACTTCCTCTAGATAATCAAGGTCAGCAGCAAAAAAATTATTCTTCCAACCTACTAGCAATCCAGCTAGCATTTTGCGCGTTGGTACTTGCTCTAGTGGAAGATTGGCAATTTCTAGTACCACCTCATGGAAAGTAGGCGCAAGCCTGGCCTCTTTGTACAACATTATTTGACTATTGATAAACTTGAAACCCCAAGCTAAAGATTTGAAGGTATTGCTAAGCGGATTAGGAATGTAGGAATTTTTAAGCATTGTTGACATATCCTTTGTCATTCGTTTTTATTCAAGTCTGCATACACAACAAAAGAACAAAACATCCTTAATTGATATGCATACAAGCATTCACATCAATTCAGGCAAATCTTATGTAAGATTAGTATTTTTCAACTGTGTTTTCATGTAAGTAGGCAGCATTTCAATACTGTTTAAATTTTCTGTACGCATTTTGTTCAGTTTGACCACGCCAATCAGGCGATAAATTGTATCTAAAAATTCTGGATATATTTGCCCAATTGCAAACATCATTTTAATCAAAGTTTCTGTGATCGGGCTTTGATTGACTATTACTTCTGTCTGATTTTGTTTCAGAGATTTAATGACTGTATTTGCCACTTTTTTTGGTGTGGAGATACCCGCTAGCAGGGGTAGTGGTACATGGGTATTAAAAGTCATTCCGACTTTATTAATATATCCTGGACAAATTGCCGAGACATTTACATCAGTACCAGCCAATTCTTGTCGTATAGCATCAGTCCACATAATCAAACCAGCTTTACTTGCAGAATAAATGCTGTTGTAAGCAACTCCCTTTTTTCCAGCTACAGAAGCAATATTGACAATATGTCCACTACGCCTTTCCAGCATACTTGGCAGTAATAAACGGGTTATTTCCATAGCAGCAAGTAGATTTGTTGAGACAACTAACTGCATTTCTTCTAGAGAATAATCTACAAAATTACGATAGAGTTCTATACCAGCATTATTAATTAAAATGTCAACTGGGCCTGCAATTTTATTAATTTGCGTTGTCAGAGTAGAAAGTTCTGTCAAGTTTGTTATATCAAAGGGAATACTTATCCCTTTCCCTCCCAAAGCTTTGATTTGAGCGCATGTTGTATCTAGTCCGGACTTAAAACGAGAAACGCAAACCACAGTTGCCTGCTCTCTAGCTAGAGCATGGGCAATGTATACTCCTAAACCGCGTGATGCACCTGTCAAAAGTGCTGTTTTACCTGCTAAATTTGTCATGATAAACACCTTAAACCTTATCCTGTTGCTGTCAAACTATTTCAGACTATGAAGCTAAATAACAGCTTTTTTAGATAACTTATCCTGTATATTATTGCAACTATTTTATGGTGTAATTATATGAATTAATAATATGAACTCAATAAGTTGCAATTCTCCACTATATTTATTAGTGGTCTGATTAATTTCACCAAAAAGCTTTTGCTTCGCTGCCTTGTAATATGTCAGGATTTTTCCTGCTTTTATTTTGGATTTTTTGAAAAGTCAAATACGCAATTATCATCAACTTTATTTTACGAAAGTATTATTAGTTTTAGCGTGAATCAAAGTTCTGTAATACAGAACAGATTTTACATCTGCTGCCAAAATTTTGTCTTGTTTGCTTTGTGATGCAAGTTTTTCTTTTATTAAAAAATTGCTGCGGCGCTCTGAAGCTTCTAGTAAGTTATTCAAAAACATTGCTTTACTCCTTTCCAATGTTTAAATCTTCAGTTTTTACTTGGCCGTATTCCAGCTTGACAATCCTATCTGCTAGGTAAAAATATTGGTCGTCATGACTGATAACCAGTATAGTTTTACCTCTATTCTTTAGCTCTGCGAGAAGTTGAGTGTAGAAAATTTCCTTAAATACAGGATCTTGATCTGATGCCCATTCATCAAACATATAGATAGGACGGTCTTCTAAATAAGCAGTAACTAGAGCAAGTCGCTTGCGCTGTCCTTGAGAAAGGTCGGTGGTAGAAAGTACTCCATTCTTGACCTTAACTTTATGGTCTAGTTGTAGTTGAACAAGGTACTTTTGAGTCTGAATATCTAGATCGTTACTATCCAAACCTAGGAAGCGATCAAAAAGATAAAAATCGGAAAATACTACAGAAAATTGCTGGCGATACCACTCTAAATTATGATTATCGATGAGATTTTCATCTAGATAAACATTTCCTGTTTCAGGAATGTAAAGCCCAGTAATTAATTTAGCGAGGGTAGACTTACCACTACCATTACCTCCTACAATAAAAACAAGTTCTCCTGGATGAAATTTCAAGTTAATAGGCCCAAGGATAAAGTTGCTTTCTTCTCGCTCTTGATAATAAGTATGGGTTACATTTACTAGTTCTAAGCAGTTCCAAGATTTATCTGATGCCAGTGAAATATTGTAACTACTATCGTTTGAGTAATTGGCTAATGAAAGTCCTAAAGAATCTACTTTTTTTAAAGCAACTAAAGCTCTAGTTATGCTAGGCATCATACTCATAATGTACTCTAGAGGTGATATTAAATAAATAATAGTTAGGGCATATGCAGATAAAGTTGTCGGATGAATTTTATTGATAGTAGGTATGATGAATAAAAGTAACCCGATAGCCACAAAAAATAGAATTTGTCCCCAACTTGCAGCAGCAGCAAAGATACTCATACCCACAACATTATGATGACGGGATGATAAGGCAGTGGTATGAAAATCTTCAGAGAGAAATGCTTGGCGTCGACTATGATTCAGCTTAAGTTCCTTTGTGCCTTGAGTTACAGTACGGAAATGCTTAAACAATCTATCTTCCTGTTCACGAGCCAATTTTAGAAAAGACATAGCTTTCTTCATTGGTAGTGAATAGCTGAATATTCCCAGAAACATAAAGCTAATACCTATAAGGAAGACAATTTTAGATAACCAGCCCAGATAAATCAGACAAGCAATCACAATGGCAATGTTAATACATACAAAAGGAACAGTAATAATTGTATTAGAGATTGTTTGAATATCTTCAGTGAGGACGGCTAAAAGACCATGAGCACCGATTTGTTCTAAATGACGTAAGGGTGAGGCAAGAATGCGGCGGGTTAAAAGTATCCGCAAATTGAGAATTGCTTTTTGTGAAAGTTGGATTAACAGAAATTGAGAAGTAAAACTAGCAATTAGTCGTATTAGACAAAGACTAACAAAACTCCAAATCAATATAGTTTTTGATGGATGATTTTGGCTTAATGTCATATTAATTATGGCAATTAAGCCAGCAGCAGTAGCGCCACTAAAAATACCAGCTAATATTGCAAGACTAAGGTGGAGAGAAGAAGTACGTAATAGAAGGTGGATCAGGTTCATAAGTAATTAACAATCCACAGCATTCGGTCTGACGCAGAGACTTTTTTGAAGAGTAATTAAGCAGATATGTTATTTACTTAATAAACTCCTTGATAAGGGAGATATTCTACACATTGGGCTGCCATCAATTTGTACTTAGTGAGTCGTTATTAAGACAATACGGTTCAGTTAAGGTTACTAGTGTAGATAATTTGTCTTTGAAGACGCGATGAATCGCCGTCTCTACAAGTGTTTTGGGCTTATCTGAACTGTGTTGCTTATTAAGATGGTCTAACACTTGGTATGTGTGGTTGATGGTCTAACACTTGGTATGTATGGTTAATGGTCTAACGCTTGATATGTGTGGTTGATGGTCTTACACTTGGTATTGAAACTTTATAAATCGACTACAGCGACTAAATTATCATTTAGATGTCTGCTTTTTGTAGCCATTCTTGTATGCGCTGCATCCCCTCTTGCAAATCAATTTTGGGTTTATAATCCAAAAGACTTTCTGCTTTAGCAATTGAATAAGCATAGGGACGAGTGATAAAATCTATAGATTCCGGCAGAATATCGGCTTTTTTGCCAAATAGTTTCTGCCCTTGGGAACGTAGTTTTATCAGAAGTTGGAGTTCATCTTTTGGCAGAGATATGGGTGTAGGCGTACCTGCCATTTCTACCAAATAGGTAAAATATTCTTTCCAAGAAGTTTCTTGTCCATCAGTGATATTAAATATTTCACCGTAGGTTTCTTTTTCGATCGCCAAAAAGATAGCATCAATCAAGTTGTCTATGTATACATGATTGATAACTCCTCTCCCATCATTGACATAGACAAATTCTTTTTGACGCATCATCAAAATGGGTCGGACTATCCAAGGAATACTTCCTGGGCCATAAACATCACCTGCTCTAATGATGATGAGGCCAAAATCTGGTGGGGAATTTAGTGGTAATATTGCTTCTTCGGCTTCTATTTTCGTTTGACAGTAGGGATTATTATCTCCAGACAATGGCCCAAATTCTGTAATGCGATCGCAATAGTTGAAGCCGTAGACCATCCCACTTGAAAGATGCACAAAGGTTTTAACACCAGCATTCTTAGCAGCTTTAGCTGTATTGACAGTGCCGCCAACATTTACCTCGCGAAAATAGTCAAGTGATCCACCTTCTTTCGCTAGTTCAGCCGTATGTGCAACTACATCTACTCCCTGACAAGCAATTTTGACAATAGCTGGGTTAGTAACACTACCAGCAATCACCTCAATGTCTAGCTTTTGCGCTTTTTTTGCTTTAGCTTTATCTGGGGAACTTTGCAGCCCACGGACTTTCATTCCCTTTGCTATGGCTAACTCAGCAAAACGCAAGCCGATAAACCCATTAATTTCTGTGATGAGAAGAGTTTTGTTTTCGATATTCACAGATTTAATCTACCACTGTGTTGCTGGTTTGATTTCAGGTGCGTCATTGATTCTCATATATAGTAAGAATCTTTTTAACACTGCCTAATAATCTCCTCCAGTTGTGATTTATAAGCATATTATGACGGCGAGATACTCAATCGCAACTCATATGCAACTCATATGCAACTTGATAAATACTTGAGAAATTTTTGATCCAAACTAAAAAGTCATTCGTGTAAAAATACTAGAGCGTTATTTCTAGCATTTTTATACGAATGACCTAAGTTTAATCGTGATTAGCTGCTTCAGCTTTGCTGTATTGTATCGTATCCCTACTATTAAAGCTTGGCTACGCGCAGGTATTCCGTAGCAAAGAAAATCACCTTTTTGAAGTATGCTTATATAGCAACCTCTAACGACTAAACAGTGATATTAAGAGCCTATTTCACAAATTTAGATTCTGTATTCTTCTACTTTTGATTTGAGAGAGGCAAAATGTTTTCCACCTAGTTCAATTTCCCCATCTGAACATCCAGCTTTCAATCTTTCGACTAGATAATCCAAATCATGAGCTATAAAATTTGTGCCATGATCTGGTTCTATCAAACTAACTAAAGATATATCTCTTGCTTGTTTTCCAGCCAAGCTAGAAATACCCAGAAAGTTGAATACACCAGATTCATAGGTTCCACAAGGTACTGAAGGATTATGTACTCCAACACAGTATTCATTTGGTTTAAACCAATCAAATGCTGGGTAGCCGTGGAAATGAACAATTGCCGCACCATCTTTAATTAATTCTGGTGTATACAAAGCCGCCGAAAGACTAATCGCCAGCATGACATAAATATCATAAGAAGGTTTCATATCTGCTAACTCCGACTGAATCACTTTAGGTAGTTGGAGATATAGCTTTTCTTTCAAACCAATTCTGATAATATCATCAGCGATATTCAAGTTTGTTTTATTTGACCCTGAACGAGAACTTACAAGCCAAATATCAGGTACTTGCCTAAATACATATTCTTCTAGCAGCTTAATTTTGACATAGCGTCTACCTTTTTCATTTTGACGAAGTTCGTTACTACTAAATCCCTTAACAGGTAATAGACCTTCCCACTCATTTTTAGTTAATTCTATATCTCCAAAATATTGTGGAGGTTCAGCATAGGCAACAAAGCCATAGGAGACACCTGTTCTACCATTTATAATGACGCTGACAATATCTCTGTGAGATTTCCTTTTGATAACTTCGTCTAACTTAAAACCAGGTGGGAATAAACCTGTTGATGCTAATTCTTGACCCAATTTTACTAATTTTTGAGCGTAGATAGATTCTTTAGGATTATATTTTCCTAACTCAAATCGGCTCAACAAAAGTGGTGCGATCGGTACAAAAACTTTAGGTATTAGTGATTTTAAGACAAACCTATCTATCTCATTTTTAGAGAAAATAGAGTCTGAAAGATTCATGTTTAATATAGAAATTTTATCAGATGATACTCCAACAACAATCTCTGAAAATGTTCTAATTAAAGTATTTAACCCAATATTTATTTTCTGTTTATACGGAATAAGAGGGTTGATAAAATCATGGTCTATGTCAGTAATTGTAATTACTTGTGTCTTACTAGGATTATCAACATACTTAGCTGCATGATCCTCAGCCCAACTGCTTAATCGAGCCATTTTTATGACAGGTATCTTACGACCATTTAAAACGAATTTAGAATAAAATAGATAGAGAGCCTCTGCTGTAAAAACACCAACTTTTCTTAGAATTGAATGAGGTATTTCTACATCAATAATTGCATTAACTTCTGATTTAACTCCTTTGAATTTGAAGTTTTTCTTTTTGTTAATTACTGGAATTGTTAGGTCATAGTTAAATTCTGCGATCGCTTCTTCCCAAGTTAATACTTTAACCCCATAATTTATCAGCTTAACCTCCAATTCTTGGCGGAATTTCAGAATTTCTTGATTGTTGTAACTATTAGGTAAAGGTTTAAATGTAACTATCAGTTTTTGAGCCATAACTTTAGGATCGATGATTGGTGGCTTATACTCCACTGTTGATTGTTCTGTAAATCCCCCAATTAGACGACCAATGGTTTGTAAGTTGAGTCCTTGACTTAAAGGAACACACTCTAAGTCAGCAGCTACATCCATCTCGTGTAAAAATGCCACAATCTCTGCTTTACAAGCGACTATTTCTGCTTGCATCTCTAATGTGATTACTCCTTTTGGTGAGCGAATCTTTAATTTGTCGTTATCAACCCATAAATGAACACCTTGTTCAGTAAGATTTGCGACAAGTTTTGATGCGTTCATTGTTTTAGAATCTCCTAATTGGTTCAAAATATTCATTAAGTAGTCATTGGTCATTGGTACATACGCCGGAACGGAAAAACCAATGCCACGTTAAAGAGTGAGAGTCGTATCTGAAGAACTAATCACTCTCGCGTTACGCTTTGATTTCTTAGCCTTTCAATTGAGCAATGAATAGCCTATTGCCGCAAGGCGTAATTCGTAATTCGTAATGACGCGACGCTCCTGCGTCGCTAACGCGGACTAACTACCGCTACGCTAACGGAATTCGTCATTCATTGTTTACAAGGGTTTCAGAAATTTAAAATGGGTGGCTTATTTACGTTGTGCGGTACTAGTTGCACGTTAAACTAAAGTCTAAACTTAAATTGCAAATCTCAAGAATATAAGACATAACGTTATTGACAAGAGTCTCCATAGTATTCTGACTAATTGAAGGTTCAGAAAAGACAAAATTCAACAGCATTTTTCCTTGAAAAGTTGAGGCGTGGATAATAAAAACACCTGCATACAAAGCATGGGAACCAGCAAAACTGATTTCTTCTAGTTCAAATTCACCGTAATGTTGGGGAATATTGACTCTGCCAACATTAGAAACAGACACCGTGGCAGCTACTTGCCTGGGGTAGATAAAACAAAAATCTATAAGATCCTTGGCAATCAAAATCATTTTAAAGAGATCACCAGATTTTTTACTAACTTCAAGCTTTTGTTTTACCTCGCGGGCTAATTCCCATAAGGACGTATTTTTTTTAATGCTATAAAATCCCATGCTAGAGGAGGCTAATACAGCTAGATGATTATCACTGATTGCTGGTTCCAGATGCCTCCTCAAATCAAAATATGATAGGCAATTTAGTCGTATATTTTTTCTATTACCTTTGATTATTTTTCTCCCAATTGTAAACATCATTACAGCACACAATGCACTATGTACTGTTGTATTTTCTTGCCGACAATGATCGACAAACTTTTGGGTTAAATCTTGGTCAAGTTGTCTGTGGATAATATTGCAACGACGCTTCGCAATAGATACGTACTTTTCAAAACCTAATGTTTTGGGTCGATTCCAGATTTTTTGTAATCCAAGCTGTAACAACAATATAATGCTGTTTATCCTACCTCTGAACCCTTTAGTCCATTCGGGCATTAATTCTTCGATGGGTGGAAGTGGAGTTAAGCTAGCACCTGGATTGATTGGTTCACCAGACACAATTTTTTGGCAACAAGTCAATATTTCGGAGTGAAGTTGGATGGATGATAAACCATCTGCGATCGCATGGTGTATTGTTGTAATTAGGTAAGTTATATGCTCCGCACCCACCAGATGAACAAGAACCACTCGTAGCAGACCTTTGCTACTATCAATTTTTTCGTTCATCTCTTCACAAACTACTTCTTGCCACTGCTGATTATTTGACTGCCTTACAACCCGTAAAGCAATCTTTGCAGTTCCTTGATTTTGAAAACTGAGACTATTCTTAGAACGAACAATTTGAGAATTTAGACGAGGGTGACGACACTGAATCACGTCTAAAGCTTGTGCTAGAGTTTCTTCGCAGATATAGCCCTTGATGCGACTAATAGTTACTATGTTCCAGGTTTTAGCACGGCTATTTAAGATTTCCATAGCTTGCTCGATGCGTCCCAGTTTCCTGTTGTAAATCATATTTACTTTTGATTTGTTCTAACGACTAATGTTTGCAAGCTTAGTTTCTATGGAGGTTGTCATTATTTAACAACCTGTAGAGTAAGCTTTGCTAAAACCTGGATATATTCATAGTTTTAAACTATCAAAGTTTTGTTATGTAAATTTTTCAAGAACAGCTTTGATGTTCAAATCTCAAAAATCTCTGACTGCGAAGCTTTAGATTCTTCAGCTAAACGCTGGGATAGAGTTTCAATAGTGGGGTAATGCCACAATAGAATTGGAGATAGCTCAAAACCAAACAATTTCTCTGCTTTGCTAACAAGAAACATTGCCTGCGCTGACTCTAAACCGTAACTATCTAAAGGCTGACTGACATCTATATCTTTGGGTTCAACTCCTAACTGCTCTGCAATATGAGATACTAACCAAGCTTGAATTTCTTCTGCGGTATAAGACTGCTTTTTAGTTGTCTCAGGAGTAGACTGACTCATTTACACACCTCTGAAGTAAAAGGAATTTGATATGTAGCATTTCTAAATAGGATATGAACAAGTTAAAAACTGATAATTCTTGTTCATAGCATCAATAGAATTGCTATACTCACTAAAATTTTGGAAAAGTTGAAGCTAGGAGATACTAGAAAATGTTTTAACTTTCACTACTGCTTCATATCTGTTAGAGGATGTTTGAAAAGTAATTGTCTGTGATTTTAGGCACTTGTTGATCCCCCCTAACCCCCCTTAAAAAGGGGGGAACCGGAATTAAAGTCCCCCTTGTTAAGGGGAGCCAGTGCGGTCTTGGGGGTTTCCCCCATGAGCAACTGGCGTGGATTTAGGGGGATCTAAAACTTTTGATACCGAGAAGAGGACTTTTCAAACATACTCTAAGACTTACGCAAACAATAGTCAAAAAATGATTTTCAGTTAGGGGCAGCTTTGCATTTACATTGATTACCCCTACAGCCTATAGTTTTGCGTAAGTCCTAATCTCTTAAACGCACATCGGGCTATATACAATTTGTCAACTAATCAGCGACCCGAATGCGAATATCACCCTGCACAATGCATTGACAAGCTAGGCGAATATTGGGATTATCTGGAGCCAACACATCAAGCAAAATCCGTTCTTCATCCATCACAGGAGTTAGATTTTCCATCCCACTTACAACTTCTATGAGGCAGGTTCCGCAAGCAACGCAACGACAACCAAATAAAATTGAACTAGGATGATCATCACAAACCTGAGTTAAGCGTTGGTTTGCTTCAACTTGAACTGTTTTTTGATCGTCTTCAAAATGAATAGATACTATCATTTCTCAACTCACTAGGTTCAGGAAATAGGGTTAGCAGATTTAGCAAACCTTAGGCAACTTCAACAACTTTTTGAATTTCCTTAATTGCCAAAGCATCCTTGTAACGCTGATAGCGGTTACCTAGCTTAGTTGTGTTTAACTCCAATCCCAGTTCTTTAATCAGACGCTCTAGCTGCTGAGATTTGTATTGCCAACTCTTTTGTTCCATGTAACCAATGATATTGCGCCACTTTGAACTCACCTGTCTCCAAGAATGAACTAATTGATTTATATCTACTTGCTTATCAGCTAACTCAGGATGGTGCAGAGACATACTTAGTGAGTTTAGCCCGATTCTAACATCAGTTAACATGACTCCTTGCACAGTCAGGTCTAACTTCTCCAAATAAGTTGTGAAACTAGCACTAATGTAGTCTTCCACAATTAGCTGTATGAAATATCGAATGAAATCTTGAGCTTCTGGAGGAGCTACCCTATACAGTTCTACTCCTAAATCAAAAGATGTTGTGTAATGACGTGCTTCATCTGTTAAGTGACCCTGATTCAATTCAAAAGCTAATGGTTCATAATCAAACTTTTCGGGAGAATCAAATAAATAGGCTTCGCTTTTTTTTAATTCCACATTAGCCATGTACCGATACAGCAGAGCCAAACTACCTAAGCCACTTTCTTGGACTTTTTCGGCGGGTAGCATCCTCATAGCATCCCCAATCATGAAGCGTAAAGTTCGATATGTAAAATTTTGACCTTGTTGCTGTGTCTGTTTGATAATCTCTTTAAGAGAGCTTTTCCCCTTTTGAAGATTCAACAGAGTTTCATTT
Source organism: Nostoc sp. KVJ20 (assembly GCF_001712795.1). Taxonomy (GTDB): domain Bacteria; phylum Cyanobacteriota; class Cyanobacteriia; order Cyanobacteriales; family Nostocaceae; genus Nostoc. The sequence goes on from NZ_KV757759.1 coordinate 19,571, forward strand.
AAATCTTCATTAAAAGTAAAACGGGTATCGAAACTGTCAAAATCTGATTGAGGTATTGCACCAACAGAACCATAGAAAAAACCAGGCTCATCAAAGGAGCTTTGAATTCCTATTTCTCGGCAAACCATACTATATACGGTTCTAAAAGACCAAATATGATCCATTTCTTCATTAGTTTCCTGATGAAGAATCATAAATTCATCCGAGTAGGAAGAAAAAACTTTTTCGGCAATACTCATGTTGGAAATGAGAGACTGATATTCGCTATTGGCAACATACTTGTATAAGTTAGCAAAAAATGTCGCAGATAAAATTGACATTTGACGAGCATTAAAGGAAAGTAAATACTCACAAATTGGTACGGGTAATGGGAGCATTCCCGGATGAGAGTAAAGTTTTTCTCCTTTAATTCCCTGCTTGCTCATCGCTATAGCGACAGTTTTTAATTCTAAGGGATTAGTATGTGCCTGCTCGAAAAGCTTATTTTGGATCTTGGGAATTCGGTTATCAATTTTAACAGTGCTCATCTGATTTTCCTCCTTTAATTAGCAGTAGATGGACGATATTCACTGTAATAAGATGGCATTTGTAAACCCTGCATTTTCAAACTTTGCATCCGGTATAAAAATGCCGCTCCGGTCATAATCTGATTAGCAATATCAACGACTTGGCGATTATTTGATTCAGATAAATAAGAACCTCTAACCCAGTCATTGAAGCTGCCCATAGCTGGGCCACACCAAATTTGATAATCCATTTCTCTTCCTTTTTCCCCAAAGTTAGACCAACGAGATGATAATCCCAGATACCAGCGGAAAATTAGAGCCATCTTCAGTTTGGGATTATTAACAGCTTTGGTTAATTTATCGGGATTACGTTGAGATAAATAACTAACTGTTTCTTCCCAAACTGCTTCCAAACTCTTTTGTAAAACTTGTTTTTCTAATTTCTCTCTTTCTGCTAGTGGAATATCTTCAATTGAGTCATAGTTTTTGTATAACTCAAACAGTTTTTGTGCTCGCAAAGGAAAGAGAGTTCCTCTTTTGAGAACTTGGAGTTTTACCCCCATTTCAAACATATCTGCCGCCGGAGCCATCATTACATCAGCCATCTCGGCTTGAGCCAGCAATTGTTTAGTATGTTGAGAAGTTCCAGCTTCAATACAAGATTGATTAATTGAGCCGGTCACAACATAAGCAGCCCCCATCATAAAGGCAGCTAATGCTGATTGTGGCGTAGCAATTCCTCCTGCTACTCCGACTCTGACTGGTTTTTCATAAGAAAATTTTCTTTGAATTTCATCTCTCAATTCCAAAATAGATGGTAAAAGACAAACCAAAGGACGATTATCTGTATGACCACCAGAATCAGCTTCTACAGTAATATCATCAGCTACAGGAATTTTTTCAGCTAGACTTGCTTGTAATTCACTAATAAGACCTTGCTCAACTAATTGTTTTAAGATTTTTGTGGGAGCAGGTTGCAGAAATTTAGTTGCAACTTCTCTCCGAGAAATTTTGGCAATAATTTTATTTTTGATTTCGATTTGATTGGCTGCATTCAAACCAAGTCCAGCAGCGCGGTAGTAAACAATGTTGTCAGTCAAATCGAGGAAGGCGGAAGCTTCGATTGTTCTTACCTGATATTTAAGATACAAATCAACAACGCCGCGTTCAATAGCAGGTTCACTGGGACTGTGGAGTAAGTTAAATGCGTAAGGCCCTTGGGGTAAAGCTTTTTGAATATGGTTAATGGCTGCTTCGACGCGAGCAGGAGATAAGCCACCAGCACCAAATGAACTTAGGATTTTCTCTTTACCAAGGGCAATTACTAGTTCTTCAGAAGCAATTCCTTGAGCCATTGCGCCCGTGGCATAAGCGTATTTTACGCCATGAAAGCTGAGAAAAGTTGGATCACCTAATTGTCGAATTGATAACGGTGGAACAGCTATTAATGTTTCTACATCCTCAGACTTTTCTTGGTTGTAAGGATATAAATAACCTTCGTTAGTTGCGCCAATTTTTCCTTCGACTCTAATAATATAACAAGGTTTTTCTAAATTTAGTAATTTAGATTTTATGCCTTTTTCGTTAAAAGAGACAGAATCTAAAGCACCTTGCCAAGCTTGATTTTGATGGTAAGAAAAGTCTGATACTTTCAGGTAATTACCATTTTTGTTTAGTATATTGTTTGCGCCTATCATGCTTTTATTTCTCCAGTCAGATAATGTAGCTGCATAAAAGTATGAAAATTTAGATTTTATTCAAATAACCTTTGATAACAAGCCATTTGCAACTGAATTATGGCGCTGATTTGCTTTAGTGACTCCTGTCGCGCTTGTAAAAAAACAGCATGAGTTTTGGTCATACGAGAAGCATTTTCACTTAGCTTTTGATAGTAAGGGCTACGTAAATTGAGACAATGGGGTTCATCAATAACATGAGAAATTGTCAAACTAGAAGTCAGAATGGATTGATAATTTTCCTGTTCTGTTATCCAAGTTTCGTTATTTTCTGATTTCTCTACAGTTTCTAAATTACGCTCTTGTAGCAATAGCCGAGTCGATTCGCTACCATTTTTAAGACCTTTTTGCTGTTGGATATGTTCTGTATTTCTAGAGGTGTTGACAGGACTTGTAATTGTAGTTTGAAACAAAGAAGAATTCATTTGTGCTAATTCCTTAAAATCTGGTAGTTTATGCTGCTGTTGATTAGCAGTGTTAATGGGATGGCTAAAAGAGATGTCTTGAAGTTTTTCTTGTTTATTATTGTTCAAAGATGTGTAATTAATCTTGCTACTGTCTAAGGTTATAAATCTCACCCTAGAATTGTTTTTTTGGGAAACTTTTGGTTCTTGAGAATATAGTGGTGATAAATCTAAATTAACCCGATGACTGAGGAGTTTTGCTAAGGCTTTGATAATAGAAGTATGATCGTCTACACCTCTTTTATTAAGAGACACTGTGATGTGTTCTTTTGCATTGAGGGTTTTATCAATCCATCTAGAACAGTTACTACCGGCACCTACTTCGATGAATATTTTGAAACCATCTTCATAGACGCGGTTAATTAGCTGAGGGAAATTAAGCTGTTGACAGAGGTTTTGAGCAATGTTGTGAGCAATAGAATGGCTGTCAAGGGCAATGGGTTTATACTCGGCTGCGGAATAGAAAATAGTATCTGGTACGTTTTGAGTAGGTAATGTATTTAATCTCACAAGTTCATCGTATTCAGAGCGCATTGTCTCGCAATGAATTACATGGGTGAAGGGAGCAGAAAAAGCATTACAATTTAAGTTGGCAATCACTCGCTGACAGGCTTGGATATCACCAGCGATCGCAACTTCTTCTGTAGTATTAATTAAAGGCAAATAGACATGCTTTTCATCTTTAATAGCTTCCTGAACACGCGAGACTGGACACATGAGAATATAGTTGCGCCAAAAATCTTCGCCTTGCTCATCTTGTCCTTGAGGTAATCCCCAATACTCGCGCACAGCATTTTTGGGGCCAGATAGCCTCGTCTTCAGCAGAGATGATGAGTTAAAGCCCTCACTACCTTCTTGAAACTCAGTCCAGACACCCTGAGCCAACATCATGCTAATTTCGCCCAAGCTATAACCAAAAGCAGATTGGGGCTTGAGTTGGAAATAATTTTTCAGAATTGCTGTCATCAGCCCAGCACAGGCCATTTCTGATTCGAGTACTGCTACTGAATCTTTGAGCAATCGCTGTTCAAGGGCTTCTAATTGCCTGGTTGATAATTTTTCTAAGCTTCGGGGATAAATAAGTTTTTCGACGTTGGCAACACGATTGTAGATGCTTCTGATGAAGGGATCATCGTAAAGTTGAGGAAACAAACGAAACAGATTTCGACCTAATCCGATATACGCACTAAAAGCACCTGGGTAAACGAAAGCAACTTTACCTCTTTGACCCATCGGTTTGGCCGTAAAATAGCTACCGAGAGGGCTTTGCCAGTCTTTCCCTGTCTCGAAGGCATGGGCAATACCCTTGAGGGAGTGCTGAATTTCCCGTTGCAATTCCTCTTGATTGTGTCCGAGAATTGCTAGAGCATAAGTTGCCTGTTGACGCTGTTGAAAAGCTGTGAAAGTCTGACTAGCAGCGTCAGATAGGGAAGAAGAATTTTGAATCGTTTGCTCAAGAGTGCGGATTTCGTCTAATAAAGTTGATTGATCATCAGCTGCGATCGCAAATACATAATAAGGCATTTGCTCTAAATATCGGCTGCTGTGATCTCTCTGATTTGGTTCCTCTGACAAAATTAAATGTGCGTAACTCCCATCTATCTCCATCCCATTAATCGCAGCTATTCTTCTGCTAGCTCCTTTTTCTAAAAACCAGGGTTTTGATTCAAAAGCGACATAAAAAGGACTACCTTGCCAAATCTCTGGCGTTTTGGGGCTAGACCATTGGGGAACCGCAGGAATATAGCGGTGATATAAACAGAGTGCTGTTTTAACCAGACTAACTACTCCCGATGCAGTATGTGTATGACCAATATTGGCTTTGACACTACCGATCGCACAAGTTAAATTTGGTTCAAATGTGCGATAAGCTGTGAGCAAACCTTGAATTTCTGACTCATCTTGCTGGGGAATACCACTACCAACAACTTCCAAATAGTTGATATCTTTCGGTTTGATGTCTGCAAGATGAAAAGCCTGTTGACAAACTTGTGTCACCGCTTCAGAATTTGGGGATTGGGAACTGGAGACGCGATTTGTTGAATTTTTCAGGACACTGAGAGCGTCAATCGTTGCATATATGCGATTGTTCTCTTGTTTTGCTGTTTCGTGGAGCTTCAATACTACAGCCGCCGCACCCTCGCCTACTATCCAGCCATTGGCATTCTGGTCATAACTGAGAGTATTCACGCCTGTGTTAACTTTTGTTATTTGATTTCGTCGTAAAACACTAGCACCATCCCCAGCAAGCTCGATTGCACCGACTAAAACAGCATCTACTTCTCTGATTGTGAGTAGCTTTTGTGCAAGTTCTAAAGCTTTAAAAACAGTATTGTGTTTAGCAATTAATGTGAATGCAGGTCCAGCAAAATTCCATAGTTTGGAAATATAATCAGCCAGTCCATTTTCGATGTAACTTGGATATTGATTATCTTGTTCGATGGCTTTTAACTGCTCTGTTTTCGGAAGTTGATCCAGAGTTAGTTCTGTAGCAGTAGCAATGATTATTGCTATTCTTGTCCCTTGAGAAAGTGCCGCATCTTTGAGGGCATTATCAGCTACCTGAAGCATCAATAGTTCTTGAGAATTAAAATTGTCTACTTCTTCTGGCGGTATTTCCAAATCTAAAGCATCAATCTCAAAATCTTTGATGTATGCGCCTAATGGTAATGCACCGTCGGCAAAACCATAGTTTTTCAGCAACTTTTCTTGGGCTTCTATTGCTTGCAATCGCTGAGGAGGTATGGAAATAAAATGCTGAGTTCCTTCATAAATACTGCGTTCAAAGGCATCTAATCCTTTGCAGTCACCACCCAAATAGCAATCCATTCCCACAATTGCTATTTTAGGAGTTTTATTTTTTGCAAATTCTTCCATCACCTGTCTCCTCAAGCTGATATATACATTTTTGAGTTGCTGATTCCCTGACTTTTTACGGTATCTGGAAAACCTCTCTCCTTTAAGGCCACGGTGTCTGAAATGCTGATTAATCGAGGTTTTACCCCACCCTAACCCTCCCCTTGCAAAGGGGAGGGAACTAGATTTTCTATTTCCCCATTCTGGAAAATCAGTAATGATTGGTTGGATTTTACTTGCAAAGGGGAGGGAACTAGATTTTCTATTTCCCCCCTTGCCAAGGGGGGATTAAGGGGGGTAATTTGACTTGTGTGTACACCGTAGGGGGGTAATTCTACACCGTAGCTCCTTAAAGGAGAGAGACTTTGAATTTCTTACCTGGGGTTAGGAAGCTTTTCCGAATTAAGTGAAAAGTTAGGCTAATTCCTAGTTAAATTTCATCTAATTGCTTGGGTAAAATAGTTCCCTTTGCTCCAAGCATTCGGGTATATATTTGTCCTTGCTGATTATGGGCGATGACATCAACCACTAAACCCGATTCTGTTTTAGATTTTATTTCACAAGAAACATAAAATGTTTCATCAAAGGGGACAGCTTCAAACTGTTCAAAAATTTTGATTTCCGAAGGTAGACAAGCTACCTGATAAAAATGCTGTGCCCAAATCCAAAATGCATGAATCTGCACATCTGCAATATAGGGATTAAATGTTTGGACTGGGAATTGTCCTTGTTGTCTTTTTGCTGGTTCTGGTAAGTAGCATTCTATGGTTATCTTATCCAGAGTGGCATTTAAGACAGATTTTACGCCTTGAAAAGTAAGTCCGTGAAATAAGGTAGCTGCCCCATTTTGATAAAGTGATGAAGTCGTAGCGGTGATTCTATGATCCTGGCTTAAGTTCAGAAATTCGAGTGTAGGGGTACTAGGAACTTCCCGCTTCAGTTTCATCTGGCTACTGAAATGATAACGGATTTTACCTTCTGGAGTTTTACTCCAAATCTTGGCATCGAAATCTATCTCATTGATATCATGTTTAGCAATTTCTTGCAATTCTAAAGTGTATTCGGTTGGTAAATTTTCATCGAAGATTAGTCCCTTTAAAACTTTATAATTTGTACAACTGAAAGCTTTGTAACCAGGATAGATTTGTTCACAAGCATTAGCAATCCATAATAGTCCACAAGTTGCTGGTAGAACTGGATAACCAGCAATTACATGGTCTTGTAAAAAAGGATTAGCAGCTAATGTGAGTTGCCGCTGGATACGAAAAGTTCTTAACTCACTTGGTAGCTTTTCCGGGATAAACACCAGGGGACTACCAATCACAACTTGCACAGTTTCTTGATTTGTACTAGCTAATTCATCAACTAAAAACTCTGTGCCAATTTCAATCGGAATAGTCTCAATATTTCGTTCAGCAAAAGCTTGCTTTAATTCGGGAGAAACCATACCACTGTCCCAAGGGCCCCAATTAATCGCTACTACATGAGAATGGGGATGGTTGCGTTTGACAAGGTGGGCTGATTTGTTGAGAATTTCATTAGCGATCGCATAATCTGTCTGTCCGACATTTCCGTAGAAACCAACTACAGAAGAAAACAGGACTAAATAATTCAATTGATTGGGTGGTACACACCGCAACAGATTTTCTAAACCTTTAACCTTGGCAGCATAAACTGTTTCAAAATCTTGGACTGATTTTTTCTCAATCCGCTTATCAGCCAGATTACCAGCCCCGTGAATAATTCCTGTCACTGGGCCAAAACGCTTCACAGCATTAGCAACTTGTTCAGAAAGCGCGATCGCATCAGTCACATCAACATTCAAATATTCAGCTTTCCCACCCGCTTGTTTAATGGCTTGTAAGGTTGTAGCAATTTCCCGACTAGATGAAATAACGTTAAACTTTTTCTGCACCATTGCAGGTGTGGGTTTTTCGCCTCTAGCGAGGAAATCCTCCATAATCCGCTTTTTCAAATCAGCTTCACTCAAGTAGCCTTCAGTCCACACGGGTTCTGGATCGGCGGCGGAACGACCTATTAAGATAAATTTGCATTGATAACGTTGCGCTAGTTTGATCGCACACTGAGCCGTTATCCCTTTAGCACCGCCACTTACGAGAAATACTTGAGATTGGGCATTGGCGATGGGGAAAAGGTTGGCAGAAAAGGTGCTGGGTGCAAAGGGGATTGTTCCTACTTGCTGCTCTCTGTTTTTTTGTTCTTCTTGTTCACATATTAAGGTTGATCGTCCTTGTGAGTTATATCCCACTTCCACAACCAATAGATTGGGGTCGTGAAGTTCAGCGAGGATATACTGTGCTGATATTTCGGCATCTAAATCAGGATTGAGGTCGATCGCTCGGCAAAATACAGATTCCCATTCCTGGTTCAAACTTTTAGTGAGTCCAAATAGTCCAGCGCCAATTGCACCGAAGTTAGTTTTGTGTCCTAGTCCGAATTCGCCATCTAGACGAGCCACAGTTACAAAACTACTGCGTCCTTGAAGTGCTGCTTGATTCAGTGGTTCCTTGAGATATTTGGCGATGAGAAAGATATGGCGAAGAATAGCTTTTTCTGATTCCAAATAGCGGACATTCTTGCTTGTATCTTCGTGATTTGAGGGATTTAGATGGATAAATGCAGCGATCGCACCATAATTATTAGCGATCGCTGTTAACTGTCCTTGCAAATGCTCCTCGCTCAAATCTGCAAGCACTACACGGCTAACCCCTTCAGGTAAAGCAGATTGCTTAGAAATCACAGTTGAGGGAAAAGTTAAGACAACAGTTTTCCAGCCACGCTTTAACAGAGTCTCAGCTAGTTTCGTCGTGGTGAGAGAACCATCATCAGTAAGCAATGCAATATGCTGATCTGGGAACGTGAAATCTAAAAAATCAGGTTCAGGAAGATATTTGAGTTTGACAGGAGAGCGAAGAATTCGGGATTGGGTACTGGGTACTGGGGATTGGGGATTGGGTATTGGGGATTGGGGATTGGGTAATGGGGATTGGGAAAACTCTTCCCCAGTCCCTAGTCCCCAGTCCCCAGTCCCCACCCCCTTCTCTATATATGCAACAATTTGTCCGAGAGTATGTAATTGAGCCAATGCTTCTGAATTCAGCTTGGGTAAATCAGGATATAGTTCTAGCAACGCTCCTAGAATTTCCACAAGTTTGACGCGATCAATTCCCAAATCTGTCTCAAGATCCATTGATAAATCTAACATCGTCATCGAGTAGCCAGTTTTTTCACTCACGACGTTAGAGACAATGTTAGTAAGCTCTGGAGATGAGGGGGGTGAAGAGGGTGAAGAGGGTGAAGGGGATGAAGGGGATGTTACTGTTACTCCCCCATCACCGTCATCTCCCCCATCCTTCCCATCTCGCCCATTTTCATCCACAGGTGCGTTGACAAGGCCCACCGCAGGGATCGCTGCTGAGATTTCTGATGCAATTTTCCCCATATACTCAGCTATTTGACCGAGGGTGCGTAGCTGTCCCACTTCTTCGGGATTCGGCCTGGGCAAATCAGGATATAGTTCTAACAACGCTCCGAGAATTTCCACACGTTTGATGGAATCAATCCCCAAATCTGCCTCGATATCCATTGTCAGGTCTAGCATCTCCGTTGGATAGCCTGTTTTATCACTAACAACGTTAATCAGAGTTTCGCTCAGGATGGCTTGATCAATGATTACTGCTGGGGGTGGGGGTGCTACTGGTTCTGCTGGTGCTACTGGTTCTGTGGGTATTACTGGTTCTGCGGGTGCTGGGGGTACAAACGCTACAGTTGCAGTCTTATTCTCCTCTAATGGATTAATATCCAAAACTGCTGCTTGATGATGTGCGCCATTACCATTTGTGCCATTACCATTAGTTGAAACTGGCTCAGATTTAGTGGCAAAACCGTTACTCGGTACATCAACCGATGCAGTTTCCAGAACAGAGTTATCCTTTTGGGTTGGTGGAACTACTGGACTAGGTTGATAGTTAATTGGCGGTATCAGACTTGTACTGCTGGGCGACTGTTCATAATGTCGCTGAAGCAATTGGAAAAAGTTGTTAGTGTATTCTTGCTGATGGTTCAGATATTGCTCATGGATGCGGATGCTATCAGCTTGATGGTCGTGAAACCGCATGATGCTGCGTTCTGAACTAGAGACTACTAATTGCTGTGTTTGTGTTTGTGGCTCGCTGAATTTACCATTTCCCCACAACGCATGTTGTTGCTGCATGAGTTGGAAAAAGGTTTTGGTATATTCTGTCTGATGGTTCAAAGATTGTTCGTGAACCTGCAAGATATCATGTTGATGGCGATTGAACTCTATTAATGTGTACTCTAAGTTGTCTATAGCTCTTAGGTAACTTAGAGGAAGTTCTGGAATAGGTTGCAAAGACTTGATATCTAGTTGGTCTGATTGCCCATTCTGCACAGATTTTACTCCACCATTGACTGCGACTTTCTCTGCTGGATGAGAGGGGTTAGCTGTTGCTGGTTTATTCCCATTTCCAAAGGTGGATTGACCGTTGACTGCGACTTTCTCTGCTGGATGAGAGGGGTTAGCTGTTGCTGGTTTGTTGCCATTTCCAACGGTGGATTGACCGTTGACTGCGACTTTCTCTGCTGGATGAGAGGGGTTAGCTGTTGCTGGTTGATTACCATTTCCAACGGTGGATTTCACTTGATGCCCATTTTGCATAGCTTTTTCAAAGGACTGCTTTGTTTTTTCTGATACATAGTTGGTGCTATTTAAGCGGACATTCAAGACCTTATTTGGAGAAGCTTCTGGGATTTTGTACTCCAGTTGATAGGGGTCTAAGTTTTGCAAAGGTAATCCAGCAACGCGCAACTGAATAACAGCTTGCCGTAGAGTGCGATCGCTATCTTTGAGATGACTGGTGTTTAAAGCTACAGCTAAATGAGGGCGATCGCTCAGAATATCTTTTACCAAGTTGGTGAGAACACTCCGCGGCCCAAATTCAATAAAGCAATGACCGCCTTCAGCATAAATATTCTCAATTTCCTGCTTAAACAACACCTGATTCCTCAGATGTTCTTTGAGGACTTTTTGAATAACTTGCGGGTCATTTGGGTAACGCTTTCCAGTCACATTGGTGTAAACCGGGATTTGTGGCTCGTTGAAAGTGACTTTTTCAATAGCTCTGGCAAAGGGTTGCTGTGCATAAGCTACTAGTGGAGTATGGAAAGCTGCGGAAACTCCCAATAAAATGCTAGAAAATCCTTGAGTTTTCAGAGCTTCTTCTACATTGGCAATTTCAGCTTTCGTCCCTGCTAACACCATCTGATTTGGAGAATTCAGGTTAGCAATGGTAATCAGCGGGAAATTCTGAATCAGTTCTGTAACCTGATTAACATCCCCTTTTACCGCCAGCATGGCTCCCGCATCCAATTCGGGATCTTCTGGTGCAGCCATCGCTTGACCCCTAGTTTTGACTAAGAAAAAGTAATCTTTCTCACTCAAAACCCCCGCAGCCCAAAGAGCGGTAAGTTCTCCAAAGCTATGCCCTGCCACAAAATCAGGCTTAAACCCAGCTTGTTGCAATATCTTGTACAAACCAGCACTAAAAGCCCCAATCGCCGGCTGTGCATATTCTGTTTGCTGCAAGATTTTCATCTGGGCAGTCTTTTGATCTAAATCAAACACCGGGTTAGGGAAAACAACCTCCGAAAGGGGCTGCAAACCGTCTTGGCGTAAAAGGTTGTCAATTTGAGCATAGGTCTGCCCCAACTCAGGGAAATTAATTAAGAGTTCCCGACCCATTTCTAAATATTGCGAACCTTGCCCAGAAAATAGGGCAACCACCTTCCCCTCTGTTGCTATGCCAGTTTTGCGGTAGTAAATTCCTTGGGGATGTTCCCAAGATTCTGCTTGCAACTTGTTTCTTAGCAACTCAATACTTGTTTGTAATAAGTCGCTAGCTTGAGTGAGAGAATCAGCAACAAATCCAAGTCTGGCATTTGCGATCGGAATTTCTAAAGATTGAGACGCCGAAATCAATTCTGTATAAAGTTGCTCTCCCGTATCGGATTGCAATTGCTGTCCAATTTCTTGACAACGCGACAACAATTCTTCCGGCGTTGACGCAAACAGCAACACCGGCTGAGAAGGTTTGTGTAAACGATAAGGTTGCTGATGTTGACTGGTGTATTCTTCCAAAACAACGTGATAATTTGTGCCGCCAAAGCCAAAAGAACTTACCCCTGCACGTCTTGGTTGCTCATCGCTGCTAATCCAAGGTCTAGTTTCCGTATTTAAATAAAATGGGGAACTATCAATATCTAATTTAGGATGCGGTTTGGTGACATTAATGGTGGCTGGTAAGACTTTGTGGTGGAGAGCCAAAGCCGTTTTAATCAAACTCGCCGCACCCGCAGCCGCTTTTGTATGTCCAATCTGCGATTTAACAGTTCCGAGGGCAATATGTTGTTTTTTGGGATTGTTTTCGCCAAAAACTTCTTTTATCGATGAAAATTCGGCTGGATCTCCAGCCATAGTGCCAGTACCGTGTGCTTCAATCAAACCAACACTGGTAGGTGAAAATCCGGCATCTTCGTAAGCACGATGTAAGGCTCTGACTTGACCTTCAGGACGCGGTGCATAGATGCTTTTATAACGGCCATCGCTAGAAGTGCCAATACCTTTAATGACTGCATAGATTCGGTCATTATCTCGCTGGGCATCCTCAAGGCGCTTCAGGACTAACATTCCCACACCTTCACCCAGCATCATCCCATCAGATTCGGCATCAAAAGGTTTGACATTCTCACCTTGGGAAACAGCAGGAGTTTTGCTGAAACACATGTAGGCCATAATTGAGTTGTCGGTGTCAACTCCGCCAGTGATCATCATATCGGCTCGATGCTCAATTAGCTCACTAATTGCCATTTTGAGCGCACCCAATGAACTTGCACAGGCGGCATCGACTACACAATTAGTTCCACCCAAATCTAAGCGGTTGGCAATTCTTCCTGTAACTACATTTGCCAGCATACCGGGGAAGGCATTTTCATCCCACTGCACATAAGCGCTTTTGATTTTCTCAATGATTTTTTGTGTATCCTCATCGGATAAACCGCTACCTTTGAGAACTTTTTCCCAAACTGGGTACTGCATTCTCGCAGTCAGTGGAACCGCCAACTGCCTACCCAGCGCTACACCTAAGATTACACCGGTGCGTTCACGACTAAACTGCCGAGATTCGCCGTAACCGGCATCTTCCATCGCGGCTTTCGCAACAACTAAACCTAGCAATTGCGAAATGTCTGTAACTTCTAGGCTGTTAGGTGGTAGCCCAAATTCCATCGGATTGAAATTCACATCCGGGATAAATCCGCCTCTTTTACAGTAGGTTTTATCAAACGCTCTGGGATTAGGATCGTAATAATCCTCTACATTCCAACGCGAAGCTGGAATATCAGTAATACAATCAACTTTGTGAATAATTGTTTCCCAATATTCCTGTAAATTTTTCGATTGGGGAAATATAGAAGCCATTCCGATAATGGCAATATCGGTTTTTTGCCGATGTGTCTTTATTTCGCTGGTTAGTGGTGCATTGTCAACCATAACTTTTTTCACCTGTATGAGCTTGAGTAGAGCTTGTTCACAATTGCTCACTTCTTCTTGCAACTGTGCCAAAACAGCTTCAATCTTAGAAGCAGCCATGACTTTATCTTTACTATTGGATTTATTAAGATGTAGAGATTTTTATAAAAATATTACCTCTACAAAAAAGGTAGATTTGAGCGGCTTTTAGACAGAGTTAGGGTTATAGATGATGATTGATATGCTTTGAGTTAAAGATTCAAGAGTTATAACCCTGCTGGAAGAGATTTTAATGGCAATATTCTGAAGTCTAAATGTATAATCATGACTTCTTTCTTGAACTATTTCACGTATCTAAAAATCTCTTAAAATTAGAGATTCAACGTTAAAACATAAATTATTGATCCAGGGCTATTGCATTCTAGGTTCTAGACATAAACTGCCCATCACTCAAGCTTCAGGCTAATAACTACAGTTTGTGCAAACAGACTATAATCTTTTCTCAGCCGTCTTTAGACGAATTTCGCTATTAGACTCAGAATTCATTCTGAGGCGGAATAGATGAGAATGAAATAGCCCTGGTTGTTGATCAGTTTTAGCTTGGATAGTTTCATCCAGAAAACTTATCCTACTCCGTGTTATCTTATCAACGGTTGCTTGTACTGAATCTTAAACTAGTCGCTTCTCCATTTCAATTGATATGCAACTTGCATACGACGAGATAAGTGTTACCACATGAAATATTGTCAAACAAAACTTTGTAGGCAACTTCAAATTAACAGTACTATAGTTTTGGTTACACATTTGCTAGCTAACATCAGGTAAGTTATTCAGAATCTACGTATTAAACTATACAGAATCTTCTTCTGGATTAGAATTGTTATCTCCTTTATTTGTTATGGCTTGATGTTGAGCAGCAGCTAATAGCTTTTGTTCAAGTCTACTAATACTAATTCCCAACTCAGAAGCTTTTTTACTTTTCCACTCTTCTAGCTCACAATCATGTTGATTGAGCCATTCACGCACCGCGACGCGGGCCATTTCAGCTTTGCGAAGAGTCTGGCGAGCTGAATGAAAAATTAGTCGCTGGTTATCAAAGCTTGGCAATGAGAGCATGAATCGCTGTAGTTTCATTTTATCTAGGGTCTTTGGAGGGCGATCGCTTTCACTCACATAATTATTAAAACTCATTTCAATTAGTATGTCACATCGTAAAAATACATTTTAGAAATTGCATAGAAATTGCATATATCTTCGCTTCAATAATTCTCATTGAATTAAGTAAGTAAGTCGGCATGGAAATTTATAACTATGTAACGAAAAGTTAAAAATGATAGGAAGAGTTAAAATTAATACGTTCTACACTGTGTTTTCCTCTTTCTCCCCTCGCTTTAATTCCATTGATTACGGCATAAGCAAGGTCTAACTCGCCGTCAAATATTTGTCCTGATAGTTCATCTTTTTTAATATGTTGCCACTCCAATTGAATTTTGCGCCATTCATGTAAGACTTCTCTTATAGTTTGAGGAGTCTAGTTAAAGTGAGCAGCTATTTTTTTTTACGTATTAGGCATGTGTATTTTATCTTGAAATATTTACTATGCCTAGAGTGATAGAAGAAGGTTAAGTGCTAATAAAAAGCATTAATTTATCAACCAAGTTAAACTGTATGTAGTTTATTTGCGTATTAAAAGACACAGACAACCATCTTTTTACAAAGATTGGGTATCTGTGAATTGCTGCTATAGCTTTTACATCTATCCACAAGTTGATTTATTTGTTTAATAAATTATGCATTAATCAATAAGCTAATTTTTTCAAAAGCTATTACTGTAAAAAAAAATCTATTTACCCAATGTCACAATAGCCACTAGTAGCTGTATCTAAGGAATGAAAAACTCTAGTTAACAAAAAATAAATCACAAATCAAAGACTTATTTCGATATGCTGAATAATACCAAGGATATAACAATGTTGGAAACTGATAAAGAATTGCAAACATTATTTATGATTTATGCCAAAAACATTGCTAACTACTTATCATCAATAATGTTGCATGTGGGTTGCAATTGAGTATCATTCCGTTTATCGTAAGTGATTAAATGATGTAATTCAATACTGTTTGTTTAAGAATGTCTAGAGATAGATCAATAGGGAGAAGATAAATATAAATTCACCTGATTTGCTGGTTCCTCTATATATTCATAAATGCACAGTATGACAATGCAATTTAATGCGATGACCCGTGTTGTATGAAGCGTTCTGCATAATTTTACTGTCACGAAAATATAAGGGCTTGCTGGCATGAGACTATCTGAGCTAGATCCACTCATACCGCTAATTAAGTTAAGAGAAGAACTCCTGAAGTTACCAAAAGGCTACTCGTTTTTTGAAGAGGAACTAGTAGATTTTTTATCCAGACGAAGATGGCCAGAAAGTAATCGCCGCATTGACCGGACAACTTTCTGGCGCTGGAGAAATGACAACGGGATTGAGCATCAAAAAGTATTTAGTCGATTGGATATTTTGAAGCTCTGCCAAATCTGCGACCACTATCGCATAGATGGAACTCGTAGTGAATACTTAGCGATCGTTAAAACTAAAAAAGAGGTAGTGCTAAACAAATAGAGCTATCTTTGACTAGATGCATAAAGTACCGAATGGCTCTACCGAAAGTTGATTAAGTAGTTATTGGTCATTGGTGCATACCCCGTTCCTTGTGGGTGGAAAAACTTTGTCTTTCATCGGACTAATTCAAACCATCTTAAAGAGTGGGTGTGATTTCTATTGGACTAATAACTAATGATTAGTGACTCTGCACAGTGGTTTGATTCTACTAATAGATTGATGAATCAATACCCTTAATGTTAGTGATATCTGGCTGCGGAAGATCCCCCAACCCCCCTTTAAAAGAGGGGGGCTTAATTCCCTCATTAAAATTATGGTACAAAAACAAAAACAGTCATTCATCAAACCATTCATCAAACCTGTAGGTTGGTGGCCGGTCATGTTAGCAACTACTATGGCTGTAGCTACTGGTGCTGTTACTTTCTATACCTTTTCACGATTTCAGTTGTCCTCGAAAGTTGAGCCTTTACCTACCCCAAATAGTTCTCCTAAAATGACTGCTATTGCTGCTTTAGGACGTTTAGAACCTCAAGGAGAAGTTATTCGTCTGTCGGCCCCAGAATCCCAAGGGGGTGTAAGGGTCACAAAACTCATGGTAAACAAAGGAGATAGGGTGCGACAGGGGCAAGTAGTTGCAATTCTAGACAGTTACTTTCCTCGTCTTGCAGCGCTAGAAAAAGCCCAGCAACAAGTCATAGTTGCCCAAGCTAGTCTCAACCAGGTAAAAGCTGGTGCAAAAGCTGGAGATATATCTGCACAAAAAGCAACCATTGCTCGTTTAGAAGCTGAGTTGCGCGGAGAAACTTCTGCACAACAAGCAACGATCGCTCGTTTAGAGGCTGAGTGGCGCAATGCTGAAAGCGAAAATCAGCGATATCAACAGTTATACAAAGACGGGGCGATTTCAGCTTCCGACGCAGATACTAAACGTTTGCGAGTAGATACAGTTCAACAGCAACTCAATGAAGCTAGGGCTTCTCTCAACCGCACTGTAGAAACTCTGCAAAAGCAGTTAACGGAGGCCAAAGCCAGACTCAAAAGTATTGCCGAGATTCGTCCTACCGATATAGCAGCAGCTCAAGCTGATGTCGAAAGTGCAGTAGCCTCAGTTAACCAGGCTAAGGCAGAGTGGGATTTAAGTATTGTGCGATCGCCTATAACCGGGCAAATCATGAAAATTAATGCTTGGCCTGGAGAAGTTATCGGCAATACAGGAATAGCTGATTTAGGTCGCACACAACAGATGTATGTGGTAGCAGAAGTCTATGAAACTGATATTAAAAAAGTACGTCTAGGTCAGTCGGCCATTATTACTAGCGATGCTTTGCCAGGGAAATTACGAGGAAAAGTCGCAGATATTGGTTTGCAAATTGGCAAACAAAATATCTTTAATAGCAATCTTCAAGCAGATACCGACAACAAAATAGTTGATGTAAAAATTCGGATTGACAATACGGAAGACAACCAGCAAATCGCTGGCTTTACTGATTTACAGGTGGAGGTAATGATTGATATTTAGCACTTCTAAATAGAGCTTTTTTAACTCACAAAATATTCCTAAACTGCCTAAGATTAATTCGTAATTAGGACAGGCTAAAAAATCTTGATTTAAACAAAGCAATTTTCCTCAGCTTAGTCTAATTTCTATCCTTGAGGTTTACCAAATGATTCTCAATATACCCTTAGCTTGGCTACAATTAGCTCGACAAAAAATTCGTTTTATTGTAGCTTTGGCTGGAATTGCTTTTGTAGCAGTTCTAATGTTTATGCAAATTGGTTTCCAAGCCGCCCTCTATGATAGTGCTACCCAGTTGCATAAAAATCTAGAAGGAGACTTATTTTTAATCAGTGCCCAATATAAATCGCTAACATCAAATCAAAGCTTTTTTCGTTCAAATTTATATCAGGTATTAGGTTTTGATAGTGTAGAATCAGTTAGCCCTTTATATGTACAATTCGCGAAATTTAAGAACCCCAACAATGGTCTAAAATTTCCACTATATGTGCTTGGGTTCGATCCAGTTAAATCAATTTTTAAGTTTCCAAATATCGAAGAAAAGCTCAGTATAATCAGGATTCCTAATATTGTTTTATTTGACCGCGATTCTCGTCCAGAATTTGGTGCGATCGCTAAAGATTTTGAGCAAGGAAAAGATATAAAAGTTGAAATATTTAGCTATACCGGATTAGTTGGTTACAGAGTTAAAATTGGTGGTTTATTTAAACTAGGGCCTTCTTTTGGCGTTGATGGAAATTTAATCGTTAGTTCTTCAACTTTTCTGCGAATATTTCAAGATCGTCCGGTACAAAAAATAGATATAGGATTAATTAAACTCAAACCTGGTGCTAACCCCCAAAAAGTTTTAGCAGATTTATCAGCCAAATTACCCAAAGATGTCAGAGTTATTACCCGCAAAGACTTTATTGCTTTGGAAAAAGCCTATTGGTCTCTTAGAACACCTATTGGGTTCGTGTTTAACTTGATGGTTTTAATGGGGTTTGTTGTTGGTGTAATCGTTGTTTATCAAATACTTTATAGTAATATTTCTAGTCATTTAACCGAATATGCAACTTTAAAAGCAATGGGATTCAAAAACAAATACTTATTAAGTGTAGTTTTTCAACAAGCTTTAATTTTAGCATCTCTAGGTTATGTTCCGGGTTTAGCTATATCTATAGCCCTATATGATGTATCAAAAAATGCTACTAAATTACCAGTTATCATGACTACAGATAAAGCCATATTAGTATTAATCTCAGCAACATTAATGTGTTTAACTTCGGGTTTTTTATCTACAAATAAACTCCGGAATGTAGATCCAGCAGATATTTTCTAGATTAAATCTAGTGTATAAATAAAATGCTTAAACAAAAATTCATCGTCACCATAGAAAATCTTAATCACTACTTCGGCGATAAAAAAATACGAAGTCAGGTATTATCTGATATTAATTTTAATATCAAATATGGAGAAATTGTGATTATGACTGGGCCATCAGGTTCAGGAAAAACAACTTTACTGACTTTAATTGGTGGGTTACGTTCTGTCCAAGAAGGAAGTTTGAAGTTTATCGGTCAGGAGCTTTCTGGAGCTAGTAATCAGCAATTAGTTCAAGTACGTCGGCATATTGGCTATATTTTTCAAGCTCACAACTTGCTAGATTTCTTAACAGCGAGACAGAATGTTCAAATGTCACTTGAATTACACAAAAATATTCCTGAATTGGAAGCTCGCAAAAAATCAGAATCTATACTCAGTGCTGTTAAATTGGAGAATAGAGTAAATTATTATCCGTCTGATCTTTCTGGAGGACAAAAACAACGAGTAGCCATTGCTCGTGCTTTAGTAAGTCATCCCAAATTAGTTTTAGCTGATGAACCGACAGCAGCTTTAGACAGTAAGACAGGCCGAGATGTTGTCACCTTGATGCAGCAACTAGCTAAAGAACAGAATTGTGCTATCTTAATGGTCACTCACGACAATAGAATTTTAGATATTGCAGATCGGATAATTCATATGGAAGATGGTTATCTGGTCAAAGAAGTTTCGTGATTGTCCTTAAAAAAACGAAAGTCTCATACCATTTCACGAAAATCTTGATACATATAGATTTTTCGTAGGGGTTTAGCACTGCTAAACCCCTACCCACGTATTTGTATCATTATTAAAGTGAAATGGTATTAGAGCCTATTTATAAATCAAGACGCTTGGGTTAAGGGCTAAGAGGTTGTTTGAAAAGTTTTTCGCTGTGACTTTCGGCACTTTTAGATCCCCCCTAACCCCCCTTAAAAAGGGGGGAATCGGAATCAAAGTCCCCCTTTTTAAGGGGGATTTAGAGGGATCTAAAATTTTTGATACTGACAAGAGGACTTTTCAAACATCCTCTAATTGTACAAAATTGTGGGTTTTCGAGACGCGATAAATCGACGTCTCTACAAGTGTTTTGGTCTTATCTGAACTGTATTGGACAACTGATTTTTACTCAGCACTGGCTCAACGCCCCGCTATCCATTTACAGCACTCAGCACTTAGCTATATATTTAAGTATTTTGATGCAGATATGATATGCCTCCTAACTGTTGACTCCTAGTTTCTATTTATTGCTAACTTCTAAAGGCAAGAAAATCGTCAAAACTTCCCCATAGTGTGGACGCTGGCGTACAATCAATTTGCCACCGATCGCCTGGAATAAATGTTTGGTTGCGGCGATATTCAAACTAATCGTACCCGTTTCTGGTTGGAACATCAGCAGTTGACCAAGGGCTTTGCGAATTGGTGGTGTTGCAGGTGTGGCAGCTTTATTGGAATCTTTGCACCCAAATTGAGGCGATAATTGTAACTTCAGTTGATCTCCAGCCGGGATAACTTGTACTTGAATATGGCTACCAGAGGGTAAGCTGCGAGTGAAATTCTCTATTAAACCAGTGAGTACCTGATCTAGCATCATGGGATTGCTCACCACTGTTGGTAGTTGCTGGGGTAAAACAACATTTAAAGTTAAGTTACGCCGATGTGCTGCTTGTTCCCAACGGGGAATACTTTGCTGCAACACTTGATCTAAAGACATGGGCGTGAGTTGAGTTTTTGAGGATTTTGCTGAGGTAGTAGTTTCCAGTTCTGCTGCCTTAAACAGCAACTCCATGCGGTCAATTTGCTCGGTACACTCGTGATCGATAACTTTTAAGCGATTGATCACGCTAGCATCTAAGTCTCGCCGTTTCAGCAGCAGACGAGTCATAGTGCGAATCGTGGTTAAAGGTGTGCGGACTTCGTGAGCGAAGGCTTGGAGCAATTCTACATCAGGATTTGGGGATTGGGTATGAGGGATTGGGCATTGGGCATTGGGCATTGAGGATGAGTTATTGTCCTTGTCTCCAGTTCCTAGTAAAGAGTCTCTAGTCTCTTCTGCTTCTGTTACTTCTTGAAGCAACAACTGGCTAAACTCAATCATAATGCGGTAGTCTGGTGCTACCGGGGAATACTGTTCTACCAATGCATCCAGGCGGGCAAAGAACTCTGGATTAGCTAGCATTACCCTTGCGCCTAGCGATCGCCAAGCCTGCTGTACTACCTCTGGCTCAAAAGAAAATGAAAAGGTTTTTTTACCGTTTTTGTGAGTTGCTAAAACCAGCACTAATCTAAATTTATCTGTAAAAACCAAGCAAAATTGTTCCGCGCCGAGTGGATCGGCAGGTAGTAAGGGAAGTACCGATTCATGAGGAGCAATTTCTTCATTTACAGATTCGTTAACATAGTCCAACCCAGGCATCGCACATGGCATCTGAAATGGCATCAGCGCCAAAGGGTTAAATGGTTTTGCCGTAAAAGTTACTGTTTCTAAGCTTTGAGTCAGTTTTGGCTGACTAAATAAGGGTGCAGGTGCAGCTAAAACTAATCCTTGGGTTGTGTCAACCGAGGCAGTTGCTAAAGTCTTTAATAGCAAATGTTCTGTCGCTGCTAGGCTGACACGCCACTGCCGCTCTGCTTTGGCAGGTGAACATTCAGCTATACTTGATTGATTTTCAGCCAAGATTTCGCTCAGGCTTGGCAATATCCATTTGTACACAGGCTTTCACCCCTTAATTCAAGAGCGACTAACAGCGTCTAGGGTAGACATTTCACTACTACTTAAGAGGTTATAGCCATTTGTGTACTGGTGACAGTGGTAGAACCGAACAATTCGGGCGCAATTTCCGCTATTTGGCGATGTCTACGACGGGCTACGCCTAGGCTGTTGACTTTGATGAGATTTACCCATTTTTTATTCATACAGTTTTGGTGTCATCATTGGTGAACCAAATTAAATAAGTAATGAGTAATGAGTAATGAGTAATGGGTATTTACTCATTTATGTTCAAAATGACTTTCCCTACCCTCAAATTTATCTCCTCACCGACCTAAAGGCGCTCTTAAGAAGGAGTAATGAGTAATAAGTAATAAGTAATGAGTGAATACCCATTTTTCATCCACTCATTACTCCTTACTCATTACTTTAAAACCTTGCGTGAAGCACGGGGTTTCAGACCCAATTCTTTGGTGATGAGATATTTTTTATTGAAAGTCCCTGTTTCGGCGATGTACGTAGGGATAGCCGATCATAGACATTGCATTTTTTGAGTAGATTAACAATAGACTATCTTAAAAGCACTTTATGACTTCTTTTGATTCAGTTAAAGATTTGGTATTAGTTGCTGGTGCTACTGGTGGAGTGGGGCAACTGGTGGTAGGCAAGTTACTAGAAAAGGGCGTGAAAGTTCGTGTCCTGACACGCAATGCCGCCAAAGCTGAAGAGATGTTTAACCAAAGAGTGGAAATTGCCGTTGGTGACATCCGCCAGCCAGCTACACTGCCAGCCGCAATGCCAGATGTCACCCACATCATAAATTGTACCGGAACCACTGCCTTTCCCTCTGAGCGATGGGAATTTGAGCAATCCCCGAACTTGCTTGAATGGGGCATCACTTTCCTTAACCCCAAATCTAGTCAAGCAAAAGCAAAGAATAGTCCGGAAAAGGTCGATGCTCAAGGTGTAAGCAATCTAGTAGAAGCAGCACCCCGGAATTTGAAGCGATTCGTTTTCGTCTCTTCCTGTGGAATTCTCCGTAAAAATCAGTTTCCTTTTAGTATTCTTAATGCCTTTGGTGTGTTGGATGCCAAACAAAAGGGCGAAGATTCCATTATTAATTCAGGATTACCCTACACCATTATCCGCCCAGGACGCCTCATTGACGGCCCCTATACCTCATACGACCTCAACACCCTCCTTAAGGCAAAAACAGGCGGTAAATATGGTGTGGTCGTAAGTACTGGGGATACACTTTCGGGTGATACCAGCCGGATTGATGTAGCAAATGCTTGTGTGGAATGCCTTTTGTACCCAAGTAGTTCTAGGAAAATTTTTGAAATAGTCAACCAAGGACAAAGACTGCCTGTAATTGATTGGGAAACTCTTTTTTCTTTACTCTGAGTAACTGCTAAGTGCTGAGTGTCATATTTTATTCAATGCCCTATGCTCTATGTCTGATGCCCAATCCTCAGTGTTTCTGTAGTTTATTGCCTCAAAAGACGGCAAACACCACTCGGACGTTACGGTTCACCCTAATTGCTGAAAGTATTAATTCTCATACATTAGACAGAGTGAAGACAAATAAATCCATGAACCAACTAAAAACACAATTTAGTTAGTTTAACCGTCCTAAGCAAGGTTCGGGAAACCACCCTTCATGGACTGGCTACCACTAAGGTTCAGTATATATATCAGCATTAGTCTGGAGTTTTAACCCCAGGAAGGCCGAATCAAAGGTATTCATGCTGAACTGGCTGATTTCTTGACCCTGTTGGTTGAAAATTTAGTGCTTTATATTCTCATTCATTCATTTGTAGTTATACGGAGCCAGCACCTAAAATGGCAAAAGTAGTTGGAATTGACTTAGGAACAACGAACTCCTGCGTGGCAGTGATGGAAGGTGGTAAACCCACGGTAATTGCTAATGCTGAAGGTTTTCGGACAACACCCTCAGTAGTGGCATTTGCTAAAAATGGCGATAACTTGGTTGGTCAAATCGCCAAACGCCAAGCGGTGATGAACACAGAAAATACGTTTTACTCAGTCAAACGCTTCATCGGACGCCGCTACGACGAAGTGAGTAACGAAGCTACGGAAGTTTCTTACAAAGTCCTCAGCAATAACGGCAATGTCAAATTAGATTGTCCAATCGCTGGTAAAGCATTTGCTCCTGAAGAAATTTCTGCAAAAGTTCTTCGCAAACTAGTTGAAGATGCCAGCAAATACTTGGGCGAAACCGTAACCCAAGCTGTAATCACCGTTCCGGCATACTTCAACGACTCCCAACGGCAAGCGACAAAAGACGCTGGTAAAATTGCCGGGATTGAAGTTCTACGGATTATCAACGAGCCTACAGCTGCATCTTTGGCTTATGGGTTTGACAAGAAAAGTAACGAAACCATTCTCGTGTTTGACTTGGGTGGTGGTACCTTCGACGTATCCGTACTGGAAGTAGGAGATGGAGTTTTTGAAGTACTAGCCACATCTGGTGATACCCACCTTGGCGGTGATGACTTCGATAAAAAAATAGTTGACTTCTTAGCTGATAAGTTCAAGAAAGCCGAAGGTATTGACCTGCGGAAAGACAAACAAGCTTTACAACGTCTGACTGAAGCCGCAGAAAAAGCCAAAATTGAGCTTTCTAGCGTCACCCAAGCAGAAATTAACCTGCCATTTATCACCGCAACCCAGGATGGCCCCAAGCATCTGGATACAACCCTTACTCGCGCTCAGTTTGAAGAACTTTGCTCTGACTTAATCGACCGTTGTCGTGTTCCTGTGGAAAACGCCCTTCGGGATGCCAAGTTAAACAAAGGCGATATTGATGAAGTGGTATTAGTTGGTGGTTCTACCCGCATTCCTGCTGTACAGCAGATTGTGAAGCAGGTATTGGGTAAAGACCCCAACCAAAGCGTGAACCCTGATGAAGTCGTAGCAGTTGGTGCAGCTATTCAAGCCGGGGTACTGGCTGGTGATGTAACTGGCATCTTGCTGTTAGACGTGACACCGCTATCTTTGGGTGTGGAAACATTGGGCGGCGTGATGACCAAAATTATCCCTCGCAACACTACAATTCCCACCAAAAAATCCGAAGTTTTCTCCACCGCTGTAGATGGTCAAACCAACGTAGAAATTCACGTTCTGCAAGGTGAACGCGAATTCTCTAACGATAATAAGAGCTTGGGAACCTTCCGCCTTGATGGTATTCCTCCTGCACCACGCGGCGTCCCTCAAATTGAAGTGGTCTTCGATATTGACGCTAATGGTATTCTTAACGTCACTGCTAAGGACAAAGGCACTGGTAAAGAACAGTCCATCAGCATAACCGGCGCTTCCACCCTGGATAAAAATGACGTTGACCGGATGGTGAGAGAAGCTGAACAGAACGCTTCATCTGACAAAGAACGGCGTGAGAAGATTGAACGCAAGAACCAAGCCGATTCTTTGGCATACCAAGCTGAAAAGCAGTTACAAGAATTGGGCGATAAAGTTCCCGATGCTGACAAGACCAAAGTCGAAGGTTTAGTGAAAGAACTGCGGGAAGCAGTTGCGAAAGAAGACGATGAGCAAATCAAGAAGCTCACCCCAGAATTGCAACAAGCGCTATTCGCTGTTGGTAGCAACATCTATCAACAAGCTGGTGGCGGTGCAGCACCTGGTGCTGAACCTCAAGATAGCGGTTCTACATCTAGCTCTGGTAGCGGCGATGATGTGATTGACGCTGATTTTACAGAAAGCAAATAATTCCCCTACTCCTGTTGGGAAGATTATCTTGTCCCACCTCATATTACCCACTCAGACAAATCTCTGAGTGGGGATTTTTTTAAGGAGTTATAAGTTAAAAGTTAGGAGTTTGAAGTTAGGAGTTAGGAGTAGAGACAATACTGCTTGGGTTTTGCATTTTGAACTCGGAATTGGGTTTTGGGAAAAGGTTAAAGGTTTTTTCTTTCCCCTTACCCTTTTCCCCAAAACCCGACAAGTATTGGGAGTAGAAACAATACGGTTCGGTTAAGGCAAGAGACGCGATAAATCGTGTCTCTACAGATTTAATTTTTGTTAAGCATCCCCGTTCTAATAATTGCTCGGCTAGTGCGTAGGCGTAGCCCGCCGCAGGCATCGCCTCTTCAACCGTCATTTGTATATGTATTAGTACTAGTTAGACTACGATATTCTCACTAAAAGCTTTATTTTTTCTTAATTTTTACGTAAATTTACTAAAAAGATCCGACTTTTTTCCGACCTTTTCTAACCGGCAATCTTTATACCAGGCAGTAGAGTCTTTAGATAAGTAGTATTCATAATTCCCAAGTTTTTACTGGGAATTTAGGAGAAGCGAAACAAAGTAAGCAAGAGGAATGAACAAACAATTAGGAATTGGTTTAACTTTCGCTGCATTAAGTTTGGGAATGGTTATAACTTATCAACTGTTTGCAAACACGAAAATGCTTGAGTCAAAATGAACCCGTTCCATTGTTCCATAATGATAATTTCTGTTGCTGTTATACACGTTAATTTGAGAATCCAATATTATGTTACAAATCATCCGACGAGAAATTGTGAATGCTGCATTATTCTTGACAGTTCCAATCGGCGCAATCCTTATTGGTGTTGATATCAAACCTGCATTTGCGGATTGTAATCCCTTTGGCTGTTCACCATCTAGTGTTGCTGAATGTAATCCCTTTGGCTGTCCTAATGCACCACTAGGACAAGCCTGTACGCCCTTTGGCTGTCCACAATCACCACCACTACAAGCACAACGGCGGGATGATGATCGAAGACCTGGAGATATACGTAGATGTGTAAGAATTTTGAGAAGAGAAGAACTTGTTGGTAGACGAGAGGTTGATAATGTTTGTGAATCCTTAATAAGAAATGAAACAGTGTCTGAATGTTCTCGACAATTAAGGAGTGTGTCAAGACGAGAATTGAGGAGAGGCGAAGCTAGGGATATTTGTGAAAGAATATTGTAGTATAATCGCCGAGCCTATAGTGTGCTTTAACAGAATATAACGCACCTTTTTTATATCATCCAACTATCATCAAACAAAGCAACTCAAACAGTTTTACGCGCTTTGATTGGTGCGTTAGGTTATTTGCAGGTTGGGTGGATTAAAGCGAAACCCAACACTATATTCTCTCTACACGATAATTTCATGCAATGCCTACGAGAGTAAACTAGGCACTCTTACACAATGATTTTTTGCGATGCCTATGGCGGGCGTAGCCATCGCATTTTCTATCATGCGCTAATTTATATTAGCGACTTTCAACAAATAAATTATCCAATCTTGTGGGGTAGACATCTTGCCCGCCCCACAAGAATTTGTTGAGTATTTTTTATTTGGAAGTTCCTTAGTGCTATTCATTTTTTTTTGAAAATATCTTAAGTTCCCAACATCTGCAAGTTATGCAAAGTGGCATAAAGCCCTCCTTCTCGCAATAATTGATCATGGCTTCCCTGTT
>NZ_KV757760.1 GCF_001712795.1 Nostoc sp. KVJ20
CCAGACTGAGAAATGCTATATTATTGAGAATATTACTAGCCTTATCAACCCATTGATATGCAACTATAACAGGTGAAAATAAAGATGCAGTCGCAGATAACCCTTTAGCTATCAGGTGTTTTAGGTTGACTAAAGGCGGTGGTAAAGCACTTTTTTTTCCATCCGTTCTAAGCTTTGTTCTATCAAAGTCAAATTTTCTTGTAACTTTAATCCAGATGCCTCTAACGGTGGATGACCATCATTGGTTATAGAACTACGGACTGCCGAGCAATAATCTTCAATAATAGTCACCAAATCCTTATCTTCATTGGTAACACTACGTTCAATGTCTCGTAATCCTCTAACCTTTTTTTTTAATTCTTTTTTTGCATGTCGATCCGCCTCATATATGGGTTTAATTGCTTCCTTTAGGTAATGATAATGACACAAACCATGAGCAATACTAGGTAATGCTACCCTAACAGCTTTGCGAATTGATTGTTGTCCATCACTAACAACACCATCAATTGGTACATTTAGGGTATTAGTTACTTCTAATAATAACGCCACTAAATCTTCATTTCTTGATGATAATAAGGTTTTAGCTAGTATTATTTCTCCTGATAAGCAATCTCGAATTACCCATAATACCTCATGTCCAATTTCTGGCTGCATACCATCAATAGCTAATATCACCCGTCCTTGATTTTTAAATATTGCTTTTAACCTTTTATGGTCTTTTAGCCACAAAGAAAGTAACTCATCATATCTGTCAATGAGGTGCGTGACCGTTCGTTCACTTATACATATACCCTTTAATTCAAGGTGAGTGTGTATTTCGGGAACACTTCTATGTTCCTGGTACCGTAATGCTCCTATATAAGCAATCACATCCAAACCAAATTCGTTTTGTGGTAGGGCGAGTGACCCTTCTTGCTCTGGCGATATGCTTTTTTATACCGCAGACATGACTTATTTTGACATCGACGAATTTTTAGCTGTAGTTCTACTACCCCATTTAGCGTTCTTATATGTCGAGGATTATTGTATTCATTCCACATTGCTTGACCGCACGAAGGGCATTTTTTTTGAACACAATCGAGTACTTCAAACGATGTTGCCTCTGGTTTTAAACTTTTTCTTGCCAAGTTTTTGCACCCTGATTTCGCTACAAGGTCAAGATTACAGGATTTCCGGTCTTCTCTAGTAAGTTTTGCCACGCTAGGAAATTAGAGTTGTTGGTTCGTCACCAATAATAGTCAGTGTGAAAAATTTTGTGAATGTAATTGGTACAAATCAAAAAGACACTATGCTTTATGGACGAAAATGCGATCGCATTTTTTTGTTGTCAAACGCGATCGCATCACCAATCACCTCAAAAAGCTATAATCCTAGACCGTTAAGAAATCAGCAGATGTGAGGGTAGTGGTATTAATACCCGTCAGCGTTGCCAGGATTTCATTGCTGCTGGTAATAATGATGTTACTGCCAGAGAAAGACAGAGCGCCGAAACTAAGACCGCCGGACAGACCAATGTAATCGAGTCCATCGTTAAAATCGGTAATCGTATCAGTGCCGTCTAGGGCGGCGAAGATGAAAGTATCAGAAGCACTGCCACCAGTTAAGATGTCGTTGCCAGTACCGCCAGTCAAATCATCCTTGCCGTTACCGCCATAGAGGGTATCATTGCCGGCACCGCCAGTGAGGATGTCTTTGCCATTGGTGCTTTCCTCGCTGTCGTCGCCGTGCAACAAATCGTTGCCGTCGCCACCGTTGAGGATGTCTTTGCCGTTGCCACCTGTTAAAGTGTCATCGCCACCATTGCCGTTGAGGGTGTCTTTGCCGTTGCCACCACAGAGGCTATCATTGCCTGCTGTACCGTTGAGCAAGTCGTCCCCGTTACCACCACAAAGGTTAGTCCCCACGGCGACGGTGACATTACCAATATCGGTGAGGCTGCCATCGCTGAGGGTGTAGTTAAAGCTACCATTACCACTGAATCCAGTAGTTGGGGTAAAGAGAACGAAATCATCTGCCGTGTTGCTGGCTGTGCCGTTATTATTCAGGACTGCCGTACCGTTGGTAGCATTACTGACGCCAGTGATGCTGAGGGGGTTGCTGTCGGGATCGGTATCGTTAGCTAACAGGGTACTTGCCGAGATGGTCACGGCAGTATTTTTGGCAGTGGTAGCACTGTCGGGGTTAGCGACGGGGGGTTGGTTGCTGGCAGTGATGTTAATCGTGCCGTAGACATCATCGTTATTGGTGGCTGTTCCTGCATCGGTTGCCGCACTGTTGCCACTAAAGGTAGGATTACCTACAGAATTGACGGTAGGAAGCACCGTAGGCATTCCCTGGTTATTGCCGTTGGGATTGGTGAGGGACTGCATGATGAAAATCCCTCCACCTAAGCCTTGACCACCTTGATAACCCGTCCCACCTGTAGCGGTGTTGTTGGTAAAGCTGGTGTCGCTGAGGGTTAAAGAGCCACTGCGGACGAAGATGCCGCCTCCGAATCCAGCACCGCCGCCGCCCAAGCCGCGGTCACCGCTGTAGCCGGGGTTGACGGACAAGCCGCGGCCACCGCCGAAGCCGCCGAAGCCGCCATTGAAACCTACGGCGCCACCGCCGCCACCGCCGTAGCCACCATCGCCGCCTACGGTGCCGGAGGGGGGAAAGTAGCCGCCGCCGTAGCCGCCGCCGCCGCCAAAGTCTCCGTTGCCGCCAGAATTGCCAGCACCGTCAGCACCGCCAGCACCACCAGAACTGCCAGCACCGCCAGGACCACTATAACTGCTGCCGTTGCCGCCTTGGGCTGTGTTATTACTAAAAGCGACATTGGTTAAGGAGACACTGCCATCATAGATAAACAAGCCGCCGCCCATTCCAGCGCCGCCGCCGCTACCATCGCCGCCTTTAGCCCGTCCGTTGGTGATAGTCAAGTCAGAAATCCCGACGGTTCCCGACTGGATGAATAGGGGGCGCACGTCGCCATTGTCGTTGATGCCGTTGTTATTGGCATCGCCGCTGATGCTGTTGCCGTTGCCCACAATAGTAATGTTGCTATTAATTTGGGTTTGCATTACCCCAGTCACACGCACATTGTTATTGACGGTAATGGTGTCATCCCCTGCTAGTTGGTTGGCTTGGAGAATTGCATAACTGAAGGTGCCTGCGGTTAAGCCAGTGCCGTCATCGGTGGCTTGATTGACGATGAAGTTTGTCATTTGATTTATTTCCTTGGTTTTAAGTCGTAGATGAGCAGTTATTTCTAGGGCGCGTTATGCTTCTGGCTAATACACTGTGATAGATGAGATCAAAATGGTGTTGTATCTCCATAACGCACCCTACAAATTCAGATGTTTAGAGGGTTTGTAGTAAGCACTTTAGTGCTTAGAAAATAAGGACTAAAGTGCTTACTACAAACTTGCTTGTTGCAGGTGGATGCATCAAAGTTGTAAATAAATGCATCAAAGGTGCGAGTTGATGCAACTAAGTTACAAATCGATGCACTAAAGTTGCAGGTTGATGCATCAAAGTTACAGGTCGATGCAACTAAGCAATTTGTAGAGTGGGCAAACATTTGCCCACCCAACACTCTTAAACAGAGATAAAATCGTTCTGTGTCAGCGTCGTGGTATTAAACCCACTCAGCACTGCTAAAGTTTGATTGCCTAAGCTAATCTGATTACCAGAGAAAGACAACTGATTGAAACTCAAGCCAGACAAGCCGATTTTATCGCCCTGACCTAAAGTAAAATCGGTAATTGTTTCTCGACCTGCGGCTTTCTCCAACACAAAGATGTCGCTACCAGTCCCGCCAGTCAAGTTATCATCTCCCTTGTCACCGTCGAGGAAATCGTTACCCGCACCGCC
Organism: Nostoc sp. KVJ20; assembly: GCF_001712795.1. Taxonomy (GTDB): domain Bacteria; phylum Cyanobacteriota; class Cyanobacteriia; order Cyanobacteriales; family Nostocaceae; genus Nostoc. Next base: position 3,856 of record NZ_KV757760.1, read on the forward strand.
GACAAGTAAATCTTGACCGTTACCACCAATTAGACTGTCGTTCCCGTCACCGCCATAGAGTTTGTCATCACCGTTATCGCCTTCAAGACGGTCGTTATCAGCATCACCATAAAGTGTGTCTTGACCGTTACCGCCATAAAGTTGATCGTTGCCAGTACCGCCATAGAGTAAATCATCACCATTGTCACCCACAAGGTTATCATTGCCAGCATTGCCGGAAATGGTATCTTGAGCGTTGAGTCCGTTAATGATGTCGTTGCCGGATGTGCCGTTGAGGTTATCGTTATTATTAGTACCGTTGAGGTTGACACCAACTGCCACCGTTACCATTGCCAAGTCAGTGCCACCATTGCCATCGCTGACGGTATAGTTAAAGCTGCCATTGCCAGTGAAATTGGCTGTGGGAGTAAAGACGACATTGCCACTGCCATTTAAGGTGACAGTACCGTTAACACCGTTACTCACAGAAGAGATGCTCAAAGTAGAACTGTCTACATCTGTATCGTTAGCTAACAACTCAGCAGCCAACAGAGTCAAAGGTGTATTTTGATTGGCGCTGGCAGAGTCATCACCTGCTACAGGTGCATCGTTGACGGGTGTTACTGTTAGGTTAAAGGTATCGTTAGCAGTAGCATTGCTGGTGTCAGTTGCGGTAACTTTGATGCTAATTGTGCCGTTATTTGGGTCATCGGGAGTGCCGCTAAAGGTGCGGGTATTGGCGTTGAAGGTTAACCAAGTAGGTAGGGGGTTGCCGTTAGCGAGGGTGGCAGCGTAAGTTAAGTTGTCACCAGCATCGACATCAGCAAAGGTATTGGCTGGAAGAGTAAAGCTGAAGAAACCATCTTCTAAAGTAGTTTGATCTGCGATCGCATTTGCTAAAGTTGGCGCATCGTTTACGCCGTTGATGGTAACGACAATATCTTGAATAGCTGTGCCATCAACAGATTGTACTGTAAAAGTTTCAGCTTTAGTTTGACCAGCACCTAAGAACTGCACTGCACTGTTAGCAACGGTGTAGCTGTAGGCTCCGGCATTGGTGATACTCAAGCTCCCAAGATTACCTGTAGCTGATGTTACTGTGGTGTTGAATAGGCTTTCACCTGCATCAACATCGCTGACAGTGAGAAGACCTGTAGCGGTGAGGTTGGGGGTAGTTGTATCTTCTGTAACTGCTGCTGTGGCTGTGCCAGTAATACTTGCAGCATCATTAACACCGTTGATGGTGACGGTAACGGTAGCAGTATCAGTTTCGCCGTTGCCATCAGAGATAGTGTAATCAAAGCTATCGGTAGCAGTTGCGCCAACAGCCAAAGATTCAAATTGACCGTTAGGGTTGTAATTAAAGCTTCCATTACCATTCAGGGTAAGTATTGCACCAGAGGTGAGGGTAATCTCAGTGCTAACATTAGCCGTATTACCATTAACTGCATTAACAGTCAGGATATCTCCCGTATCTGGGTCAGTATCATTGGCTAAGACATTGCCACTGAAGGCGGTGTCTTCATTGGTGGTAGCGTTGTCGTCTAAAGCAGTTGGCGGATTATTATTGCTGGCAGGTCTTTCTGTGCCGTAAACATCATCGTTATTAGTGAGAGTCCCCGCATCGTTAGCCGCACTGTTGCCACTGAAGGTAGATGAACCCACAAAATCAATAGTGCCAAGGGTAGTGGGCATTCCCTGGTTATTGCCGTTGGTATTAGTGGTGGACTGCATGATGAAGATTGCCCCACCTAAGCCTTGACCTGATTCAAATCCCGTACCGCCTGTAGCGGTATTGTTGGTAAAGCTTGTGTCATTAAGGGTTAAAGAACCACTGCGGACAAAAATGCCACCGCCTAATCCAGCACCGCCGCCGCCGTTGCTACTAGAATCGCCGTCGCCACCACCGAATCCACCTAATCCACCAGCGCCAAAGCCGCCGTTGCCGCTGAAGCTACCACCGCCAGCGCCGTAGCCGCCATTGCCGCCAAAAACGGGGTTAAAGGACAAACTGAACCTGTTGCTGAAGCCACCGCCACCACCAAATCCCCCTCTAAAACCCTGGTTACCAGAAACGTAGCCCGCACCGCCACCAAAGCCGCCGTTAGTGGCGCCGCCGCCACCGAAGCCGCCGCTAGGCTTACCAGGAATGTAGTCCATGCCAGGTCCGAAAGTGCCAAAGTAGCCGCCGTAGCCGCCGTAGTTGCCGTTGCCACCGTAGCCGCCAGTTTGACCGCTGCTAGAACCAAAGAGTCCGCCGCCGCCATTGCCGCCAGCATCGCCAAACATACCACCGCCGCCTTTACCCAGTCCACTGACAGAGCTACTACCGCCTTGTGCTGTGTTATTACTCAAAGCGACATTGCTTAAAGAGACGTTGCCATCATAGATAAACAAACCGCCGCCTAAACCAGCACCGCCGCCGCTGTTGCTACTATCTCCGCCTTTGGCTCTTCCGTTGGTGATGGTCAGGTCAGAAATTCCGACGGTTCCTGACAGGATGAATAGGGGGCGCACGTCGCCATTGTCGTTGATGCCGTTATTATTAGCATCGCCGCTGATGCTGTTGCCGTTACCGACAATAGAGATATTGCTGTTCACCAGAGTCTTCATTACCCCAGTCACCCGCACATCGGTATCAATGCTAATCGTGTCATCCCCTGCTAATTGGTTGGCTTGGAGGATTGCCCAGCTGAGGGTGTTTGCTGTACTTCCGGTGCCGTCATCGGTGGCTTGGTTGACGATGAAACTTGCCATTTGATTTAGTTCCTTGGTTTTAGGTAAATGAGTTATTTGTAAAGTGGGTAAATATTTACCTACCTATTTAGAAAAGTTGAGGAAACCCTTGTAGAGATGCGAAATTTTGGGTTTCTACAATGTTGAATTTATGGATAATTGAGTTCGTAGTCAGCACTTTAGTGCTTAAAAGAATCAGCACTAAAGTGCTTACTAGCAATCCTCAAAACTTGCTTGACAAAGTACTAAGGTTTCAGCACGTTATCAGGAAACTGCCCTTGCACATTCCCAGCAGGAGCATACTGGCAGACCACATAGAAAGCGTTATATTTAGTACCTTGGATTGTTTCAGTTCCTTGTGCTGCACCACAGCCTAATTGCGTACTGCCTTTCCAAACTACCTGAGTAAAATGCCCGGTATCGCTAGAAAACCCTGGACTCTCATACTTATAATCTTTAATTTCGCTGTACCAGTCTTCAGATGCTCCGTTGCCAAGTGTGGCTGGGTCTACGGTGCTTTCTGTAGTGTAAGAAGCGTATATATTCTCTCCCACATTGTTGCGATTAGTACTGTGTTCAAATTCTCCGCTACTGGCAATCTTCTCAGCCCAAGCTTGAGCGCTGCTATTTAGGGAATCACTGATAGTGAGGTTAGGGCTTTTATGTGTAGCTCGATAAGCATTGTGTTTAGACACAGCGGCGCTACGTAACTTTGCTAAGTCAATAGATGTCTCTCCAAAAACTGAGTTATTGCTCATTACTCCTGTGGCGATCGCAACGGTTAAAGCTGTAGCTGTTGTTAAGGTTAGAGTTGAAAATAATTTATTCATGGTTTTGTATATGTTGGGTTATGTTTTGCAGGTCAGTACAGCAAAGTTGCAGGTCAATGTAACTTTGCTGTAGGTGAATGCAACAAAATTGCAGGTTGATGTATCAAAGTTGCAGGTTGATGCAACAAAGGTGCAGGTCGATGTATCAAAGTTGCAGCTTGGTAGGAAAGAGGAACAATTTAAAGCTTCATTACCTCACCGCTTCTACCGGCTGGGCGACAATCACATTCGCCAGACTATTGCTAGGGTTTTTCCAAAAAGACAACGCATCATACTGAGTAAATAAATCTGGCGGTAAAATTGTCAGTCGCGGCTGAAACTCGACTTTGCGACGCACTTGATGTAGTCCCTTAGTATTCAGGCGATTATCAAATTCCTCAGCTTCGTATTCCACATTGGCAAAATCATGCTCAAAGGGTTCCTCTTGTAAAAATTGATAAATCAGCGATAGGGTTTTATCAGGTGCTTGGCTTAATAAGTCATAGTCCACCAAAAGCAAAGAGGCGCTGTATTCGCTATAAAATGCTTCTTTGAGAGCGTTATAAGCAAACCCCACTAACCGTCCCCCTTGACTCAAGGCTTCGGTGCGGGTGTAAACTGTGGAGCGTTCACCAGCATTATTAAACATCCGCGACACATCAAAAGCGTTTTTTCTAATCAGCCGTTCGATGCTATCCATAATCCAAGCAACATTCCGCACGCAGCAAATCACCTTTGAGCCAGGAAATAGCTCTTGAATTAAAGACAACTTGCTACACCACAGCCGATTAGTATCGAAGATAACTTCTTTTTCGGCTTGGGGTTCGTAAAATGTGGAAAATATAGTTAAGGTTAATGCCCGTTTTTGCTCAGGGGTGATAAAGACTGAATATTCATTCTCTTCACTCATCGCTTCTAGCATTCGGTTCACCAGACTACCAACAGGACTAGTCATGCTGGCGTGAAACCGGGGGTTTTGCCGCAGTAAGGCTCCGAGTAAGGTGGAACCAGAACGAGGTAAACCGGAGATAAAGTGCATTTTGGGAGTCATATTTAGTTATAAAAAGTTTTTATAGGATCTGGAAAACCTCGCTTCAAACTTTTCGCCTAACATATTGGCGTATCATCTTTTGCACATGTACGCTTTGATTGCAGAGGCATGGCGAACACCAAAGTTTTGCTTAAATCATTGACGTAATGAATTGTACAGCGATCACCTTAATTGCCGCATCGAACAAAGATCCAAGTTTTGACTAGGATCTTTGTCCTATATAATTAATACTTATAAGAAGAGTGGTCATCGTCACTACTCCATAAAGACTGAGCAAATATTTGCCCACCTTCTTTAGACAAGTTGAGCAAACAGCAGACAACTAGAGTTTCAGCACGTTATCAGGAAACTTCCCTTGCACATTCTCAACCAAACATTGTGTAGAGATATTGCGATACAACATCTTTAAGCAATGCAACATTTCTACTGAACCGTATTGACCCATAAACTTCTGCACCTGTGCGCTTTGATCGCCAAAGTTTTACTTAAATCATTGACGTAATGGATTGTACAGCAATCACCTAAATTGCCGCATCGAACAAAGATCCAAGTTTTGACTAAGATCTTTGTCCTATATAATTGATACTTATGTAGAGTAATGAGAGTGGCGATACCCGGAGTTATAGCGGTTCTCGGTTGAGTGAGGTACAAGAACACCACCCCCAACCCCCAGGGCGAACGCATCTAAATATAGTACATATATACTAAAGAACGAGAAAGGTAGCGATGCCTGCGGCAACCTGACGGAACGCTCCCAATTGCAAATTACCTATACCAATAAGTTCACTTCCCAAAGCAGTAATATTGGTATTACAAGCGTTGATTTCGTATTTCCAGCCATGTTCTGACCATTCGACACCAGTGCAGTAACCGAATGCTTTGGCGGACTTCACGTACACCCGCTCAAGCAAACTTACCAGTAGAGGCGGGATTCGCTGACCCCAAGGTGGAGAGATGTACCAGCACTGTTCTAAGTTTTGGACAAGGTTAGTCATACAGTCACTCCTAATAATTTGCTCTGTGCAGATATAAATAGTTGTGTTGCGAAACTGGGAGGGACAGAATAGCCAATAATTGACCCAGCCGTAGCAGTCTCAAGCGGGAACTCATACCAAAACGGAAAACCTTGCAAAATGGCTGCACCTTGGATAGACAAAGATTTGACCGTACCATCCGGCAACCAAATATCAGCGAACTTACTACGGTTGCAACCTTTGTGATCGGTGAAGTGTGATCGCAGAATGGTATTAGCGGGGTGCGACCCTGGCTTGTACTTGGGTAACTTGCGTCCCCCCACTCTTTCTATTAGCAGTGGTGTTGGCGCATTCCCGGCTAAAAATTTCTCCAAAGCTTGCCGTTGTTTGGGGAGTAGTTGGGAATCGGTCATGGTGGGGATGAGATGCGCGATCGCCTCATACCAACCACAAGGTGTAGTTCCCGAAGGTAACGGGGGTAAATGAGCAATCGTACAGAAAGTTACGCTAAGGCTGTAACCCTTACTGGATAAGCATTCTGTCAATCGATATTTTTGGTAATTCTCAATGTACCAATTAACCTATAGATTATTTGGTGCAACAATTTAATACGGCTCATCTTGGGTTTGAAGCTCCTAAATATTAAACTCAACGAATCTGTCACCAGACCCGTTGGTCTTCAGAACCGTGCATGAAACTTTCACTTCACACGGCTCCTCGATAAATTGGCTCTTGTTATGAGTACCTCTAACTACCATACTGATAACTCCTCGTCTTCGGCGGGGGTGACTTCCCCAAGCCTTGAGGCTCTGATATCGTTGGCGGTTTTACTATCATGGCAATGACGGTGTAATGCTTGGAGGTTTCCGTATCTATCCTTTCCGCCAAGGGACTTAGGAATGATATGGTCAATCTCGATTAAATCGTCTTCCCTAAAGTACAATTCGCAGTGAGCGCATTTTCCCTTTTGCTCTTTTAGGAGTTTTGCAACTCTTGTTGGAACTAGTGGATGCTCCCCTCTTCTAGAACTCCAGTATTTCAGGTTTCCATCGAATGGTGATGCTGTTCCCTTAACTTTTATGTGCCTAACAATTTTCTTGCTGGCATGGTCTAATAAGGTTTCAGCTACTTTTCCATCTTTGGTTACTGAGAATACCCAATTATTCCCGCCTACAGTATGCCAGTATTTGCTGGATACCCATGAATCAGATTTACCTGGGTGGCGGCGATTCGCCCATCTGGAAAGCTTTTGATATACAAGATGGTCAAGCGTAGAAAATGTTTCTTTGCTTACAACTGTCGAATAGTAATTCACCCATCCCCTAATGATGGGGTTGAGTTTTGCTATTAGTGCAGCTTGAGGGGCTGATTTGTGAGCGTCGATAATTTCTGCTATGGCGTCGTAGTGTTTCTTTATTGCTTTCTTGCTGGGCTTGATGAGTGTTTTAAATCCTAGTAATTTCTTCTTGGTAGACTTACCTGAATGGTGGTCATCTACTTCATACTGTCTGACGTTGAATCCTAGAAAGTCGAATCCTGCATCTTTGCAGTTTTCAAATTTCTCATCTTCAGACCATTGGGGATTAAATAGTGTGTGGACTATTTTTGTCTTACTAGGACTTAGCTCTAGTCCCATTTGTGCTAACCAGTTTCTGACTAACTCTCTCATCTCATTGATTTGAGTTTCATTGTTGGCAAGGATTACGAAATCGTCGGCATATCTTATTAAGGATATAGATGATTGATTTCCTCTTTTATTACCTTTCAATTTCCTGGTGTAATCTATTACTAGTTGTTCTACCCTATGTAGGGCTATATTTGCTAGTAAGGGTGAGATTACACCGCCTTGGGGTGAGCCTTCGTTAGTCTCGAAGAATTGACCATCATCCATTACACCCGATTTTAACCATGCTTTGATTAGTCTCCGCATTGTTGGGAATGTATTGATTTTCTTGAGCAATTCTTCATGGTTGATTTTATCGAAGCATTTAGATATGTCAGCATCTAAAACCCATTTGGACTTTTGATTGATGGCTATAAATATTGCTCCGATTGCATCGTGGGCGCTTCTTCCTGGTCGGAAACCGTAGCTATTTGGCTCAAACTTGGCTTCCCATTCTGGTTCAAGAGCCAGTTTGGCAAGTGCTTGAGTCGCTCTGTCGTGCATAGTAGGAATACCTAGAGGGCGCTTGTCACCGTTGGACTTGGGAATCCATACTCGGCGTGTTGCACTAACTTTATTGTTAATGTTCAAGCTCAGTACCAAATTTTGCCGAGCCTTGGGAGTTAGGGATTTGATTCCGTCTACTCCGGCGGTTTTCTTACCCTGATTATCCTGGGTTATTTTGCGGACAGATAAGGCTTTTCCTGACCAAGACCTCATCAAGGTTTTTTGGAGTCTGCGGACTGAAGAAGTATCACCACGTAGAGAGGCTTGAAATATTCTTTTCTGAAGCTTATAAACAGCTACTTCCAGCTTTCGCCAGTTTATTCTGTTCCATTCCACCGTCTGATTGTTCAGCGTATTAGACATTTGTACTTCCTAGTTAGATTATTTCTTCCAAATCATCGTGAGTACGTCAGCCTATCTTGACCATTACAGCCAAGCGTTCGCTTCTTACTCAATCTCGCCAATCAGAGCATCCGGTTAGCACCTGCTCAGGTATTCGACCACCTGAGAGCTTTTGATTGGTTACTTCGTTCCGATTAATAATACTGATACCTTTAGAGCGACACTATTCACCGGGTTTAGCGGGGGTGCTTTGCTGGTCGTTCTGAAACTCGCCAGCCCCTTATCCTTTTGCCTTTTGGCGCAGCGGTTTCAGCCTGATTGCGCTACATCGAAGTTACGATGATTCAAACGTGTCTTTCTTTCGTACTCATGGATATCTTGCTCGGCGGATAACCGGGTTTAGGCTCCCAGCCATTGCGCCTTTCATTCCCGCTTTACGGATTGATGGCTAGTCGCTACCGTAGGGAAAGGGCTTTCACCTCAGCACTTGAGGGGTAGGATTTACACCTACATTACTAATCAGTTATCTAGGCTTGAACCTAGCAGCTAATCCCCTAGAAACCTTATGGGTGCTAGTTTATAGCTAACGAGTCACACTTCAGAGACTTCAATTGGTACAGTTTTAATCCTGGCGATCGCAGTATTGAAAGTAGCTCATCAAGTCCTTAGCGTAAGTTTCGGAACGGATGCTCATTTCTCCCCTTTACGCCCTGCGGTAGGTTTTGGTGACACAATTGCATTTTCTAGTTGGGCATATCGCCCACCTTATTTGCCTGAAACAATCAGTATTGCGGTAGGCACAAATAGTGATGTATTAACCGAGCCAATGCTATTTCAAATTCTATTTGGTCAACGTCCAGATCGATACCCTACTGAGAAATTACAACCTTTAGAACATAGTGTTGGTTTGCGCGAGATTACTCGTGTAGAGTTGATCGGCCCTTATGCGAACTGTTTGTCACCCGAACTTCAAGCAGTGATTGATACAAATCAAATGAAGTTGCGAGTAGGAATGGACTACTGTGTAGAGCTTGGTTTTGATCGAGAGGAACAGGGGAAACAGGTAGATTTTCGACCGGAATTGCCGCTTATTATAAGTTGGTAATTTAAATGTACCACCGTTATCTTTGCCTTATCCAGTAGACAGCACACCTTCAGATAAACTTCCCCAAGAAGAGAATCGAGCTACAGTTACAATCAACATTACTGCTGTTGAAGTACCTGAATTGACCGAAAAGTGGGGCAATACTTTTTCGGTAACTGTCACTCCTAAATAATAGTTGTCAAAAGTCTGAGATAGTCTATCCTAATCATAGGGGAAAGTTAAGCTGAATAGCTGGTAATCTATTATCTTCTCACTTTTCTCGCCTGTTTCTAATTGATATTAGGCGTAAATTATCAAATGGCTATAAGCGATCGCACTTGCAGATGGAAATGTTGTTTGGCGATGGGTGGAGCGATCATCTTTTGTGATTCTGCAATTGCCCAAATCGCTCCTGATCGCACTTTGGGATCTGAAAGTTCTGTAGTTACACCTCAAACTCCTGATTCTCCCGTTGATGTGATTTCGGGTGGAGCAACGCGGGGCGCAAATTTGTTTCATAGCTTTGAGCAATTTTCCGTCCAAACCGGACGCACAGCTTTCTTTAATAATGCAGCAAATATTCAGCACATAATTAGCCGAGTCACAGGTTCATCTATCTCTAATATTGATGGATTGATTCGAGCCAACGGTGCAGCTAATCTGTTTTTCATCAATCCGAATGGAATTATTTTTGGGCAAAACGCCCGTTTAGATATTGGTGGTTCATTTATAGCAAGTACAGGAAGTAGCTTGAAATTTGCCGACGGCTTAGAATTTAGTGCTATTACTCCACAAACTAAGCCTTTATTAAACGTAAATGTTCCTCTTGGATTGCAATATGGAGAAAAAACTGGAGATATTCGCGTACAGGGAATAGGTGGTTCATCTGCTAGCCAACAGATGCTTGGACTAATACTACCATCAACTAAAACCTTGGCTTTAGTAGGCAAAAATGTAATCCTAGAAGGTGCTTTTCTGAATGTACCAGGCGGGCGAATTGAACTGGGTAGTGTTACGGGAGTTGGTCAAGTTAATCTCAGCCAAACAGACCAAGGCTGGACTTTAAACTATCAAAACGCTAAAACATTTGGAAATATTCAATTGTCTAGAAGTTTTGTAGACATTGCCATAGAGGAAGACAGCAGCATTCTCAATCAAGCAGAGAGTGGTGCAGTTGCTATCAGAGCTTCGCAGTTAAACTTGGAAAGCTCCTCGATTGTTAGAGCCGACACCTTTACTTCAGCAGCAGCAGGAAATGTCAGTATTGATGTCCAACGATTGATTATGCGAGGGGGAGCACAAGTTAGAACTATTACTCTAGGTACGGGGACGGGAGGAAATTTGAGTGTGAATGCTTCCGAATCAGTGGAATTGGCTGGAGAATTGATTGGCGCTGCCTTTCTATCTGCTAGCGGATTATATTCTGCAACTGACGGAGCAGGGCAAGCAGGTTCGGTGACAATTACCACTCCTATATTACTTATCCAAGCAGGAGCACAAGTAAATGCCAGTACACGTAGTAGTGGCAAAGGGGGAAATGTAACTGTCACTGCTAACAAAGTGCATCTAATTGGTCGCACGGCTAACGATCTAAGTGCTAGTGGCTTGGCTAGCCTGACTCAAGGCGTAGGAGATGCAGGTTCAGTAACAATTAATACTCATGAATTGCTGATTGAAGATGGGGCTGCGGTAAGTACTGCCACATTTACTCCTGGCAAGGGAGGTAATTTGACTGTTCTTGCTGACTCTGTACAACTGATTGGTCGCTCCGTCGGTGGTCGTCCTAGTAACTTGTCTGCTCAAGCAAGAAGCGCAGGAGATGGGGGAACCTTAAGGATTAATACCCAGCAACTATTAATTCGCGATGGGGCTGGAGTTTTTGTGGAAAGTCGGGAAACAGGCAATGCAGGTAATTTAACTATCGATGCTGATTCTATAGGTTTGGACAATGGCACTTTGAGGGCTGATACTCGCAGTGCTAACAGCAACCCCGCTCAACCTCAAGCAACAATTACTCTACGTGCAAAAGACTTAATATTTCTGCGTCGTAACAGTAACATCAGCACTAACGCCATTGGCAACAATGTTGTCGGCGGTGATATCAACATTGATACTGATTTTTTAGTAGCTGCGGAAAACAGTGACATCAGCGCTAACTCTACTGATTTCCGTGGGGGTCGGGTGACAATAGCAGCAGTCAGCATCTTGGGCACAGAGTTTCGAAATGCATCTACCGTGGAAAGTGACATTACGGCTACAGGAGCAAGTCCTGACTTAAGTGGCACTGTAGCACTTAATACACTCGATGTTGACCCTAGCAAAGGATTGGTGGAACTGCCGATAAATATAGTAGATGCTTCACAGCAAATTGCTCAAGGCTGTAGTCCCAGAGGTGAACAAATTAGTAGTTTTGTGGTCACAGGACGCGGTGGGTTGTCAGACAGTCCTAACCAGATACTGAACGATGATGCTATTGAGGTAAATTTGGTTACTCTCGACCCTAAAGCCAATCGCTCTAGTCCAACTGTTTCTGCTTCTGCACCAGTTCCTATAGTAGAAGCTCAGGGTTTAGTAATGAGTAAAAACGGTGAAGTGCTGCTCACCGCCTCTGCGCCTACAGTCACACCCAATCATCCTGGGTTGACTCAAGAATCGTGCAATGTGAGGCAACAGGACAAGTAGATGCATTGTCAGCACTAGGCGATCGCATTCCTGTGACTAAGACGCAAAGCGCATTGAGGGCAAGGACGTGAAAAGAAAATCATCGTTTTTACATAGAATATGCCAACTTTGGAAGTATTATGGAATGCTTATAATTTTGGCTATGTTCTTAGCTACAGCCATATTATCGCCCACCTTCGCCTTCATAGCTGGGGAAACCTCCATTGTTCAAGCTGTATCTAATGCCCAAGAGTTATTTGAACAGGGCGAAAAGTTATATGCAGTAGAACAGTTTCATCAAGCGTGTTTAGTTTTTGAACAGGCATTGATTGCTTATAAAGCTCAAGGGAATAAACTTAGGCAAGGCATGACCTTGAGCAATCTCTCCTTGACTTACCAGCAATTAGGACAGTGGTCAAAAGCCAGCCAAGCGATTACCCAAAGTCTAAAATTATTACAAACTGGGCAAGCCTCTGAGGAAACAGGTTCGCCAACGCAAATCCTAGCCCAAGCTCTAGATATTCAAGGTCGGCTACAGTTAGCACAGGGAAAAGCTGAATTAGCTCTCAATACCTGGCAACAGGCGGCTGCAATTTATGCAAAAATAGGTGATCGCGCTGGGTCAATCCGTAGCCAAATTAATTCTGCTCAAGCTTTGCAAACTTTAGGAAATTATCGTCAAGCCCAAAAGACATTAACTGAGATTAATCAAAACCTACAAAATCAACCAGACTCAACTCTCAAAGCTACAGGATTGCGTAGTCTGGGTAATGTACTACGAGTTGTTGGGGATGTAGAACAATCCCGAAAGATTTTACAGCAGAGTTTAGAAGTGGCAAAGCGAATGCTATCCCCATCTCCTCAAGCTATGAGTGAAATTTGGCTCAGTTTAGGTAACACCGCTACAGTTCAGCAGGATACTCCAGCAGCTATAAATTACTATCAACAAGCTGCTGGTAAGTCTACTTCGCCAACTACACGCATCCAAGCAGATTTAAATCAACTTCGCCTATTGTTGGATGACAATCAATTAAATGCTGCTCAAGGGTTAGTGTCTAAAATTCAAGCTCAAATCCCTAAGTTGCCTGCTAATCGGAAGGCGGTTTACGCTCGGATTAACTTTGCCCAGAGTTTAATGAGACTAAAAGCAGGGCAAGAAGTAAAGGAGATTGCCCAAATTTTAGCTACAGCAATTCAACAAGCAAGAGATTTACAAGACCAACGCTCAGTTGCTTATGCTCTGGGAAATCTGGGAGGATTATACGAACAGACTCAACAATTTAATAATGCCCAAGACCTCACCCAGCAAGCCTTAGTGATATCACAAGGTATCAACGTGCCAGATATTACTTATCGTTGGCAATGGCAGTTAGGACGCTTGCTCAAAGCCAAGGGAGATATTAAAGGTGCGATCGCCGCTTACACTGAATCAGTTAAAATCCTGCAATCCCTCCGCAACGATTTAGTTGCGACTAATCCAGAGGTGCAGTTTTCTTTCCGAGATGAAGTAGAGCCAATCTATCGTCAGTTGGTCAATTTACTGTTGCAATCAGAAGAAAACTCTCAACCTAATCAAGATAACTTAGTTCAAGCCCGTGCTGTCATTGAATCCCTACAACTAGCTGAACTAGACAACTTCTTTCGGGTAGCTTGCTTAGAAGGAAAACCCATACAAATTGACTCTGTTATCGATCGACAAGATCCGAATGCAGCAGTGATCTATCCCATTATCTTGGCAGATAAATTAGAAGTTATTCTCAAGTTACCTCAACAACCCTTACACCATTACAAAACCAGCATCTCTGCAACAGAGGTGGAAAAAATTGTAGACCAATTGCGTCAAGAACTGATCAAACCTTATACACTGCAACAGACTCAGGCATTATCTAGACAAATATATAATTGGTTAGTGCAACCTGCGGACGAATACTTAGCTAAATCCCAAATCAAAACTTTGGTATTTGTTTTGGATGGTTCCTTACGAAATATTCCTATGGCTGCACTTTACGACGGTCAACAGTATCTTATTCAAAAATATGCGATCGCTTTGGCTCCAGGGTTACAGTTATTAGCTCCCAAGTCTTTGTCACAGCAAAAAATCAAAGCATTGACTGCGGGAATTACTGAAGCCCGCCAAGGCTTTTCTGCCCTCAGCAATGTGGCACAAGAGCTGAATGAAATTAAGTCTGAAGTACCTACTACAGTGCTGCTCAATCAAAAATTTACCAACGAGACTTTGCAAAAAGAAATTAACTCTGTTCTTTTCCCTGTAGTACACCTTGCAACTCACGGTCAGTTTAGTTCCAAAGCTGACGAGACATTTATTCTCACCTGGGATGGTCGGATTAACGTCAATCAACTCGATACTTTACTTCGGATTAGAGAGGCAGAAAGTCCAAATGCGATTGAATTACTTGTACTTAGCGCTTGCCAAACTGCTGCTGGAGATAAGCGGGCTGCTTTGGGACTTGCGGGGATAGCTGTGCGGGCGGGCGCACGCAGTACCCTTGCTTCTCTATGGAATGTGGATGATAAATCTACAGCAGAACTTATGAGTCAATTCTACCGAGAATTAACTTCTCAAAAGCTGACTAAAGCTGAAGCACTTCGCCAAGCCCAACTAGCTTTGTTAAACAACCCTAAATACCAACATCCATTATTTTGGTCAGCTTATATCCTAGTGGGCAATTGGTTATAACTATCGGCAGCAATCTACTATCGGTTCTGAAGCAATGTAATTCAAACCAATAGATTGCAAGATGTTAGCCCAATTATTATCTTTCGGGTCTAAGCGACGAAGTTCGCCTGAAGCAGCCACTAAATCGTACCAAATACCATGAGTAGCATAGAGAGCAACGCGCTGGTTTGGTGTTGCTTTCTCTAACTGAGTTTTCAAAACTGTGTTCGGTTCAACCCTTTTTATCCAACCATCAACAAAAACAGGTGGTTGTTGGGGATTGCAGTAAATATTAAAGTACCAATGATAGCGATCGCCTATTTTTAACGAAGCAGCTGTTGATGGCAGAGAGAGGCTGACAACCCCTGGTGTCCCAGACAATGAAACAGGGCTTTGGTATACAGTTTGCCCCTCCTGATTCTGTAGCACGAACTCTGCGGCATCTGTGGTTTTATAAGGAATGTAAAACCAGAAAGTTGGATGAGAGATAGTCGTTAATCCAAAGACTAGTTCCGCATTGGGAGATTGATAAACTGGGACTAAGGCTGTAAGAAGCTTTTCTTGAGATGCAGCAAGCTGCTTTTGCATATTTTCGCAACCGCGCTTTCCTCCGGCTGTGCGATTACCGGGTGCGTTAATATCAGGTGGCGGAGGAGGTGCGTTAAAAATCTCCGTTCCGGGAATCTGAGATTTTACGGGTTGTGTTAAGCAAAGCGATATTAAAGCGAACGCGCCAGCAATTTTGATACTAATTCGTGATTTGTAATTCATAATTCCTAATGAATAAAATTATATTTAATCTAAGCTTTTTAGTTAGCGAACTTATGAAGGTTATTTAAATCATCAAAAGTATGAAATATGCTTCCGTAATCATCTCTTTTTATGTAGGTTACGAATTACTACTACGCTAGTGCCTGTAACTGCCAACGTTACTACGGCAGGAATTAGCGGTATCCAAATGCCTTTCAGCAACATAACAAAGCTCAGTGTAGATATAAGCATAATGACAGTAATTCCTACTAATCCTAAAAGTAATAAATTACGAATGCGCCATGCTACGATCCCTCCAAAAATAGACCAGTAAAATATCCACAAAACCTCACTCCAAACCGGCCAAACCCACAACAGAATTCGCCCATCTAAAACTGCACTGAGAATTTGACTTACCATTTGAGCATGAACAATAACTCCTGGGATTTCTTGCTTTTGCTTAGTAGTGTAAGGTGTGGGAAAATAATCACCAGCACTTTGGTTAGTAATGCCGATGAGTACGATTCGATTCTTGACTTTATCGGGAGCGATCGCACCCTTAAGTACATCTTTGAGTGTGATTTGTTCTATAGCCTTTAAGGGAGAGTTAAAGGAACGGTAATTCAGCAATACTTGATAGCCCCAGTCATCCAGTTGTTGATAACCACCCATGTGCGATCGCAAGCGCTTAAATACAACTTTGCCAATTTGCAACTCCTGATTTTTGGTGTACTTGGCAGATATACCCTCTGTCTCTAAGTAACGAAATGCCAATTGAGCGCTCAAGGCGTAGGACGTAGTGCAAGGGGAAGAATCATCTGGTTTCATCGCAATCAGATGGCGGCGGAGAATACCATCGCTGTCTTTGACAAAATCGCTAAAGCCTTGACGTTTTAGAGGGATTTCCGGGGGAGGTAAAACGCCTGGTTCATTAATCTGAGGTTCACTGACTTTACAAATAGCAATGAAGCGATCGTTGCGCCGCATCCAAGTAGCTAAAGATGCTTCCTTGGAATCTACAGGAAAATCGCGATAAATATCTAAGCCAATGGCTCGTGGTTGGAACTTTTCGAGTTGCTGCACAAGTAACGCGAGTGCGCGATCCGATAGCGAGCCTTTTCTCTGCTGCTGTTCTGGTAGCTTAAAATCATCTTCAGCAATCGCAACTACTAAAAGCCGAGTGTCTGGTTGTTCGTTAGGGCGCAGTCGCAGCAGTTGGTCGAAAGCCCTTAACTCCGCAACTTGTAACAGTCCCAAATGCCGTACTCCCATTACCAAGGCTGTTACAACGACAGCTAAAATCAGCACAGTTTGAAAACGGCGCTTGCTG
Source organism: Nostoc sp. KVJ20 (assembly GCF_001712795.1). Taxonomy (GTDB): domain Bacteria; phylum Cyanobacteriota; class Cyanobacteriia; order Cyanobacteriales; family Nostocaceae; genus Nostoc. The sequence continues at coordinate 20,419 of NZ_KV757760.1, forward strand.
GAGAGAGGCGATATTTCAACGGATTGTAAACCTAATAACGCTTTATCAAGCCAATTTTGATTAAAAACAGCAGCATATATGCGGTTATAAACTTTTAATAAGCTTTGTTGCTTAACTACCAATCCTGATAACCGCAATTCCATTTGCTCAGGACTGTTATTTGCTGTTATTTGACCTATTTGTAAAATTTGCTGATAAAGCTCTAATAACTTCTTAATGCGCTGTTCGTTTCTCAAAATGCTATTGCCATCGGCACATCGGCAAAAAAGGCGATCGCGAATGGTCCTCAGATGTTCTGGTTCATCTTGGGATTCCCAGTTATCAATTATTTGCGATCGCACCAATTTTTCAATATACTCTGCTTCACCACCTGGGGGAATGATACCGGAAGATGCGTTCGCCGTTCGCGTAGCGTCTCGCAGAGAAGGTGTTGGCGTAGCCATCGCTAACTGACAAAGCTTCTGAGTCAGAAAAGGTTGACCACCACTCCAAGCTAATATTTCTTGCAAAACTATCTGAGGATTAACAAATTTACCCACTAATCCCTCAGCTAATGGTTGAGCTTCCGACAATTGAAAACCGTTGAGTTCAATTGCTCGACCAATGTTAAAAGGTGTCCGGTGTTTATCTTGAATCAAATCGTAGGGAGTAGTTACCCCTAAAAGCGCAAAAGTTAGACGCTGGTAAGCGGGATTATCGGCTCGTTTGTTATAGCAAACTCGAATTAAAGCTAAAAAATCATCCTTGAAATTTAATTTGAGAATGCTATCTATTTCATCTACAAAAATCACAATATTTTGAGAGACTTCTACCAGGAGCACTGACTCGATAAACTCACTCAAACACTGTAGTGGTGAAAGTCCAGTGCGATCACTCCACCAATTTAATACTTTGAATTTAGGAATGAAACTACGCGCCAGTCTTCGCAATACGCCCAAATACCATTCAGATTGGGTAATATCCTGACTTCCAATTGCTGTAATGTCAATAACACCACAGATAATATCTTCGGCTTGTAGTTTACGCATTGTTTGCACTCGCAGACTGGACTTGCCCATCTGCCGCGAGTTGAAGACATAACAAAATTCCCCAGCCTTGAGCGCATCATAAAAATCTTTATCAGCTTGGCGCTGCACATAGCTGGGAGCATCAATTTGTAGACTTCCTCCGACTTGATATTTATAAGCCGAGTTTTCTGCTTTGCTCATTTGCAAGAGTCAGTAGTAGAGACGCGATTTATCCCGTCTGTCATTTGTCATTAGTTATTCCCCTCATTCCCTCATCCCTCCTGATAACTAGCTAAGGCGATTTTGAAAATATTGGCGGTATAAATCGCAGCGTGGCATCACCTTATTTTCATTACAATATACTACTAACCCCATACTGTGTAATTTAAACGCTGGCTTTGAGTCTAGTTCTATCGGTACTAAACTGTTTACAACTTGGCTAAAAGCTGTTGCTAAATTGGGATGATGTTCGAGATTACACAAATGTCCTCGGAGATGAGCGCTGTAAATTCCCCCTTCAGTTGGGGCTGTTTGCAATAGCTGCTCAAGTGTGATGTCCTGGTGTTGAACCTGATAAAGAGCTAGCCGTACTAAATATGGATGTCCTCCTACCATGTCCATCAGTTTTTTCACCTGAGCATCAGTCCAATTTAGCCCCTGATGACGGTCAACTAAAATTTGGACTTGTTCAGGACTAAACTCTTGTAATTCAACGCTCAAGCCCACATTAAAGGGAGATTGATTGATATTTAGAGGAATATAAACTTCTTTAGAATGTACCAAAACTAGCCGGAGTTTTTTCCAGAGTTCGCTACTGCGATCGCCATATTTGGCATATTCATACCAAGCACGCAACAGGCTAAAAAAGTCTTCGGCAATGTCACAATATGGAAAAATGCGATCAACACCATCTAAGCTAACTACTAATGGGCTATCGATTTCTTCTAATAAACACTCTTCAAAGTAAGCGGTGGTTTTATCCTTACTACCGTAAATACTCCAATAATCATCTAACTGATGAAGCTGCTTCAGTTTCCTACCAACACTTTCACAGAACCAGCGTAAAAATGTATCCAAGCTAGTGAAAACTGCTTTATCTGCTGAATGAAAGCTTAAGGATACTGTTTGACAGTCATGTTTTCTGGCTTCATCAAGAATCCTAGCCATGAGCGAAGTTTTGCCCATCTGTCCGGGTGCTTTGATGCGAATTAAAGAACCTGGCTGCAAAATTTCTTGATAACAGCGCTCTTCAATTGGAAGACGTTCAATATAAAAATTAGAAGTCAGAGGGACTTGTCCCACCGGAAATTCTGGTTCTGCATTTAGTTGAGTTCGTTCATTTGTGTTTACACTTAGTAATAGTTCCTCATTTTCTAGAGAAACTGAGTCATTTGATGCTATTTTCTCCATTTTAAATTGTGAAGATGACATTAGCTTATGGGAGTAAAAAACTGCCTCTAACTGCTTAGGTGTAGCCGCAGTGCCCGAAAGCCTTTGACGCTCTAGTGCTGCCTGAAAATTTTTTTTACTAACCTTTTCCCCAATTGCTTCTGACAACATGTGCCATAGCTTAGGTCCAACATCATGTTGTAGGTATTCGGTAGTGTAGCCATGAGTTTGGGCAATCTCATTATATTTTTTTCCTTGCCAAGAACAGCGAAGTATTGCCACTTCAATATCTTTGAGATGTCTTTTTGTCTGGGCAAAAACTGCTGTATCTAATATTTTGAATGCTGTTTCAAAGTCCATTGCTCAGTTAGGAATCACAACTATTTATATATTGAGTTACAGCCCGAATTTTTAACTTTCCAGATTTTTTCACAAAACAATATTCAAATCGCTGAAATCTAGACCTTGCCTAGTTGAGCAAAGATGACTCTCCTGACATTTTCTTACTTAACCTTACTTACCATACTTTGTCCTTTAATTTTTGGGAATCAAAGTCCTTAAATTATCCATATTTACCTTTTTGAGTGCAAAGGGCAACCTAGTAATAACAGCGACGCAATAATTTGGCTTTGGACAAATTTAGCTCGCTTGAAACTCATAAGCAAATCAAAGGAAACACAAAATTATGGCGATTATTAGTGGAACAATAACCCAAGCCGACGACAAAATCGTAGCTGATGAGGCAAACGATATAATCGATGCTTTGGCGGGTAACGATGCAGTTAATGGTGGTGCCGGAAACGACACTTTAATAGGCAATTTCGGCAACGATTCTCTATTAGGAGGACTTGGTAACGATTCCCTTAATGGTGGATCTAACAGAGACACCCTTGATGGTGGTGCGGGTAACGACACTCTCAACGGCGGCGATGACAACGATACCCTTTCTGGTGGAACTGGAAACAATCTTGTTAATGGTGGCACAGGTAACGATATTCTCATCGCTCAAAATGGTAACTTTCCTAGTATAGGTGATGTTGGCGATACCTTGATTGGCGGTGCAGGTAATGACGAGCTACGTGTTGAGGGAGCCTCAAATTATTTCTTGACTAATAATCAGCTCCTTGTAGGTAATTTAGCCCACAAGTTTTCTGAAATTGAGGATGTTAGGCTCACTGGTACTACGGGTAATGACACAATTAATGCCTCTCAAGCTTTGTTGTCAGGGCGAACCAATCTCTTTGGCCGTGAAGGCAATGACACCATCATCGGTAGCAGTGGTCTTGACCAGATTAACGGTGGTGATGGGAATGACAGCATAGTAGGAGGAGCGGGATTTAATTTTCTCCGTGGCAATAATGGCAATGACACTCTTATCGGTGGCAATGACAATAATAATTTGAATGGTGCAGAAGGAAATGATATCCTCCAAGGTGGAAGCGGGAGGGATAGTTTTGCTGATAGTGCCTTTGATGGAGCGGGTGATGACCAATACATCGGGGCAGGAGGTGAGGACTCTCTATTCATACAGGGCGACAATAACTTTCAACTGTTCTCATTTGCCAATGACCCAAACAAAAGCCAACTCAAAGGTGGCAAGTTTGGCCCTGGGGCCAATCTCGATGACTCAGCCACAGGTACAGATACCCTTCAAGGTATTGAAAACGTCGAAATCCAGGGAGGAGATAGCATCAATCGCATAGATACTGGTAACGCCAACCAAAACATCAGTGTAATTATTAATGGTCGCGGTGGCGGTGATACGTTAATAGCTGGTAGCGGTAACGATGTACTATTCGGTGGACTTGACAACGATCGCCTTGAGGGAAGAGCAGGTAACGATCGCCTAAATGGTGATTCTGGCAATGATATTCTTGCTGGAGGCCAAGGTAATGATACCCTCTCAGGTGGTGGTAACTTTAATAGCGGAGAGATAGATATTTTAACAGGAGGGCTAGCATTTGGAGGGGTTCAATCTGCTGATACGTTCAGCCTAAATGACTTCTATCGGCAAGCTGGTCATGCTGTTATCACAGATTTCTCTCTAACAGATGGGGACAAGCTTAATCTTCGCGGTTCGGCTAGCGATTACACATTTGTACAGCAAAACTTCAATACTAACAATAGTATTAGTAGTGGTATTTTTTCAAATGACTCATCTATCTTAGATACGGTCATCTTCTTCGGAGCGCCCGCTTTCGGTGACATTATTGCTGTGCTTGAGGATGTCACTCTTACTGCGACAAGTCCTGGTATCGAAATCTTTGGTTAAAAGATTACTCAACTTAAATTTATTTACTTATCCTTAATTGAGCTTTTTTGTAGCTTAATTAAATTGAATAAAACTCCTTACCTGATCCAAATTTACGTTTGTGAGTTTCCAAGAGAATCTAGTATTAACTACTTGAGCATGATCAATGTAAAGCAAATGCTTCATCGAATTGATCACAAGTAGTTATTTACTTCAAGTAAGTAAAATTTCAATATTATTTAATAAGGAGAAAATCATGATTTAGAACATCAAATAACTGCTGCAAAATGCTCGACAAATTGCATCATTTGTTTGAGCAATCTTATGTTGTGGAGCGCATGGATATAAATCTATTTTCTGTGTTGCCAATTCCCCAAACTCTACGTTAAATATCCGCATGATTTGGCGAGATTCGTTATTGATTATTTTTTTACTTTGCTTGTCCCACAACACCGTAACAGTAACTCGTCCTGTGTAATTAGGAGCAAGCAACTTTGAGATAAATATCTTGCAAATATTGAGTATGATTCACCCAGTCAGGAATAGGCAATCGCTCTTCTATGAATTGACATCTTAGTGATTGCTTTTCAACAGGTAAATTTTTACGAAAAAGCAACTTGAACCTTTTTTCAGGAGACAAAACATGAAAGCTACGTTACGTCACATTTTAAACCTCAAAAAAGATTACAACGATCTGCCATTTTTTGATTTTTTACGGGATGAGACTTTATCAGCTCGTCAGCGCCTAGAATTTTACCCCTGCATGGCTCCTTTTATCATGAGCTTTGGCGATCTAAATCGCTACGTCATACGCCTAGAACCAACCTCAGATCCGTATCAGGCTATGGTAAACGAACACTCCTATGAGGACGATCATCATTGGCCGTGGTATTTGGAAGACTTTAGCAAATTGGGCTTTGATCGCCAAAAAATATCATCCACTGAGTATTTACAGTTTTTCTACAGTGATCGTACCGCAGTCAATCGCTTGTTGTCACACAACCTCGCTCATTTGATTTATAGCTCATCGAGTATCGTGCGTCTAGCCATTATCGAAGCTATTGAAGAAACAGGCAACGTATTGTTTGAACTAATTAGAAAACTGGCACAACGAATTGAAGAGGAAATGGGTATCGAATTGCGTTACTGTGGGGAATTCCATTTTAGTAAAGAATCGGGTCATGCTATGACAAACGACCATGCCATCATGGCAAAAATAGAAATGGATGAACAAATGCGCGCCGAAGCTATTGAAAAAGTCAATTTGGTGTTTGCTTGGTTTGCAGAATGGACAGAAGAATTGCTAGCGTATACCAAGTCAAATCTGAATCATTCTTATGGATTCGTTTCTAATCACGATAGATAAAGTCAGTAGACCGAAAACTTTTGTGATGCCTGCGGCGGGCATAGCCATCGCTAAAAAATGGTAGTTTAAGATATAGTTTTTGGGGAAAATATACAAAAGCTAACTGCTAGGCTTAATTATAAGACTAGTTTATAAGTAAGCCCCAAAAATCAACCAAAATCAGCCATCAGCCAGATGGCAAATCAACTACACAGGCAACCACATAGTTGCGGTCTACTGCTTGACGTAAAAACTCAAGCATTTGTTTAAGATGCCGATCATACAATCGCTACTTCGTCATGCTCAAGCTAGTGGTTTTGGCACAGAAACTGCTGATGTTTGCAGAATGCTCTTGGTGGATCTGCGCCTGCTTGAAATCTGCGACAAATTTTAACTGGAGTGCTGGTTTTAGCTTCAAGGCTACTCTTGTTTGGGCTGACTACACACACATCATGTGGCATCTGTTTTTAGAACAAGTGTGAGGGCTGATCAGGATTTGAACAAGCGTGATGATATAAATACGCTGATTGCCCTAGCTGAGATTGAGCGAGGAATAACTTGTTCAACAAACTTATTGCTAGGGGAAAATTTAAAACAATCCCCCTTCAATTGGTATGTAGAACTTTATAAACCTCCTAGCGGCTCTTTGTCTAGGGGTAGTGGTCGGTGTAGAAAGTAGCCTAATACTTGCTGTTTAAAGGTTCTATTCGTTGTAAAGTACTTTTTTAACAATTAAAAAGTGTTTTTATGCCTGATGATAATAAGGATTTAATTAGAGCTATTGAAGATTTAAATTCAACTGTCAGATCGGGATTTGTTCTCATATCTAATATTGTATTTTTAACAGCTTCATGTATTGCTGTTGCAACTTCAAATGTCTTTCCTTTTAATTTATTTTCTCTCGGACTTATTTTTTTAATTATTAAGTTGATTAGTTGGTTTGCTGCTAAAAGATAATACGTTTTGAACAATATACTCTCCAGCTAATGGTAATCCTTTGTGGTTACTAATGTATATAAAAATGCTCCCAACGTGATGCTTTTTTAATAAATGGTAAAAACTTACTTGACCAGAGTACATATTTTGTATTGAAGTGTCTTTTACTTCTTGATATTGTCTTAATAATTATTCTTTTTAAAAGACTGAAACTTTATATTCTAAAATAGACTTTACGTTTTCACTATTATTTAGAGAAGGATATTAAGGGTCAGCGCATCTCAAACTATACCGTTGATAATCAAATATTTGCGCTTATCACTTCAGCAGAAAATCAGCACTCATCACCAATGTCTCTGCTCTAAGTGCTGCCTCAACGATTTTCTTTATCAATGCTAATAGTTTATATCGAGATGCGATCGCAAACCCGGCAGCGTTTGGTTTTACAAATGTAAGTAGTTCCTGTCTATCTGGCTCTACCATCTGTGGTAATCCAGACCAGTTTTTGTTCTGGGATGGTATTCATCCTACGACTGCGGCTCATCGGATTATCGAACAGAATTCAGGAGTCAGGAGTCAGAATTCAGTTGGGTATTCTGTATGACTGGCGGATGAATAACCGGCGTTTTTGCACCCCACCAAATTTTCAACTTGGTGGTCAACAAGAAAGTCGCGGGTCTGAATCCCCAACTGATTGATTCTGACTCCTGAATTCTGACTTCTGAATTCTTCTTCAAGCTACTGGAGTGCGTTTAACTAAAGGAGCGATGCAAGAAATTGAAAATAAAATTTCACGTTTGACTAATTTGGGTCAAGAGAATTTACCAAACTTAGGCAAGTGGTTTGTTGATATTTGTTACGGAGCAACGTAATTGTTAGAAGTTAAATAACAGTTTTTCGTGCAATAGCCATTCTCCTCACTGCGCTCTTTTATTGTTGAGTGCAGACATTTATCTTGCATATATTTTGTTAGGAGAGAGCAGTTGCTGTCGGCAACTGCTTTCTCTCTTTCAGAATGATTATCATTTTTATTAACTGTATATTTTATTCTCTGGAAGTCCCTTAAGCCAGCGTATGCTTGATCGTCCATCTGAGTCTGGCTCTCGACCACAAACAACCCCAACTTTTCCAGTTACATAGAAAGGACGTAGAATCAAAACTGTGTCTCCTACTTCAGGAGGGTCTGGGGTCTGCAATAGCGCTCCTAAAGGTGTTAGCTCTGAAAAATGAGCTTATACAAGTGAAACCTCTGTTGTATAACCTTATCTTAATCAGGGCTTAATTCCTAGCTAATCTTCCTGTTGATGCAAGTGATGGAATGCTTTGAGGCTAGAGCAACACTCCACAAGGGGACGCACGTTAACGTTAAAAATCAAGTTCGTTTTCCAGGTTTACCAACAGTGCCTTCGCTATATCTTCCCTAATTTAAATTTTCATAACTCAACTGGGAATACTTATAGAAGTACACGACAATAAAAAGCCGGTTGTAATATGTCATCTCAAAATCAGGACAAGAAAAAATTTAAGATACTTGCTTTAGATGGAGGTGGAATTCGGGGCGTAGTAACAGCAAAAATTCTTGAAGAATTGCAAAATCAACTAAAAGTTGCAGGAATAGAACAAGCTTTAAACCAATACTTCGACTTAATTGTTGGTACATCTACTGGTTCAATTGTAGCTGCTGGTTTAGTGCTAAATAAAACCCCAGAAGAACTGATAAATATTTATAGAGACAGGGGTAAGGAAATCTTCAAGAGTACATGGTTACGAATCCCAATATTGAGTACTAAATATTCTAATGAAGGGTTAATTCAAGTTTTAAAACAAGAACTAGGGGAAGATATTACACTTCGTCAAGTTGGCGAAATGCCAGGAGCAGAATTGTTAATTCTTGCCTATGACACTTTATATCGCAATACAACCTTTTTTGCTAGTCGTTATTTTCAAAACCATAATGATAAGTGGTTTAACGATAAGCGACTGTGGGAGATTTGTCTTAGTTCTGCATCAGCACCTACCTTCTTTCCTCCCTATGAATTCAAATGTAAAGATGAAGGAGGAGAGTGGAGATTTCCTCACGTTGATGGCGGAATAGGTGCTAACTGCCCTTCTCTGGCAGCGCTTCGTTATGCCATAAAAGAAAAAAAACAAAGTATTGAGGACATCTCTATTATTTCTATTGGTACTGGTAGAACCACCAGACCGCTTGAATACGAAAAAATTAAAAATTGGAATATTTTGAATTGGGGACAAAATATTCCTGACGTATTTATGGGAGGTCAAATTCAGATTATTACTGACTCGTGTGAAGAGATTGTAAATACAGCTAATCCTAAAGGTTATTTACGACTTCAATTTAATATAACTGAGCCATTTGAAAAAAGGGGAAGTGAAATTAAACCTGTAAAAATAATCAAGCAAAATGAACAAATAAATAAATTTACCAAAGAGCATATCAACCATGCAATGGATGATGTGAGTCAAAAGAATATTAAGAAGTTACTGGATGCAGCATCTCTTTATTCTAAAAGTAAAAGTAGTGACATTAAAGAGTTCATAGCAAATCATAAAGAGTCAAAAAACTTGCAACCAATGGCTTTCTAGGTTCAATTTATTTGTGAAATTGCCATAATTTTATATGGTTCGGTTAAGCCTAAAAACTTGGGAAAGGTCTTGGAGGACTGTTGCCATTCCTCTAGAGTAGCCCTGTAGGATTTTCGATGAAAGCGATTGCTGGTCTACACTGGTTAATGATCCTAGATTGTTCTCCCCAGAGTAAATATCTGAAGTTGCCAAGTCCAAGTCTGTTGCCTAAGTTACTTGTGCCGACGCAAGAGAAACCCTACATTAAACTGTAGGCAAGATTTGCACTATTTATACGGAGGTATAAATAATTACTAAAGTATAAACTGAATACTGGTAAAAGATGATTATAGTAAATTTATATACTCTATTGAGGTCAATAACTTAGTAGAGTATTTTTGTGAAAGTGTGTCTACGGTAAGTGATCGCCTTTCATGTGCCCTTGTTACAACCGCCCCTCTACATGCGATTGTTCTCTTGAGGTCAAGGGTGTTGTATTGGGCTTGGTTTATTGCGTCTAATCCTTGTATAGTGCAGCTTTAAAAGTTTTTCGCTCTTTTTGCATAAAGTAAAAAAGTAAGGATTCAGGTAACAGAGTATTGACAAAGGGGACAGTTGAGGTGGAGTATCACAAATATGAACCAAAACCTGACTCATGAACTAGACCCAGAAAGTTTGGGCCAGTTATCCAAAGAAGAACTGGTAAACATGATCATTGAGCAGAGTAAGGTAATACGTGAATTACAGCAAGAAATAGAGCGTTTAAAAGTCAGCCGAGATTTAGACAGTTCTAATTCGTCA
>NZ_KV757761.1 GCF_001712795.1 Nostoc sp. KVJ20
GGTTCTTGATTGCGGTCTAACTTCCATTGCAGATAAGTCAACGCAGTGCTAGCATCAGCAATGTTTAAATCCGGTTGATATCCCTCGTCTAGTAGTTGTTTGTAGTCTGGGTGCGTAGCAATTTCAGATACCAGATTTTGGGCTTGCTCAAGTAATTGGCAGAGATGCGGATTAGACATTTCTATGCCAAGCCGTGAACATAAATCCTCTGCCTTTACACCGAATGTTCCTGGTTCAATCTCGGTTTCTAACTCTTCAAGCAGAGATTGAAAATTCGGATGTTCATCGTTGATTTCAACCTCAAACAAATCTGCACTCTTTGTAACGATAGTTGCCCAATCAGGTAAAGTCTGTGGAATTGTCTTCGCGTAAAGTTTCATGATTTTCTCCCCTGGGATTAATAACCTAAAAATCCTCGGCAATCTCCAACAAAAAGCCGCGTCCTGTGTTCTGTACTTGCACCAGTTCCTTATCCAGCAGAGTTTGAATAACTGAATCGGAGAATTGGAATTGCAAACGATGCAATGGAATACAACCGCCACAAAGCCGAATCGAACGCAGCAAATGATTAGCTCTACGGTCAAAGTTGTCTGTAGAATTAGCCATTGTTTGCACCCTTAGTTAATACGGTTAACTGTCGATTGAGAATGCTTATCTGCTGTTGATAAAACTCAATCTCTGCGGTAATTTGCTGGAATAATTCTTCTGGCGTGAGCGGTTGGATTTGATCCTCTTTCAAGTACGATATTTCATCAGAATTCTTGTTAGGCATCAGCACATAACGCCAGCCATCATCAAATTGTTCAGCTAATTCTGTACCAGATGGGTAGTAGTAAAGCCCTAGAATTGTGCCTTGTTCTGTACGCTGTTCCAAAGCAAAGCGTGGGTAGCCCCAGTGTTGAGGGATTGAGATTGTAGCTTTCATAGATTTAATTGGGGATTGGTGAATAAATAATTAGGGAAAGGGGGAAAGGGCAAAGGGGAAGGGAATGAAGAAACTTACCTTTCCCCCTTACCCTTTAACCTTTTCCCAGGCGAAGCCCAAGACTACGCTGTGACTAACTCTGCCCTCTCCAGTAGCCGTTGCAATTTATCGCCAGTTAGCTGTTCTAACGGTTGGTCTAAAATATATTCATCAAAAATGGATTTACCATCAGTAGACACGTCCACCATCGACAATGACCGCACAGCATCAAGCACGGAGTTAGAATACTGCTGCTGGACTGAATAACGCCTCTTCACCCACCAGTTCCCGTTAGTGCATCCGACTTGCCCCAGTTTCACGCCGTTGTTGTTGTAAATGCCATCATCGAGAATTTCAAACCCGTAATTCTGGCACTCGTTGAAGATATGCGCCATGATTTGGTTTTCGGTCGAAGAGGAAAGCATGGGGGCAGAGGCGCAGAGGGGCAGAGGAGAAAGTTGTTGTAAGTTTTTCCCCTCTGCACCCCTGCTCCCCTGCACCTCTGCTTCTTCTTGCACAGGTAATGAGCCATCTTTGTAGTGAGTGCAGATGAAGCGATCGCAACGCATTAGAGTGTTGGCACGAAATACTTCTTTATCGTTGACCATGACTACCCAGCGTTGAGTTAAATGGTCGTCGTCATGGCTGATGCTGGCTATCAGTTGATCACCAGCGTAATATTCGTGATGATCAAACGAGATTTCGACTATTATCAGTGGTTCGGGAGCTATGGCTTGGGCTTGGTCAGCGATGTAGCTGTCGAGTTCGGCTTGGGCGAGGGCTTGGTTGTCAACTTTCTGAAGGTTGGTGGATTGGTGGGTGATGATTGCGTTTACCCAGGATTCAGTCGCTCTTCTATCGCCGGTAGGTGTAGCACCGAGTTCGGCAGCGATTCTTTTGAGGCGGGGGAGATTATAGCGGGAGAGCGCTTGCTGTGTATAGGTTGGATGCGTCATAATAAGATTTCCTTGTAAAAGGGTCAAAGGGCGATCGCACAAGTTTTCCAGGCTGAAGCGGTTGTCCTTTGTTTTATCTCTTACTATTTTACATATTTTATGGAAATTTATCAACGGCTACGGACGAGATTTTTTGTAACAACGGGTAACTAAGGGTTTGTGCTACAACAGGATAAAATTGCCTAAGCTCGATCCCTAAAATTTGGCAATATTTCAAGATAAGAGACAAAGAAACAGAGCGATCACCTTTACCCTTCCATTTTTCTATTTTATGAATTAACTGCTGAGAACAAGGTTCTCCAAGCCCTGTAATTGCTTGCGCTACTTCTTCTCTAGAAAGTTTCTTGTCTTCTCTTTGCTGAAATAAAAACTCACCATATTCCTGATCCCAGTCAATCCGGGATACCAAATCCAAAGGTATTCCTTGCATTACAATTTCTCTCACTGATACTCCTATATTTACATAATGTGTGGAAATAGTGCTATACTTCTTCTATGAAGTATGTAAAACCTAAGCAGTATTAGCGTAGAGCCTAAATCGTGAAAGCGATCGCTCTAAATTCGTGTTGTCTTTTAGGAAGTAAATCGAGAGTTCTTAGTCTGAAGGGGGTTCTAAAAAATGACAGACCCACAAGTAATACTTTCCAGCAATGAATGGTGCAACGAATGCACACAGTGGGCTGCACCAAGCCATACATAAACTGCGACACGGTTCAGTTCAGGAAGCGAAGCAACTGTTGGCGCGTCAAAATCCTATACTGGCAATGGTTATAGCTCCACAAGTACACCTTGAGGTTTTCAAAGCGGCATGACTTTACCTGCCGCTTTCCTTGTCATGGACATTTTATACATAGGAATGTAGAAACAATGTCAAAGCCGACAAAGCAACAAGGATGACTACCGCAGATGCAAATATATATGTAAACAAGTTAAGGAAAAACCCCAACCTCAGTAAAAAGTTTGGGGAATTCATATCAATTTAATCACACCCCCATCATGGCACAACTCGATATTCGTTCAAGTACTGTTCAGTTAGGGGTGAAATAATGGTTAAACCACCTTCTAACCGCAAAAAACCCACCTCTGCTGCATCCAGTAATGACACGCCACCAGATAACCAAGACCTTGAAGAAAACCCCGCCTTAGCAACAATCACCGTTACCTCTGTCGAAATTCCAGAGTTGACAGAAGAAGAACAGCGCGACCGCCTTCACCTAGAGCGCCGTGTGGAAAGAGCGTTTTTTGAGGCAGGGAAAGCTTTGATGGAACTGCGCGATCGCAGATTATATCGTTCCACGCACAAAACTTTTGAAGATTATTGTCGCGATCGCTTTGGTCATAGTCGCCAGAAGTCAAATTATCTGATTGCAGCAGCTGATGTCTACGAGAATTTGACAACAATTTGTTGTCAAAATTTGCCGCCTGAAGATTTGACAACAAATGGATCACAAATTTTACCCACTAGTGAAGGGCAAGTCCGACCTATCACAAAGCTAGAACCTCAAGAACAGTGGGAGGTATGGCAACAGGCAGTAGAACTTGCTGGTGGGAAAGTGCCAACTGGTAGAATCGTCAAAGATGTGGTGCAAAGAATTATGGAGCGAACCCAAGTACCCAATACCTACCAGATCGGGGAAGTGTGCCAAATTTTAGCCAAGGACAACCCGGAACTTAGGGGCAAAGGTGGATGTTGGGGGATAGTCAACCATGTAGGTGAATTCAGCTGCACCGTCAGAACTTGGGATAGGGAGTACACAATTGGGTTGCAACATCTGAAGTCCCTCAACTACCTGCCTGCCGAGTGTGAGCAGATGCAGGTGATTTGCGATCGCATCAATCGGGTGTATTCGAGTGGGCTGGAGGACTCGGTGCAGAAGTTTTTGGAGTCATTGGGGAAGCTGAATCGTGCTTATTTGACGGATTTGGAGGAGAAATTGTTGGCTGTTTTGGAGTTTGAAATAGAAACGAAATAATCCACTAAGCAATTTTGGCGTTGCATAAATGCGGGATGAATTGGCGGTTGAAATCATTGAAAATTAGTTCCAAATTGGGCGAAATCATCCCCTAATTCAGCAACGCCGCAATTTTGGCAATTTAGGATCTAATGTTTTAAAGTTCGCGTTTTAATAAAGATATCAGAACAACAGGATGACCAAGAAATTATACGAGCGAGAGGGTAAATTATCCGCTTCTGGTGTCCAGTTGAAAGCCAGTTGCGCTCCCCAGTGCTGTAACCGCTACATGATTGATGCAATGCTGGCGAGTGCAAATGCAACTGGCTAAACATCCGACTAAAACACAGACATTAGGTTAAGTCTGAGTTAGATTAAAATCCATGTTGTGCTTTAATTTTTCTAGCCCAATTTTTATGGTTTCGCACCATTGTTGTGTAACATGTTTACTTTCAACTGCTCTGGCTAATTCTCCTGTTATGTAACTGTACTCAGTGCTAAATCTGGACTGGTTTCCAGAAATTAAAGCATCATGAAGGTATCCTAAATGATTGGGTAATTCTGTCCCCATTTTTTCGGGAAGTTTTGAGGCTATTTGACTAACTTGATTTTTCAGATTTACTACTTCATCATTTACTTCATTTTGAGTTAGATTTTCCAACTCTAAACTTGAGCCTGCAAGATTTACGGTAACACCTCCGTCTAATTTGATCTGGTAATGCCTTTGTAAATTCCAACCAGTGATATCATCAAGTACCTTACCATGCTGACCACGATACTCTCCACCATTCACAACCACACGGTTATTGTTAACTAAATCACTCATATTGGTAGCGCACTTAAGTTTACTACCACCCAACTACACTGTTGTCTCAAATTATTCCAGAATGAACTGGAAAATATCTTACTTTAGGTAGAAAACAAAATATAATTTCCTTTGTTTAAAAATAAAAAATAGATTGTCAGACTATTAATAAAAACAATTTAGAACTCATGAACAAAGGCGGTTTCTGAGGAATTGTCAGTCAAGTGAATGATTTCAGTTCTACCGTGAGAACTTGGGATGGGGAATATACTGCCGGGGTAAAGCATCTCAAGTCGTATGATTACTTACAGTGCTTCCGGCTATTATGTAATATAGTTTTCTCCTTGCCCCTCTCCTATCATCGCTTTCAGCTTTTAGGATGTACCTCATAGCTGCTGGAAGTGCTGTATCTGCCGAGTGTCAGCACATGCGGGAGGTGTGCGATTGTATCAGTAGGCTAAGAGATAACCAAAATCTAAAAGAAGCTGCTCGTGCTGTATTGCAGCACTTGGGGGAGTTGAAGCGACCGTATTTGACGGCTGTGGAGGAGAAGCTGTTGGGTTTTGTTGAGAAAGAATACGGCATCATAGATGAGGTACTACCCAATTCTCGATAAATCAAGGAATAGGAGACAACAGTAATGCAAAGTATTAAGTTATGTTCTCATGTTGGGGCTGATGGCATTTTGCACCTTGAGATTCCCGTTGGCATCACAGACAAAGAAATGGAAGTCCTGGTGATTTATCAACAAATAGAACCATCAACACCTACAAAAACACCAGAAGAACTGGGATGGCCACCCGGCTTTTTTGAGCAGACTTACGGTAGTTGTCAAGACGATCCAATTGTTATCGACTCTGAAGGTGATTTTGAGACAAGGGAAGAAATTGTGTGAAGTATTTATTAGATACCAATGTTTGCGCTCGTTATCTCAACGGTAGGTCGCTCTTAATTCGAGAACATTTACAGTCCACAAATGTAGAAGATATTGCTGTCTGTTCAGTAGTGAAGGCAGAGTTGTTTTATGGAGCGATGAAAAGCAATAATCCCCAAATTACTTTAGCTCGACAACAGCAATTTCTTACTTTGTTTGTTTCTTTGCCTTTTGATGATGTTACTGCCCTCACCTACGGTAGAATTCGTGCAGAATTAGCAGCAAACGGTACTCCAATAGGCCCCAATGATTTTCAAATAGCTGCGATCGCCTTGATACATAACTTAACATTAGTTACGCACAACATAAGAGAATTTAGTCGCGTTAGTGGGCTGGTGATTGAGGATTGGGAGCTTGAGCAATAAATAATATCTTTTGTGGACTTAAATGAAAACTAATGCTGCTCGACTCCTGGACAAACTAGGTATTCCCTACCAAATCCTGAGCTATGAAGTAGATCCTGACGATCTGGCTGCTGAAAGTACAGCCCAGAAAGTAGGACTTCCCGCAGAGCAAGTTTTTAAGACTCTAGTAGTCAGAGGTGACACAACAGGTATATGTTTTGCTGTTGTGCCGGGAAATGTTCAGTTAGACTTAAAAGCCTTGGCGCGGATTTCAGGAAACCGCAAGGTTGAGACGGTTGCCCTCAAGGAAGTTCAGCCACTAACAGGATACATACGTGGTGGTGTAACAGCTTTAGCCAGTAAAAGAGACTATCCCGTTTACCTTGATGAAACGGCAACTCTATTTGAGCAGATCACTGTTTCTGGTGGGATGCGAGGAATGCTGCTTCTGCTATCCCCAGATGATTATTTACGTGCCGTCAGTGGCACTTTGGGAGCAATTGTACAAAATTAGTACAGAAATTTTCATCAGAAACCATAAAGCGATCGCTAATCAAAGGAAACTTATAGCTTACTTGAGAATAGCTAAGTATTCTTACTAAGAAACTTTATTTTTACTCTGGGCTTGAAAACTAATATACGTAAGACTTCTGAGAGAAATAGTTTGTGAGTTGCTTATTAAATAAAAGCTTTAAAATTTTCTTGATAATTAGCTAAATAATATAGCCGTATAGAAAAATACTTTATAAGATGTAGCAGGTGCTAAGACTCGAATAGATCAATATGCTATTTTATACCTGCTAATTATAAAAAACATAGTTGCTTTCTTAGCACTTTAGTCCAACCAGTCATTAGACATAAAGGTTTAGGGGAGCGAGTTTCTCATGATTAGAGGAGGGAGAATACCAGTCCAGTTACAAAGAGGAAGACACGAGTGACTGACATTGTAACTGGACAGATTGTGCGCGTGCGATCGCGGCAGTATCTTGTAGAAGAAGTTGTGTCGAAACCGTCTCCAGAGCAAGACACAAAAGTTAGCCTTTCTTGTTTAGAAGATGATGCGTTAGGAGAATCGCTAGAAGTCCTATGGGAACGAGAAATAGATGCCAAAATCGTAGGGGCGACATCATGGGATTCCATAGCGAATCGAGGTTTTGATAATCCGCGTCTGTTTTCTGCCTACCTGCACACATTACGTTGGAACTGCGTTACTTCCACAGATGCCAAGCTTTTCCAAGCCCCTTACCGGGCAGGTATAGAAGTCAAAGCTTATCAATTAGAGCCGCTACGTAAAGCTTTGCTAATGCCAAGAGTTGGTTTGTTTATTGCTGACGATGTAGGGTTGGGCAAAACCATTGAGGCAGGGCTGATATTGCGTGAGATGTTGATGCGGCAAAAGGTTAGACGAGTAGTTATCTCGTGTCCGCCGTCAGTGGTAAGGCAATGGCAAGAAGAAATGGAGAGTCGCTTTGGACTCACATTTATGATTCTGGATCGTGAGTTTATTGCCGCGCGTCGTCAAGAACGGGGTTATGGAATTAACCCTTGGATGACGCATACTCGGTTCATTATTTCCCACGCTTTGCTACGAGATGAAACCTATGCCGCACCGTTACGGGACTGGCTTGGTGATTTTGCAGCTGCTTCCATGCTCATCCTTGATGAAGCTCATAATGCTGCACCTGCGAGTGGTGCGAAGTATGCGGTTGATTCCCAACTTACCAAAACTGTTCGAGACTTAGCACCGCGTTTTGAACACAAGCTGTTTTTGTCTGCTACTCCCCACAATGGACACTCCAACAGCTTCGCCGCCTTACTAGAAATTCTCGACCCCCAGCGTTTCTGCCGAGGAGTACCCGTTCGTAATCGCAAGTTGCTGGACACTGTAATGGTGCGGCGCTTAAAACAAGACTTACGGGAGATCGGAGAAGAGTTTCCCCAACGCTACGTTCTTCCTATAGTTATTGATAACCTGCCAGAAGACGCACCAGAACTCAAATTATCCCGATTGCTGCAACAGTATCGCAATCTGCGTGAGGAAAAGCTCAAAGATGCAGCGAAGTCTACTCAGACTACGGCGATGCTGGTGATTACTTCATTACAAAAGCGTCTTTTGTCTTCCATTGAAGCATTTGCTCGGACTTTAAAGGTGCATCGGACGGGGATGGAAAAGCAAGCAATTAACCGCCCCTCTACATATCAAGTCAGTCTACCGTTGCTGTTTGAATCCCCTGGTGCAGATGACGAACGGGCTGAATTTTCCGAAGAGGAAGTAATTGCAGAAGAAGATGCTCAAATGGCAGCAGCTAGTATGCAGGCTGCCGGCCAAACAGCGCGTGAATTAGCGATTTTAGATGAAATGGCAGATGTCGCTAATTCCTCTCGCTACCAGCCAGATCCACGAATTCAACAACTGGTAGAGTGGATTCGCCAAAATCTTTGTCCCGATCTGGGTCAACCGAATGCTGCTTGGTTAGAACGACGAGTAATTATCTTTACAGAATATACAGATACTAAACGTTATTTACAACAGCAATTACAAAGTGCGATCGCTAATTCTAACCGTGAACAAGAACGCATAGATGTATTTCATGGGGGCATTGGAGAAGAACGCCGCGAAGCGATTAAAAGTGCATTTAACGCTGACCCAGCACGTCACCCTCTGCGAATCCTGATTGCTACAGATGCAGCACGAGAAGGGGTGAACCTGCAAAACAACTGTGCTGACTTGTTCCACTTTGATGTGCCGTGGAACCCGTCGAGGATGGAACAGCGCAATGGACGGATTGACCGCAAATTACAGCGATCGCCTGTTGTCCATTGTTACTACTTTGTTTTACCGCAACGCACAGAAGACAAAGTATTAGATGTACTGGTGCGGAAAACAGTGACGATTCAACAAGAACTTGGCTCTCTTGCACCAGTAGTTGAAAGAAATGTGTCGCGCTTACTGGCTAATGGAATTCGCCACCAAGAAGTAAATAATCTTACTGATTCGATAAATAAAGCAGAGCAACTCAGTAACAAGGAAACAGTAAACACACAGGTAATTAATGAGGAACTGGAGCAAGCCAGACTCCGCCAACAGGATTTGACTAAACAAGTTGAGAATTTACAAGAAATGTTGAAAGACTCGCGGGATTGGTTGGGACTAGATGACAATCACTTCCGTAATGCCATCTCTGCTTCTTTAGGAATTCTGGGAGTCCCAACACTTGCCCCTGTAGATGTGAATGAGGTTGCTAACAATCCTGTAACTGCCCGTTGGACAATTCCGGCTCTCGACCAGCGTACTGGTGCAGATCCAACATGGTCAACTACACTTGATACCCTGAGAACACCTCGAAAAATCGGACAAAAGCCTTGGGAATGGCGGAAAGAAGCACCGATTCGTCCTGTAGTCTTTCGAGATCCTGGGTCTTTAGATGGGG
The DNA here is from genome assembly GCF_001712795.1 of Nostoc sp. KVJ20. GTDB lineage: Bacteria > Cyanobacteriota > Cyanobacteriia > Cyanobacteriales > Nostocaceae > Nostoc. The sequence continues at coordinate 9,387 of NZ_KV757761.1, forward strand.
ATGTAGTTCATCTGCATTTAGAACACAGAATTGTCCAGCGCCTACTGAGCAGATTTTTAGCTCAGGGTTTCTTGCATGATGAATTAACTCGTGCTTGTGTTTGTCTGACTGATGACCCCATGCCAAAAGTGATTGCACTGGGACGGCTGGCTCTGTATGGTGAACGGGCTTCTCGCTTACACGATCAGGTGATTGCAGTAGCAGCAGAGTGGTCAGATCCAACCAGCCGGGGACGCAAGAAACTTCAACCTTTAAGAGAAGGCGAGAAAGACAACGTACTGGAATTACTGGAAAATTCCCTAGCTTCCCCACACTTGTTGCAAGTTGCCGAAGCAGTGAAAGAGCGATTGAAAAAAAGTGCAGCCCAAGATGTAGCAGAATTAATTCCCCATTTGGAACGCCGCGCTACAGCTTTGGCTGAAAGTGCTGAGAAAAAGCTGGCTAATCGCGGTACTAAAGAAGCTGTTGAGATGAAGAAGATTCTGGAAGAACAACAGACGCGAATTATCAAGTGTCAGGAAGAATCTAAGGCAGTGCAGTTGTCTCTTCCATTCATAGAAGAACAGCGCCAATTGGATGCAGACCGTCGCCATTGGGAAAAACGCCTTCAAGCGATCGCAACCGAACTAATTTCAGAACCAGCCCGAATTGAAGCCGCCTACAAAGTAAAAGCAGTACGGGTTGAGCCAGTCGGCGTAATTTATTTATGGCCGATTTCCGGCTAGAGGGAGTAAAAACAATGGCAAACGATCCAGAAATTCGGTTACATAAAGAATGGTTGGGCTTTCTCCAGCCTGTGGGGTTGGTGGTGTCTCCCCCTGCATTGTCAGCAGCCCAAGCTGTGGTTAACCGTAATGTGGTGGAACTGCAACAAACACTCGCTACAGTTGCCAGACGCGAACCTCTCTCTGGTGATATAGACAAGGAAACCTTTGGAATTGACGACTTTCCTGCTTTCACTATCAATGTTTTAGGTTGGCAACCAGAAGATTTAGTTGCCAGTCCAGAAGAATTAGCGATCGCACTCCTAGATTACAACGAAGTTTTGACACCCACGTATGCTGTACCCGACCCTAATGGCGGCTGGATGATGCTGGTACAAGTGCTTTCTGATGGTACTGAACTTGACAACGCTGGGGCGGAGGATAGTAAATCTACTGGTTGGCACGCCAGTCCCCAGTCTAAGTTTGAGCGCCTTTTAAAAGAAACAAAGGTTTACACTGGGCTATTGTGCAACGGTACAGATTTGCGTTTGGTTTATGCACCACTTGGGGAGTCATCGGGACACCTGACTTTCCCTGTACAGGCAATGTGTGAGATATCTGGGCGGCTGATTTTGGGTGCAATGGAGATGTTGCTCTCGGCTGACAGACTTTTTAATGTCCCTAGCGATCGCCGTTTGTCTGCAATCCTGGAAAAAAGCCGTAAATATCAAAACGATGTCTCTATAAAGCTTGCAGAGCAGGTATTAGAGGCATTATGGGATTTACTGCGCGGCTTCCAAATCGCAGATGCAACCAGTAAAAGCGGCTTAATAAGTGATATTGCCACTACTGCACCCCAGCATATTTACGGTGGACTGATTACCGTTTTGCTGCGGTTGGTGTTCCTGCTTTACGCTGAAGACCGGGGACTGATGTCTCAAGATGCAGTTTATACCCGCTATTACTCAGTTAGTGGACTTTACGAGCGCTTGAGAGAAGATGCAGGCAACTACCCGGATACAATGGATCAGAGGTATGGTGCTTGGGCATGGTTGCTAAGTCTGTTCCGTTTGGTTTACGACGGCGGCGGTCATGCTGATTTGTACTTACCTGCTCGTCATGGGCAACTATTTGACCCAGATGAATATCCGTTTTTAGAAGGTCGTCTCCAGTCTACAAAATATCAAACAGGGGAAAGTCTTGAACCCCCTCGCGTCTCAGATGGGGTAATTCATAGGGTATTGCAAGGGTTGTTGGTACTGGATGGAGAACGCCTGTCTTATCGTTCTTTGGATGTTGAGAAACTTGGCTCTGTTTATGAAGCAGTTACAGGCTACGAAGTAGAAAGAGCAAGTAGTCCTGCTATCGGTGTTTGGAGTAAACCCAAAGGTTCCAAATCTTCGGTGACGGTGGTTGTCAGTGTTGAGGAAGTACTCAAAACTAAAGCGGCAGAACGGGCTAAATATTTAAAGAATGTTGCAGGTTGCGAAATTACTGGTAAATCCCTAACAGAGTTAAAGGATGCGAGGACAGCAGAGGATGTAGTAGCGGCGTTGGGACGCAAGGTATCACCAAAAACGCCGAGTTTAATGCCTGTGGGTTCTCTGTATTTGCAACCTGGGGAAGAACTGCGGCGTAGTGGTACTCATTATACGCCTCGTGCTTTGACTGAGCCAATTGTTAAAGAAACCCTCAGACCGATTTTATCAGCTTTGGGAGAAAACCCTACGCCAGAGCAAATTTTAGACTTGAAAATTTGTGATTTGGCGATGGGTTCGGGAGCGTTTTTGGTTGAAAGTTGCCGTCAGTTGGCTGAAAAATTAGTTGAAGCATGGAATAAGCAAAACGTATTACCTAAAATTCCAATTGATGAAGAACCGTTACTTTATGCGCGGCGGTTAGTAGCGGAACGCTGTTTGTATGGCGTAGATAAAAACCCTTTTGCAGTAAATTTGGCTAAATTATCTTTGTGGTTAACCACTTTGGCGAAAGCTCATCCTTTTACATTTTTAGACCATGCTTTGAAGTGCGGAGATTCTTTAGTTGGGTTAAATTTTGAACAAATTATACAATTAACCCGGGAAGAAGATAAAACTTATAAATATATGGATTTACCTTTATTCAATTTGTCGATGGAGAAGGTAAAATTTGATAGAGATGTAATTCACAACTTAGATGAGGATAATTATACAGCCAAACGCGATTTTTATGAAAATATAGAAACAGAGTTGCAGGACATCCGACTGAGAGTAAATTTTGTTATTGCATCATTTTTTGCAAAATATAAAGATAAGGTGAAAAAGGATGAGCGTGATAATTCATGGTTAAAGTCTTACCAATGGCAGAAAAATCAAGAAGATGATTTAGATGTAAGCCGAATTTGTGCAGAATTGTCTTATGGAGAGAAAGGAGTTCCCACATTTAATTGGGAGATTGAATTTCCAGAAGTATTTGATAGAAATAATCCAGGGTTTGATGCGATTGTTGGTAATCCACCATTTGCCGGGAAGAATACAACAATAAATGCTCATATTTCTGGTTATCAAGATTGGTTGAAAGTTGTTAATCCCGAATCTCATGGAAATGCTGATTTGGTAGCGCATTTCTTTAGACGAGCTTTTACACTTTTACGCCAATCTGGATGTTTTGGATTAATTGCCACAAATACTATTGCCCAGGGAGATACTCGCAGTACTGGTTTGAGATATATCTGTGAGCATGGAGGTACAATTTACAATGCTCAAAAGCGAATTAAGTGGCCGGGTTTAGCGGCGGTTATCGTGAGTGTTATTCATGTTTTTAAGGGTGATTATCAAGGTATAAAACTACTAGAGAGACGGAAAGTTGATTTAATTTCTGCGTTTCTATTTAATTCTGGAACGAATGAAAATCCTATAGTTTTATCGGAAAATGCTAATAAAAGTTTTCAAGGTAGCACTATATTAGGTATGGGTTTTACATTTGATGATACAAATTTAGAAGCAACATCAATTGCTGAAATGCAGTGTTTAATAGATAATAACTTCAAAAATCAATGTGTAATTCATCCACTTGTAAGTGGTGAAGATATTAATAGTAGTCCAACTCAATCACATAGTAGATTCGTGATTAATTTTGGAGACATGAGTGAGTCAGAGGCAAGGCAATGGAGTTCTCTTATGTCTATCATTGAGGTAAAAGTTAAACCTATCAGGATGAAAGATAAAAGAGAGTCTTACAAGCGATACTGGTGGAAATTTGCTGAAAGAAGACCAGAATTATATAAAAATATAAGTAAATTAGATAAAATTTTAGTTTGTCCAGTAGTTAGCAAGCATCTAAATTTTGTTTTTATTAAAAGTAACATAGTCTATACAAATAAATTAATTGTGTTTCCATTTGATAGCTTTTCAGTGTTCTCATGCCTTCAGTCGAGGACTAATGAAATATTTGCAAGATTTTTTTCTTCATCATTAGAAGATCGCCTAAGTTATTCTCCTTCAGACTGCTTTGAAACCTTTCCCTTCTCCGAAAACTGGGAAACTAACCCCACCCTAGAAGCTGCTGGTAAAACCTACTACGAATATCGCGCCGCCTTAATGGTTCGCAACAACCAGGGACTCACCGACACATACAACCGCTTCCACGATCCCGACGAACGCCACCCCGATATTTTACAACTACGCTTACTCCACGCCCAAATGGATCGGGCTGTCCTCGATGCTTACGGCTGGACAGATATTTCCACAGACTGCACCTTCCTGCTTGATTACGAAGACGAAGAAGACGACGAAAACACTAGCAAACGCCAGAAGAAAAAGCCTTGGCGCTACCGTTGGCCCGAAGAAATTCACGACGAAGTATTAGCCCGTTTACTCGAACTCAACCTGCAACGCGCCGAAGCTGAAATATTAGGCGGTAAAGCTGCTGAGAAAGGGAAGGTAAAAGGGAATACTAAAAAGGCAGGAAAAACGCGGAAAGCAACAGAAACGAATCTAACTATTCCTGGTTTCCCATCTGCTTCTGTCTAAACAGGTTCAACGTCAGTTATGCCAATGAATTCCCAGAGAATATTATGACCACATCTGCCGAAGTGCGATCGCATTTAATCCGCGCCATGCAACTAGACTTGGTGGGGCCAACCCCTGATGATGTTGAATATGCCGAGGAAATCCTCACTCAAGCTCCTTCTAAGTGGTATCTTACAGGTTTTTTAGTACCTTTTGGAGCGCCTGTTGAAGTGCGATCGGACGAAACAGCAGACGACACACTCGAACAACTTAGTAGCAGTGATACTAATGAAGATGCCAATGCTCCCGAAGCCTCCTCAGCCCGTAAAGCTCACTTTCCTTCTTCCATTGGCTTGAGCTTTCTTCTACCAGAAAATACCACAGAACTGAATATAACTGTGCAGTGGGGTGACTACCAATTTCTTGAAAGCGAAACAGAATTAGATGATAGCGAGAATCCCCAGTCAGCCAAGCAAGAATTATGGCAACGCTCTCCTCATTGCATTAGTATGCCTATTTCTCTGCTGGGAAATCAACGAAAAATTCAGATTGAAGTTCCAGACAGCAACGGCTTAAAGTTATTTGTGTCAAATCGGGCTGTAGCTTCATCACCTCAACAAAAACTCCCTGTTGGTACGCGTTCAGTTTCAGTATTCTTAGTTAACTACCGCAGCAACAATCCCAACCAAAAGCACGACATCAGTTTTATTTTTCAAGCCTGCCTCACCATCCGCACTGCTGAGGCTTTTGTATCCCGCCCTAACTTGCGGGGGCAAAACAGCCAAGATAGAGACGAAGCGGTGTCAAGCCTGCAATACCGCAACGATTGCGAATATGCTGTTGGACACAACGTTTCTGCTATTACTATCCTTAGCTCGAATCATATCTGTCAAGAAATTCGTACTAACTGGATGCCCACAGCAGAGGTGGCCAGAGTAGAACCAGCAGAAATTCCGGGGCTAGAACTAGGCATGGAAGCACTAGCTAAGGCAAAAGACGCGGCAACAATCTCTCAGATGGTTTACCCAATGGTGACTGCATATACTGACTGGATTACCAAACAGCAAGCCGCAGCCCCAACTGAACCGCACCAAGGAAAAATTGCTAGTGAATTATTAACCACAGCTAGCAGGATTAAGGAACGCATAGCCGCCGGATTACAAGCTTTAAACAATCCTCTGGTGTTAGAAGCTTTTCAAATTGCTAACCAAGCCCTAGCAACTGCTAGAAGACAACGCCTAACTCACGATAATCCAGATAAATCCCCTGAAGACTTTTCACCACCGAAGTGGCGACCTTTCCAGCTAGCTTTTCTGCTGTTGAACATCCTGAGCATTGCTCAACCAGAACATCCAGATCGGGAAATTGTCGATTTGCTGTTTTTTCCCACAGGTGGCGGCAAAACCGAAGCCTATTTAGGGTTAGCAGCGTTCACTCTGGTGCTGCGTCGTCTGCGCGATCCTAGTATCCACTCTGCTGGTGTCAGCGTTCTCATGCGCTACACTCTGCGCCTCCTGACCCTAGACCAATTGGAAAGAGCCGCAACCCTCGTCTGTGCCTTAGAGCTAGAACGTCAGCAAAATCCTAGACTAGGTAAGCATCCCTTTGAGATTGGGTTGTGGGTTGGGCAGGGTGCCACACCCAATAAAATGGGTAAAAAAGGCGACAAAGATAATTCAGCTTGGGCGCGGACTCAAGAATTTGATCGCCATTATCCTCATAAACCAAAGCCGATTCCCCTAGAAAGGTGTCCCTGGTGTGGCACGGAATTGAAAGCGCGATCGTTTCAACTTTTACCACTTGCCGATGCACCTACTGACCTGCGGGTAATCTGCGACAATCGGAAAAAACACGCAGATGGTCAACCTGCTTGTATATTTAAAGGTAACAATCCCCTACCCATCGTTGCCGTAGATGAACAAATCTATCGACGGCTTCCTTGCTTCATAATTTCCACCGTTGATAAATTTGCGAATCTGCCTTGGGTTGGTCAAACTGGAGCGCTATTTGGCAAAGTAACTCATTTTGATGAAAAAGTAGGATTCACTGGGCCAGCTGATGCTAAAACCAAAGGTCGAGCCTTAGACAAAAATTTACCCCCACCAGATTTGATTATTCAAGACGAATTGCACTTGATTTCTGGGCCGCTAGGAACAATGGTGGGATTATACGAAACGGTTATCGATGTTCTGTGTAGTGTGACACACAATGATAAAACTATCCGACCGAAGATTATTGCCTCCACTGCTACAGTCCGCCGTGCGGAGCGCCAAATTCAAGCTTTGTTTAGTCACAGCCAGGTAGATATTTTTCCGCCTCCTGGGCCCGATCGCCACGACTCCTTTTTTGCCGAAACCGTACCAATTACTAAAACACCGGGACGGCTTTATGTCGGAGTTGTAGCCCAAGGACGCAGCCTTAAAGTAGTTCTGTTACGAGTATACTTAGCCCTGTTGGGAGCAGCTAAACAAGCTTGGGAAGATGCCGGCGGAAAAACAAATCCGCATAATCCTGCTGACCCTTATATGACACTGCTAGGTTATTTTAATTCCCTGCGGGAATTGGGTGGTAGTCGCCGCTTAGTGGAAGATGAGGTAAACTCCCGCCTGAGTCATTATGGCGATCGCCGTCGCTACCAAGAACCGTTTAGCTTATTTTGCGATCGCAAAATAGATGATGAACCAGAAGAGTTAACCTCTCGCATCAGCACTAACAAAGTTGCTAATACCAAACGTCGTCTAGCTTTACCTTTTCATGAGAAAGAAAGAGTTGATATTGCCCTAGCAACTAACATGATTTCCGTAGGGCTAGATATCACCCGCTTAGGGCTGATGGTAGTTTTAGGACAGCCGAAAACCACTGCTGAATATATCCAAGCCACCAGCCGCGTCGGTCGAGAAGCTGAAAAACCTGGTTTAGTTGTTACCTTACTCAACATTCACCGACCGCGCGATCGCTCTCACTACGAACGTTTTCAAATCTGGCATGATACTTTCTACCGCACAGTCGAAGCAAGTAGCGTTACTCCCTTCTCACCCCGCGCCATCGATCGGGGTTTGTCAGGTGTTACCGTTGCCCTTGCCAGATTAGGTAATGCAGAGATGACAGCGCCTCTAGGTGCTGCTCAAATTACCCAACATCGCCTGCTTTTAGATTTTGTTGTGGATGCGATCGTTAAACGTGCAGAAGGACATAGCCCCTTAAAAGCCGATGAAGCTGAAAGTCTGCGTCAAGAAATCCGGCGACAAGTTATAGACCGTTTAGATACATGGCAACATATTGCCGTGCAAGACCAACGCCTACAATATCAACGCAATGAAATAGAGATGGCAGCCCCTTTACTACTTGATGCCCTTGACCCCAAGGCGGACAAAGAAAGTAGTGATCGGCAAAAATTCAAAGCCCAACGCAGCTTGCGGGATGTCGAGCCAGTAGTGAAACTTTTTGTGCGTGACCCTGTTGGTTTAGAAATAGAGGAAGAGGTTTAATGAAGAAGTCAAATAATAAAATAAAACCACAAGCAGAAATCCGCCAAAGCCAGCTTTTATCAACCTTTGGCCCAGGAGCGATGGTAGATTTACCTAAATATTCGGTAGTAATTGGGGGATTGACTTACTGGAAAGGCGAAATGCAGGCTATTCGTGAAGACCGTTTGAAACTTGAGTTTGGACTAATTG
>NZ_KV757762.1 GCF_001712795.1 Nostoc sp. KVJ20
ATAGGGAATAGGGAATAGGAAAGAAAGCATAGATCAGTACTGAGTCTTGTTCAACAATTAAATAGGAGTCCTATAAATTGTTTTGTAAATCGTAGATAGCTTCTGCTTGCTGAACTATAGTAGTTTTTTCAAATAGGTCAATTAAAGGTAACTCCACTTGCAAAGCTTGCTGTAGTTTGTATATTAGTTGCAGAACAAGAGCAGAATTTCCTCCCAGATCAAAGAAGTTATCTTGAGTACTAATATGTTCTAATCCTAAAACTTCTTTCCAAGTAGCTAGAATGACTTCTTCTGTAGGGGTGGCAGGTTCAATAAAATCATTGTCAGATTTTTTTGTATTTACTGGCAATCTGAAATTTTGAATTGGTAAGTTTTCTCCTTCAGATAAAAAGGGAAGTTCGTTAAGACGTTGCTCAGGATTAGTCACAATATATTCAAGCAAACTTTGAAAGATTGTTACCATTCTGGAAATAGTAGCAGCTTCAAACAAATCGGTTTTGTAGACTAGAGCGCCTTCAATTCCTTCTGATGTTTCTTGGAGTGTCAAATTTAAATCAAATTCGGCTGTGTCTTTGGTATCAGTTGCAATAAACTCCTCTTTTAAAGTCAAGTTTGCTAGTTTTAAATCATCTTCTGGAGTGTTTTGAAAAACAAACATCACCTGAGCTAGCAGTGTGTAACTAGAGTCTCTAACTGGTTGTAGTTCTTCTAGTAGTTTGATGAAAGGCATTTCCTGATGTGTATACACTCCTAAAGCCACTTCCCGCACTCGCCGCAGTAGTTCGCGGAAGCTGGGATTGCCTTCTAAGAAGTTGGTGCAGAATGGCAGTAAATGAACAAAGAAACCAATCAATCCTTCTGTTTCTGGGCGGGTACGATTGGCAACGGTACTGCTCACAATGATGTCTGGTTGTCCTGTGTAGCAGAAAAGTAATGTTTTGAGTGCTGCTAACAAGGTCATAAATAGGGTTACGCCTTCCTGCTGACTCAATGTCTTGAGTGCTTTGGTTAAGTCTTTAGAAATTACCAATGGTTGACGCGCACCTGTGAAGGTTCGCACGGCTGGGCGTGGATGATCAGTTGGTAGTTTCAAAACTGGCGGGGTAAGACCTAAATGTTGTTTCCAGAATTGCATCTGTGATTCCAAAACTTGCCCCTGCAACCATTGCCTCTGCCAATGGGCAAAGTCTGCATATTGAATGGCTAACTCGGCCAGGGGTGAGGGTTTACCTTGAGAAAAAGCTTCGTAAAGGGTTGCCATTTCTTGGGTTAACACGCTGAAAGACCAACCATCAGCGACAATATGGTGGGTAGTGACAACAAGCAAATGCTCGGTTTCACTCAAACGCCAAAGCTTACTCCGCAATAATGGCCCCCGTGCCAAATCGAAAGGCTGCTTAATTTCTTTCTCGGCTTGTTGTTTTGCTTCAGATATATCTTGTACATCTATTACGGCAAAATCAAATATAGGTTCGGGAGAAATTGCATAAACTACTTGTCCGTTCTCAAGCTTAAAGGTGCTTCGGAAAGTTTCATGTCGTCGCACAATTTCTGTTAAACTCTCCTCTAACGCCTTCACATCCAGCGCACCTGTGACGCGATAAATTAGCGGCAGGTTGTAAACAGGATTACCTGGATAGAATTGCTCGAAAAACCAAAATTCTAACTGAGTTAAGGAGATTGGCAGTATTCCATCCTGCGATGTCTGCGACGGGCTACGCCAACGTTCCACTTTTAATGGTGTAATTTCTTGCTGATTAGCTGCCTCAACTGTTCTAGCTAAAGTTGCGATCGCAGGAGATTCAAATAAACTTCTTAGGGGTAATTCGATCTTAAATGCTTTGCGTGTCAGAGAGATAACCTGAGTCGCAAGTAATGAATGTCCTCCTAAATTAAAGAAGTTGTCGTAAATTCCAACTTGTTCTAACCCTAAAACATCCCTCCAGATACCTGCCAAAATTTCTTCGGTGGGAGTCCGGGGTGCAACAAAAGTTTGGGCTAATTCTGGTCGGCTGGTCGTCGGTTCGCTCAAAGCGCGACGGTTAACTTTACCATTGGGGGTCAAGGGGAAGGACTCTATCTGCACAAAAGCTGATGGAATCATGTACTCTGGCAACTGGTCTTGCAGAAAAGTACGCAACTGTTCGATGCTGAGAGTTTGCCCTTGAATTGGTACGAAGTAAGCGACTAAATATTTTTCTCTGGCACTTTGCCCAAACACCTTAGCCACTGCTTGGTTAATTTGGTGATGTTTACTCAAGACTGCTTCAACTTCACCAAGTTCAACCCGAAAGCCCCGAACTTTTACTAAATCGTCGATGCGTCCTACAAATTCAATGTTGCCATCTGGTAAATATTTAGCTAAGTCACCAGTTTTGTATAGTCTTTTTTGGGAGTAGGGGGAAAAACCTTCTGGCTTGGCAAAGGGATTTGGGACAAATTTTTGCTCTGTCAAATCTGGGCGGTTGAGGTAGCCACGAGCCAAACCATCACCGCTGACGTACAATTCGCCAGGAACACCAATTGGCACGGGTTGGAAATTGCGGTCTAATAGATAAACTTGTACGTTGACGGCAGGTTTACCAATTGGTGGATAAATTGGCCACTCTTCTGGCTGGTTGCTAAATTCATAAGCTGTAACTAAATCTGCTTCCGTAGGGCCGTAGAAATTATAGAGTCTACAATTCTCCAGACGTTGAAACAGCTTAATCATTGGTTGAGTAATCTGGAGTTGTTCGCCACAAGCGATCGCTTCTCTAATATTCTCAAATAGATGTTCTTCCTCTCCGTATATTTCTGCTAATTGTTGCCATAAGGTGACAGGAAGGAAAACTTTGGCGATTGGTTCTTGAGCAAGTAACTGAATTAATTTATCTAAATCCTTGCGATCGCTTTCACCAATCATATACAGCGTGCCGCCTAAACCCCACGCCGCAAACATTTCGTGATAGCTGACATCAAAACTTAGGGAGGCAAACTGAAGAACACCCACACCTGTTGTCATCTTCGCTTGATGGTGTTCTATTAAATTGGTTAGCGATCGATGGGGAACAAGAGTCCCTTTAGGAGTTCCTGTAGACCCAGAAGTGTAAATTACGTAAGCTAAATTATGCGCTTCTGCATCTATCTGAGGATTTATATCAGATTCTTTGGCGATCGCATCCCATCCTTCATCTAACAAAATCACTTGGGGACTGGGGACTGGGGACTGGGGACTGGGGACTGGGGACTGGGGACTGGGGATTGGGGATTGGGGATTGGGGGCTGGGGACTGGG